>CAZPHN010000001.1:0-235964 GCA_964586765.1 uncultured Bacteroides sp.
GCCGTATGCCTCAGTTCCTCGGCAAGATTATCTTCCTTGAGGACTACAACATGATTGTTGCAAAACGTCTTGTTACCGGTGTTGACATCTGGTTGAACACTCCGACCCGTCCTCTCGAGGCTTCCGGTACTTCCGGCGAAAAGGCTCTGATGAACGGTGTGCTTAACTTCTCCGTACTTGACGGTTGGTGGTATGAAGGTTTCCGCTTTGATGAAGAAGGCGGTTGGGCTCTTACCGATAAGCGCACTTACACCGACCAGTCACAGCAGGATAAGCTCGATGCCGCAACCATCTACTCAATGCTTGAAAACGAGATTATTCCGCTCTACTTCGATAAGAACTCTTCCGGTTACTCTCCCAAGTGGATTCAGCGCATCAAGAACTCTCTGGGTCACATAGCTCCTCACTTCACCATGACCCGCATGATTAATGACTACATTGACCGCTTCTATACCAAGGAAGGCAAACGCTCTGCCGCTCTTAAAGCAAACGACTTTGCCGAGGCAAAGGCAATCGCGGCTTGGAAGCAGGCTGTTGCCGAAAAGTGGGACGGCGTCAAGGTAATCAGTGTTGAGGACGATGGTGTAGGTTCAAGTGTTACCGGTACCGTCCATGAGGCAACCGTGGTGCTTGACACCAACGGTCTTGGAAAGGACCTCGGAGTTGAATGTGTTGCCTTCCTTAGCGAAGATGGTGAAGAGCAGTTTACCGAGGCTGTCGCTCTCAAGCCTGTAAGTCAGGATGGCGACGTGGTAACATATAAACTCCACCACGTTCATAACGAGCCCGGTATGTTCCGCTACGCATTCCGAATTTACCCCTCGAACCCCGCGCTTCCTCATCGTCAGGATTTCGCTTGGGTACGCTGGATTTAATATCGCATACTCATGAGAGATAAGAGCCATCAACTCTTATCTCTCATTTTTTTATTTCCCGGATAAAACAACTAACAAAACTTTTTTCTACTCAAATGGGAGGCTTTTTTGGAATCGCTGCCAAGCACAAATGCCGCACCGATCTTTTTTACGGAGTTGACTATAATTCCCACCTCGGTACCCGCCGTGGCGGTATGGTAACTTATGATGCTGACAGTCACCGTTTCTGTCGCAAAATTCACTCGCTCGAGAGTACATACTTCCGCACTAAGTTCGAGTCTGAGCTTGCCAAGTTCGAGGGCAATACCGGTATCGGCATAATCAGTGATACAGACCCGCAGCCTATTATTATTAATAGCCACCTCGGAAAGTTCGCTATCGTTACCGTTGCAAAGGTATGCAACATTGAGGAGCTTGAGCGTGAACTCCTTGACGCAGGCGTTCATTTCGGAGAACTGAGTTCCGGTTATACTAATCAGACCGAACTTATAGCATTGTTGATTAATAGCGGCAAAACCTTTGTTGAAGGTATAGAAAACGTCTATAAAAAGATAAAAGGCTCCGCCTCACTCTTGATTTTGACTGAAAACGGCTCGATTATCGCCGCTCGTGACCATCTCGGTCGTACTCCCATCATTCTCGGACAGAAGGAAGGTGCATGGGCTGCTACATCAGAGAGTACAGCCTTCCCTAATCTGGAGTTCAATTATGTGCGTGACCTCGGTCCGGGTGAAATCGTAGAAATCAAGGCAGATGGTGTTACCCAGCTCCGGGCTCCCGGCGAAGAAATGCAGATATGCTCTTTCCTATGGGTTTACTATGGTTTCCCCACATCAAGTTACGAAGGTAAGAATGTGGAGCAGACCCGATTTGCTTCAGGTTTCGCCATGGGGCAGTCTGACAACACTGAGGTAGATTGTGCGTGCGGTATTCCTGATTCCGGTACGGGCATGGCTCTCGGTTATGCCGCCGGTCATGGTGTGCCTTACCATCGTTGTATCTGCAAATACACTCCTACATGGCCTCGCTCATTTACTCCGGCTGACCAGTCGATGCGTAATCTTGTAGCCAAGATGAAGCTTGTTCCCAATCGGGCAATGCTTGAAGGTAAGCGCGCTCTGTTCTGTGATGATTCCATTGTGCGCGGAACTCAACTCAACGATAATGTCAAGGAGTTGTATGCTTGCGGTGCCAAGGAAGTGCATATGCGTATAGCTTGTCCGCCGCTGATTTATGGATGCCGTTACGTTGGCTTTACATCATCGAAGAGCGATATGGAGTTGCTGACACGTCGCATTATCGAGGAGCTGGAAGGTTCACCGGATGCACATCTCGACGAGTATGCTACGACTAATTCGCCGCGATATAACGCCATGGTGGAAAAAATACGCAGTCACTTCGGATTGTCGTCGCTCAAATTCAATCCGATTGAGACCCTTGTGGAAAGCATCGGACTCCCCAAGTGCAAAATCTGCACCCACTGTTTCGACGGCTCCTCCCACTTCTAAAGTACATGAGTAAGGTTGCTGCATATTATCATATTGTATTCTGTACCAAATCGAGAGAAATGACCATTCCTCTTGACATGCGTGAACATCTTTATCGGTTTATTTGGTCTGAGATAAGAAAATTAAACTGTTCATTGTCACGTATTGGGGGAATACAAAATCATGTGCATATGCTGATTAATCTGCACCCGTCTGCAAGCTTATCTACCTTGATGCAAAATATTAAGAGTCGGTCAAGTGGATGGATGAAATCAGACGCTCGGTTCCCCGATTTTAGAGGGTGGGCTGAGGATTACTTTGCAAGTAGTGTTTCTCCTGAGCAGAAGCATTCCGTAATAGAGTATATCAAAAACCAAGAACAGCATCATCTTGGAACAGGATTGGATGATGAATTTTGTCGATTATACAATTCAGCAGAATTGTCCCTTCATCCAAATGATTTGAGATAATAGACCGGAGGTCTGAAAATTGATTATAACCCCCGATGACTGAGCCGTATGGCGAAGGAGTCGGGGGTTGTTGGTGTCAATAATGGAAGTCCGGGATGGACGTTTTGTCTGTGATACAAGGCGCACCTCCGGGGCTATATATTGGGTTGAGTAGTGTCCCCCGACTCCCTATGGTCATCGGGGGTTATATCTCAATTTATAAGCCTCCGGCTTAAATTTTTGGCGGTTTCGTTGAATTTGGTTGAGTTTTATGGGAAATTTGATTATTTTTGCGGATATGAAAAAGTTGATATTATCATTTGGATTTATGTTTGGGGCAGCGGCTGTGTTTGCGAGTTCGCATTACCTGACTTTTCGTATGACAGATGGAACGGAATGTTCTTTTGCAACCACATCGCTGTCAATGACCGTAGGTAGTGATGGAAAGCTTTTGGTCTGCAATGACGTGACTAAAGCAGAGCTCGACTTGTCATTGCTCGCCTCGATGCGTTTTACCGAGGAAGTATCCGATATTGAAGAAACGACAGCTTCGGACGACGTTACGGTGTTTTCACTTAAAGGAGAACGACTTGGTGACTACAAGTCTGTTAAGACTGCTGAGAAATTGCTCCCCGCGGGAACTTATGTATTCAAATTTGCTGACAAGCCAGAGAAAAGGATTATAAAATGAAAAAGTTAGCATACATTTTCGCCATAATTATGCCAGTATTGGCAGGAGCTGAAACGCTTAATATTCAGCAGGGTAGTGTAACCTATATGATAGCGTCGGAGTCTGCCGGCGAGATGCTTTTTAATGACGGCAAAACCGTTACTATCAATGGTGAGGTATATGACCTTACTGCCGGTAGCAGGATTTTCATTGATGACGCGATTGTTCCTTCGGAAATTAAGGTAACTTATACCGATGGAGGTGCCAACGTGCTTATGCCGTGTGAATTGGCAAAGGTTGCAACCGTAGAGGTTAATGGGGCGAACGTTAACGTTGTGGTTACTCAGTCATTGTCGGTAACTGTTTCCGGAGCGTCCGCGTCTGGTCAGTTTGCACTTAAAACTAACAGTCCGGTGAGCTTACGTCTTGACAACCTTACGTTAGAAAATCCGTCGGATGCTGCGGTAAGTCTTACCGGCTCAGGCAAAGTTGACGTGATTCTTACAGGCGATAACTCGCTGACCTCCGGCACCGTATCTGAAAAGCCTACACTCAGATTCAAGACTCCTGCTGAGATTTCAGGCGAAGGCTCGCTGACCGTTAAGGCGACTGCCGCGGCAGAGAAAGCCATAAAGTCAAATGACAATCTGACCATTTCAGGCGGCACGATTACGGCCTCGGTATCAGGTTCTGCTGTTTATGACACTACCGAAAAGAAGGTCAAGGCGACCTCATGCATCGCTTCTGATTTAGATATATTGATTTCCGGCGGTGCGCTCAACTTGACGGCGACAGGAGGAGGGGGCAAGGGCATCAGTGCCGATGGCAACCTTACTATCAGTGGCGGTGACATAACTGTCAAGACCTCAGGCGGTATGGCGGTATATTCCGGAAGTTCCCTCAGTCAGAATTATACCGGTAACGCTGACCGAATCAGTAGTGACCTCAAGGCGTCGCCCAAAGGAATGAAAGTAGACGGTACCGTGCTGATTTCTGGCGGAAATATTGACGTTACCACCTCCGGCAATGGCGGCGAAGGTATCGAGTCGAAAACCACTCTGACTATCAGTGGGGGCACCATCGCAGTCAATGCCTATGATGACGCAATCAACTCATCGAGCCATATGTATATTTCCGGTGGTGACATTACTGTAATTGCGAAAAATAACGACGGATTGGATTCAAACGGCAATATGTACATCAGCGGAGGCATAGTCCGCGCATTCGGAGCTCGCGCGCCTGAATGTGGACTGGACGCTAACGAGGAAGAGGGCTATACTGTGATATTCACCGGGGGAACGATTCTCGGAGTCGGTGGCAATAACTCAGTGCCGTCGTCAAGCTCTGCCTCGACCCAGCCATATCTAACCTCAAACATCAGTCTAAGTGCCGGACAGACGCTTCAGGTCAAGAACGGTTCCGAAATTCTTGCCGAATTCATTATTCCTGCTGATTACTCATCTTCGGGCAGTGGTGGCGGTTGGCGTCCCGCTCCGCCAATGCACATGAACGGCGGAATGTTACCTCCTCCTCCGCCCCCGGTCATGGGACCCGGCGGCTGGGGTGGTGGACCCGGCGGCAGTCAAGGCGGCGGAGTCCTTGTCTCCCTCCCCAAATTAGTCAAAGGAACCTCCTACACCCTCAGCAACGGCACCACAACCTCCACCTCCACCGCCAAATAACATTATAAAGTTGTCTCTAAACTCGTTAGGCGGCTTTTACCAAGCAATACCTCCCCCTTTATAATTCATAAGTTAACACATCAAGACTAAAAGGTTTTGGGTGTTGCATGCGTCTCGCGTGCCGGTAACTTCTCTCGCAAGCAGTGAGTTACTTTCATGCAATGACGCGTTTTTTCATGTGGTAATTAAAAATACAACGATAAAGTTGTATTATATGCAAGGATTTATTATCTTTGCAGTATGATTACAAAAGAGCAAGTAGAAAAATTCTTGGAGGATTTTAGTCTAAAGGTCAGAATCTTCGGAATTCGCTTCCGCGATGACCGACAGAAAAACCAGAACAGCCTCATTGAGTTAGGCATAACTCCTAATCAACGAATGGAGGTTATAATGAACCTCAGCTGCTATGATTATTCCGAAGGCCCGATTGTAGATGCGCTGAATAATCAAGGTGAGATGTGGGTGTTCGGGAAAGACGTGAGAGGCAATGAAATCTATATAAAGATTACCCTTGGCAAGCCCAACGCCCATACCATATGTATTTCGTTCCATAAAGCGGAACATCCTATGTCTTATCCTTTAAAGAATGAAACACATGAATAACAAGCTTTTACCCGGAGAAAAATTTTTTCAGGAAATAAGAATTGCCACCTTCCGAAAGGAGGAGTTTTCCTACGTACATACCGGAATCATTGACGAAGATGGTGAAATGTGGACTACGACTGAAATGGATGAGGCAAATATTTTTCAGATATACAATCAATACCGTATCAAACACGGAATTCCGTTTCCGGATGAAATCTCCGGAATAAGAGAACACTATGGACTTTCGGCTGCAAAAATGGCGCAGATACTTGGTTTCGGAATAAACCAATACCGTATGTACGAAGATGGTGAAGTGCCGAGTGTTTCCAATGCCCGAACCATAATTGCAGCTCGAGAAAAGGATGTTTTCTTGTCATTTGTTGAAGCTTCTAAACCTGAGATGAGTGAGCAGGAATATCAACGAATCAGAAAGAAAGTTGAGACAGCCCATGGTGATTATAAACCAATCGTACAACCTTCGGAATATACCGGCTTTCGGTTATTGTCCGCCGATAAAGTTGCAAATGTTGTGCGACTTATTATCTCAACCATTGGCTCTACATTTGTCACCAAAATGAACAAGCTCCTTTTCTATGTTGATTTCATCCATTATAAGAAGCATGGTTATGGAATAACGGGCATTACTTATAGAGCCTTACCGTTTGGGCCGGTTCCTGAACATTGGGGTGCGCTATATAGCTCTCTCCCCGGAATAGATATGGAGGAATTTGTTTATCCGAGCGGACAGAGTGGCATCAAATTGGAAGCTATTGAGGATACAAGCAACAAACTCAGCGAGTCTGAACTGAGCACAGTTGAAAGAGTTTGCGCTTTGTTTTCAAAGATGAGTGCCGGTGAAATCTCCGAGACAAGCCATCATGAAAAAGGCTGGCTTGAGAACAAGGACAATCGCTCCGTCATAACTTATCAAGATGCCTTTGCGCTAAATTATGACTAAATTAATGTCTTAATTATAATCCCATAATTAATTGTATGTTGGATTATATGAAATTAATTACTTACATTGACAATTATTATAAGTTATGAACGAATTAGTGTCTCAATTTAAGTGGAAGAGTTTTGATCTCAATACGGAACTTCATATTGCCGGCGGCTTTATATATGAAGGATTATATTTAATTGATAGATCTTTTCAATTAAGAAATGAAGATGAGTATTTTTTGTTTCTATATAATATTTCGGTCGGAATAGAACGATTGGAAAAGATTACGTATTTATTGATGGCGCATAAAGACGGTGAACTATGTCCAACTAAAAAATGGGATAATCATTGCCATCCAAAGCTAATTGAATTTATCAATCATCATGCAAAACTGATATTAGGAAAGCGCGAGTCCGCTTTTATTCAACTGTTAAGCGAATTCTATAATAAAGGTAGGTATGCTCGTTTCAAATATGTAAGGGAGATTGGCGATAATAACTCAACTAAGGATAAAGATTTATTTCTTCACTTTTTGAGTAAACATCTAAACGTCACTCCCGTCAATCTCATTGGACAGGAAAATGTATTGATACTATCGCAGAATGTTAAAGATTCTATAGGCAGAATTATTCGTAACATTGTAATTTCGATGTATAATATCATTCATGAGACGGCATCAGCATTAGATTTTTTTACGTATGAAATTAGATATGGTTCAAAAGCATACAAAATATTCATCGAACAAGAGTTCTCCTTTACTAAGGAAAATACAGCAAAGCGTGAAATAATATTGCACATGATGAGTCAGCAGTTTAAAAACGATGAATATTCGAATAAACTTATACGAATAAAACCGCTTAACTTAGAACAACATACGTTGGATAAGTATATTAGTTACCTTATGAATTTTCATACTTATTCTGAGGTTAAAGATGAGGTCATTCAGATATACGAAGATGAAAATTTAGAAAATCGAGGCCTCGAGATAGATTTTATCGGAAGGGATTATTGCTATGAAGACATTGATGAAGAAGATTGTGCCGAAAAAATTGAGATCGCTAAATTTAATGCCGAAGATTTGTTTAAGCAAACTATATATAAAAATGGAAAAAGGAAACTTCAATACGTCCTTTAGATGAGGAGGATATAGTATCGGTTTGTAAAATGTTAAACATTTTCATGTATAAATATGAAGGAAAATTTGTTTATTTGATTAAAGAAGATAACACGCTACATAAATTTCAAAATTTAAGCCAATTAAGAAACCGAATACTACAATTTTTACATAAGCAAATTCTTAATGATGCGATGCCTCGTGAATATAGAAACGTATTCCTAAATAAGTGGAATTCGCTGATTCCTATATCTATTGTTAAGAATTTTTGCCCAATTGTAACTTCCTCTAATGAATTAGACCATGCGATTGGAATGAGTATCGATAGTAAATATCGTAATAAATATAATAGAGATAGTCTAATTGATTATTTAAAAAAAAGTCAATTTGATTTTGTTCACCCCCGAAATTCAAAATATGGTTATTATTACAAGAAAAGATCAAACAATGAATATGTAGTTATTGATATCGCTAGATTCGATGATAATCACGCTCAATACGTTTTTGACTTACTGGTAGTGTCACGTAAAAGAAATAGCACATATCCTATGATAGATAATGAAGATAGGAAAACTGTCGTATGTGACTTTAATATTTTTACACATCGCAATTTAATTGATGATTTATTTATAGATCGATAAATGTACTTCTTGATAATAATATGATAGGCAACAAGCTGTAGCATTCTGGCCTCTAATTGATCCCGACATCCCAACTCACCCATATCTCTTTATGATGTGGCTTCCTCACTCAGCGAAGCAATGGACCGGTTGAGTGAAATAAGAGATGAAGAGCAGGAAGCATTGGACAATATGCCTGAAGGACTCCAGTGTTCCAGTCGTGGAGAAGCAATGCAAGAAGCCATTGATACTATGGATGAGTGGAGCTATGACATTGAAGAAATCAAAGACAGAATTGAGGAATTTGCTCAGGGATAGTCCAGTAATTCACCAAAAAGTAGTAACTTTGCAATTATAAAACTATATTATGAATAATAAAAGACCTCACATCTTTAAGTACAAATGGTGGTTGATATTCATTCCCATCTTGCCTGTAGGCGCGGTGGGGTTTTCTGCCGCTATATATAAATGGGACATCCCTGCTAAAATTTTGATTGCGTTATTAACTATCATTGGAATATCCAGTTGGCTATTAATGATGTATTTGTCTTGGCAACCGCATCAAGAGCATGAAAAAATTTGGATGGCTTTTAGTGAAGAGTTTCGTATCAATCAATATTTGACTAAGATATGCATTATCCTTGGGGTGTTGTTCGCATGGCTTGGTGTTGGCACATTATTGATTTTATTGCCATATTGGATTGGTCGTCCTCTAAATGGTCTTGATGGTGGCTTCATTCAATTCATTGGAATGTGCTGGATAGTCGTTTGGCTCTATTCTATAATGAATGTTAAAAGTAAGAAATAAAATGATTAAACTACAAGAACAAGAAATACACAAGCTCTCGTCTATCACAGAACTTTCTCCGATGCAGATTCAAAAATTGCTCGCTATGAGGTTGATAGATGAGGATCGCGCTCTGGATGTCTTGATATTGTATGACTTTAAGAGAGTTAAAGACGTAAACAATACAAGGTCGGGCAGATAATCGAGGCTGTAATGGAGAAATACAAAGTGCCTCGATCCAGATGAGCGTATCATATATCATAAAAAGCGAAAACGATATTTTTGTGACAAATGCTCAAAGGAAATATCCAGTAGAGAGAAAAAACGAGGTAATGGTAAATGTGACCGTTGCGTCGCTTTAGAAATAGAACTTTAATAAAACATTGCACAGTATGACAAGCCGCATTATTTCTGCCGGTGTGTACTATCATCAGAAGTACTCCGGCTCTTTAATTTTCTACCATTTGGAAAATTCTTATGTAGCTTTTCAGGAGGATGCTGAACGAGCTGCGAAGATACTGCAAATGGTAGTGACCCCTACTCGTGAAGGAATATCCAGCCTCTCCATTGTGCGCTCCAAGTTTCTTGACGCTATGGAATTAATTAACGGGTTTGAAACAATTTGAAAGGCGAACACTGCAACAAAACCAGAGTTCGTCCTTCTTTTTTCTATAAACTCTAAACCATAAACCCTAAACCCTAAACCGGATTAGTCCGGGAGGGATTTGGTGGCGCGGGCTCCCATTTCTTTGAGGCGTTGGGCGCGGGTAGTGAGGTTGCCTGTGCCGGTATCGAGTTTTTTGCGTGCGGAAGTGAGCGTGTCGGAGGCTTTGGTCAGGGCGCGCTCAACGTCGTTGAGATCCGAGACAAAGCCGACAAATTTGTCGTACATCTTGCCAGCCTCTTCGGCAATGCGAAGCGCGTTCTTGTTTTGTGCATCGTGACGCCACATCTGTTCAACTAATCGGAGAACCGATAGCAGATGGGTGGGGGAAATGATGATGACGCGCTTATTGTAAGCCTCTTCCCATAGGTTTGGTTCAAACTGCATGGCGGCGAGGTAAGCACCCTCATTGGGCATGAACATCATTACGAATTCAAGTTTGCGCTCGCGACCTATGAAGTCCTGATAGCTCTTGCGCGCCAGCTCATCGATATGGCGTCTCACTGAGGCGACATGACCGCGGGCGGCAAGTGTGCGCTGCTCTTCCGTCTCTGCATCGCAGTATTTGAGATAGTCGCTCATGGACGCTTTTGAGTCGATAATTACGCATCCTTCACCCGGAAAGTTGACAATCACGTCAGGGCGCAGGTCGCCGCTTGACTTTTGGGTGACAAATTCGCGACCTTCGGTGAGACCGGCGTTTTCAAGCAGAGTCTGCAGGACAAGTTCGCCCCATTTTCCCTGCTCGCGGTTGTTGCCGCGCAAGGCGTTGTAAAGCCGGCGCGTCTCGGTGCTGATTGAGCTGTTGAGTTCACGCAGTTCATCTATTTTCTCACGTAGCGCAAAGCGTTCGGCAGCCTCGCGTGAGTATTTGTCGCTGACCGTGCGGCTAAATGAGTCGAGTTCGCGACGCAGCGGGTCAAGGAGGGTCTGCATCTGCGTCGTAGTTTCCGTACGGAGGTCGGCACGTGACTGAGCCATAACCTGTGAGGCTATGGTTTGAAAACGTTGCTCATCAGTGCCGATTATGTCAAGACGGGCGCGGAGAGCTGAGTTCGACCCCGTCAGACGGATAATCATTATAATAGCACCTGAAAGGAGCAAGGAGAGAACGATGATAGCTGCAATCATTAGAATTCAATGTTTAGACGTATGTTAAACTGGCGTCGAGTAAGGTAGTTAGGAACCGCATACTGGATATTGTTCACGTCGGTAACCCAGTAATATGAGCTGACATTTGAAATGTCGAGAAGGTTGAAGCAATCGAGTCCGAGCCATATGCTTTTGAAATGACGCCAGAATCCGGAGCGTGTTTCTCCCTCTTTCAGCTCGGAAAGGAGGGCATAGCTCAGCCCGATGTCGACACGTTTATAGGCGGGTGTGCGGAAATAGCCGCGGTCGCGGGTAGAGCGGGGCGGGGTTACGGGAAGTCCGTCGGAGAATATGCCTCTTAGCGAGAATTTCAACTTTGGAAACTTAGGAAAATAGTCGGTAAAATAGAGCGCAACGGAGTAACGCTGGTCAGTAGGGCGCGGAACTTTAACACCGTTGAGGTTTTCCTGAGTTTTCATCAGTGAGAATGAAATCCACGAGTCAGAGCCGGGTACAAATTGTCCGAAAAGCTTCATGTCAAGTCCCATGGCATAGCCGGAGCCACCGTTTACGCCGGTATAGTTCAGCTTGAGGTTATCGATTTCGTATGGAATAAGATTGCCCAATGCTTTATAATATGCCTCTGCCGAAAGCTTAAACGGGCGGTTGAGGGAGCGAAACGAGTAATCCGCTCCGGCAATGAATTGAAGCGAACGTTGTGACTTGATACCGTTGTTCAGTTGTATAATCATGTTTCCGTCAGCATCCTCAACAGGCTGACGATACTCCTTGTAGAACGGGCTCTGGTAATAAAGTCCCGTAGCAAAACGGAATGCCCACGAAGAATGAGCGTCAGGGACAAAGCCGACCGACGCACGCGGGGAGAAAAGGAATTCTTTATTGAAACTCCAGTAGGAGCCGCGCACACCGTAATTGACGGTCAGGTAGCCTGCCGATGAGTTTATGCGCCATGAGTCCTGAGCGAAAAAGGCAAAACGCGATGTCTGATTGTCATGGCGCGAGTAGAGGTTATAGATAACTTTGACGGCATCGGGGTTGAAAGGAAGGGAGTAACCAGCGGAGTCTCGCATTTCCCACTCACGGGAGCGGTCAAGGATACGTTCGGTATTAAAACTGACTCCATAACTGAGGTTATGATTGTTGATACCGGTATTACCTCGCAGTGCCAAAGTAAACACGGAGCCTTTGAGACGGTTGCGCGCGTGTTCCTTATATTTGCCCACACCTAATTCGCCGCCAATGGAGCCCGTACCTGCCTGATCGAGCCAATATTCGCCGGAAATGTCGTATGACACAAGTTCATTAGTATAATAACCGGACGCAAGAAGGGTAAAGTCCATGGCACGCGACGGGCGGAAGTTTAGCATTGCCGCGCCAAAGTAGGTCTCAAAGCGGTCATGCTCGCGTCCGTCAAAGTAAACGGTGAACTGTTTCGCATCTTGCGATGTCCCAAAGTTGGTCTTACGGGTAGCGGGAGTGAAGGAGTAATTATTAATTGCTATGTTGCCAAGAACCGAAACCTTCCACTTCTGGTTTATGCGGAAGTTAAGGTTGGTCTGATAGTCAAAGAAGTTAGGGTCGTATTCTCCATGGGTTTCGAGCGAGGAAAGGAGCGAGTTGTTGCGCTTGTAGCGGATGCCGTGGAGCTGGCTGAAACGCTTGGAGCCGGTGCCGAGGGCAAGCGAAGCTCCCATAAGCGACGCAGATACGGAGCCTTCGAAGGATTCCGGTTGGCGATAGGTAATTGATAGCGCGGAACTCATTTTGTCGCCATATTCCGCCGGAAAGCCGCCGGTTGAGAATTCTACCTCGCGGACCATTGCGGGGTTGATTACACTGAGACCTTCCTGCTGACCGGAGGACACAAGTTGAGGTCGGTAAACCTCAACGCCGTTGATGTAGACCGAATTCTCATCGTATGAACCGCCGCGCACGGAGTATTGGGATGACATTTCATTTGAGGAGCTGACACCCGCCATCGTGGTCAGCAGACTTTCTATGGAGCCGCCGCTGGCATCTGCGGCGTATTTGTATGCCTGATGGTCTATGCGCTGGACTCCGTCAGTCTGCTTACGGTATTCGGTAACTTCGAGTTCGGTAAGAACATTTGCGGGAAGCATTTTGACATTTAGCGTAACATCATCCGTCGGATTAATCAGCTTGCGTGTTATGTCATGATAACCCACACAGTGAAACGTAACAGATATGGTGTCGGCCTTAGGGGCAGAAATGGTGTAATCTCCGTCAAGGTTCGAGAATGTACCGATGGCTGTTCCTTTAATACCAACGGTTACAAATTCGAGCGGCTCGACGGAGGCTCCTTCGCCATGGCTCACCTTGCCGTGTATTTTAACTTGAGCGGAGGCGGGCAGGGCGCAAAGCAGAATGAGAAATATGGTTGAAAGCAAAAAATGCTGATTGGTCTTCATATATTTTTCTAACGAAAAAGAGAGGCTATATCGTATAACTTTAAGGAAAATAAAAAAATATTCAATTCTCAGCCGCTTTAAGTGAACCATTTTATTTTGCAAGTTGTTGAATAAGTGAACCGAAAGGGTTCAGGAACGAACTTTGAATTTGCTTGAAATTTCCCTAAAAATAGAAATCTTAAAAATAAGGAAATAGGGTGTTATAAATTGCAAATCGCAAATTGAAATGTAAACCCTCGGAATTTATGAATGAGATTTTTAGATATGTTAAAATGTGAGATTGATTTAAAATTGCAAAATTTGCAATATAAAACAGCTATTCTAAAATGCAATCACACTAAAAATGATTAAAAAGTTAATGAGCGAAATTGAAGGGTAAAGCAAATGTAAATTATTTACAAAGTAGAAAAACGGACAGTTAAATTATATTAACAATCGGTATATAGATACTGAAAACCAATTAAATATGATTTAAATTTAAAGCATCCTACGGGTGAAATGCCCGTGGGATGTTATTTTTGTGGTATATACTGGTGGTTGAAATTATGTATGATGCGCAACATGTTATACACTAATAATATAATAAATATCTTTATAGTTCTACTTTGGTCTGTATGCGGTTGCTATTTGTGTTTGGTAAATATGATGATTTATCCGGGCTTAGTTGTCGTTTGTGTTTGTAATCAACGTGAATACGAATGTAAATTTACAAAATCATCATGTTTGCAAAAATAAATTTTGCAGATTCAAAAAAATTGTTTACATTTGCATGGTCAAAAATTGCAAAATGTAAATGTAAATGGACATAGTAAGTCGCTTAAAAACCTTCATGGCATCGGGTAATATCTCGAGCACGCAGTTTGCGGATGCTTGCGGTATTCCACGTCCTACTCTATCGCAGATACTCAGCGGAAGAAATAAGAAAATATCCGACGAAGTCATTGCTAAGATTCATGAAGCCTATCCCCGTCTAAGCGTCTTGTGGCTGCTTTTTGGCGAAGGAGATATGATTATGCCTACAAATATTCAATTCTCAGTGCCTCAAAACACCCCCAAATATCCCTATGAAACGGAACAGCAGACTGTGTCCGGAGGTGTTTTTGGCGATGAAACCGGCGAAACTGAATCGATTTTTCCGGAGCGTAAGACGGATGGAGAGACGCTTGATTTCAGTGATGATATTGCGGATACTGCTCCTGTCTCGGAGGCAAAAAGTGACGCTGCGCCTACGGTCCAGATACCCGCTGACGGCAGCAAATCAATAGTCAATATTATGGTATTTTACTCTGATAATTCCTATCAGAGTTTTGTTCCGCGTTAGTCTATTGCAGGAACATCCGGGTTCCATACAAAAGTAGTCAGGAAGGGGTAATGGTCGCTTGACGGCACGTTACCCCTTTCTATTTTGACCGGCTTGAAATCGCCGCGCCATAGAACATGGTCAATTCTAAAGAAGAAATAAGGGTCGTTATAGGTCACTGTGGGACCAAATCCAACCGTGGAGTAGACATCCCTGAAGCCGGCTTCCTCAAGAGCCCGGATGACGCGGCAGCCGCCAACATCGTTAAAGTCACCGCAGATTATCGTATTTCCTCCAAGATTTTCGGCATATTCTCGTAAAATCATTGCCTGATAACCGCGATTTCGGAATGCCTGATAGAGTTTGCCTATAAGAAGCTGACGCATGGACGCGATTTCAGCTCGTGAAGTCGTTTTGTCGGTAAATTCTTTGTAGACCTGCTTGTCATGATTATCCAATCCGAACGATTCAAGATGGACTGCAAAAACATTGATGGGACGATTCTTTACCTGAGTGCGGAAAATCTCGATTGAACCCCTTGACGGGTGGTTTTCCGGCGGCTGTATATGAAGGATGGGACGTTTGGAATACATCACTGTCCCTACCGAACCGCGCTCAAAATATGGATAGAGAGTATTAAGGCTGTCAATTTGAGCAGCGGGAACAAATTTTGAAAGGATGCCCTGATTTTCATATTCAAGGAGAACCAATGCGTCGGCTCCGGAGTGGAGAACTTCATGCATCGAGCGGTTAAAAGTAGAGTCTGGAGCATTAATGTCTACAAAACTATATGTGTTGTAGCTCATTATTTTAAACGAATATGGTTCTTGCTCCGGGGTAAGCTCATGTTTGCCGAAATTTAGTGGGCAAAACACTAAGAATGGTTTAAGGGCGATTAAAACAGTAGCTAAATTGACAAGGGAAAGCGGACGGCATATAAATAGATTTATAATCAGCAGGGCAACTGTAACGAAATACCATAGCGGAAAGGTGAGCAATGCCAGCCCAGCAATCGGCATTACCTCCGGGTCAATATCTCCGCCATAACCGCTGAACACCGCCAAAGCGGCAATCAGTATGTTGAATCCAATCCACAGGGGTAGCGAACGTCGACGTATAAAATTGAAAAATCGTTTCATAATTCGTTACTTAATTCGAAAAGGCGACGCTTTTCCGCTTTAGTGAGCGATGCGTAGCCAGAGCGACGGACCTTATCCAAAAGCGAATCGAGGGTCATTGCCTCCTGTTTAGTTTTAATGGATTTACGGGAAAAACGTGGAAGCCAGCCATGTTTCATTGCCAAGCCGCACAACGCGCCCGCAACGGCACCTCCTATGTGTGCCCAGCCGCCACCGGGATTATGTTCGAGGAAAGGAAGCAGACTGAGTGCAACGGTGATTATGGCTATAACTTTTAGGGTTACGCGCCCTATCATCAGAAGTTCAATTCCGACATAAGGCGCGATTACTGCCGCGCAGACCGCCATACCTATTACGGCGGCACTCGCTCCGAGAAGAACTCCGGAATGAATCAGTCCGAGGAGGGACGTTACGGCGAAAAATAATGCTCCGCCAAGTCCGCCGCAAACGTATGCAACCACCATTCGCCTCTCCGTTCCCACAATCATGAACAAACGGCAGAAACACCATAGCCAAAGCATATTGAATAGCAGCTCAATTATCGCTCCCTGAGTAAACATATACGTAATCGGGGTCCAGAGCCACGGGCGGGGCATAGAGAAACCGAATAGGTCAATTTCTCCTCCAAGGGCAACGGCAATCCGCAGCCCTATGAACATAATCAGGTTTATGCCTATCAACAGCTTAGTAGAGCGGACCACGGTTTATTTCTCCCTTTTTTCGCCAATAGAGAATCAGGATGAGAGCCACAATCATGCCTCCGAGGTGAGCAAAGTGGGCCACACCCGCCTGCATACCCGTCACGCCGAGGAACAATTCGATGACACCATAACCAAGCACCATCCATTTGGCTTTGATTGGCACGGGGATGAAAAACAGATATAGAGGCATATTGGGGAAGAGCATAGCGAAACCGAGCAGAACGCCATATAGCGCACCTGAAGCACCGACTGTGGGTATATTGATCAGCAAATTCAGTTGTCCGAGAAGCGGGTCACGCCAATTCATTCCTTGATTAAGGAGGCGCGGACCTTCATCGGCAACCATGCTCAGCGTGATACCCTCGGGTAGATTACCCGCAATGCTGTGAATCCAGATTGCATATACGCCTTCCTGAACCAATGCGGCACCGATTCCTACGGTGATATAGAAGAAAAGATAGCGTTTTGATCCGAAAACTTGCTCCAGAATAGAGCCGAACATGACAACACCGAACATATTGAACAGAATATGCGTCAAACTCTGCGTTGAGTGCATAAACATATATGTAAATAACTGCCATGCCTTAAAATCAGGTGACAGGAAATAATGGAGTGCGCATGCGCGTGTAACCGCCGAATCAAAACTTGACGGCAATATTATCATTGTAAGCCACACAATCAGGTTGATAATCAACAGATTTTTGGTGACTGGCGGCATTCTGTTCCAAAATGAATTCATATATATAATAAGCGTGTTATTTGGTGAGGATGGTGCCCCAAGAGGAGCGGTCGAGGTTTCGATAGGAGATGGCTTCGCGGAGATGGGCGGGAAGAATGGATGGCGATGCGTCAAGGTCGGCGATTGTGCGCGCGACGCGCAGGATGCGGTCATAGGCACGTGCGCTCATGTCAAGGCGTGTCATCGCGTCCTTGAGTATATCGCTACATTCGGGTGTAAGCCGAGAGTGGACAGCAAGCTGTTTGGGACCCATCTGGGCGTTACAATAGATAGCTTTTTCACCGGCAAAGCGTTTGGACTGAATTTCGCGGGCGGCAATTACGCGCTTGCGAATTTCTGAACTCGGTTCGCCGGTAGATGCCTTGTTGAGCTCTTCAAACGGAACGGGGAGGATTTCGACTTGCATGTCGATACGGTCCATCAGCGGTCCGGAAATGCGGTTCAGATATCGGTTTACTTGACCGGGCAGGCAGGAACATGCCTTAGTGGGATGATTATAATAGCCACATGGACATGGGTTCATAGACGCGACAAGCATGAAGCCTGCGGGGTAGTCGACGGCATATTTTGCGCGGGAGATGTTGATTGTGCGGTCTTCAAGCGGTTGGCGCATCACTTCGAGTACCTGACGTGAAAACTCCGGCAGCTCATCAAGAAAAAGCACACCATTGTGGGCCAAAGAGATTTCACCCGGCATAGGGTGAGAGCTTCCGCCGCCAACAAGCGCAACGGTCGATATTGTATGATGAGGCGAGCGGAAAGGTCTTGCGGTCATCAGTCGTGAACCGGAAGGTAGTTTTCCTGCTACGGAGTGAATTTTCGTGGTTTCGAGGGCTTCGGCGAGTGTAAGCGGTGGTAAAATGGAGGGCAGACGTTTTGCCATCATTGACTTTCCTGAGCCCGGAGGACCTACCAACAGGATGTTATGACCTCCGGCACACGCAACCTCAAATGCCCGTTTTACCATCTCTTGTCCTTTGACTTCAATGAAATCAAAGGGAAAATCGTTTACGGAGCGTGCAAATTCGGCTCTGGTGTCTATTTCTGTCGGCTCAATGGGTTCTTTGCCGTTTAGGAAGGCGAAGACCTGACTTAAGCTATCTGCTCCGTAAACTTTCAGGCGGTTGACCACCGCCGCCTCGTCGACATTTGCGCGGGGCACAATCATTCCTTCAAATCCAAGTTCACGCGCCTTGATTGCCATGGGAAGCGCGCCTTTTATGGGAAGAAGGCTGCCGTCGAGGCTCAGTTCACCCATTATCAGGAAACGGTCAAGGTTCTGGCATTGAATCTGTCCGTCGGCAGCAAGTATTCCGATGGCTATCGGCAGGTCATAAGCCGAGCCCTCCTTGCGTACGTCAGCAGGCGACATGTTGACAAGAATCCGCCGGTGAGGTGGAACGAGCGAGCTATGTTCCATCGCGCTCATGACACGCTCATAGCTTTCTTTGACGGCTGTGTCAGGCAGCCCTACAATCGAGAACTCAAATCCGCGACTTACAGATACTTCGATTGTGATTATCAAGGCTTCAATTCCTTGAACTGTCGCACCATAGGTCTTGACCAACATCAGCTTTGCCAGATTTTCCAAGCCAAAATAGCCTGAAGATGTAACATATCGAGTCCGTTTTTAACCGTCGCACCCTTTTCAGCGGCGCGTGACATAAACAGTGTCTGCTCCGGATTGTAAACCAAGTCGTAACAGATATGCTCTGGGGTAAGGAGGCTATACGGAATAGGTGGACACGCATCAACTTTCGGCGACATGCCGAGAGGTGTAGTGTTGACAATTAGCTTGTAGGTCAACATAACCTCTTCTGTGATATCCTTATACGCGAGCTGTCCTTCTGAGGGAGTGCGGCTTACAAATTTGTAGGAAATGCCGAGCGCGTCAAGTGCGGCACTGACTGCTTTCGATGCTCCTCCTGTGCCGAGAATCAGCGCGCTGATGGCGTTGAGTGGAAGGAGTGGGGCAAGGGTACGGGCAAAAGCAGGGGCGTCGGTATTGTTTCCTTCAAGGGAAACTACATTGCCATCGGCATCGTGACGGACACATACGGTATTTACCGCGCCTATGGCTTGCGCCTGAGGCGAAAGTGTTGTCAAATACGGAATTATCTGCTGCTTATAGGGTATGGTTACGTTAAATCCGCGGAGTTCCGGATATTCGGCAAGAAGCTCCATCAGTTCGCCAATCTCCTCAAGTTCAAAGTTGCGATATGACGCATCAATTCCTTCCCGGCGAAACTTTTCTTCAAAAAAGCGAGCCGAGAAGGAATGACCGAGAGGGTAACCAATCAGACCATAGAGGTCCATGGCTTAGTCCATGTTATGGTCGCGAGCCGGATTGCGGGAATAGATTTTTCCCTCCTCATATTCCTGTGCTGCGATGAGGGTGGGTTTAGGTAATTTCTCGTAGTAACGTGAAATTTCAATCTGCTCGCGGTTCTCAGATACTTCCTCGAGTGAGTCATTGAGCGATGCAAATTCCTGAAGTTTCTTTTCAAGATCATGTTTCATCTGCTCGGAAATCTGATTTGCGCGTTTTGCAATGATTGCTACGGTTTCGTATACATTACCGGTGTCCTCAGAGAGTTTCACCATGTCGCGTGTAACGGTGTTGAGCGGTGCGTTGGTCTTTTTGTAGTCCATCGTGTATATTATTCTGTTTTATTAGTCAACTGTGACGTGTTTAGATGCAATTTTATAAATATTGTCTGCTTCGGAGCGGTAGCTGCTTTCCGGATAGTTGTTGATGAAACTGAAATATTCATCAATAACGGTTGTGTAACGCTCGGTTTTCTTCTCGTTGACCGAGTTCTCAGCCTCTTGGAATCGAGACTTGAGTATTAGCATTTCAAGCTGCTCCTTATACTTGGCGTAAGGGTAGGCTTTCAGTGCGTTTTGTGCCACAATGACAGCACTTTCGTAATTATTGCCGCCATATGTGCCGAGATTATAGTATAACTGAGCGTTCTGCAGCTGTTTGAGAGCCAGTTTGTCCTGCATGTCGAATACTGCATTTTGAGCTTCGCCAACGCGTGGACTATTGGGATAGAGTTCAAGGAAATTGGTCAGCTCTTTGATTGACTCTACAGTGCCGCTCTGGTCGAGCTGTGGGTCGGGTGAATCAAGGTAAAGACCATATCCGCAGAAAAAGCGGGCATCCTCCACGTATTTCCCTTTAGGATATTTCTTGTAATACGTAGAGAGATATGAGCCGGCGTTGAGGTAGTCTTTGGTGTTATAATTACTCATTCCGAGCATGTAAAGGGTTTCTTCGGCTTTGTCAGTGCCTCTAAAAAAGGTAACTATTTCCTGAAGTACTGATGCTGCCTGAGCATATTTCCCTTCATCATAAAGACGTTTGGCATATTCAAACTTGACATTGGGGTCACCGGTTTTCATCACGCGCTGATACTCACCGCAGCCGGCAAGAATTACAATGGCAAATGCCAATATGCTGAATATGAGTGATTTTCTCATTATTTTTGGTCGGTTATGGGTATTTTCCGAAACGCAAATTTACAAAATCTTTTCCAATCACGCAACCATAAATAAAAAAAGTCGCACCAAAGGATTTGGATGAAACTCGAGATAGACAGGATTTGAGTGCTTCCGAACCTTTGTAATCTGCCTTGGTACGACCCTCGGTGAGGAGGGTATCGTACGCTCCGGAAACCGGAGTGGAGCCCGCCATTAGTTCGTAAAGCTTGTCTCGGGAGTTCATAATGGTTTGAAGAGTTTCCCAATCTGCTTTGATGCGGCTGTATGTTTTATATCTATAAAATGACTCTCATGTCAGTTTTGTTCACTGCAAATTTAGCAAATATCGTTCATTTTTCCAAATTTTTATGACCGTTTTTTGTAGCAAAAACGAAAAAGCTGTAACTTTGACCCCATGAATCTGATTATGCAATGTGCGGTTTTGTTTGGCTTTTTGGCAGCCGGCGAGTTGATTGTCTGGCTCACAGGAGTGCCTGTGCCATCAAGTATTATCGGTATGATTTTGCTTGCGGCATCACTTGAAAGCGGACGTTTAAAACTCTGTCAGGTTGAAGCATTTGCTGACTTTCTAACCCGTAATCTCGGCTTCTTTTTCGTGCCGGCGGGAGTGGGGGTGATGCGGTGTCTCGGGCTGATTGCCGAGCAGTGGATCCCAATAGTGTTTGCAACTGTTGTCAGCACATTTATTATTATTGCCGTTACGGGTTGGACTCATCAGTGGTCGCGCCGTGCATCAAAACATATACGTCGCCATGGTTGATTTTTTGAGCAATCCATACTTTTTAATTGCGCTGACATTCGGAATATATTTGCTTGCTTCGCGTCTTCGCCGACGTTTCGGGCTTTCGCTGATGAATCCCATACTGATTTCGGTGATAGTCCTTGTGGCATTTCTCCTTTCGACCGGTGTGGAGTATGAGGCATATTATGAAGGTGGAAAATATATCGAGTTCTGGCTGAAACCGGCTGTGGTTGCACTCGGCGTACCGCTATATCGCCAGTTGTCGACCATTCGCAAGCAGTTGGTTCCGCTTTTGCTCGCCGAGCTTGCCGGATGTGTTGCCGGGCTTGTCAGCGTTGTTGCCATAGCCGAGTTACTTGGTGCATCTAAAGAGGTAGTCATGTCGCTTGCCCCAAAGGCGGTTACTACTCCCATAGCTATGGAAATTTCATCTACGTTGGGCGGAATTCCGTCGCTGACCGCGGCTGTGGTTGTCTGCACGGGAATTTTCGGCAGTATGGCAGGGTTCAGTATGGTCAAATTGAGCAGAATCAGTTCATCAATGGCGGGAGGGCTAAGTATCGGGACTGCCTCACACGCAGTCGGTACTGCTGCTGCAATTGAGCGGGGAGGGGAGCGTTACGGCGCGTTTTCATCGCTTGGTCTGACACTCAACGGACTCTTCACTGCGTTGCTTGCTCCGGTAATTTTGCCCTTGTTGGGCTATTAATTTTGAAAAAGCTTTCTTTTTTAGCGAAAAATTGCGTAAATTTGCGGCAATAAACCAAATTTACGATTTCAACTCTATATGCGCCCAACAGTCAATGCCGCTCTGATTCTTCAAGACGGCACCGTTTTCCGCGGAAAGTCGTTTGGATACCCCGGTTCTGCAGCCGGTGAGGTAGTGTTCAACACCGCTATGACAGGCTATCCCGAAAGCCTGACCGACCCAAGTTATGAAGGTCAGATACTTGTTACCACTTATCCTATCTTGGGAAACTACGGCGTTCCTCCCCGTCAGGAAAAGGATGATGTGAGCCGTTATTACGAAAGTGACCATATTCATGCCCGCGCCATCATCGCACAGGACTATACTTATGAGCACTCACACTGGCAGGCTGACCGTTCGCTTGCCCAATGGCTTGAAGAGGAGAAAATCCCCGGTATTTATGGCATTGATACCCGTGCGTTGACCAAGTTGCTTCGTGAAAAAGGCTCGATGCTCGGTAAGATTGTCATCGAAGGGCAGCCTGAACCGGAGTTTTATGACCCTAATGCCGAGAATCTTGTAGCCAAGGTAAGCTGTCGCGAAGTTGAAATCCACGGCGAAGGCGAAAAGACCGTTGTACTTGTTGATTGTGGAGTAAAACATAATATTATCCGTTGCCTTACCCGTCGCGGAGTCAAGGTTATCAGAGTCCCTTGGGACTATGATTTCACCCAGATTCCTTACGACGGACTTTTTATATCCAACGGTCCCGGTAATCCTGACATGGTCGACGTTACCGTCGAAAACATCCGCAAGGCAATTGAAATAGGTAAGCCTATCTGCGGTATATGTATGGGAAATCAGCTGCTCAGTAAGGCTGCCGGCGCAAAAACCTATAAACTCAAGTATGGTCACCGCAGCCATAATCAGCCGGTGCGTAGGGTAGGAACGGATACCTGTTTCGTAACTTCGCAAAACCATGGCTTTGCTGTCGATAATGAGTCTCTGCCCGCAGATTGGGAACCGCTCTTTGTAAATATGAATGACGGAACCAATGAGGGTATACGCCATAAATCCAAACCCTTCTTCTCGGCTCAGTTCCATCCTGAGGCTTCATCGGGTCCGAAGGACACGGAGTTCCTTTTCGATGAGTTTATCCAAATGCTTTAAAATCCTTCATACACCATTATAATTATATATGAAAGAAATCAAGAAAGTGCTGCTGCTTGGCAGCGGTGCCCTCAAGATAGGCGAAGCCGGCGAGTTTGACTATTCCGGTTCGCAGGCTCTCAAGGCTCTTAAGGAGGAAGGTATCGAAACCATTCTGATTAATCCTAATATCGCTACCGTGCAGACCTCTGACGGGTTTGCCGATAAGATTTATTTTCTCCCGGTTACTCCCTTCTTTGTTGAAAAAGTAATAAAGAAAGAGAAGCCTGATGGAATTCTGCTTGCATTCGGCGGACAGACCGCACTGAACTGCGGCGTTGAACTCTATCGTTCCGGTGTGTTGGAAAAGTATAATGTTCAGGTGCTTGGAACGCCTGTTCAGGCAATTATGGATACTGAAGATCGCGAACTCTTTGTTAAGAAGCTTGATGAAATCGACATCAAGACAATCAAGAGTGAAGCAGTCAGCACCACTGAGGATGCCATTGATGCAGCTGAAAAGCTCGGCTATCCGGTGATTGTGCGTGCCGCATATGCCCTTGGTGGTCTCGGCTCAGGTTTTTGCGATAATCGAGAAGAGCTTGTGGCTCTTGTTGAAAAAGCCCTCTCTTTTTCGCCTCAGGTTCTTGTCGAAAAGAGCTTGAAAGGATGGAAAGAGGTTGAATATGAGGTTGTGCGTGACCGTTTTGACAACTGCATCACGGTCTGCAATATGGAAAACCTTGACCCGCTGGGCATACATACCGGTGAGAGTATCGTAGTTGCCCCTTCGCAGACTCTTACCAATGAGGATTATCACTATCTTCGTGCCCTCGCCATCAAGATTATCCGCCATATAGGCATTGTTGGTGAATGTAACGTGCAGTATGCCTTTGACCCGCAGTCAATGGACTATCGAGTCATAGAGGTTAACGCGCGTCTGAGCCGCTCATCGGCTCTTGCCTCGAAGGCAACCGGTTATCCCTTGGCTTTCGTTGCCGCCAAGCTGGGTCTGGGTTACGGTCTTTTCGACCTCAAAAACTCGGTTACGAAGGAGACATCGGCTTTCTTTGAGCCGGCACTTGACTACATCGTAGTTAAAATACCTCGCTGGGACCTTGGTAAGTTCCATGGTGTGCGTCGCGAAATCGGCTCGTCAATGAAATCCGTAGGCGAGGTGATGGCTATCGGACGTACATTCGAGGAGGCTATTCAAAAGGGTCTCCGCATGATTGGTCAGGGTATGCACGGTTTCGTAGGTAATAAACATCTTGAAGTGTCTGACCTTGACCGTGCGCTCAAGGAACCTACCGATAAGCGTATCTTCTTCCTCGCTCAGGCTTTGCAGGAAGGTTACAGTGTGGAGCGTATCCATGAGCTGACCAAGATTGACCGTTGGTTCCTCCATAAACTTAACAATATTATACAGACCTCGCGTGAGTTGGGCGAATATAAGTCGCTTGCCGAACTTCCTGCCGAACTTCTCCTGCAGGCTAAGCAGCAAGGTTTCAGCGATTTCCAAGTTGCGCGTGCCGTTATTCCCGAAGAATTTGTTGCCGGTGCCCATAAAGCCGCGCTTGATGTACGCGAACACCGCAAGCAGCTCGGTATTGTCCCTGTGGTCAAGCAGATTGACACTCTTGCTGCCGAGTATCCCGCGCAGACCAACTATCTTTACTTGACCTACAACGGCTCGACAAACGATATCGAGTACCTCCATGACCATAAATCAATCGTTGTTCTCGGTTCCGGCGCATACCGTATCGGTTCATCGGTTGAGTTCGACTGGTGTTCGGTTAACGCGCTTATGACCGTCAAGAAGCAGGGCTGGCGTTCCGTAATGATTAACTACAATCCGGAAACCGTGTCTACCGACTACGATATGTGTGACCGTCTCTATTTCGATGAGTTGACGTTTGAGCGTGTTATGGATATTCTCGAATTGGAACAGCCTCATGGTACCATTTTAAGTGTGGGCGGTCAGATTCCGAATAATCTCGCCATGAAACTTGATGAGCAGGGCGTGAACATCCTCGGTACTCAGGCGCGCTGCATCGATAATGCCGAAGACCGTCATAAGTTCTCCTCGATGCTCGATGAACTCGGCGTTGACCAGCCGCGCTGGCGCGAGTTGACTTCGATGGCTGATATCAATTCATTTATCGATGAGGTAGGTTTCCCCGTGCTTGTCCGCCCGTCATACGTGCTTTCAGGTGCGGCAATGAACGTTTGCTCCAATGCGGGAGAGCTTGAACGTTTCCTTCGTTTGGCAGCAAATGTCAGCAAGGAGCATCCTGTCGTTGTCAGTCAGTTTATCCAGAACGCCAAGGAAATCGAAATGGATGCCGTAGCCCAAAACGGTGAAATCAAGGCGTACGCCATCAGCGAACACATTGAGTTTGCGGGCGTCCACTCCGGCGACGCTACCATTCAGTTCCCGCCGCAGAAACTCTATGTGGAGACAATGCGCCGAATCAAGAAAGTGTCTGCCAAGATTGCCAAGGCTCTTGAAATCAGCGGTCCGTTTAACATCCAGTTCCTTGCCAAAAATAATGATATCAAGGTTATTGAATGTAACCTGCGTGCATCACGCTCCTTCCCGTTTGTCAGCAAGGTATTGAAAATTAACTTCATTGACCTCGCTACTCAAGTAATGCTCGGTTTGCCCGTCGAAAAGCCGAACAAGAGTGCTTTTGACCTTGACTATGTCGGAATCAAGGCTTCTCAGTTCAGTTTCTCGCGCCTGCAGGGTGCTGACCCGGTTCTCGGTGTTGACATGAGCTCTACCGGCGAGGTCGGTTGTATTGGTGACGATACTTCCGAGGCTCTGCTGAAGGCAATGCTTTCCGTAGGTCAGCGTGTTCCTGCCAAGTCAGTATTGCTATCTACCGGCACCGCAAAGCAGAAGGCTGATATGCTTGACTCGGCACATCTGCTCCATAACCACGGATACAAGATTTACGCTACCGGCGGTACTCACCAGTTCCTCAACGAAAACGGTATTCCCGCCATACGCGTTTACTGGCCTTCGCAGCCGGATATGCAGCCGCAGGCTCTTGAACTGCTCCACAACAAGGAGATTGACATGGTGGTTAATGTGCCTAAGAACCTGACCCCCACTGAGCTTAGCAACGGCTACAAGATTCGCCGTGCCGCTATTGACCTGAATATTCCGCTGCTGACAAATGCGCGCCTTGCTGCTGCATTTATTTCGGCATTTACGTCAATGACGCTTGATGATATCGAAATCAAGCCTTGGAATGAATATTAAATGAAATATATCGGTGCACACGTTGCTGTGGACGGAGGCGTTGCCTCCGCTCCACTCAACGCCCGGGCAATAGGTGCGCGGGCGTTTGCGATGTTTACTCGCAATCCGAGCCGCTGGAAGTCAGACCCGCTGCTGCCCTCCGAAATTGAGGCGTTTAAGGCTAACTGCGCTGAAGGCGGTTATACTCCTGATGTTATTCTTCCTCACGATAGCTATCTGATTAACCTCGGAGCCAAGGACCCGAAGAAGCTTTTCCTTAGCCGCGTGGCTTTTCTCGATGAAATGCAGCGATGCGAGCAGCTTGGACTCACAATGCTCAATTTCCACCCCGGTTCCCATCTAAACGAGATGACTGAGGAGGAATGTCTGCAGCGTATCGCCTCATCAATCAACAAAACCCTTGAAAAGACCTCCGGTGTCAAGGCGGTAATAGAAAATACAGCCGGTCAAGGTTCAAACCTTGGTTATAGTTTTGAGCAGCTCGCATATATTATCAGTCTGATTGAGGACAAAAGTCGGGTAGGGGTCTGCATCGACTCTTGCCATGCGTTTGCCGCCGGTTATGATCTCGCTACCCCGGAAGGCTATGAAGCTGCATGGCGTAATTTCGATGAGACTATAGGCTTTAAATACCTGTGTGCCATGCATATCAATGACTCCAAGAAGGGGCTTGGCTCCCATGTTGACCGCCATGAAACCATGGGTAACGGCGCGTTGGGCATGGAGTTTTTCCGTATGCTTATGGCAGATTCGCGTATGGATAACATTCCGCTGATTCTCGAGACACCCAATCCCGACATCTGGAAACAGGAAATCGATACACTTTACTCTCTTCCCGGCGCGAAATGAAGCAGGATTATGCACTGAAAAACCGCGAATGGCTTGACGCCAAGCGTCAGGAGCCGGGAGTAATCTCTCTTGATAAGGGCGTTTGTTATAAATCAATAAAAAAGGGTAACGGCGCGCAGCCAAATCGCGGCAGTGTCGTGACGGTTCATTATGTCGGCAAGACAATCAACGGCAAGACCTTTGATAGCAGCCGTGGCGGCGTGGCTCCCGCATTCCGGTTGCGCGAGCTGATTCCCGGATGGACAATCGCCTTGACCCAGATGCATGTCGGCGACAAATGGGAAATATACATCCCTGCCGAACAAGGCTACGGCAAGCGTTCCCAGCCCGGCATCCCCGGCGGATCCACCCTCATCTTTGAGGTTGAGCTCCTCGCCACCAGTTGATTTATGCGTTCAAGGGGTATTCTTTGGCTAGTCCTTCTGTTAATCGCTGTATTATGTGGCTGTAATCACACTCCGGTTAGCAGCGAGGAAGCTCTTATGGTGGAGCTGATTGATTCTGCTAATGTCCGGTTTGATGCTGAAAACTATGGTTTGGCACTGGAGGAGGCGTTATCTGCCTATGACTTGGCAAAAAAGCTTGAAGATGCCCATCATTTGTCGCGCGTCGAGTTCTTGATTGCAAGAATTTATCAGCAAGGTTATGATGACTTTGAGGCGTATAAGTGGGACCTTATGTCGTTAAACCATGCTAAACAGATTGGATGTGATAATGACAGCCTTGCAAAGTCATACGTGTATATAGGTTACGATTTATTACGTATGAACTGGACCAGAAAAGCGATGGAATATGCTGACTCTGCACTCGCTTTGAGCGCGCTGCCAAGACCTCAGGCAGAAGAAATAAAGTGTCTTTCATATCTTGTTAGGCATGAAACGGTAAAGGCTGACTCCATAAGGAAAATACTGGATTCAATGGAGTTTCAGTCGCCTTATATCGCAGAAATGCTCCAATATTATACGCAATACACCAAAGATGAACTGATTGAGTTTCAAAAATCAGTAATTAAGGAAAAAACTGACTATATAAATAAGATAAGTAGCCGTCAGCTTTCGGAAACTCGCCAAAAATATGAACGTGAAAAAGCAGACCGTCTGTCCGCTTCTTTGAAAGCTAAACAGAAGGAAACTATTATAATTACGGTGATTGGATTTTTGATTGTATTGTCTCTGGTTTTACTGATTGTGTTGATTAGGTTGCGTGCTAAATCCCTTAGAATTGAGAAAGAAAATCAAATTCACACTCTTACTGTTGAGTATGAAAATCTTTTTAGAGATAATCAGGAAACGGTTACGTCTAATATCGCTTTAAAGAAAGAGGTTTCAGCGGCTTTCCGTAAGCAATTTTCATGGCTTGAGAAGTTGTGTGCTATGTATAATAAGGCAAATAAGTCGCCCCGCGAGCGTGAAAGAATTCTTTATGAAACCGTCAACAGAGAAATTGAGCTTTTGGCGTCGAAAAATAATTTTCTCAAGCAGATTCAGGAGTTGATGGCGGAACACAATCCGGATTTATTAAGACAGATAGACGAACTAAATCTGATTCGCTCTGAGCGTGAAATTGTGATGTATAGTGTTTGCGGACTTTCGCCTGCACTTATGGCTGTTCTCTCCAATAAAAGTCTGCGTGCTGTCTATAATTTAAAAGTCCGTATAAAGGAGAAGCTGACTCGACTTGATACCCCATTTTCGCGCCAGATTCTCGAGCTTTTGTGAGCGGTAAAAATGCTATTTCTTAAGTGCTTAAATTTTAGTGATTTACAGCTTTTTTCGGTAAACGAAAAATTTGGATAAAGCGGCTCTTAATTAATAACTTTGCGATATATTAAATTTACATTTTTTATGACAGCAAAGTTTCTAATTGGATTTGTAAACATTCTTTCTCCTCTGCTCTGTCTTGTTCAAAATGAAGATTACAGCAAGTCAAAACAGTTGAATGAAGTAACTGTTACCGCGCAATCAACGTTTCGCAATGAGAACGGACATTTGGTTGTTATTCCTGACAGAAGGCAGAAAAAGCACTCGTTTAACGGGTATGACCTTTTGTCAAACCTGATGATACCGGGTGTTAGTGTAAATCTTTCCACTGGTGAGGTTTCCGCGCTTTTCGGTTCAGCCACACTCTATATCAACGGAATTAAGGCGACTCCAAAGGAAGTGAGTGCGCTTAGGGCGCAGGATATTGTCAAGGTCGAGTATTACGATGCACCGACGGGTATTTTCGCAGGTGAAAATGCCGTTATAAATTACATTGTAAGACAACCTCAGACAGGGGGCTACGGAAATATAACTGCCGAGCAGAAGGTCGGATATCTGAACGGCAAATATGATTTTGCAGGTAAGATGATTGCAAAAAAGAATGTCATTCAACTTTTTGGCGGATATGGAATGACTTCGATAGCTGCCGATCGTAAAAGCGGCAGTGTCAACTATAATCTTGAGAATGGTTTACTTACCGAAACGTACAGAACTCTTGACGGCAGGCATAAATCGAATAGCTCATATTTTCAGGGTGACGTGACTAATTCCAATGATTTGAGGGTGCTTCAGGCTGCGGTGTTCTATGACGGCAATCATTCACCTTTGCAGACGTCCGTCCTGCAGACTAATTATAGCGGCATTTTTACTTCCGGATTGCGTCAGCAGACTTGGTCAACTGACTTGAGCCATCAGGGTGGAGGTAAACTGCATGGTAAATTCAATTTAAAAAATAAACAGACATTTTACGTAACTACTCGGTTGGATTATGTCCGGAATAGGTATTCATACTCGTTAAGCGAGACCGGCAGTGATGACGTGGAGATGATTGTGATTAACAATTCATCGGAGGAAAACAGATGGCAGCTGGATTTTCACTCCGGCTATACCAAAAGTTTCAGTCGCGGGCAGTCATTGTCCGTAACCTTCCATGACTTTTATAAAAACACCTCCTCAGACTATTTCGGAACGAATAACTCTCGGTCCAAACTATGGAGCAATGAAGAAATCCTTTTCGTTCAATACGATTTCTCTATTGCCAAACAAGCCAAGATGTCACTTATTCCCGGTGTTTCAGCTTTGCATTATAAGCAAAATGACCGCAAGCAGATAAATCTCTTTTCTCCACGACTGAATATGCGCCTGATGGCTCAACTTCCACTTAACCAATTTATTATGTTTAATGGAAGCATAGGTAACACTTTCCCTACCATAGCTTACATATCTACTGCAGAGCAGTCGGTAAACGGTTTCCTGACCAAGCGCGGAAATCCTGACCTCAAGAACACGAAAATGTATCAGGCACTGGCTGTTTACGGCATTAATACCAGCAAGGTTGGATTACAGATAATGGTTCGTTATCAGTTTAACCATAATCTCCCGGTCAGTTACTATACTCGTGATGGCTCACGAATTATCCAAAGCTGGACAAGCAGCAGCGACAACCATGTTTTCCAGTCAAACGTATCAGCTACTTATCGCCCGGTTCAGTCTCTCAATCTTCAGCTAACGGGCGGATATACCTTCTATAAATATACAGACTATCAGCGTAAATCGCTACACAGTCCGACTCTATCGTTTAATGCCAATTATTCGATTTCCAATTTCATGATTCTCGCGGAGGTCAGCACTCCGAAAAAATGGATGAGTTATGACCTTGCGAGTGTCAAAACTCCGTGGGAATACTCGTTGGCGGTCAATTATTCACTGAAAGCATGGAAATTTGAGATAGGAACGAATAATCCGTTCATGAAGCGCGCCAAATATGAGTCTCGATCGTCCAATCCGATTTATAACGAAACATATACCCTAATTGCGCGTAATCATTCACAGACGGCATATGTTAAAGTCGCTTATAACTTTGACTTTGGCAAATCAATTAAAAAGTCAGAGCTCAAGCGAACCGAAAACCGGATTGAAAACGCCCTCATTAAGGCAAAATAAACGTTTTTATGAGCAAAAACCGTGTCAGAGTAAAACCTTTGGCACGGTTTTTGCGTTTTATTAACAGAAAAGAAACTTAATTAATCAAAAACTATGAATTTCAATAACTTCACAATTAAATCGCAGGAAGCTATTCAGAAAGCGGTCGAATTGACTCGCTCTGCCGGTCAGCAGAGCATTGAGCCGGTTCACATTCTGAAGGGTGTCGTTGAGGAAGGCGACTCGCTGGTCAAGTTTATTTTCCAGAAAGTCGGTGCTAACCTCGACCTGACTCTGCGCAACCTCGATGCTGCTATTGCATCGCTGCCCAAAGTGAGCGGCAGCGAACCTTATTTGAGTCGCGAGAGCAACGATGTGCTCCAGCGCGCGCTTGATATTGCCAAAAAGCAGGGTGATGAGTATGTTACCCTTGAAGCCATTCTTATGGCTCTTTTTGTTGTCAATTCATCCGCCTCACAGCTTCTTAAAGATTCCGGACTTATCGAAAAGGAACTGCAGGCAGCCATTGATGAACTCCGTAAAGGTAAAAAGGCTACTGACCAGAGCGCGGAAGATACTTACAACGCACTTTCCAAGTATGCCATAAACCTTAACGAGCGTGCGCGCTCCGGTAAGCTTGACCCTGTAATCGGTCGTGATGAGGAGATTCGCCGCGTGCTTCAGATTCTTTCCCGCCGAACCAAGAATAATCCTATGCTGATAGGTGAGCCGGGTACCGGTAAGACAGCCATTGCCGAGGGCTTGGCTCAGCGTATTGTTCGCGGCGACGTCCCCGAAAACCTGCGTACCAAGCAGATTTTCTCGCTTGATATGGGCGCATTGGTTGCCGGTGCGAAATATAAAGGCGAGTTTGAGGAACGCCTTAAAGCCATTGTCAACGAGGTTACTCAGAGCGATGGCGAAATTATCCTCTTTATTGATGAAATCCATACGCTTGTCGGAGCCGGTAAAGGCGAAGGCGCAATGGATGCCGCCAACATCCTTAAGCCTGCGCTTGCCCGTGGTGAGCTCCGTTCAATCGGTGCGACTACTCTCGATGAGTATCAGAAATATTTCGAAAAGGATAAGGCTCTCGAACGCCGTTTCCAGAAGGTTATGGTCAATGAACCGGATGAAATGAGCGCGATTGCGATTCTCCGTGGTCTTAAGGAACGTTACGAGAACCACCACAAGGTGCGTATCCGCGATGAAGCGATCATTGCCGCCGTTCAGCTCTCGGAGCGTTATATTACTGACCGTTTCCTCCCGGATAAGGCTATTGACTTGATTGATGAGGCGGCTTCGAAGCTCCGTCTTGAGGTTGACTCTGTGCCTCAGGCGTTGGACGATATTGTGCGTCGCATTGCCCAGAAAGAAATTGAGCGCGAGGCTATCAAGCGCGAGGGCGATGAACCTAAGGTGCGCACTATCGAGAAGGAACTCGCCGACCTTCGCGACGAAGAAAAGGAATATCGCTCGAAGTGGCAGGCAGAAAAGGATCTTATCAACAAGATTCAGCAGAACAAGATTGACATTGAACAGCTTAATTTCGAAGCCGAACGCGCCGAGCGCGAAGGCGACTATGGCAAAGTTGCGGAAATCCGTTACTCCCGCATTAAGGAGAAGGAAACCGAAAATGCCACTATTCAGGAGCAGCTCAAAATGATGCAGGGCGAACATGCCCTCATTAAGGAGGAAGTCGATGCCGACGACATTGCCGGTGTGGTTTCCCGCTGGACCGGCATACCTGTAATGAAGATGGTTCAGAGCGAGAAGGAGAAACTGCTCCACCTCGAAGAGGAACTTCACGAAAGGGTAGTGGGTCAGAATGACGCTATCGCCGCCATTGCCGACGCTGTGCGTCGTTCGCGTGCCGGACTTAACGACCCGCGCCGTCCTATCGGTTCATTCATCTTCCTCGGCACTACCGGTGTCGGTAAGACCGAGCTTGCCAAGGCTCTTGCCGAATACCTCTTTGATGATGAGAACATGATGACCCGAATTGATATGAGTGAATATCAGGAGAAACACGCAGTGAGCCGTCTGGTCGGTGCGCCTCCGGGATACGTCGGTTACGATGAGGGTGGTCAGCTTACCGAGGCAGTGCGCCGCAAACCTTACAGCGTAGTATTGTTTGATGAAATTGAGAAGGCTCATCCTGATGTATTCAACATACTGCTTCAGGTGCTTGACGATGGACGTCTTACTGACAATAAGGGCCGTCTGGTCAACTTCAAGAACACCATTATCATCATGACCTCAAACATGGGATCGAACGTGATTCGCGATAATTTCGCCAAGATGACCGCTGACAATCGCCTCGAAACCATCGAAAAGACAAAAGGCGAGGTGCTTGATATGCTTAAGCAGACAATCCGCCCCGAATTCCTCAATCGTATCGACGAAACTATCATGTTTACGCCGCTCAACGAGAAGGAGATCGAAGAAATCGTAGGCTTGCAGATTAAGAGCATACAGAAGATGCTTGCCACTAACGGAGTTGAGCTTCGTGTCACTCCCGCAGCTCTTCACTATCTTGCCGAAGAGGGCTACGACCCCGAGTTTGGTGCCCGACCCGTCAAGCGTGCAATCCATCGACTTGTCCTCAACCAACTCTCAAAGGACATCCTTGCCCAAAAGGTCAACAAGGAAAAGCCTATCATCATCGACGTCAAGGATGACCAGCTCATCTTCGAAAACTAAATTTCCTTATTTCATATATTTTTCGGAGCTTTCGCCGACTTTTGGCGAAAGCTCTTTCTATCTTTGCACCCATAATCACAAAAAACATTTTGAAAGTCACAAAATTTCCGTAACTTTGCAAGGTCAAGAGAGACAATATATTGAAAAAGAAAGTGCCTTGCTTCTTGTGAAATCGCCAAATTATCACGCAAAAGAATACACAAGGCGCGGAGCAACTCGTATCAAAAATATGGGTTGCTATCCGTGCGTGTATTCAGGTGTTTGGCGATACCTACAAGAGCGCAAGGGTGGCAACCCCCTTTCTTTTATGTTAATTCTTATAAGCATTCTTCAACATTGGTTGCCTGAGAGGAACTGAATGAATCAATTATGGATTACGAAACGATTTGGTTTTTAACTATTTTTATCTGGTTTCTCATAAGTGTGGCCGGAGCTGGTTTGGCAAAGAGAAGGCATAGGAGTAGCATTCTGTGGTTTATTATTTGTTTAACCAGTGGTATATTTGGATTATTAGTTATCGCTTGTAGCAGAACTCTTTCATATAGTGAAGATGATTATGTTGCAGAATCCGATGACCTTGGTTTTTGGCTTTGTATAATATGTATTATTGCGCAAATTCTTTCATTCCATTATGTTTATAAATTTTTTTAGAAAATGAAATTTGATCAATCAAAAATTGATGCTTTTAAGGAGCAGAGTGGGGCGATAGTTACCATTCAGGAACTGCTTCGCGGACGCGACGCGGATTTTGACGCCGCCAAGACCGTTCGACTCGTGCGCCATGCCGACAATCGCAAAGTGAAAATAATCGAAGGAAGAAAGGTAAACGGGTCGCTTTATGAAATCTATCGTAATAATAAAAGCCAGTTTCTTTCGTATCAAAGAGAACAAAAGAAAGGGAAACTTGATAAAGTAGACTACATTGTTTCATTTATTGGAGTTGCAGGGACTCGGGCACGTTTTGTAGGTGTGTATAAAGTTGGAAAAAACTTTATTGAGAGCCCATTCGAAGAAGGTTGTGTTCTATACGACTTAGAACTCGTTGATGCATTTGAACCATTGACTCATCGTGTAGTAATTGAATGGGGTGGTGGTACCTCAAATATTTGGCATGGATATAAAACTCTTAAGGCTGTGACTCGTATTGATGAGGGTTTTGAGGATGAAAAAGGTATGCCTCGCTTTATTTCTTATGATAAAGCAATATTATCATTTAATGATTTGAAAGCGATTATTAACTGCAAAGAAGACAATACATGGATTACTCCCTTGCAGTCTGTTAATTGTATATATCTAATTACGGATAAATCAAATGGTCGTAAGTATGTAGGTAGTACATACGCAGATAAAGGCATATGGAATCGTTGGACCAAGTATGTAAGAACAAAAGGTCATGGGGATAATAAGGTGTTAGAATCCTTAATTAAAGATGATCCTGATTACGCGGCAAAACATTTTCAATGGACAATACTTGAGATTTTGTCTCTTAATATATGCGAAAAAGAAGCAATTAGTCGTGAGAAATTGTATAAGGATAAGTTCTTAACTCGCGAACATGGCTATAACGAGAACTAATTGTGGCGATAAATTGGCACGCCGGAGAGCGTGCCCGGAGTTATAGCCGTGGGTGAAACCCGCGGACAGCAAAGCATCATCCATCCATCAATTGCGCGACGCATCCCCCGAGCCGGCAGGCGAGTGGGGATGCAAGGAGCGCATTTTTTCGGAGCTTTCGCTTTGTTTTGGCGAAAGGTATTGCTAAATTTGCGGTGTAAATTTTAATTAGTTTGTTTAGCATGAATAATCAAGGCTATAGGTTTGCGCGACTTTTATGGCTCTATGGTGAGATTGTGACCAAGGGTCCGATTACTTATCGGCAGATTGCTGATGATTGGGAGCGGTCTAATCTTAACAGAGACAGAAAGAGACTATCGCACAAGACTTTTGAAAATCACCGCAATGACGTTGAGGATTTGTTTGGCATTATCATTGACTGTGACCGCACAATGAACACTTATTCTATCGAGGCGGGTATGCAGCCGGACTTCTCGAAGGCTACGATGGATATGCTCAACGGGGCTTTATTGTTCAATCGGGTGCAATCAAACCCCGATATGAGCCGCTTTATCCGTCCGGAGCAGAGCGGCGAGGATTCGTCGATGCTTTTCACGGTGACCGATGCGATTGCTGAGGGTAGGGAACTGAAACTGCGCTATCAACATAACTATGATTCGAAGCGTGAGGCGGCATATCGCGTCAAGCCTATTGCCGTCAAGCAATTCCGTAACCGCTGGTATATCATTGCCGAATTAGAGGACGGGACAACGTATAGTTTCCCGCTTGATAGGGTGCAGTATTTATTAAAGGGAGACAAAACTGAGCCATCGCGACTTGATGTTGACCGGCTGTTTGCCGACTCTTATGGAATAATTCGCGAGCCGTCCGTTAAGGTCGAAAAGATTATACTAAAGGTAGAACGCGAACAGGCAAATTATTTCATATCACGCCCGTTACATGGTTCTCAGACGGTGGTTGAGCGCACTGATGATTTCGTAACATTCTCGCTTCGTGTCTGCCCGACCTACGATTTCATCATGGAAATACTCTCCCATGGTCCTAAAGTCGAAGTCCTTGCGCCGCAATCGCTCCGCAACCAAATCAAGCAAAAAATCGCAGAACTCTCAAAACTCTATTCAAAATGAGCTTACCAGCCGAGGGTGCCGTCGGAGGCGACGGTGGCGGTGGTGACGTTGAAGCTTGAGGCGGTGGAGTTATTGAAGAAGCGGACTCGGGCAGTGCCGGTGGAGTCGGGGCGCACGTCGGGATTCCAGTATAGGGTGCGCCGATAGTCAGTGTCTGTTGGTTCAGCATTCGAGTAGTCGGGCGAGTAGAATTCGGTGACGGCGGTATAACCTTCCAAGGTGGTGCGACGCATTCCGGAGCGCATAGTCATACGCAGTTGGGGATGAAGTTCAATGAAAACCACGGCTCCGGTCAGGCGACGTATGCGCATTTTCTCCCAAAGCGAGACGGTAGGGTATGTTCTGCAAATTTGCTCATATATAACTTCATCTTTTGTTGAAACGTAGATGTTTTTGATGGTTTCGACCGGAAGCATGGAGAGGTCCTCTATGCCGAAGTCTTCACCGAAAAGGGCTCTACGGTTATTCCCCATATTGCGGTCCAGATCAAATATAACCCAGCGACCTTTGTAGAGGAATTCATGATGGAATGAGAAGTTCGAGTCAATATGCGGCAGCAGGTCCTTGAGGTTGCGGATGAACTTTTTGCCATTGTCAAGCAGTGCGTCGCGCGATTCTTCAATATCGTAGCTGACGATTGCCGTCTCCATTACCTGACCGGTTGACCATGGGGTAGCCTTTGCCGTTACTTGAATTTCCTTGAGTCGCTTGCCTTTTCCTTTGGGGATTATCGTGTCGACAGGTTCCGGTTCGGCTGCGATGTTTTCCTCCGTAGCTGTATCTTCGGCAAAGTCTGTGGGTATTTGCATTTCGGCAGGGTCATATGCGCGTATTGCGGGTCCTTCGCTCTTATTTAGAATTATTCGATATGGCTTTATACTTCCTTTTTTTGAGGCAGAGAGGGTAAGCATATTATTTCCTTTGACATAGCTACGGAATGCAAAGCGTCCGTTCTGGTCAGTTGTGTAGGTATCAATGAATAGGGTCTTTCGTTCGGTGGAGTCAGTTGCCTGCTTGGTTATCATGGCGGAAACGGTAGCTCCCTTCACCGGCTTTTTGCGCCATCGGTTAAGAATTTGACCGTGAACTTCAATCCCTTTTTCAGGGATAGAATCGATGCTGAATTCCTCCATGCCCGCAAGCCGGCTCCAAGCGTACCGACGCCAACCCTGAATCATCATCAGGCAGTCCAGCGCACGCTGCCTATTCTTGTCAGTATAGTCATTAAAATACCATGCTGGATTATGAACGTAGCCTTTCAGCTCGGAGGAGAGTAGGAGGTCTGCCATAATGTTTGAGCCGTATGGCACCCGGTTGGTGGCATCGGATATTGAAATAGAAAACGGCTCCGAGCGTGGAATTGCATTTTCGGTCATTTTAAGTGTCATTTCAACCGGTTCCAACGGTCCATATTGCGGTTTGTTGAACTCGTAGGAAATATTGATGAAGTCATTCCGGTTGTTGAAAAACAGTCGGTCGGCAATCGGAGTACCGAAGGAATCGAACAGGGTAAGCTGAATGACTCCGGTAGGTAACCGGTGGCGGGCAACATTAAAGTAAGATTGATTTGTATCCGTCAGGTCTAAGATATATCGTCCGCAAAGTTCGTTACGGCATGTCAGCGTCACCCCTACCGCCTTGGTAGGGGAGTTTGGAGTGCGCGCAACTGTCACCATCACACTGTCTGTAAGGCTCAAGTTGTCTACATTGAGGCTGATACCCTCATTGACTACCTCCGGAAGCTCATATTTATAGTGTTTTCCGTTAACCACGAATTCAACCATATACTTATCTTTCTGGGGTATAAAACTGAAGGTTCCGCGCCCCATATGGGCGGTTTTGAATTGTGCCACCTCTTTTCGGTCAGTACGCTCAATAACGTTGCCCTCGGCTTTGACCGGGCGGCGGAGGTCATCGGTAACCTCAAACGCTACCGTAGCCGGCAATCCGGCTATAAGCCTGCCCCCTTCAGGATAGAAACGAACGTTTACATCCTTTAGTTTCGTAATCTTAGGACGTTGAAATTCAAGTTTTCGCGTTCCGTAGGCAAGCATATCCCGCTCAGCCCAGTCTCCCTCCTCCTTTGGTATGTTAAAAACGGGAATTACGCGAGAGAACACAGCCTCCGGTCCGAAGTTGAGCATATAGCGCGTGTAAGCCCTGATTTCGTAATAGCCGGAATAAAACGGAGTTTCTTTGACTGCGAGCGAGCCATGACAACGACCGTTAATGGTTTTCAGGATGCAATGGTCAATGACCTTGCCGCTCGGGTTGAGCAGTTCAACATAGACCGTGCGGCTCATTTCCGATGGTTTCAGTTTACCGGAAGTCACTACATAACAGGCAAAGAAAATTCTGTCATTCCGATAGTATGATGTATTGTCAAGATGCAGATAAATCATTTCCTGCTGAATTTTTCCGGAATTCAGCGCAGTGGCTTCATGAAATATCGCTAAAGTATCAATTTCAGTCAATATGTTTTCCGCCGATACGCAAAAACGAGTCAAAAGCAGTAAAAGAATTGTGAAAACAAGTTTTTTCATGGCTGAGGCGTAACTTTAATTTTAATGCGCAAATATATATATATATATATATAATTACACAAGTAAATCACAAAAAAATCACATAATTAATTCAATTATAGTCATATTTTTGTAAATTTGCGGTATGGAATTCAGGAAACAGGAATTGACGCGCTATATCTTGCCGCTTCGTGAGGGTGGGTCGCTTCCCGCGCTCGCCGAGGCAGACGATGAGTTTCGCTATGTGGTGAAGTTTCGTGGCGCGGGTCACGGAGCCAAGGCTTTGATTGCCGAACTGATAGGCGGCATGGTAGCCAAGTCGCTTGGTTTCCGGGTGCCGGAACTTGTGTTTCTTAACATCGACAGCCGGTTCGGCATTACGGAACCCGATGAGGAGGTGCAGGACCTTTTGCGCGCGAGCGAGGGCTTGAACCTCGGTTTGCATTTCCTTGACCGCGCTATGACTATGGACCCTTCGGTCAATCATGTAGACCCGCTGACAGCATCGAAAATAGTCTGGCTTGACGCTTTCCTGACTAATGTAGACCGTACGCGGCTTAACACGAATATGCTTATATGGCGCGGCGAATTATGGTTGATTGACCATGGCGCGTCGCTTTACTTCCACCATTCGTGGCGTAATCTTGACCAAGCTCCGCTGGACCCGTTTCCGTTTATCAAGAACCACGCCCTGCTCCCTTATGCGTCTAAGCTTGAGGAGGCTGACAAGCTGATGCGTCAGGCAATTACGCCGCGTACGCTCTCGAAGATTGTCGACCTTATTCCCGATGAATGGCTCATAGCCGAAGGTGACACTGAAAGTCCCGCCGAAAAGCGCGAGGTTTATCGCCGTTTTCTAACCGAGCGGCTCAAGAATTCATCAATTTTCGTAAAACAAGCCATCGATGAACGCCGACGCCTTACTATTTGAATATGCCGTGGTGCGATATGTGCCTCGGGTTGAGCGCGAGGAGTTTGTCAACATCGGACTGCTGATGATGTGTAAGCGCAGACGCTGGTTCCGTTCGGCGTTCGAGCTTGCAACTGACCGTCTGCGGGCGTTTGACCCGGAGGTCAATATAGATGTGCTTCGGTGTCAACTCCGGATGTTCGACTGCAATTCAACGGCTCTTGCCGACCTTCCGGTCGAGGAGCGTTTCCGTTGGTTCTCGGCAGTGAAAAGTGCTGTCATTCAGACCTCACGCCCCCATCCGGGACTCATCTCACCGGAATCCTCTCTTGAAGAAACCTTTGACCGTCTTTTCCGCGACTTAGTTTTGTAGATAAGTTTTTTGAGGGGTATTGCGGGATTTTCGCGGATTATGCTTAACTTTGCATCCCGTTATGAAGAACGGATTTAACAACGAAAAGTATCTGCGGATTCAGTCTGAGCATATCCGCGAGCGCATTGCGCAATTCGGTAATAAACTCTATCTTGAACTGGGCGGAAAGCTCTTTGACGATTATCACGCCAGCCGAGTTCTTCCCGGTTTCCAACCTGACAGTAAGCTGAGAATGTTTTCTCAGTTGCGAGACCAAGCGGAGATTGTCATAGTAATCAGCGCGCAGGATATTGAGAAAAACAAGGTGCGCGGAGACCTCGGAATCACATATGATGAAGACGTGTTGCGTCTGCGCTGTGAGTTTATCAACCGCGGATTTATGGTAGGTTCGGTTGTGGTTACCCACTATAACGGACAGCAGAGTGCCGACGCTTTCCGTCAACGCCTGAAACGTCAGGGAATCACTACTTATGTCCATTATCTTATTGACGGTTATCCGACAAACGTTGACCTGATTGCCTCAGATGAGGGTTTCGGCAAGAATGACTACGTTGTTACTTCGCGTCCGCTTGTAATCGTGACTGCTCCCGGTCCGGGCAGCGGCAAGATGGCAGTATGTCTCAGTCAGCTTTATAATGAGAACAAGCGCGGAATTGAGGCGGGATATGCCAAGTTCGAGACATTCCCCGTGTGGTCCCTGCCGCTGAAACACCCCGTAAATATCGCCTATGAAGCTGCCACGGCTGACCTTAACGATGTCAACATGATTGACCCGTTCCATCTTGAAGCATATGGCAAGACCGCAATCAACTATAATCGCGATATAGAGATTTTCCCGGTGCTGAACGCTCTGTTTGAGGGCATTTATGGAGAAAATCCTTACAAATCGCCTACGGATATGGGTGTGAATATGGTTGGTTTCTGTATTGATGATGACCAAGTATGTTCCGATGCCTCGAAAATGGAGATTATCCGCCGTTATTATGATGCACTTAACCGTCTGGCAATGGGCGATGCGGTGGATGCCGAGGTCAACAAGATAGCTCTTCTTTTCAAGCAGGCTAAGATTGACACCTCATATCGTAGACCCGTTGCCGCCGCGAAGGAACGTGCTGAAAAGTGCGGAAAACCATCGTCGGCAATCGAGCTTGCCGACGGTACAATCATTACCGCAGAATCAGGTGAGCTTATGGGACCGAGCGCAGCACTTATTCTTAACGCCATAAAGTACCTTGGAGGGATTGACCATAGCGTCAAGTTGATTCCTCAGGAGATGATTGAGCCTATTCAGGACATGAAAATCAACTGCCTGCGCAGCCATAATCCCCGGTTGCATACGGATGAGGTTCTTGTTGCGTTAGCTGTTCTTTCGCCTACTGATGAAAACTGCCGTCGCGCGCTTGCGCAGCTCCCAGAGCTGCAGGGTTGTCAGGTTCATTCAACCGTCATGCTTGGCGAGGTTGACCGTAAGATTTTCAAGAAACTTGGCGTTGGTCTGACCTGCGACCCTATTCGAAAAAACTAATCCAATTTAAGGCGAAGATTTGACATTTCTTCGCCGGCAAAGGGTCTGCGACCTACGAACTTGAAGCCCAGTGATTCATATAAGTCACGGGCTTTATCATTATGGTCAGCCACGAGCAGCCCGAGCGGTAATCCCGCTTTGGCTGCTTTTTTCGCCGCATCGGCAATCAGAGCCTTTCCAATGCCTATGCCGCGATATTGGGGGAGAGTGGCAAGGGAGTCAAGATAAAATTCTTCGCCATTGGTCTCGCCCGGCAGACCGTCAACTTCATCAGCCGAAATTTCCCATCCGAACACTCTTTTGGCTTCTTCAAAAAAACTTCTGCGCAGTTCAATTAGTCGGTTGCCGTCGTAGCTGATGCAGACGCCAGCTTTCGCTCCGTCGGGCATCAGTGCAATTCTGGTGTTAAGGTATGAGTACTGCGAATCTTCTCTGCGAGCCAATCTTTCAAAGACGCTGTGGACGTCCGCGCGCGTTTTGTCTCCCGCTAACGAATCGACAATTTCAGAGCCGACAGCTTCCATTATTGCATCTGCAATCATGGAAGCATCAGCGGGAGTAGCGTCAATGATTTTGATTTTGTCCATAGGGTGTTTTAGAACAACCGCTCTTGACCGAGGAGTGAATCGCGGACTTCATCATCGCTGAGGTCGGGTTCAGGAACGGTAGAATCATCGTCTGTCTCGTCTGAGACGGGCTGTTCCTGAGGTAGTTCGACTTGGGCAGGTTCGAGTTCGGTGATGGAGGCGACGCTGAAGGTGGTAAGGCGTTTGCCCTTTGCCTTGAATGACTTGACAGCGATAAACTCAGGCGATAGTATTTCAAGCGGCTCACGAATCATATCGATGCCTTCAACCGGTTGAAATTCGACGCGGAAACGTGCGCCCGGGGCATCGCTTAGCGCAATTAGCTCGGACTGAGCGTTTTCGCCGAGGAAACGCTGACGTTTTGCCGATGGCTCGAATGTAAAGCGTTTGAGGTAAGGATAACCCTGATCGGCATCATTGAGAATAGCGGTCCACACTTTTCCGGGTTCAAATAGCTCAATGCGGAGAATGTTGTCCTCATAATGGTTCGTAGAGTCGAAATTAGAGGTATAATACTCGCCGTTTTTGAGAATTACAAGCACAAGGTCAGAGCCATGGAACTCACCGAGGTATTCGCCGCGTCCGTCGTAGTTAAGGCGGAGCACGTCGCGGTCAAACCAAACCTGACGGCCGCCAAGGGTCGAGACACCGCGCTCGCGCAAGGAGAACCGGTGAACCTCATTCTTGGTTACGATATTGCCGCGGCTCTGCTTGCCTTTGACAGCCATTTCGGCAAAGTCAACGTCAAACTGGAGCTTGTTGAGGCGCGCTTTGGGTTTGAGGGTAACGCGCACAACCTCCGCCTCGCCGTTGGAGTTTGCGGTAAAGTAGCAGATTTTGCTTCCGGGAGTACCTTGGGTGAGGTCATATTCCTTGTCGCGCGTAACGCCAGTGACTGGGAAGCGTTTCATGAAGTAGGTGCCGTCCTTACCGTCGCGATAAATCACATTGTAGATGGTTCGCTCATCTTTCGGTTTATAAATGGCGATATGTTCGATATTTTTGCCGACAAATAGCTTTTCCTGTACTTTTGTGACCTTATATTTGCCATCTTTGTAAAAAATTATGACATCATCAATGTCGGAGCAGGGACAGATGAACTCATCCTTGGTAAGGGAGGTGCCGATAAAACCTTCCGCACGATTGATATAGAGTTTCTTGTTTGCCTCAGCAACAGATACAGCCTTGATTGTGTCGAAGCCACGCACGACGGTCTTGCGTTCATAAGGCGCACCGTATTTCTCTTTCAGTTCCTCATACCAACGGATTGTATATCCTGTCATGTCCGATAGGTCGCGGTCAATCTCGGCAATCTTATCGTTATACTGAGCAATCAGTTCGTCCGCCTTGTGTGAATTAAAGCGGAGAATACGTCCCATCTTAATCTCATAGAGCCGCTGGATATCCTCATCGGTAATCTCGCGGATAAGTTTGGGCTGCCACGGAAGGAGGCGGTGATGGATATGGGCGGTTGCCTCCTCAAATGACTTACTTTGTTCGTATTCCTTATCTTTATATATGCGTTCTTCGATGAAAATACGCTCCAATGACGCAAAATGGAGCAATTCGTTGATTTCTCCGCGGCGTATTTCGAGTTCGCGGCGAAGCATTTCGCGTGTCGCGTTAACGCTATGGCGGAGTACATCGCTCACACCGATAAACTGCGGCTTTCGGTCTTCAATTACGCAGCAGTTGGGATATATGGATATTTCGCAGTCGGTAAACGCATAAAGGGCGTCAATAGCCTTGTCAGATGATGTTCCGGGATGAAGATAAACGGTAATGCGGGCTGTTCCGGAGGTATGGTCGTCAACTTTACGCACCTTGATTTTACCTTTCTCCATAGCCTTGAGTATAGAGTCGGTAATGGTACGTGTGGTGGTTCCATAAGGAATTTCGGTGATGGCAAGGGTTTTATTGTCGACTTTTTCGATTTTTGCACGAACCTTTACGGCACCGCCACGCGCGCCGTCGTTATAGCGTGTGACGTCGATAAATCCACCAGTGGGGAAGTCGGGGTAGAGCGTGAATTCCTCGCCGCGCAGATAAGCTACGCAGGCATCAAGCAGTTCGTTGAAGTTATGAGGCAGAATTTTTGAGGAAAGACCTACGGCAATGCCTTCGACACCTTGGGAGAGTAGCAGGGGGAACTTGACCGGGAGGGTTACGGGTTCCTGTTTACGACCGTCATAGCTGGGGGTCCACTCGGTAATCTTGGGGCTGTATAGCACATGGAGAGCGAAGGGACTCAGGCGCGCTTCGATATAACGGGCGGCAGCAGCAGAGTCACCGGTAAGAATGTTTCCCCAGTTTCCCTGAGTTTCAATCAGCAGTTCTTTCTGTCCGAGCTGAACCAGCGCATCCTTAATTGACGCATCGCCGTGGGGGTGATACTGCATCGTGTTTCCGACAATGTTCGCCACCTTATTGAAACGCCCGTCGTCAAGCGTCTTCATAGAGTGGAGAATACGTCGCTGAACCGGCTTGAGTCCGTCTTCAATCGAGGGAACGGCGCGCTCCAGAATAACGTAGCTCGCATAGTCGAGATACCAGCTCCGATACATGGAACGGAGTTGATAACGCACGGTGTCGTCTGTAAATTGCTGAGATTGCTGCTGATTGGTCTCTTCGTTCATAACTTATTGAGGGGAAATAGGGGCGGAATTAACGCTTTGCCGCGCTGAGTATGAGTTGGGGAATGCGGGTGTTGTCAAGCGAGAAACCGAAGAGTTCGCTGCCTTTGCCTATGGCGTAGACGCCTACGGGGTTACCGGAATGGTTAGGAGTAGTGAAACCGAATCCTGCCACTTCGTTTATAATAGTGAATGCTTCTTCGACGAACTCGGGGAATTTGTGGTAGAGGGCATCGCTGAAATAGTCATTGCGGGTAACAAAGGTACGCTCAAAAGTCTCGTCAAGGCGTTTCTGGCGTGCTTCATTAATAGGAATGAGGGTATAGAAACCGAGTTTGTCGGTCAAAATCTGTTTCATTTCCTCGGGGGTAACCGGCTCCTGACGTTTGAGCAGTGTGCTTACGTAATCGTTAAAGGCAGCTTTTGACATGGTCTGACCTTCAATTCGCTTTGGATAGCAATTGTAGCCAACGGACTTCTGACCGACGGTCATGCCACCGGTTTCATGGTCGGCGGTAAGCACGATAAGGGTTTCATCGGGATGCGCGCAATAGAAATCGTAGGCGAGCTGCAGAGTCTCCTCAAAGTCAAGAATTTCGCGGATGACGGTAGCGGCGTCATCATCGTGGGCAGCCCAGTCGATATTTCCGCCTTCAACCATCATGAAGAACCGCTCTGGGGTGTGAGTGGTCAGATGGCTTATTGCTGCAGCAGTATAGTCGCGCAGAAGGTTAGCTTCTGCAGGCTTGTCGATTGCATAACCTGAATTATTGTTCAATGTGTCAACATCGTTGATGAGAAGTACACGTTTTGCGTCGGAAACATTGAAATTCTGCGCGCCACGAACCACATTCCATCCGTTTTCGGCAAATTTTTCATAAATTCCGGAATATTTTCCGTCACGTTTGATACCGCGGATACGCGAGCCTGCGAGAAAGTCAACTTTCGACTCGGCAGCCTGAGTATCAATATCGTAAGCCATGTCGCGCGAAGGCACATGAGCGTAAAAGGCACCGGGCGTGGCGTCATCGGCAGCTACGTTGGTAACCAGCCCTATTCCGTAGCCCATTTCCTTGAGTTCCTCTGCAATATTGCGTACGGCAACGGAGTCAGGGTTCATGCCGAGCATATTGTTACGAGTTTTATGACCTGTTGCGAGGGCGGTTCCGGCAGCCGCGGAATCGGTTACGGGTGAGTTATGGGAATAGGTCGTTGCCAGAGAGCCCTTTGGGAATGTTTCCCAAAGGAGCGGAGTAGGGCGACCGGCAGCAAGTCTGAGATAGGTGTCGGCAGCCATAACGGAGCCGGTTCCCATACCGTCACCAATAAAATAGAAAATATATTTAGGAGCTTCATCGGTAGCAAACAGTGCGGGTGTTGAAACTATAAATAATGATGCTATAATTGATTTAAGGTCCATGGAGGCTGATGGTTAGATGTATTTCTTGATGCTTTCCTTTAAGTCATTGGGGTTGTTGACGCGTTCAACTATTTCTCCATTTTTTATTATAAAGAAACAAGGCAGGGAGTTGATTGCGTATTGTGAAAGATGGGTCTGCGATGCGCTTTCACTCTGGAATACATTGACCCAAGGAAGCTCCTTTGATGCGTTTGCCCACTGGTGTTGGTTCTCGCCAAATCCAACCTCATATATACCTATCTGAGGATATGATGTATAGATTTCTCCAATAATCATGTTGAGTGCGGGCGTATATTCGTTTGCGAAATCAACAAAGGAGAGAATGGTTACCGGATGGGTGTCAACGACCGATGAGAGCGTAGTCTGTTCCCCTTTACGGTTCATGAGTTCAATATCGAAGTAACCGAGCTCGGGAGCTTCGATTATGATTGATTCGCCGCTTACGGTAGGCTTGCTTTGCTGTTTGAGCTGACTGAGCAAGACGGCGGTACGCGGGTCAGCGGGACGGGTAGTGGAATAGGCGTTTGCCACGGCGCGCAGCAGGCGGCGATTCTGTCCACGCAGGCGCAGATTGGCGTAATAGGCAGCCGTAGATGCGAAATCATCCTGCAGGGCAATGAGAAGGCGGCGTTGCGTCGTGCTGTCGGCGGGAGCGTCAAGAATTGCGTTGACTTTGGTAAAGAGGTCAGCCTCATGTGAGCCGGCAATCACGTAGTTACCCTCGGGTGTGATTGAAAGTTCGATAGTTTCCGTGGAATCGGCAGGAATATAGACGTATTTGCCGTCGATATTCAGTCGGTAAATCTCTGAGTTAGCGGGTTCGCGGAAAAGTGTGAACTGTTTTTTCTTCTCGATATTGGCGATGGTGTCAGCCGTATACCAACCTCCGGAAATAGAGGGCATTTCAAGCGTAACGGTATTGACTCCGTCAGGGAGTTCGCCATTAAGAGTCCATCCCTCCTGCTTGCCGGAGCAAGCAGAGAGGATAAGAAGCGTTAGGGGTATTAAAAGTGATTTTTTCATCATTCCATGAGTTTACGGTAACGACGACGCTGAGGAGCTTTGCCATCTGGGGTATGGGCGCGCTTATACTCTTCATAGTCAGAGTATGAGCCTTCATAGTAAACCACGTTGCCTTCCCCTTCAAAAGAGAGGATGTGGGTGCAGATACGGTCGAGGAACCAACGGTCGTGGCTCACGACAACGGCACAGCCGGCAAACTGCTCGAGACCTTCCTCGAGCGCGCGCAAGGTGTTGACATCGATATCGTTGGTAGGCTCGTCAAGGAGCAGGACATTGCCTTCCTGTTTGAGAGCCATGGCAAGGTGGAGGCGGTTACGCTCACCGCCGGAAAGCACTCCGACTTTCTTTTCCTGATCAGCACCGGAGAAGTTGAACTTGCTGAGATAGGCTCGGGCGTTTACGTCGCGTCCGCCCATACGGAAAGAGTCGACGCCTTGGGAAATAACTTCGTAGACGGTCTTTTCGGGCAGGAGGTCTTTATGGGTCTGGTCTACGTAAGCAACCTTTACAGTCTCACCTACGTCAAACGAGCCTGCATCGGCATTTTCAAGTCCCATAATCAGCTTGAAAAGGGTTGTTTTGCCGGCACCGTTAGGACCGATTACGCCTACAATGCCGTTAGGCGGCAGGGTGAATTCAAGGTTATTAAAGAGTTGCTTCTTACCGAATGTCTTGGCAAGTCCATGAGCCTCTATGACCTTGTTGCCCAGACGGGGACCATTGGGGATAAAGATTTCGAGTTTTTCCTCGCGCTCTTTCTGGTCTTCGTTAAGGAGTCGGTCATACGAGTTAAGACGGGCTTTACCTTTTGCCTGACGCGCTTTGGGGGCCATACGAACCCATTCAAGTTCGCGCTCAAGGGTTTTACGACGCTTGCTTGCCTGCTTTTCCTCCTGAGCCATTCGTTTGGTTTTCTGCTCAAGCCATGAGGAGTAATTTCCTTTCCAAGGAATACCTTCGCCACGGTCGAGTTCAAGAATCCATCCTGCAACGTGGTCAAGGAAGTAGCGGTCGTGGGTGATAGCGATTACCGTGCCGGGATATTGCTGAAGGTGCTGTTCGAGCCAGTCGATGCTCTCGGCGTCAAGATGGTTGGTAGGTTCGTCGAGAAGCAGTACATCGGGTTGCTGAAGCAGGAGGCGGCAGAGAGCCACACGGCGACGTTCACCACCGCTGAGGGTGGTTACGGGTTGGTCATCGGGCGGACACTGAAGGGCATCCATGGCGCGCTCCAGTTTTGAGTCGATATTCCATGCGTCGGCAGCGTCAAGCTTGTCCTGAAGCTCTGCCTGACGGGCAAGGAGTGCATCAAAGTCGGCATCGGGGTCGGCAAAGGCTTCGTTGACCTTGTCGAACTCGGCGAGCATATCCATAATTGGTTGCACTCCTTCACGCACTACCTCTATAACAGTCTTTTCTGGGTCAAGATGGGGATCCTGTTCAAGATAACCTACGGAATAACCGGGAGAGAATACTACTTCACCCTGATAGTTCTTGTCAATTCCGGCAATAATTTTAAGGAGGGATGATTTACCGGAGCCGTTAAGACCGATAATGCCGATTTTGGCACCATAAAAGAAGGAGAGGTATATATTTTTTAGAACTTGCTTCTGTGGCGGGGAGATTTTAAATACTCCAACCATCGAGAAGATTATTTTTTTATCGTTAGCCATTGCGAAAATGAAAAAATGATAAATGAAAAAATGAAAAATTATTTGCGGCGGGGTGCGGCTTTGGTCTTGTAGTCGCATCGGGTCTTGCCTTCAACTATGTTACGCAGCTTTGAGCGGAGCAGAAGGCGACGGGTAGGGGAAACATGGTCCATGTAAACCATGCCTTTCAGATGGTCACATTCGTGCTGGACAATCCTTGCCAAGTAGCCGGAGATTTCTTCTTCGTGGGGATTCATGTCCTCATCTAACCATTTGAGGTTGATATGCTCGACGCGGCTTACGTTTTCGCTAAGTCCGGGAAGCGACAGACACCCTTCGCCTCGCGTAACTTCCTCGCCGTCAAGAACCGTTACTTCGGGGTTGATCAGCGCAAATTTACGTCCTTTACATTCAGGATATTCATCGCCAAGGACGTCGGCGTCGATGACTACAAGCTGTATGCTCTTACCAATCTGAGGTGCGGCAAGTCCGCAACCTTCAGCTGCATACATTGTTTCAAACATATCGTCGACCAGTTTCTTCAAGTCGGCAAAATCGGCTTCAACCGGCTGAGCCTGTTCGCGGAGCACCGGGTGCCCATAAAGATAAATAGGTAGTTTCATTTTTGGTTATATATGCTTTGCAAATAGTCATTTAGAATAATGGTGGCTGCCGTGCGGTCAACCAATGCCTTGTCGCGGCGCGCCATCTTACCGAGTCCGCCGGTAAGCATTGCCTGATGAGCCAAGGTAGAGGTAAAACGCTCGTCGTAGCGCGTAATTTCTATGCCCGGAGGCAGAATCTGCTTAAGGCGGGGAATAAAGGGTTCGATATATCTTGCTGACTCCGAAGGCTCGCCGCGGAGGGTTGTCGGTTCACCTATAATAATTATATCGACATTGTTTTGACCGAGATAGCCTTTCAGGTATTCGAGCAGGCGCGGTGTATCTACCGTGGCGAGCGGCGAGCCTACAAGACGCAATTCATCTGTCACAGCGAGACCGCAGCGACGCTTACCATAGTCAATTGCAAGAATTCTTCCCATTTTAACGGCAAATTTACATAAATTTTCTGAATTTACCGATTATTGGACTGAGTTTTGATAGGATAATATTAAGAGTTTCTGTGTAAGCGTACAATTTAAAGCGATGGCAGATTATCAGATAAGTGAATCCGGAGAGGATTATTCCGCTGAACAGTGATACCCAGCTGTTGGTAATCAACTCGGAGGTGGCAAGACTTACTGCGAGTACCATGAATGATGCCGCCAAGTATGTCCAGTAGTCACGGAATTGCTGAATGAAACCGTAATTAAGGAGTTTTTTTGTGTAATACGTGTTCAATATCAGTGATATAAAACTATAGATGGCTTTGGCGATACAGAGCGCGATAACGCTACGGAAAATAATGAGTGACGCACCGCAGATGGAGAATGCAATCAGTTTCTTGACAATTTCAAGTTTGAGAACCAAGTCGGCACGCCCTTTAACTTTGATAAGATTTATGTTTGAAACGATTACGCCGTCCCAGATGAAACTGAACGAAAGCAACTGGAGTAGAATGATTGAAGGTGCCCACTTAGGGGTTAGGAGGGCAAGGATAAAAGGCTTGGCAATGCCGCAGAGCATCATGAGCAGCGGGAAGGTCAGGAAGGCGGAAATCTGGATATATCGCTTGTAAATGCCCATCAGTCGCTCAGTATCATCCTGAATACTGCTCAGCAGGGGGTAGGACACGCGTCCGAGAACGTTACTGACATTAGTGTTGAGCAGCTGATTAAATCCGAAGGCGCGTTCATAATACCCTGCTTCGGCAAGCGAGAACATCTTGCCGATTACGGAGCCGAACACTTTCTCATATATGGCGGAAATCAGGTTTGCGGCGAAAAGCTTCGAGCTGAAACCGAAAAGCCGGCGGAACGACTCGGAACTGAATCCGTCTCGCGGCAACCATCTTACGGACAGGAATGTAAACAATGCTGTAAGGGAAGCATAGGCTAATTCCTGCCATACGAGTGACCATACGCCATAGCCGCAGTAAGCCATTATTACTCCGACAATACCGGAAAGGATGCCGGCAGCAAGTGAGATTTTGGTAGTAGCCTTGAAGTCGAGTTTTATGGTTAGCAGCGTCAGACTTGTCGACGCCAATGAGTTGATAACGAGGGTAAAGGTGTAAATCCTGACAATGGGTTCAAGTATAGGATCATGGTAAAAATCGGCAATCCATGGCGCGCCAAGACACAAAAGGAGATACATTACCACTGCGATGCTCACATTGAGGTAAAACACCGTCGAAACATCCTTTGACGTGCGGTTTTTACACTGAATAAGTGCTGCGGAGAAACCTCCGTCAATAAAAACGGTTGAGATTGCCGTAAAGATGAGCAGAATGCTGATTATACCGAATTCGGCAGGCGTAAGCAGGCGTGCGAGTATAATCTGAATGACAAAACGGACAATCTGACCGGAGTATTTTTCCGCCATGGTCCATGCTACACCATGGACAGCCATTGATTTTATGTCCTTTTTTTCTTCGCTCATTTCTTGAAAATAATTGCGTTAATTCGGTTTGTTGCAGCAGTGTAAATTGCTGAAATCAGTAAGGTAGACGGAATAACGATAGCTGCGAATACAAGCGAGTTTCGGTTCAACTCAAATTCAGTGCATACTATCATTGCCAACCGCTGGAGAATATAGATGGCGAAGGCATTCACCCCAAGCCATCGGAGGGCTTTATTGTCAATCTTAAGCTTCATGGTCAATAATACCAGAGTCAAGGCAAAGAAACTCGAAGTAGAGATGAAAATCAGGAGGTTGACCATTTTTGTGGCACCATTGACCTTGAGAATTTCCGACATAGAGATAAAATGAGATGCCAGAAATAATACCAAGAATAGAAGGAAACAACCAATCCAACGATATCCGCGAGTGGCTTTCTCAATCTGAGGCTTGTATAACGAGAAAAGCATACCTATGGGATATGATACAATCGTATCATACCAATAAGCTTCTTTTCCGCTTGATTTAAGGAATAAATCGAAAACAAACGTCAAGGCAAGCACTATTACGGCACACTTTTTTAGATTGAGTTTAAGCCGATTGGCTATAGAGAGACCTATATACGTAATGAGATACAGCACCAGAATATCAAATACAAACCAGTTTGAGTTTCCGATACTTTCCCATCCAATCCAACACCAGATATATTCATCGGTGCGATATTTATGCCCAAAAACGATAGCGAGAATTAAATACAATCCTACCGCTATAACAAACATAAACCAGACTTTCAGCAGACGATGGGTTATGAATGTATCATAATATTTCTGTCGGTTGCGTTTGAGGGACTCCATCACACCGTAACCGGAATAGAGAAGGAACATAACCACCATCAGCTGTCCGATAAGGTCAAGTGTCATATAGTATAGCCGGTCATTGTCGCCGGGGGGCGGAAGGTAACCCCTCATGTGGGAGAAAAGAATTATGATCGCAAAAATCCCTTTGATGGAATCTGTTTGCTCTCTTGCGATGTAATCCGGATGACCATGATATGAAATCCGGGCACCGTAGATTGCGACTATCGCCAAGAGCAGAAACAGCAGATTCATTATTCAAAAAGTGATTTGACGAGGTCGTTATAGATGTTGTGGGCAACTGTCGTGCCATTGGGTGTGCGCAGAGCCGTCTCGAAAATCTCTTCACGCTTGGATGCCATAGGGTCGTGACCGTTAAGGACTACGTCAGTTATGAAGCGACGAATTTCATCATCGGTTGATGTGGTATAGTGCACGTCCTGACATGCCGCGCCAAATGCGTTCATGTCCGCCTTGATTCCGGGAAGATCACGCGTGATGTATGCCACCGGCTTCTGAAGGTACACATATTCGACTGTGAAGGAGCCGCAGTTGTGAATCATTGCATCAGAAGTTTTGAAAAGGTCAAGATAGTCGCCGGTTTCGAGCTGCGTGTTGGGCGAATTTTCCCAGAAAGCGTAAAATTCATCTGTGCGCTCCTTTCCCCAATCGGAATGCTTGTAGAGCTCGGATTTCAAGCGCGGATGAGGCTTGAATGCAATTTGAAGCCGGTCAGCAAACTCTTCAGCGATTTCGCGCATGACTTTGTAGCTCCAGTTGAAGTCCGGACGGCCAAACATATCGTGGGGAGTGACGGAGAAATGCGACGCCCATATTAAGCGTTTGCGTTCCTTGCCGTCGGCGACCTTTTTCCATGGGTCAGACTGCGCAGGTCGAAGAAGCTGGTCGGCGCGAGGTTCACCTACGACCACCGTGTTCTCTCCCCGGTTGTCGGCAATCCTGCGGCTTATTTCCTGATGGATGTCGGAAGTAACATAATTCCGCCATACGACGTTATGGAACGGCAAATTGTAGCCGTAGTCAAACTCGGTCATTAAAACAGAGTAGGGGACATACATGAGCATACGGTCCACATTGTGCATCCAGTCTGCGTTCGGGTCATCGTAGTTACGGTCATATGGTTGCTGATAAGCGATTATGTCGGGTGCAAACTGCTCCTTAAGGGATTTGAAGTCAGTTACGGTTTCGAAAGGAATGCCTGTTTGCATGAAATAATCCTTAAGGGTTTCGATATCGCGCCTGCGATCATCAGCCATGAATGCCTTGAACGGGATTACTGCAACCATGACCGTAAACCTATTGTCGTCAAGCAGTAGTTTGACCAATTCCTGATAACGCCACATAGATAGCGAGGAGGCAATAAAAAGTATACGGCAGTGACCTCGCTCTTTAATTTGCTCCGACATGCGGCGGTAAACCCTTTTCCGGATGGGAACTCTGTTCCGGATGTAATATCGGTAGAGCCTCATCAGGTGTCTGACGGATTTTTTATTTTTTATATTTATCATTAGATTGGTTCAGTTTTGTTACTTGCAAAGTTAAATAAAAAAACTCAAATGTTTGCAAAAACCGCAAAAACTTACTAATTTAGCGGTTGTTTTCAACCAAATTCAGACATTTATATATACAAAATAACTATATGCAGGCTTTAATATTAGCAGCCGGAATGGGTCGCCGTCTCGGTGAGTTTACCGCTGACAATACCAAATGTATGCTTCCGGTCAATGGCGTGAGGCTGATTGACCGCGTGCTGAATCAGCTGAGACGTCTTTCGCTAAGTCGTATAATCATAGTTATAGGTTACGAAGGCGAAAATCTGCGCAATCATATCAACCGGAATCATCCGGATTTAAATATAGTCTATGTCGAGAATCCTATCTATGACAAGACCAATAATATTTATTCCTTATGGTTGGCTCGCGATTTAATGGCTGAGGAGGAAACCCTGCTGCTTGAGTCGGATTTGATTTTTGAAGACCGTGTGCTCCAGATGGCAATAGATTCGGAATATCCTAATGTTGCCCTTGTCGCTAAATATGAAACATGGATGGACGGCACGATGGTACGCATAGATGATGACTGCAAGATTATCAACTTCATACCCAAGAAAGCATTCAAATATTCGGATACTGATTTCTATTATAAGACGGTTAATGTCTATAAGTTTTCGCCTGAGTTCGTCAATGTTCATTATCTGCCGTTTCTGGAAGCATATATTAAAGTTCTGGGACAGAATGAGTATTATGAGCAGGTTTTGCGCGTAATCACGATGATTGACGTTGCCGATATGCGTGCGTTGCCCATTCACGGTCTGCGATGGTATGAGATTGATGATGTTCAGGACCTCCGCATTGCCGAGACAATCTTCTCAGAACCTAAAGAACGGCTTGAAAAACTGCAGAACAGCGGTGGCGGATTTTGGAGATATGCGGATGTAATAGATTTCATTAATCCAGTTAATCCATATTTCCCTCTGCCCAAGATGATTGACGAGATGAAGGCTAACTTCGAGCCGCTTTTGCGCGATTATCCCTCCGGAATGGGGGTCAATTCGCTCCTTGCGGCAAAGTATTTCGGGGTGAGCCACGACCTGATGGTGGTTGGGAATGGTACCGCAGAACTTATCAAGAGTCTGATGGGCATTATTGACGGCACCGTAGGTATGATTTCTCCTTCTGTTGAAGAATACTTAAATCGCCTGCCGGAGGATAGGATTGTTAAATTCAAGCCGGATAATGAGGATTTCTCATATAATGCCGATGATTTGATTGAGTTCTTTACCGCAAATCCGGTTAACTCGCTACTGATTGTAAATCCTGATAACCCTTCGGGAAACCTTATTGACCATGACGGACTTAAGCGGTTGGCGGAATGGTCAGCGCAGCATGGTATCCGTTTGATTATCGATGAATCGTTTGTGGATTTTGCCGATAATGGCGCGGAAATGACCTTGTTACGCAACGATGTGCTTCGCGGGTACCCGAATTTATGCGTGATGAAGTCAATTTCAAAGAGTTACGGCGTTCCGGGGCTTCGTCTCGGGGTGTTCGGCTCATCTGATTTCGACTTGATTCAGCGTATTCGTAAGGACGTAAGTATATGGAATATCAATTCATTTGCTGAGTTCTATATGCAGATTTTCAATAAGTATGAAAAGGATTATGCAAGGGCATGCGAACTTTTCCGTCATGAACGCGAACTTTTCTTGGCAGAACTGAAGGCGATTCCATTTATCCGCGTGATTCCTTCGCAGGCTAATTTCTTTCTTTGTGAACTCCGCGGAATTACTTCATCGGAGCTTGCTTTGCGGCTGATGGAGGACCATAACATACTTATTAAAGAGTACTCTGAGGAAAATGGCTTCCCCGAAGGTCGCCAGTATGTCCGCATAGCTATTCGTGACCGCCGAGATAACTCCCGGCTGATTTCCGCTTTGAAGAATTAATAAGGGTCTGCGGCTAATGAATGTCGCAGACCCTTATGGCATATGGTTGAGGGTTAATATAGATTTACTGTTCGGCAATCTGCTGAGTGTCGGGTTGAACTATTGAGCGTCCGTAGGTTGCGGGTTCATCGGATGAGGGTTCAACTACTACGAGGTCGTAGCTCATCAGCACGAAGGCTGCGGTTTTGTCAACCTGATATACTGAGCTCTTAATCTGGAATGAATATTCGCCGGGAGCGAGTTCGGCAGTTGAGAGTGTGCATGAGAACGGAACGGTTACGGTCTGATACTGGGGAAGTCCGTTAAGGTAATATGTGGTCAGACCGAGGGAAGTTTTCTTGCCGTTACGCGGAACTGCGGTGACGCTTTCAATTTCGAGGGGAGTACCCTGTTCAATGTAAATCTTGTTGTCATCAGCGTTCTGTTCGCCGCCGCTTATGGTTACTTGCATGTCAACTTCGGGAAGGTCGTTGTCATTGTCACTGCATGAGCTCATAACTGCGAGCATCGGGAGAATCATCAGAGAGTAGAGTAATTTTTTCATAACGTGTGTTTTTTATAGTTTCTTTTTATATCTTTAAAACATTTCAATCGCGAAAAAGTTCAAATTTGCAATAAAATGAAAAAAATTGTAACTTTGCGCATAGATTAAAATGGAACATTACACCTATAATAATAGCTTTAGACTTGAATCGGGGGCGGAGTTGCCCCGTGTGGACATTGCATACCATACGTTCGGACGTTTGAATGACCGGCGCGACAATGTGATATGGGTGTGTCATGCACTTACTGCCAACAGTGATGTGGCTGACTGGTGGCCCAACACGGTGGTAAAGGACGGCTTTCTTGACCCAGACAAGTATTTTATTGTATGTGCGAACATTTTAGGCTCGCATTATGGCACCACAGGACCTCTTTCTGTCAATCCACAGACCGGAGAACCATATTATGACCGTTTTCCGCAGATGACAGTCCGGGATATGGTGCGAGTCCATCAGCTGCTTGCTGCCTATCTGGGGATACGCAGGGTCAAGCTGCTTATCGGCTCCTCGCTTGGCGGTTTCCAGTGTATGGAGTGGGGGCTGATGGAGCCTGACTTTGCCGAGCGGATGGCGTTGATAGCAACCACGCCAGTCTCCAAGCCATGGGCGGTAGCCTTTAATGAGAGCCAGCGCATGGCAATCGAGGCTGACGCAACTTATGGCGACGATTCGCCTCAGGCGGGAGCCAAAGGGCTTGCCGCAGCGCGTTCCATTGCCCTGCTCAGCTATCGCGGGGCGCATGCCTACGACTTGACGCAGGCCGACAACGGAGCAGAGACCGTTCCTAAAGACCCGTTCCGGCGACGTGTCCAGACCTATCAGCAGCATCAGGGAGACAAGCTTTGTAACCGTTTCAACGCTTATAGTTACTATAGGCTTAGTCGTGCTGTTGACTCACACGACATTGCCCGCGGACGTGGAGGTGACATAGACGCGGTTCTTCGCGGTTTTAGACCAAAGACGCTTGTTGTCGCCATTACCTCCGACATTCTTTTCCCGCCAAAGGACCATGAGCCGTTTGTGAAGTCAATCCCCGATGTGGAATATCATTTGATTGACTCCGACTTCGGTCATGATGGTTTTTTGATTGAATATAAGAAATTAACAGGAATTATCACGCAATTTATCAATAAGTAATGACAGTTAGGAAGAAGCTGACTATCGGTCTGTTTGGATTTGGAACCGTTGGCAGAGCATTGTATAACCTGATTGAGACTACTCGCCCCGATGGGGTGGTGATTAAGCGCATCTGTGTCCGCGACATTAAGAAGGACCGCGGCATCAAAGCTGACTTTACTGACAATCCCGACAGGATTTTCGAGGACCCCGAAATAAATCTGATTGTAGAGTTAGTTGATGATGCTCAGGCTTCATATTATATAATTACGCGCGCGTTACGTGAGGGAAAATCGGCGGTCAGCGGCAATAAAAAGATGCTCGCCGCCCATTTACCCGAGCTTATCGAAATGCAGAAGCAGACCGGTTCGACGCTGCTCTATGACGCTTCCGCCTGCGGCTCAATTCCCGTAATCAGAAATCTTGAGGAATATTACGACAATGAATTGCTGATAAGCGTCAAGGGTATTCTTAACGGCTCATCGAACTATATCCTGACCAAGATATTCAACCATGGCATGACCTATGCAGCGGCTCTGCGTGAGGCTCAGGAGGCAGGTTTTGCCGAGAGCGACCCGAGTCTTGATGTTGATGGCTGGGACTCCCTCTCCAAACTGATAATCATTACGGTTCACGCCTTCGGTACCTATATTAATCCCGACAATGTCTTTACCTTCGGCATTTCGAACCTGAGCGACGATGATATTCTATTTGCACGCGAGAAGAATCGCCGAATCAAACTGGTGGGACATGTCGAGAAGCTTACCGACGGACGTTTAGTAGCTTGTGTTATACCTCAGCTCCTTTCGACCAACAAATATATCTACAGCGTTGACGATGAGTTTAACGGCGTTGTGATAAAAGGATTGTATTATGACAAACAATTCATGTTCGGTCGCGGTGCCGGCGGTTATCCAACCGGGTCGGCTATACTCAGTGACATTACTGCCCGCCAGTATGACTATAAATATGAGTACAAAAAACGCCTGACCCACCATAATGATATGCCGGAGTTCACGAATGATGTTGTTTTTCGCGTTTATTACCGTTACAGGAACAATGAGGACCTGAAACTTGTTAATTTTGAAAGCATAAGTGAGTCTTACAGCTCCGAAGGGTTTAATTATGTCATAGGACGGACATCGTTGGCGGAACTGCAGCGGGTTGCCCCGAAGTTGCGTGAGAGCGACGTCTTTATCGCAGCTTACCCTCCTGACTGATATGCTGTTTAACTAATCTTTTTGTACCATGAATAACATAACAGAGCTTTTTGAGTCGTTGCTCAATGATTTCCGCAGTGTGGATGTAGCCTCGCGGGAATTCAACCGGATGATTGATGAAGATTCGGAGCTGATGGCACGTTATACCGAATGGTGTGAAGAAAACGGTCATTCGGTGCGCTACGGCTTTAATGATTTTGCCGAAGAATATATTGAAAATCAGAATTCCATCTGGGATTCGCTTACCGATTATGATTCAGAAGAATAGATTTCCCGCAGAATGGGAGCGTCACGGAGCGGTACTGATGGCATGGCCTCATTCTGCTACTGACTGGAACTACATGCTCGATGAGGTGCGCCGGTGTTACCTCGAAATTATCAATGCCATAATTGCCGCCGGCGAGAAGGTAGTCCTTATCGGTCCGGAGGCTGAAATGTCAGATGTTGTCTTTCCCGATGGAGTCTATAAGGTCTATGTAGAGACTAATGACACTTGGATTCGCGATTACGGACCACTGACGCTTACCGACGGCGAGGACTTTACCCTCCTTGACTTCCGTTTCAACGGATGGGGAATGAAATTTGCCGCTAATTTTGACAATCAGGTGAACCGTCGACTTGGCGAGTTGAGGGTCTATGAGCGGATGCCACGGAGCTGCAAAGATTTCGTTTTTGAGGGCGGCTCTATTGAGAGTGACGGCTGCGGAACGCTTCTTACTACCGAATATTGTCTGATGGCTCCTAACCGCAATGAGCCTATGACGCGAGCTCAGGTCGAGGAGGTCATTCTCAGCAGACTGCACGGTCGTAAACTCCTCTGGATAACTAATGGAGGACTTACTGGAGATGATACTGACGGACATGTCGACACACTCTGTCGGCTCGCTCCGGGCAACTCCATAGTCTATACCGGATGTCAGGACCCAGACGATGAGCATTATGCTCCCTTACGCGCTATGGCTGATGAACTGAGCGGTTTTACTGACGCTGACGGCAATCCGTTCAATCTCATAGAATTGCCGCTGCCCGACGCTGAGTTTGATGCTGAAGGGGAGCGTCTGCCAGCCACGTATGCCAACTACTTGGTGTTGGAGCACGCCGTGCTAATGCCGACCTACGCTCAGCCTGAAAAAGACCGTTTGGCTGCCGACATGCTCCGAATTGTCTATCCTGACCGCGAAATCATCGGCATTGACTGTCGCGCCCTTATTCAGCAACACGGTTCGCTCCATTGTGCCACCATGCAGCTCCCCGCTTCCGCACTCTCCTTCCTTTAATCAGTTGTCATTATTAGTAAATTTGCAGTATTAGTAACAAATTTTTTTCATTGATGAAAGTAGGAATTATCCAACAGCATAATACCGGTGATATAGCTGACAATCGCTGCCGTCTTGCCGACAAGATGCGCTCTCTCGCCTCACAAGGCGCGGAGCTGATAGTCAATCAGGAGCTGCATGACTCGCTCTATTTCTGTCAGACAGAGAATGTCGACTTGTTTGACCTTGCGCAGCCCATCCCTTCGGAGGTGACTGATTTTTACGGCTCGCTGGCGCGGGAGATTGGCTGCGTTATCGTGACGTCGCTTTTCGAGAAGCGTGCTCCCGGATTGTACCATAACACCGCAGTGGTGTTTGAAAAGGACGGAACCATAGCCGGAAAATATCGTAAGATGCACATTCCTGATGACCCTGCATATTATGAGAAATTTTATTTCACTCCGGGTGACCTCGGATTTGAACCTATCCAAACCTCGGTAGGACGTCTGGGGGTTCTGGTATGTTGGGACCAATGGTATCCCGAGGCAGCACGGCTCATGGCTCTTCGCGGCGCGGAGATGCTGATATATCCTACCGCAATTGGCACTGAAAGCTCAGATTCTGCGGATGAGCAGGAACGTCAGCGCGAGGCGTGGATAACGGTTCAGCGCGGTCATGCCGTTGCTAACGGTCTGCCGGTGGTGAGCGTCAACAGGGTAGGCTATGAGCCTGATCCGTCGTGTGTGACAGGCGGTATTACCTTTTGGGGCTCAAGTTTCGTTGCGGGTCCGCAGGGCGAATTTATCAAGCAGTTGCCTCGCGAAGAGGAAGCCACGGCTATTGTCGACGTAGACATGCGTCGTAGCGAGCAGGTTCGCCGTTGGTGGCCTTTTCTCCGCGACCGCCGAATCGACGCTTATTCTGGACTGACCTCGCGATTTCTGGACTGACTTCAGACAAAGATGAGGACGAGGATTTGGGCGAGGATGACCCGGACAAACATCGTCATAGGATAGACGGTGGCGTAGGCTACGGCGGGATTGTCGCTTTCCGAGCCTTCATTGGCATAGGTGAGAGCCATGGGGTTAGCCATGGCTCCGGCAAGCATTCCGCATGCCGAGCCGAAATCCACCTTCCAGAGTCGCATGGCGGGAAGCGTCATCAGCAGTACCGGCAGCAGTGTGATTGCAAAGCCGAGGGCAATCCAGAGCGGTCCTTCTGCGCGCATTATTGTATCAAGGAAGTCCGCGCCGGAACTCAGTCCGAGACATGCAAGGAAGAGCGAGAGTCCAATTCCGCGAAGCATGAGGTTCGCAGAGCGGGTTGTGTAGGTGACCATATGGAAATTGACGCCAAAACGCCCCACGAGGATACCCATGATTATGGGACCGCCCGCCAATCCCAGTCGAATCGGCGTTTCCGTGCCGGGAATATAAAACGGAATGGCTCCCAAGATGAGTCCAAGCACAATTCCGATAAAAATCGCGGCAAGATTCGGCTCTTTGAGGTCGGTATCGACGTTGCCAAGGACCTTTTCGACGTTTTCAATCGCTTTTGCCTCACCAACTACGGTAAGACGGTCGCCCAACTGCAGGCGCAACTCGGGAGTGGCAAGCAACTGGACTCCGGCACGGAGCACTCGGGTTATGTTGATGCCGTAGCTATTACGCAGACGCAGCGAACCGAGGCGGCGACCGTTTATTTCAGAGCGTGAAACGATGACATGCTTGGAAACTAACGATGAGTCTATCTTGTTCCAGTCAATATCATCCTTGTTCCAATCTTGCTGCTCCTGTTCGCCGAACAGAATGGTAAGGGTAGGGGCTTCACTCTCGGTTGTTATGACAAGCAGACGGTCATCGGGCTCAAGAACCGTGTCGGAGTTCGGAATTGAAACGTTTCCGTTGCGCCACAGACGCGAAATTACGAACTTATGGTGGGCCAACGGGGCGATTTCGCGTATCGGCTTGTGGAAAATGCCCGGATTGTGAACTTGAAAGGCGGCTATGTACGTCTGGTTGGCGGTATCCTCATGTTTGGCGCATTTGAGGTCAGAGGCGCGAACAAAGAAGCGTCGGGCTATGGCGAAGGCAAGAATTACGCCAACAACGCCCATCGGATATGTCACGGCGCAACTCAAGGCGGCACCTGCCGACGGCTTGCCGAGCTGACTCAAAGTTTCCTGAGCGGCACCAAGCGCGGGGGTGTTGGTCGTTGCACCGCAGAGTATACCGACCATGTCAGCCATGGGTACCTTAAATATATAGGAGAGCAGAATGGCAAGAAGAGTTCCTATGACTATGGTCAGCAGCGCGAGCATATTGAGCTTGACACCTCCGGAGCGGAACGATGAAAAAAATCCGGGACCGACCTTCAGTCCAAGTTCGTAGACAAAAAGAACAAGACCGAAACTCTGGGCATACTGTAACATTTGAGGGTCAATCTGAAATCCGAGATGACCCGCAAAGATACCGACAAAGAAAACGAAGGTCACGCCAAGTGACACTCCAAATACCTTAATCTTACCGAGGCCTAAGCCGACCGCGATAATCACCGAGAGCACCATTACTGCCTGAAGCGGCGTCTGCTCCGTAAAAAGCGAATATAGCCATTCCATAATTGACCGCAAAGTTACGACAATTAAATGAAATATTAAAAGTAGTACATTAAAAATAATAACAGGCGAAGTGGTGTTGAGTTGTTGCTACTTACAATTTTTTAAATATTTTTCATCGTAAAATCAAAAAGTTTTCCATTTCTAAAATTTATATATCTAATAATTAATATCTTATAAAATATTACCATGTAAAAAGTTTTCCAAAATGAAAAATGTTGATAAGTTTTTGTGTTAAAAAGTTTGCTAATCCGGAATAATCTGTTTAGCTTTGCACTCCGAAATCAATACTCCCCCCAATAAACCCACCCAATGATTCAGACTATTATAAAGCGCGACGGCAGAGTCGTCGGTTACAACGAAGAAAAAATCAAAGCCGCAATCCGCAAGGCGATGCTGACAACAGAGCTTGGCGAGGATGAGGCTCTCATTCAGCGTATAACCGACCGTATCGGCATGTCAGGCAAGGAGCAGATGACCGTCGAGGATATTCAGGACCGCGTTGAGCTCGAACTGATGAAGTCGCCTCGCAAGGAGGTTGCGCGCGCATATATCGCATATCGCAATCAGCGCAGTGTGGCGCGCCGCGCCAAGACCCGCGACCTCTTCCTTGAAATTATTGAGGCTAAAAATAACGACGTGACGCGCGAGAACGCCAACATGAATACAGACTCGCCCGCCGGCATGATGATGAAATTCGCCTCAGAGACTACTAAGCCCTTTGTTGATGATTATCTGCTTAGCGAGGAGGCTCTTGAGGCTGTCCGCCACAATCTTCTCCATATCCACGATAAGGATTACTATCCCACCAAGTCGCTCACCTGCGTACAGCATCCGCTTGATCGCATCCTTAAATATGGTTTCGTGGCGGGACATGGCGAGTCACGTCCCGCTAAACGCATAGAAACCGCCAGCATCATAGGCTGTATCTCGCTCGAGACTGCCCAAAACGAAATGCACGGCGGTCAGGCTATCCCCGCGTTCGATTTCTACCTTGCACCCTTTGTGCGCTCCTCTTATATCGAAGAAGTCAAGACGCTCGAGCAGCTTACCGGCGAGGACCTAACTTCGATTTACAATGCCGAAATCGAGGACTATGTCAAGAAACCGCTCGACGGTTTGAGCGGCGTAGAGCGTTATAAGCAGCACGCAATCAACCGCACCGCCGCACGCGTCCATCAGGCAATGGAAGCGTTTATTCACAATATGAATACCATCCACAGCCGTGGCGGTAATCAGGTAGTGTTCTCTTCCATAAACTACGGTACAGACACCTCGGCTGAGGGTCGCTGCATTATCCGCGAGCTGCTCCACAGTACCTACGAGGGTGTGGGTAATGGCGCAACCGCAATCTTCCCCATCCAGATATGGAAAAAGAAACGTGGCGTAAGCTACCTTCCCGGCGACAGGAACTATGACCTATATCAGCTGGCATGTAAGGTGACGGCACGCCGTTTCTTCCCTAACTTCGTAAATCTTGACGCTACATTCAACCGCCATGAGAAATGGGATGAGAATGACCCTAAACGCTATCTTTATGAAGTAGCTACAATGGGATGCCGCACCCGTGTATTCGAGAACCGTTACGGTGAAAAAACCTCTGTCGGTCGTGGTAATCTCAGTTTCTCTACAATTAATATTGTACGTATAGCCATAGAGCTGATGGGTATTAAGAATCAGGAAGAGCGCGTAGAGCGGTTCTTCAAACGTCTTGATGAAATCCTCGAGGTTACCGCCCGTCAGCTTCATGACCGCTACATGTTCCAGAGAACAGCCTTGGCAAAGCAATTCCCGCTGCTCATGTCGCGCCTATGGAACGGAGCTGACACCCTCGGACCTAACGACACCATCGAGTCCGTAATCAATCAGGGAACCCTTGGCATTGGGTTTATCGGTCTGGCGGAATGTCTGGTTGCCCTGACCGGCAAGCATCATGGCGAGTCGGCTGAGAGTCAGAAACTCGGTCTGAAAATCATTAGCCATATGCGTTCACGCGCCAATGAATTCTCAGAGCGTTATGACCATAACTACTCTGTGCTCGCAACCCCCGCCGAGGGATTAAGCGGACGCTTTACGCGCCGCGACCGTAAGACATTCGGTGTGCTTCCCGGCATTACTGACCGCGATTATTACACCAATTCGAACCATGTCCCGGTGTATTACCATTGCTCGCCTACGCATAAGGCGCAGGTTGAGGCTCCTTACCATGAACTGACCCGCGGCGGACACATATTCTACGTAGAGATTGACGGCGACGCCACTCATAATCCTCAGGCAATCATGGATATTGTCGATCTGATGGACAAGAATAACATTGGCTACTGTTCGGTAAACCATAACCGCAACCGTTGTATGGACTGTGGCTATGAGGATGCTACCGAGAACCTGACCGAATGTCCGCATTGCAAGGGGAACAATATTGACCGCCTGCAGCGCATTACCGGCTACCTTGTCGGCACCACTGACCGCTGGAACTCAGCCAAGCTTGCTGAGTTGCATGACCGCGTCGTCCACAAATAAGCATTTATGAGTCTTAGAGTTTTACAGATAGTTCCGGGGACGTCGGTCGACGGCCCCGGTTTGCGTACTTCCGTTTATCTTGCCGGATGTAGCCACGAATGCCCGGGATGTCATAATCCTGCGTCGTGGGATTTTGGAGGCGGTCAGGAAATGACGGCGTGTCAGCTTGCCGATATCGTGATTGCTCATGGCTTCAACGTGACCCTGACGGGTGGGGACCCACTGCTCCATCCTGACCTCGATGAACTCCGTATGCTCCTCGAACTACTTACAGCCGCCGGTCTTAAAATATGGGTTTACACCGGTTTAACTTTTGAGCATATTGCGGCTAATCCGCGTCTAAGGGAACTGCTTCCATACTTCGAGGCTATTGTAGACGGACCTTTTATAGAGGCGCGACTTTCGCCCTCGTTGCCATTCCGCGGTTCAGACAATCAGCGCATTTTGCGCTCAGACGGAACTGCGATAACCGACTTTGATTTTACAGGAATCTAAACTAATCATTAAAATATTTACCCGAAAATACCGGTTTCTCGATTTTTTTAGTTAAATTTGCGGTTAAATGTTAAATAACATAATTAAACTATTAAACATTTTTTCGCTCTAATTGTTAAATTAGTAAAAGTAATTTAACGGAAATGAAAAAATCGACAATCTGGTTCCTTACCATAATTATGGTATTCACCTTCATCGGGTTGATTTATGTGCAGTTCCTGTATATGAACAACATGGTGAGGATGCGTAACGACCAGTTTGAAGAAAACGTGCGTCGCTCCCTATATGGAGTTACCGCCATGCTCGAACAGCAAGAGGCACGCCATTTCCTTGAAGAAAATCTGGCTCAGGTAGAGAATTTCACTCCCTTTAGGAAACGTGACAACTCCCGGGGTGTGAAAATGACCTTTACCACCCCAAGCGGACTCAGCGGTAAGTTTACCCTTGAAGGTTCGGCGCGTCAGCTACGCAACATGTCAGCTCCGGGCGAGGGTGCATCATCAATCGATGATGCTACCACTTCATCACTTCGCGGGCAGTATCTCTACCAGAAGGGTCTTCTTGACGAAGTAATTCTTAATATCTTATCGCGCAGTAGCTCGCGTCCCATTTCCGAGCGTGCCGACTCTACTCAGGTGCGAAGCTTTCTGCGCTTTGAGCTTGACAATAACGGACTTAATATCCCCTTTGAGTTTGCAGTGACCAACCGCAACCACGCCGTAATATACCGTACTGCCGGTTTTCCTGCTGAAACCTCCGCGCAGCTTATTCATAACCCGCGTGTTTATTCCCAGACTCTATTTCCTAATGACCCGGCTAACCGCATAAGCTATCTGTGCGTATATTTCCCTACGAAACAGGATTATATCTTCGACTCTATAAAATTTATGATTCCGTCGATGGTATTTACCCTCATAATGCTTCTGATTTTCCTCTATGCCATCATGACAGCATTCAAGCAGAAGAAAGTCAACGAAATGAAAACCGATTTCATCAACAATATGACTCATGAACTGAAGACACCTATCAGTTCAATATCGCTCGCCGGACAGATGCTCGCCGACCCGACCGTGCGTAAGTCCGACACCATGATGAAACATGTTACCGACGTTATCATCGACGATACGAAGCGTCTCCGTTTCCTTGTTGAAACTGTGCTTCAGATGTCGCTTTATAACGAACGTCAGTCAGCGTTGAATATGTCCGATGTTGACGCTAATCGTGCTATTGAGGGCATTAACCGCACTTTCAAGCTGAAAGTGGAAAAATACGGCGGCAAAATATCGACTGACCTTGCGGCAACAAACCCCATAGTCGAAGTCGATGAGATGCATTTTACAAATGTCATTTTCAATCTGCTTGACAATGCTGTCAAGTATCGCCGAAAGGATGCCCCGATAATCCTTAAGGTGGCGACGTCGAACCCTACGCCATCAAAACTTAAGATTACCGTTTCTGATACCGGCATAGGTATACGCCGCGAGGATTTGAAGAAAATATTCGACCGGTTTTTCCGTGTATCGACCGGAAACCGTCATGATGTAAAGGGTTTTGGACTCGGACTGGCTTATGTCAAGAAGATGGTGACTGATTTTAATGGTGAAATATCCGTTGAGTCTGAAATCGGTAAAGGCACTACATTTACAATTCTGCTGCCAGTTGCAGCTCCTAAAATAGATAAAAAACAATAAAAAACTCAAGTATATGGAAGAAAAAACAAGAATTCTGCTCTGCGAGGATGATGAAAACCTCGGCATGCTCTTACGCGAGTATCTGCAGGCAAAGGGTTTCAGCGCAGACCTGTATCCCGACGGCGACGCCGGTTACAAAGCATTTGTCAAGGGAAAATATGACCTTTGCGTGTTTGACGTCATGATGCCTGAAAAAGATGGCTTTCAGCTTGCGCAGGAAGTACGTAGCGTCAATGCCGAAGTGCCTATCATTTTCCTCTCGGCCCGTTCAATGAAGGAGGATATCTTCTCCGGATTTAAAATCGGTGCTGACGACTATATAACCAAGCCCTTCTCTATGGAGGAACTTGTACTCCGCATCGAGGCTATCCTTCGCCGCGTTAAAGGCAAGAAGGACCGCGATATTACCATGTATCGTCTCGGTAAGTTTACGTTCGATACCCAGAAACAGACCCTCCTCAACGGAGACAAGACCACAAAGCTGACCACTAAGGAGTCTGAACTCCTCAGCCTTCTTTGCAGTCATGCCAATGATATTCTTGAGCGTAACTACGCATTGAAAACCATCTGGATTGATGATAATTATTTCAATGCCCGTTCGATGGATGTCTATATCACCAAGCTGCGTAAGCATCTTAAGGATGACCCGACAATTGAGATTATCAATATCCACGGCAAAGGCTACAAACTCATCGCCCCGAATATTGAAGATTAACGTATAATTATATTTGATTAAAAAAGTAACTGCACTTCCTTTTTGCGGGGAGTGCAGTTATTTTTTGTGGAGATACTCTGGTAAATGTTACTTCACCAGAGTCTTTTTGCCATTTACAATGTAGATACCCGGAACAGTCGGATTAATCAGACGTCGGCCGCTGAGGTCATATATGCCCTCAGGTATCTCGTCAATTATAATCTCGTTGATTTCTGACTGCGGCTCTTTCGGCTCGACCTTCAGTGGTATGTCGTAGGCGCATCCTTCAATGATATTCTGAGAGTATGCATCAGGTTCTGCCTGCCAAGCGTTCTCGTATATGACGCGAATCATACACTTGGACTTATGAAGCTCCTCGGGAACATCGATATTGAAGGAGAAAGACATTATTTTTGAATAATTCGCGTCAATATCCTCGCCCTTCATGATATCGCCCGCACGATAAAGGCGATTAAACAATCCAAAACCTTCCCAGTCAACGAATACTGTCGCATGGTTGTAGCGCAAATCCTGATAGATCTTGCCGATGCCGCCAAGACGGTTGGCAGTCATTCTAACGGTAAACGTGCTGCCGGGAAGAGCCATGATTGTGTCATTGAGCAGAGTGTAAAATCCCGGTTGAGACTCCCATTTAGCGTCGATATTTTCAGTTGCCTTTGTCGAAACGATACGTTTTACATACGCGTTACCGTCCGGGTGGACAGTACCGTCGGGATGTCCGTCAATGCGTTCGGGCAGGGTAGTGGGTTGGCTCTCCCCTCCGAAGGTGGCAATTTCCATGGGAATGTCGTAGGCTATTCCTTCATGGATATTCTGCTCGTTGGCACCCGACAGACCGCGCCACGCGTTTTGATAAATAACTCGGATACGCGCATGACCACCGGGAAGGTTAACCGGCAGGAAAACTTTATGGTTGATATCCATGACTTCATCGTAATTACCAAGAATATTCGCTCCGCTGATTTCACGTCCGTAGCGAGCCAGCTCGGTAAACTTGCCGCTGTTCGAGAAGTCAGCGTAAATCACCGCATAGTTATAGCGAAGGTCCTGATATGTTGTTATTGTGGAGCGAGGTCCTGCCACCTTGGCAACAAGGCGGAGGTCAAATGATGTGCCTGCTGTTGCTTTGATTACGTCGTCAACACATGTATAGACTTTACGCGGGCATGATGATGACTCATACGCAATGTCCTCGTCGGCTCCAGATGTAAGAATCTTGGAAAGATATGCGCGCTTCTCGCTGTGGATAGTACCGTCAGGCTCGATATATTCGGCAACTTCGGCATTGATGTCGGTGATAACCTTGAGGGTAATGTCATAGACATGGCCTGAGGTTACCGGTCCGTCTGCCTTAGGTGTTGCAGAGTCAAGAACTATACGCAGGCGATAGATGCCCGGCTTAAGGTCACGCGCAAGGTTGATGTCAAAAGCTCCGTTGCTGAGTGTAACCTTTTCGCTATTGGAGAATTGCGAGTCATTGTTCAGGTCAATCCATGCAGCCATATTGGCAGCCTCCGACGCTTTTGCGGTAAGCTTCACGTCTGTACCAGCGGCAGCAGTCAGTGACTTGTCAAGGAGTTCGTATAGACTTGCAGGAGCCTTTGAGGCTGTTATTTCAAAGTCAGGCGCGGAAAGCTGTGTCAGATATGCGCCGGCGTTACCTTCAGGAACCGAGTAGCCCATAGCGGGGGAGGTAAGAGGGGTTAGGCGCAGTGTGTGGCGCAGTTCCTGATTGACCGGCGTCTGATAGCGTGCCCATATAGTCGAGCCGCATGAGCCGTTGCCAATGCCCTGTTGGAAGCGGTCAAGGTGGACAATCGTTTCCTTTCGCGGAGTCAGCTCAAAGTCATGCTTGGCTGTGCCAAGGTCCTCCTCTGTGAAATGGAGGGCAGAGAAACTTGTCGGATCTCCTGTCTCTATGAGCAGACCGAATTCGGGGTCATTGGCTGAGGTAAACTTTACGTACCGGAGTTCCTCATGGTTACCTGAGCTTTGAGGTTTAACAAAATGCTCTGCCATGTCCGTTACCGTAGTCTTGTAAATTGAGGCAAAACTTCCGGTCTTACGGTCAACATAGTTGCTCCACGGTCCGCGTGCAAAGTATTCAACGTTTTCCAATCCCGGAACAAGCTGCATGCTCATGCCGAGGCGATTAATGCTACCGGTATACGCGGTATAGTTGTTTGAAACATCAATTACGCCGTTGGAATATATGACGTAGGTAGTAATGACCTTTACAGTGCCGGGATTCTCATTATAGCTGATTAATTTTACTGCTTTTGCGCCTGACGCATCGCCGTCAGTAAAGGAGCAGAGCAGATTCTTGACCGGAACATTTTTCGGCGAGTATGACTTAGGTGCGTTACCGGTGTAGGGCGAGTCATTTTCAATCCAACGGACGTCATCAAATGCGAGACCGTTGCCGTTATGGATGAGTTCAATTCCTTTTACCTTCATCGAAATCAGCGAGCCGTTTCCGTCAAATGTGTATGAGAAACCTTTGCCTCTGACCGTCACCGGACCATTGCCGGTCGTAACAAGGTCCGGTTCTAATGTCGATGTGTCGATATCGGCAAGTGCAGGGCGTTCTCGTAATGTGATCTGTTCAGATGCGACAACATGACCTGCAGGTGCCCAGTCGGTTGCCGTTTTAGTCAGGAACTCGAGTGTAAGGAGATATTCCGCTTTATCATCTGCGTCAATCGGTGAGAACGACGGTTTGATTAAAGATGTGGTTCCCGGGGCGGCACTGCTCAGGTTTACGGTTGCTGTTTCAATATCGACACCGTTGCGGCTGAGAGTCCATCGCATATCAAATTCGCTCAAATCCGTAAAATTATACTTGTTTTCGAGCGTTATCTGGTTATTTTTTTCATTATAACTCTTAACTCTAATCCATTGATGGACTTTTTTTACCTCAATTAGCTTTTGCGAGACATTTCGCTCTGGGTCAACAATGCCGTTGCTCATGAAATTGCCCTGATGCGGACCCGGAAAGTCATAGCCGGTATACCAGCGACCTTTCTTATATGTGCCGTTCTTGATTTCCTTCGGATGATATATAGCTTGATCCGCAAAGTCCCATATGCAGCCGCCTATAGTGCGTCGGGAGTTTTCGAAATAGTCCCAATAGTCAGCAAAGTTTCCGAGCGACTGCCCCATGGAGTGAGCATATTCGCATATAAAGTGGGGACGCTCATCTGACCAGTTGTCCATACGAACGACATCATTTTCGTAGGGATACATCTTCGAGGTGAAATCTGAGTTGGGAAATCCGTCTGCCTGCTGACCTTCATAGTGAACCATACGGTCATCAAGATTTCTGATAGCCTCGCGGCAGTAGTAGAAATTCTCGCCGTTGCGGCTCTCGTTGCCCAAACTCCAGAAAATTACCGACGGATGATTTCGGTCACGCAGAACCATACGCTCTTCACGGTCAACGTATGCCGCACGCCATGTTGGGTCATCTACTAACTTCCAGTCTATTGCGTGCGTTTCAAGGTCAGCCTCATCCATAACGTAAATGCCGAAGTGGTCATACATTGCCATCATCTTTGGCTGATGTGGACAGTGTGATGTACGCACGGTATTGATATTGAACTGCTTCAAGAGTTTTACGTCGGCAAGCAGCGATTCCGTATCCATGGTGCGTCCCGTCAGTGGATGTGTGTCCTGACGGTTTACGCCCTTGAAGAATACTTTCTGTCCGTTAATATAGACAAAACTGCCTTTCTGCTCGATATGACGGAAACCATATTTGGTAGAGAAAGCCTCGGTCTCTTTACCGGCTGCGTCTTTTAAGCTTACAATGACGGTATATAGATATGGTTTTTCACAGCTCCAAAGGTTAACGTTCGAAAGGTCAACCGAGGTACTGACTGTCTTGACCTCATTCGTGACGATATGGTTGACCGTCTGTGCGGGAAACTCAGCTACGGTCTTGCCATCGGCATCAAGCAGCGTTACATCCGCAACTACGTTTGCTCCGGTAGTGTCGCGGTTTTCAATCTCCAAGGTGACATTCATTGTGCCCGACGTATACTGCGTAGCTTGACTGGTTGACCATGTTATATAATGGTCGCGTACGAATGTTTTTGGAACTGCCGTCAGGGTAACGTCGCGGAAAATACCGCCCCAGCGGAACATGTCTTGCCCTTCAAGATATGAGCCGTCGCTCCATTTGATTACCTGAACCGCGAGCGTATTGGAACCCGTTGTGCAGTATGATGTGATGTCAAACTCATGGTTTGTGTTTGCCGCCTGAGTGTAACCTACAAAGCGTCCGTTAACCCAAACATAGGCAGCTGAATATATTCCCTCGAAGTTAAGGAAAAGTTCCTTGCCGCTCCAGCTTGACGGAACGGTGAACTCTGTCAGGTAACTTCCAACTGGATTTTCGGCATATTCTCCGTTATTATCCCAGCGTTTAACGATTTTGGGACACTGCGATTTATCGTATGGATGGTCCACGTTAATATACATCGGTGTGTCATAACCCTGCATTTCCCAACATGACGGAACCGGTATTATATCCCAGTCAGAGCTGTCGAAGCCTTTTTCGTAAAACGTCAGCGGACGGTCTGCCGACTTCTCAACAAAGTTGAATTTCCAGTTTCCGTTGAGGCTCATCCGTAGTCCGGATGTGGGTGTTTCCCACGGATATGCAAAGTACTTGGTGTCCGCCTTCATATCCTCTGTTGTAGAGTAGGGGACATGCGTAGCACGAGCCTTTTCCTTGTTGACGGCAAAGACAGTTTGATTTTCCCACCAGTCGGCGGGTTCAATCGCCGTCAGTGCCGATGCGGTCACACCTGTTGCTGCAAGTGCGCCCGCAAAGACAATGCGAAGATGATTTTTCATGGTTAATTGAATATTTATAGTTTTATTTTCTTTCCGTTATAAATATATATGCCTTTTGACGGACGGGCAACGGGACGTCCCTGAATATCATACATTGTCTGGGAATTTTCAGATGAAATCTCTATGATTCCGGCTGAAATAACATTGAATGTATATTCAAAGTGTGATTTGGCGTCAATGCCGGTATTTCCTTTCACTACGTTGTAGTCCATATCCATGGCAGAGAACGCCAGCGTTACGGTTCCTTCCTGAACGCCTTTAAGTTCCAGTGTCCATTCATAACCGAATGTGGGGTCCTCCGGATTGTTTGCCACGGCTATGAAGTCAATAGAGCCTTCCTCCGGCATGATTGAAACCAATCCCGTAAAGGTAAGCTTTATTTCCGTATCGGGGGTGATTTCCGAGCCACCAGCAGGCGTAATGTCAGTAAGTTCAAGATCACTGAACTCATAAGGAGCTGTGTCGCCATAAATGGTCAGCGATTCAACTCCGCCGGGAGTAGCGATAAAATTAACAGTAAATACCTCATCTTTTTCAAATACAACCGTTTCCGGCATTGTCAATGTGAAAACGCCGTCGCCGAGAGGCGTCATATCCGCTGGTCCGAATTTGTTGACAACTTCGAATGAAAGTTTATCATTTTTGCCAAGGTTTGTTTCAACTTTCACTATTGAGCCCTCGGCGAGTGATTTTACGCGTGAACCGTCCTTAATTGAACAGAAAATCAGTGTAAAACCGTTAAATTTAGCCGAAATGTCTGATGTATGGTCAAATCCATCATCGGCAACAAGACCATAAAGTGAAACATATACATTTTCTTTTGTGTTCCACCCTGCAGGAATTGGTACGGTAAGCTCCACTTCCGAGTTACTGATGCGGTCTGCGGTTATTCCCTCTGTGACCACTACTGTTTCTGTTCCAGAGGTAAATGCGACGCCTTCATAGGAAAGATGGTCGGCACATGTGAAATATATTTTCACATTTTTTGCGTTTTCAAGTGAGGAGCCAAGCGAAGGTGTGAATTCCGACGTGATGTCAAGTCTTGGTATTTCGGCAAACGGTATCTCATACATGAAAGAACCTACGGTTCCCTGACCGTCAGACCACACGGTATTTCCTTCGGCGTCTTTGAGGTTATTCAAAATAAGGTATATCTGAGCATCGGTACGTCCGGATGTCGACATCTCTTCCGAAGTACGTCGAACACCTCCGAAATCAACGGTAATAGTGTTACCATCTACCTTTGCAGTGAGTTTCTCCGTATACTCATAGCCGAGTTCTACGGGAGCATAGCAAAGTGATATATCCGGGTCTGATGCCATTGCTCCGGTGAATGTGAACACCGCTTTTGCGGCATCTTCTTCGCTATACCACGACAAAATCTGAGCCGGTAGATTTGCCGCAACCATTTCAACCGGCTTTTCAGATGCTATGAACTTATAGATTTTATTTTCAATCGTATTTCCAATTCCATCGGTCAGATTTGTAAGGATAATGGAGATTTCATCGCCTCCCTTGATTTTGTTTGAGTTGTACCATTGGCGCAGTTCATCATTAATCATTATCGAAACGGATGAGCCGCTGTTATGGGTTTCTGCTTCATACGAAAGGTTACCGACGGAAAGTATAGCTCTTCCAATGTTGAGGTTTTGATTGAATACTAATTGTACACAATAATCATTAGCCGGATTATAGACAGAGCCAACCTCAGGCACTGAGCTGAGTAACCGCAGTTCAGGATTCATTTCAATGGAGAATACGCCGTCATCCATTACGAAACTATCCTCGAAGTAGTAAGTTACACCCGGATTGACGGGAAACTGATATGCCTGTTTGCCGTTAATGAAACCGGCATATTTGTAGCCGGACTCTTCAGTCATGAGTTCTAATTGACCCGACTTAAGCAGAAACACCGGAACCATGGCATATTCAATAATCTGCCCTTTTTCAGTAGCGGTATATTTACCGCGGAAGCTTTTGTACTGTACCATCTGGTACTCTTGACCGAGCTCAATGTCCGGATAGTCGGCTGGATTTACTTCCGCGATGGCAGGAAGCACCGAAACCATCGCCAAAGCCATTAAAGTTTGGACTTTCTTCATGTTATATGTATGATTAGTAAATAATCTTGGTTACTTTCGAACCCTGACGGCGAATAAGGAAAGTGCCCTTTACCGGAGTAGCTACGCGGCGGCCCTGAATGTCGAAATATTCAACAGGAGCATCGTTTTCGCCCTCAATAACATCTTCGATGCTGTCAGTTACATTTACGCGAGCCTTGTTTGCATTGATGACACGGTCGTTATCTCCGTCAATCAGCATCAGAATGACATTTGAATTGCTCGGCTTGGCTACGGTTTCAGGCATAGAGACAGAGAACTCAATAGGGTACTCTTGTCCTGCCGTGAGTTTTGTCGGAATAATGCCAGATGTGCCGTTAAACGTCATGCCGGCAACTCCGCGACCAACTCCGTCAATCTCAACCGTAGGGTAGCGGGTGGCATATTTGCCGTTTCCACACCATTCGCCAAGGTCAGGGTCGTTGAGTGAATACATTCCGTTAAGCTGGATTGACGAAAGATTGTCCTCCGTCACTACGACAAACACGTTAGCGTTACATACGTCGGTATTGATTGCCCAGCGTGCGTTTCCGCTTATGGTTATCTTCTCTCCGTCGAAATCGGCTGTGAAATCGAGGTCAGCGTCAGGCAGTGTTTCCATTTCCGCGCTTACAGCGTCAAGCCAGCATACGGACTCATTTTCGCCGTCCATGCTGACGCCCTGACCGCTCAGTCGGTAGTCATTGCCTACGGTAACCATCGGATAGCAGCTCACGTTGCGGTTGATTATTGCCGAAGGTGCGCCCATTTTGTCAATACCGAGGAATTCCGTGTATTCATACATACCTTGACCTAAGGGGTCATTTTCGTATGTGCGGAGTACCACGGGGATAATCTGCTCAGGGAAGAGTCGCTCCAAGTTCTCCATGGCAGCGAACCCCTGCGGGCAGTTCGAGCATTCACGTCCTGAGAACTCCTCGACTACCACGCGACGTGTAGGTGCGAAAGCAAGATTTTTGACTACCGATGAGGCTGATGAGGTCTCCGTGCCGTTGATGGTTACATGGATTAGGAAGCGGTTGCTTACGTCTGCCTTAAGCGGTAATTCATTGGGGAAAGTAAAGTTGAAGCTGCCTCCTTTTTTGAGCTCGAGTCCGCTTTCCGCAACGGTGCTAATAGTATTGCCCGTTGCGTCAAGGAGTCTGACTTCAATAGTGTTTGCCGTCAGTAAGTCTGACGCCATAGTGACAACTCCGGAAATCTGAGTCGATTTGGCTGCCACTACTGTCATAGGCGAGGTTACCGACGTAAGGAACTTCATATCGTGGATTACGTCAACCTGATTGATGAATACCGCGCTCTGGTTCTCATTGTCATTCACAAAAGCAACATAAATGTTTTTACCGGCAAAATCCGCCAGACTGACATTGTATGTCTGCCATTCATTCTCGAGACTTTCTTCAGATTTGCCCGGAGAGAGGATTTCATCGAAAATGAGTGTGCTATTACTGCGGATTGCGCTAATAATGTCGGAATTAAGCGAAGAATAAACATTTTCCGACTCATAAACGTAAACTTTCAGTCTGTCTTGCTTATTCAGCTTGTAGCTTTGTGCGTCAAATGTCAGATAACACTGCGTATCGGGAATGTATAGCTGGGGTGTAACGCACCAGTCATCGGCTTTACCACCGCGCTCAAACATGGAGTGGGCGGCAAATGCCATGTCTGAAGTCTCTTCCGTGCTGCTGACTACTACCCATGGATTATCTTTCGTAAATCCCCATCCGGCAGGAACTGATGCCGGTGTAAGCAGGTCGCCGTCGTAGAACATGAAGTTAGCATATGTGCTGCAATCATCCGAAAACAGGTATTTGTCATCGGCTGAAATCTCGCGGACATATGTGCCTTTATAATTCAGGTTGATGGACTCATTGCCTCCTTCGCCACCGAGGTCTGTCACGCTTCCGGCAGGAATAACCACACGATAGTCCGTTCCGTCATATAGATATTGGCGAGAAAGGGGATAGACTATCAGTGTGCGAGCATCATAAAGCGAGAGGTCAAGATCTGCGAACGGTGCGGACTCGTTGTCGCGCCATAGCTGCGCGCGAGCTCCGTCTGCAATTTTGATTGACGCATCAAATTTTATGGTGACCGGATTTGTTGTCGCGTCTATGCGGGCAAAGGCTGAACCGTTGGCAGGGGTAATAGAAAGAGGCTTGACAGCACCTTCCTGTCTGCCTGTGTATTCAACTCTGATTTCGCCTGACGCAACGCTGAGGTTACCCACCATTGAAATGAGGTTTGCCGGAATAACAACCGTATATTTCTTGCCCGCCTCAAATTTATACGAACGGAAACTGATGGTAACGACATTTCCCTTCGCCTCGGCTTTGGCTGCTGAGCGCAGCTCCGTACCATCGCTATCAAGCAGCTTGATACGTGTTGCCGACCCTGCAATCTCTACGTTTCTGGTAAACGATATGCTAAGTTGCGATAGGGTGGAAAATACCGACTCCGATGCTGGATTAACGGTATAGTTGTTCAGTAGATTGACCTTAGAGCAGAGTGTCTGCCAGTCATCGGAAATCTGAAGCAGATAGCTGTCTGTTTGTGAGGTTATGGCACATATTGTCTTGCCGTCGGCGGAGCAGACTACCGGCTTACCGGTTACCGCCATTCCGGTTTTCTGATAGAAATCGATACCGTAAACCTGTTTGAAAATGTCATCGAGACCATAATAATATTCTCCGGAACGGACAATGAAGGAAGAGTAGGGGTTTACAGCCGGGGTCGCGGCAAATACCATTCCGTCATTTGTAACTGAGAAGCCGGTTACATCAGCATCATAAACACCATCGTAGATGTCAATCTTGCCGGTAGCCACATTGTATCGGTATGCAACACGGTACTCGTCGAGCCATTCGCTGTTGCTCTGCGGATGTCCTATATAAGCCGCGCCTGTAACATAACTGCCGTCGGCACTCATCGCCGCATCCTCTATAAAGAGCATGTCCTCATAAGCCGGTGTCCATGGCTTTTTGTCGGAAGGAGAAAAGCCGATATACTTTACATTGCCGGTATGTGTGTCATATACATAGGCACACATTGAAATAGGCATCAGGACTTCTGGTGACAGACGTCCGAGAATATAGCGTCCGTCAGCCGAAATTCCGGTAAACACCGAATATTCGCTCTGTTCGTGGTTCATATTGACCGTAGGAACATTGCTGAGTGATATAATCTGTTTTGATGTAAGGTCATATAGCACAGGTACAGCATCCCAGTCCGATGAAACGTTAGCGTAACCAACTGCTTTTTTTCCGTCGGGAGTTACCGCAAGCAGATGTCCATAGCCAAGTTTCTGAGGTGATGGAAGCACGGTCCACTCTCCGGTTGAACGCGACCAAAACGCCGGTTTACCGTCGTATGAGCCGACAACGGTCTCACCATCATCAGTAATGTCGCCGAGCGCGGCGATGCCTGACTGGGGTAGGGATACCGTTACGGACTGCATGGTCGATGTGTTCCATACCTTACCGCCTGAAGATACGATTCCAGCCTCATTACGGTCCTCGGTGTCCGCACTTAATGCCCATTGTCCGTTATCACTGAGTGCAGAGAGCACAACCCCGGACTGCATGGGCGTAACAACTGGCTCCGCAGCGTATGTGATAGCGGCTGAAGCTATCAAGGTGTTGACGATTAAGATTTTATAATAGCTTATCATAGAATATGTCTTGTTAATTGGCTTATTAAATTGTATATTAATTTGCAAAGATACGGATTTTTTTGCAATACGTCAGCATTTTACGCGTGAAATTTTGTTATCTGCGATATTTCACGTAAATTTGCACTATATATTGATTTATGGTACAGATTGGACAACATAACAGGCTAAAAGTTAGCCGCTTGGCTGACTTTGGCGCATATTTGGATGCCGGAAACGGTGTCGAAATACTTATTCCTACGCGTTATCTTGACGGAGTGACCGAAGTCGGTCAGGAACTTGACGTTTTCGTATATACTGACTCGGAAGACCGACTGATAGCCACAACCGAGACGCCGCTTATTGAGGTCGGTAAGTTTGCATATCTGCGTGTGCGCGAGGTTAATCCAAAAGTCGGGGCTTTCCTTGAATGGGTGCCGTCAAAGGATTTGTTGTGTCCGTTCAGCGAACAGCGAATGAAGATGCAACCTCAAAATATGTATCTTGTATACGCATATCTTGACGATACTACAAAACGCGTAGTAGCCTCGGCTAAGATTGAAAAATTCCTTGGAAATGTCTATCCTGATTATCGCCAGCATCAGCGTGTGGAGGCTTTGGTATACCAGCGTACTGAAATTGGCTATAAAGTCATTATAGATAATCTTCATGCCGGAATGTTATATACCGATGAATTGATTCAGCATCCTGAAATCGGGTCTACAATCACGGCATATGTTAAGAAGGTACGTGATGACGGAAAAATCGACGTTACGATGAAGGATACAAACGGAAGACGCGCTCAGTCGACTGCCGATTTGATTATTGAACTCATGGAGTCTAACGGCGGTAAAATGTCGCTCAATGATAAATCGTCGCCTGATGAGATTGCCGAAACGCTCGGATGTAGCAAGAAGGATTTTAAGAAAGCAATAGGATTCCTTTATAAGAGCCAGAAAATTGAGCCGAACGGCTCCGGTTGGCGTATGCGATGATGGATGACCCTGTTTCCCATAATCGGTATTATGTTAACTTGTGTGGGATGCATGAAATCTCCTTTGTCAGTCTCAGGAAATTTTCGTAAATTTGCAGCACGATAACCAATGCAATCGTCATTACAATAATATAAAGTATGCAGAATCAAATGATTACCCGCGCCGCTGACAATGCCCGAGTGCTTGTCGCAGCCATGGTTGAAAAAGCCAAGTCCGGTCACCCCGGTGGCTCAATGGGCGGAGCGGACTTTACAACAGCACTTTACGGAAGTTTTCTTGTTTATGACCCTCGCGACCCCAAGTGGATTGCCCGTGACAGATTCTTTATGGATCCCGGACATATGTCGCCGATGCTTTACTCTATTCTTGCAATGACTGGTCGCTACACTATGGATGAGCTGCAGCAGTTCCGCCAGTGGGGTTCGGTCACACCAGGACATCCTGAGCTCGACGTTGAGCGCGGAATTGAAAACTCCTCCGGTCCTCTCGGTCAGGGTCATGTTATGGCTGTAGGCTGTGCTATTGCAGAAAGAATGCTTGCCGCTCAGTTTGGCGAGATTGTTTCTCATAAAACGTATGCTTTTATATCAGACGGAGGCATTCAGGAAGAAATTTCTCAAGGTGCCGGACGTATTGCCGGTCATTTGGGGCTGCATAACCTTATTATGTTCTATGACGCTAACGACGTTCAGCTTTCAACTAAAGTTGGCGAAGTTACCGGCGAGGATACCGCAGCCAAGTATCGTGCGTGGAACTGGAATGTAATCACCGTTGACGGTTCTGACCCTCTGGCTCTTATCGGAGCATTGGAACAGGCTAATGCTGAAAAGGAACGCCCTACCCTTATTATCGGTCATACAATTATGGCAAAGGGTGTTGTCGACTCTAATGGCGAAAGCCTTGAAGGAGCCGTAAGCACACATGGTCAGCCCTTGAGTAAGGCGGGAGCCGATGTTGCCGCTACAATCAAGGGACTCGGCGGTAATCCCGAGCAACCTTTTGAAATATGGCCTGATGTGCAGAAGGCTTTTGACGAGCGTCGTGCCGAACTTATCGCGATAACCAACCAACGCCACGCTGCCGAAAAGGAATGGGCGACTAAGAATCCTGAGGCTGCTAAGCTACTTCAGGATTATATTGATGGTAAGATGCCCCAGATTGACTGGAAGAACATCCCCATAAAGCCCAATCAGGCAAGCCGTAATGAATCTGCTACGGTTCTTGGTGTTCTCGCTGAAAATCTTGGTAATATGATGGTTAGCTCTGCCGACCTTTGCAATAGCGACAAGACCGATGGTTTCCTCAAAAAGACCCGCGCCATCACTCCTAATGACTTTGGCGGACGTTTCCTCCAGAGCGGCGTAGCCGAATTGACCATGGCGTCTATATGTAACGGCGTTGCGCTCCATGGCGGAATGATTGCCGCATGCGGCACTTTCTTCGTTTTCTCTGACTATATCAAGCCCGCAATCCGTATGTCGGCTCTGATGGGACTGCCCGTCAAATATGTGTTCAGCCACGACGCTTTCCGAGTTGGCGAGGATGGTCCTACCCATCAGCCTATTGAGCATGAGGCTCAGATGCGCTTGCTTGAGCAGATGGATAACCTCGGTGGCAAAAAGAGCCTGTTGGTGCTTCGCCCTGCCGACTCTGCCGAGACTATCGTTGCTTGGGAGATGGCAATGAAGAACACCGATACTCCCACCGTGCTTATACTTTCGCGTCAGGACCTGCATGACATTCCCGCACAGGATGAGAGCCGTATCGAGGAAGCTCAGCAGGCAAAACAAGGCGGCTATTTGGTTAGCGCAGGCAATGTAGACAAACCCGTTGACGTCACTCTCGTGGCTAACGGCTCGGAAGTATCGTTGCTTGTTGAGGTTGCTCAAACCTTGCAGGCAAGCGGCGTCAATTGTGCCGTTGCATCCGTTCCTTCCATCGGGCTTTTCATGATGCAGCCGGAGACATATCGCAACTCAATCCTGCCGGAGGGTGGCGTCCGATTCGGATTGACTGCCGGACTCCCCTGCTGCCTCTACCCGCTGATGTTCGGAGCCAAGAAATGGCATGTTTACGGACTGGAACGCTTCGGCGCGTCCGCTCCTTATAAGGTACTTGACCAAAAATTCGGATATACCGTAGAAAATATCGCCGCTCAGGTTCTCAACCTTTTGAAATAATCTCCGCATAGTTTGCGAGACTAAAATAATATTACTACTTTTGCAGTGTTCACTCTAGAGAGAGTTGAACACTGCATTTTTATAATAGCGTATATCTGAAACTTTGTAGACACTCCGAAATGTAGCGATTTCAAAAGTTTGTCCTGAAACAAAGTCAACAAGAAAGACGCCTTCCACTGATATGTGCTTACGTATTGGTCACATAATGTTGCACGCTCTTGTGTGTAACTAATAGTTGACCATATAGGCATATATGCGTGAGGCTTCCTTTGTTGTTTCGTTTTTAGGACAAAAGGCATCGCTACAGCCTCGGATTGAAAAATGAAGCAACTGATATGGAGGTTCACGCTATTTTTTATCCTTATCATTTTACCGGCATAGATACCTCCGGGCGGTAAGCAACTTAAATCATTATCAATTTTATGCTTTTACGCAAGTTATTTACTTACGCGGCTCTGTCTTTATCATTAGTCGCCATGGCAGTCCAACCGACCAAAAATTTTAATTGTGGGAATATCTATTATTCTCTTCCCGAATTCGGTTATGACGGCAAGTCATCATTCTTCTTGACATCAGATGATAATTGTTTTACACGTGTTAACGAGGATTTAGAACCTGTAGAAACATTTAATTTGTCCGAGCAATGTCTTACAATCAAAAAGACAATTTTTCTTCCAAGTGGTTTCAAATATGGCGATTATTATCCACGCACCGAGTCTTATGATCCCAAATCTCTTTCTGAAGCATTACAACTTATACGTACGATTTATCCTCAAGGATATGTAACTGTAGATATGGACGCTCAGTATCACGGGGAAGATGACCGAAAGATTCTTTTTATATCAGGGAATAAAATTCCTGAAAAAGTATTTGAAGGTATGACCGATGAATATTTGCACATATTGGCAAGTGAAGGCTCTCTTGACGGGATTGACGGATATGCAGTTTTTCAAACATGGGAAGACTCTTGGGTTGGAGCACACACATTATATGTGTATACACGTGCTGAGTATAATACTGGAGAACTTGACTGGTCAACTGAACTAAAAGCAGTTTCAACCAATAATGTTGATTGGAGCTATACATATTTTGATGATGTCTACTATAATGATGAAATGCATGACTGTATTGCAAATATTACTCAAACACTCTTTGATTCTGATGAAGATTACGAAATTTTAGTTCCTATATTGAAGGAGTCAAAAAAATCTATAACAAATGATGTGTCATCAGATCATAATAGGATAGAATATACTTATGAAGGACGCTATGGCGAAGAAACAGGATATACTTCCACTTGGAAAGAAGAGGTTTATCCCGTTGAATATACAGGCGTTGGAGTAGCAAAACTAAGAACAGGTGAAATATCAACTATATTTGAATTTCCAACTCCATATATAAATTGTGGAAATTATGGAGGTAATTTCTATTTATCTGATCCTGAGATTTTTATTTTAGGAGAAAAAAGATATCTTCAGGTTGGAGTTCCTCAAAACGAAGATACATATGAGTATGACTATTATATTTATGATATAGACGGTGCTCAATCGGGCGTAAAGACTCCGGTCGTTGCAAAGAAAGTACGTGTTAATCCAACAATTGTTAACCGTGGCGAGGACGTTATGGTAAATGTTGAGGGTAACGATGAGATTTCGGCGATTACACTCACCGGGATGAATGGTCAGACCCTTCAGCACATAAAAGGCAACGGAGCTAAATCAGCTGCCGTAAAGACCGGTCGACTTGGCTCAGGCGTTCACATTGTTGGCGTTCAGACCGCTGACGGCGAGAACACTTATAATAAAATAGTTGTGAAATGAACCATTTCTGTGACATAGGCGTTATCAAAGTGAACAATTCTCATAACTAAAACTCTAAAGAAAACACACTATGTCACAGATTAACGAAACTATCGCCCAACAGGCAGCCGATGTCAGCAAGACTGCGGCAGAAGTAAGTACTGACGCCGCAAAAGTAGCAGCCCAGCAAGAAGCTCAGGCTCTTAAAGATAAAGCAGCTGAAGCTGCCGCTAACCTCAAGGAAAAGGCTACAGCTACCGCTTCGACCATCAAGGATAAGACTCACGATATTATCGACTCTGCCCTTGAAAAAGGTGCTGACCTCGCACAAAAGCTTGCCGACAAGGCTCGCAAGGTATCTGACAATTACTAATTCTCCATCTCTCCTTAAAAAAGCAGTGAGCTTTCGCTTTATTTTGGCGAAAGCTCACTCATTTTTTGCATTTTTTCTATAGTTTGAAGAAACTTTTGGCAGCATCCGTGGTGCACCGGTCAACCTCTTCGACTGTCAGTCCGAGTTCCGTAGCAATCTTTTCAGCGATATACGGGATATATGCACTCTCGTTTTGTTTGCCTCGCATAGGAACCGGCGCAAGCCATGGCGCATCGGTCTCAAGCAGGATATGGTCAATTCCGATAACGGGAAGTATCTCTGGCAGTGGAGATTTTTTAAAGGTCACTACTCCACCGATTCCGAATTTTACGTCGGGCTCAAGTATGCGCAAGCGCGCAACGTCATCGGCACTCCCGCTGTAACAGTGAAACACCATGTTGGGCAATCTTCCCTTGCGCGCATGCATCAGGTCAATCATCTGAGGCATTGCGTCACGACAATGGATTATTGCGGGAAGGTTTAGCTCATCCGCCAACTGCAGCTGAGCCTCCGCAGCCTCCATCTGAAGCGGAAGCTTGTCCTGCTCCCAGTAAAGGTCAAGACCCATTTCTCCGATGGCTACATATGAGTCGCGGTTGGCACGCAGTTCCGCCTCGATGCGTTCCAGATGTTCCCTCCAGTTTTCCGGCTTAATTTCCGTGGGGTGCAGTCCGGCGCACATGGCGGTAGCCTCAGGGCGCAGCGCGTGGAGTTCCCTGATGGGTTCTATTGAATCTGCATCTACACCCGGAAGCACCATCATATTGACACCGCAAGAAAGTGCGCGGTCAATGGCCGCGCACTTGTCATCTCCGTAATCCGGAAGATATAGATGTGTATGAGTGTCTATCATTTAGAGAATGCCCTGCTCCATCATGGCACGAGCCACCTTCATAAATCCGGCAATGTTCGCACCCTTCATGTAGTTGATATAACCGTCAGCCTCTGTTCCGTATGTAACGCACTGCTCATGGATTGAGTTCATGATATAGTGAAGCTTTTCATCGACTTCTTCGGCACTCCACTGCAGATGCATGGCGTTCTGGCTCATTTCCAGACCGGATGTGGCTACACCGCCTGCATTGACTGCCTTGCCGGGAGCGTAAATGGTCTTTGATTCGATAAATGCGTCGATAGCTTCAGGGGTACAGCCCATGTTGCTGACTTCTGCCACCATCTTGACTCCGTTGGCAATAAGCTGCTTGGCGTCGTTTCCGTCAAGTTCGTTCTGAGTTGCACAGGGAAGCGCGATGTCAACCTTCTGCTCCCAAGGCTTTTTACCGGGGAAGAACTTGGCTGAAGGCCACTGCTCAACATATGGCTCTACAATGTCTTCGCCGCTTGCACGGAGGTCAAGCATGGTTTGAATCTTATCGCCGCAAATGCCGTCAGGATCATAAATATAGCCGTCGGGACCGGAAATGGTCACAACTTTTGCACCAAGTTCGTTTGCCTTGAGCGCGGCTCCCCAAGCTACGTTGCCGAAGCCGGAAATTGCTACGGTCTTACCCTTGATATCATCGTTCTGCATCTTGAGCATATTCTCTACAAAGTAGAGTGCGCCGAAACCGGTTGCTTCGGGACGGATACGGCTACCGCCGAAGTCGAGTCCCTTACCGGTGAATGTGCCTGTACATTCATCAACGAGTTTCTTGTACATTCCGTACATATATCCCACTTCGCGGGCACCTACGCCAATATCGCCGGCAGGAACATCGCGGTCAGGACCAAGATTTTTCCAAAGCTCAAGGATGAATGCCTGACAGAAGCGCATGATTTCCGCGTCACTCTTGCCTCTGGGAGAGAAGTCAGAACCACCCTTTGCGCCGCCCATCGGCAATGTGGTCAGGGCATTCTTGAATGTCTGCTCGAAACCGAGGAACTTAAGGATTGACGGATTTACGGATGCATGGAAACGAATACCGCCCTTATACGGACCGATAGCCTTGTTGAACTGAACGCGATAGCCAAGGTTAGTCTGAACCTCGCCGCTGTCATCAACCCAAGTTACACGGAATGTAATAATGCGGTCGGGCTCAACCATGCGCTCAATGATTTTAGCCTTTTCAAATTCCGGATGTTCGTTATAAACGTCCTTAACGCATAGAAGAACTTCGCGAACTGCCTGAAGATACTCTTTTTCGCCGGGATGTTTTGCCTCAAGCGAACTCAAGATTTTATCTATATCCATACTTTAAATATGTTTGATAATATATTGTGTATTATTTATTTACTCTGTATTTTTCGTCGCCGGTTGCAAAATAGGCTACAATCTGGCGGGCTGCAGCTATTCCGGCATTGATATTTGCCTCGGCTGTCTGTGCTCCCATCTTCTTGGGAGTGAAGAACACACGTCCGGGGAATTTTGCAATCCATTCTTCCGCATTGCTCGGGCGCAAATCGCTGAGGTATTTAATGTCAGGACGTTCCTCCATAACTTTCATAAGTCCGGACTCATCAATAACTTCCTTGCGTGCGGTGTTGACCAAAATCGCATTTTTACGCATTTGTGAAACCAAATCGTAGCCAATCAAGCCGATTGTTTCAGAATTTGCAGGAATATGGATAGAAACTACATCATAATCGCTATAAAGGCTGTTAATATCCTCTACATGAGTAACCTGAGCTTCTTTCAAACGACTTGCTTTACTGAGAGGTGCGTATGAGCCAACCTCCATGCCAAATCCCTTTGCAATGGCGGCTACACGGCTTGCAACCTGACCGAAAGCGTGTGTGCCAAGGCGTTTTCCGCGTAACTCGCGACCGGAGGTTCCGTCATAATTATTGCGCAGAGCTTGAATCAGCATGCCGAAAACCAACTCAGCCACGGCATTTGAATTCTGTCCCGGTGTATTTTCAACTACAATCCCCTTGGCTGTCGCAGCCTCAAGGTCAACATTGTCATATCCTGCGCCGGCACGTACGATTATTTTCAATTGCTTTCCGGCATCAATAACCTCAGCATTAACCTTGTCGGAACGGATTATCAAAGCGTCAGCATCAGCTACTGCATTGAGCAACTGCTGTTTCTCGGTATATTTTTCAAGCAGTGCGAGAGTATGCCCTCCCTGCTCTATTTCTTTGCGTATGCCCTCCACAGCCTCGGCTGCGAAGGGCTTTTCTGTTGCAACAAGAACTTTCATTTAGTGTTTCTTTTCAAATTCCTTCATTGCGGCAATCAATACTTCAACGCTTTCAAGCGGCAGTGCGTTGTAGAGTGATGCACGGAAACCGCCAACGGAACGGTGACCCTTTATGCCGACAATTCCGCGTTCGGTCGCGAAATCAACAAACTGGCTTTCCAATTCCTTATACTCGGGTGCCATGACAAAACATACGTTCATGATGGAGCGGGATTCAACCTCTGCTGTGCCTTCAAACATACGGCTGTTGTCAATGGCGTTATAGAGGCGTCCTGCTTTTTCCTCATCGGCAAGCATAAGTTTGTTTACGCCACCAAGCTGCTTGTAGTAGCGCAAGGTCTGAAGGGCGGCGAAAATAGGCAATACGGGCGGAGTATTGAACATGGATTCCTTCTTGACGTGGGTCTCATAATTAAGCATGGTCGGGATAGGACGTCCAGCCTGTCCGAGCGCGGAATTTTTGACAATTACGAGGGTTACGCCTGCAGGAGCGAGATTTTTCTGTGCGCCTGCGTATATAAGGTCATATTTGCTTATGTCGATGGGACGAGAGAAAATATCAGAACTCATGTCGGCAACCAAAGGCACAGGTGACTCAGGGTCGAAACGCATTTCGGTACCGTAAATCGTATTGTTGGATGTAAAGTGGAAATAGTCTGCATCCGTCGGAATTACATAGTCGCGGGGTATGTAGCTGAAATTCTTGTCTTCGCTCGATGCTACAACGTCAACATCACCGAAAAGGCGTGCCTCCTTGATAGCGTTCGTTGCCCATGTTCCGGTCTGTAGGTAGGCAGCCTTCTTCTTAAGCAGGTTATAGGGAACCATTGCGAACTGCAGCGAGGCTCCGCCTCCAAGCCAAAGTACGGAATATCCTTCGGGTACTTCAAGTAACTCTTTTACAAGCTCCGATGCTTCAGTTATGACTGCGGTAAACTGTTTGCTTCGATGTGACACTTCAAGGAGTGAAAGACCCATGTCAGCAAAGTTAATGATGGCGTCAGCCGTGTTCTTGATGGTGTAGTCGCTCAAAATAGAGGGACCTGCATAGAAGTTATGTTTTTTCATACGTTTGTGATGATTATGTTACGTTTGATGTAGCAAATTTACATCTTTTTCTAATCTGACAAAAGAAAAACAATATGTTTTTAGACATTTTTAGAGATTTTTCGTAACTTTGTAGCGATGAAAAAGGCTCAATTCGTATTATATAGCGTGTTTTCTGTGGTTTTGGCATCTGCGTGTGCCTGTGCCAAGAAAAACTCTGTGTCCGCTTCGGTTACTCAGCGTGACTCTGTTGAGATACCTTCTTTTTCTGCCGACAGTGCCTTTCGCAATGTTTCGCGTCAGGTCGCTTTCGGACCGCGAATACCTCGTTCGGAAGCTCATGACAAGTGTGGATCTTGGCTCGCCGCGGAGTTGAGCCGGTATGGAGCCGATACGGTCATTTGTCAGACCACTGACCTTCCTGACTTTGGACCGATGACCAACATTATGGGGCGTTTCGGCGCAGAAAAGGCTGACCGTATTCTCTTTGTGGCTCACTGGGACTCACGTCCTGTTGCCGATGAGGAGACGGACCCTGCGAAACGCACGCAGCCCATAGATGGAGCTAACGATGGCGCGAGCGGTGTCGGCGTCCTGCTTGAGCTTGCACGCATTGTCGGGGAGACTTCGCCAAACGTAGGCGTTGATATTCTCTTGGTCGATGCCGAAGACTCAGGAAATGAAGGTGACGAAGATTCTTGGGCGCGCGGCGCACAATATTTTGTCGAAAATATGACGTATGGCGTAGCGGAGTCAATGCCGCGTTATGCTGTGCTGCTTGACATGGTTGGCGGCGATGGCGCGGTTTTCCCCCGCGAGATGTTCTCTCACACCTATGCGCGCCCTATAGTAGACAAAATATGGGCTTTAGCTGCTGAAAACGGCATGGAAACACGATTTGTCAACCGTGTCGGAGGTGCAGTTAACGATGACCATCTGCCGCTTATCCGCGCCGGTATTCCTACGGTTGACATAATAGAAACAGCTCATCCGCAGACCGGCTCGTTTAACCCGACATGGCATACCCTGCAAGATAATATTAATAATATTGACCCTGTGACATTAGGTGACGTAGGTCGCCTCATGACCATATTAATTTATTCTGAATAATAATGACTATCAACGAAATTCAAGACGAGATTATCGAAGAATTTTCAGAATTCGATGACTGGATGGACCGTTACGGTTATATTATAGACCTCGGCAACCAGTTACCTCCGATTGAGGAAAAATTCAAGACTCCTCAGCATCTTATTGAAGGCTGTCAGAGCCGCGTATGGATTAATGCAGAAAAGAATTCAGAAGGAAAACTTGAATTTACAGCTGATTCTGACGCTATAATTGTAAAAGGAATTATTTCGCTCCTCATCAAGGTGCTAAACAATCAGACGCCTGAAGATATTCTGAATGCCGACCTTTATTTTATTGACAAGATAGGTCTGGCAGAACATCTGTCGCCTACCCGCTCGAATGGACTTCTTGCCATGGTGAAGCAGATGCGCGCTTATGCCCTTGCCTACAAAGACAAATAATAATTTTTTAAATAATCTCAATCATTATCAACCATGTTTAAAAATCAACCGGCAGGCTTGTATATACTGTCGCTCGCTAATACCGGCGAACGTTTCGGTTACTACACCATGCTTGCTATTTTCCTGCTCTTCCTGCAGGCGAAGTTCGGACTTGACTCTGCGGTTTCAGGTCAGATTTATGCGGGTTTCCTCGCGTTAGTTTATTTTATGCCTCTTGTAGGCGGTTGGGTTGCTGACAAGTGGAGTTTCTCCAAGTGTGTCGTTACCGGCATCTGCGTAATGTTTGCCGGTTATGCTATTATGGCTATCCCTACTGAGATTCGTTCAACCTCGTCACTGATTATTCTATGCGCCGCGCTGATTCTCATTGCTGCCGGTACCGGTCTTTTCAAGGGTAACCTGCAGGTAATGGTCGGTGACCTATATAATAATGCCAAGTATAGCGGTCAGCGTGATGCAGCCTTCTCGCTTTTCTATATGGCAATCAACATTGGTTCGATGTTTGCCCCTATGGCAGCCACTGCAATGTGTAATGTAGCCATGAAGGCAAAAGGTCTTACCTATGTTTCATCTCTGCCCGCAATCTGTAATCAGTATCTTGATGGTGCCGAAAACGGAGCTGAGCTGATTCAGGTAGCTTCTGAAAACAATATGGCAGTTGGCAGTGATGTCGCAGCATGGGCTTCGGAGTATATTTCAACTCTCTCAACGGGTTATAGCTACGCTTTCGCTATTGCTTGCGCATCGTTGGTAGTAAGTTTTCTGATTTACTTCCTTGGTCGCAAAACTTACGCTCATATCCTTACCGACAAGAAGAATCCGACCGCTAAGGCAGCTGAAACTACCGGTCCGGAACTTACTCCCGCCCAGACTAAGCAGCGCGTTGTTGCCCTCCTGCTTGTTTTCGCCGTTGTTATCTTCTTCTGGATGGTGTTCCACCAGAACGGTGCTACGCTGACCGAATTTGCCAAGAGCTGCACAGCTTCCGAGGCTGGAGGCTGGACCCGCATCGGCTTTAACGTATGGGCACTTCTTACCATTGCCGTTGGCGTATATGCCGGCTTCTCGGTATTCCAGAGCGAAAGCAAAACTGCCAAACTCATTTCCGGTGTTATCTTCCTTGCCGCAGCTTACGGTGTTTATTGTTTCTATAATGCTACACCCGACCCCGTTACCGGTCTGCAGCCCCAGATTTATCAGCAGTTCAACCCCTTCTATGTTGTTGCCCTGACTCCCTTCTCACTTGCTTTCTTCGGATGGCTTGCCAAGCGCAAAAAAGAGCCTTCTGCACCTCGCAAAATCGGTTACGGTATGCTGATGGCTGCCGTTGCTTACGGAGTTATGCTCATTGGTTCGCTTGCCATTGTAGGCACTCAGTCTGCCGTATCTCCCAACTGGCTTATCGGAACATATCTGCTTTTGACTTTTGCCGAGCTCCTTCTGTCTCCGATGGGTATCTCATTTGTCAGCAAGGTGGCTCCTCCCAAACTTAAGGGTTCAATGATGGGCGGTTGGTTTGCAGCAACCGCTGTAGGTAACTATTTAGTGTCTATTCCAATGCTCCTTTGGGGCAAGATTCCCGTGTGGACCCTTTGGGGAATTCTGGTAGTTATCTGTCTTATCTCCGCAGCATTCATATTCTCAATCATGAAGAAGCTCGAAGCTGCTACATCTGACATGCCGGTGCCTGAACCCGAAGAGACTCTCGCCGATCCCGCAAACTAAGAATTGTGTTTAGTGTTTAGTGTTGAATGTTTAGTCTAATCAGCCAAATTAACCTGTTGCTATAAACATTCAGCACTAAACACTAAACTATAAACCCAAAACCAAAATCCAAATGAACGAAAACGAAATCAAGGAATCAGACCTTCAGGCATTGCCGGAGAATGCGTTCCGCGAGCTTGCCGCCGATGAAGAGTATCGTCCGATACTCCACCCGGCTCACGACACCAAGGAGGTTACTCCCTACTCTGTCGGCATGGGTCTGCTCCTCGCGGTTATCTTCTCTGCCGCTGCCGCCTATCTCGGTCTGCGCGTAGGTCAGGTCTTTGAGGCTGCTATACCTATCGCTATTATCGCCGTTGGACTCAGTCAGGCTCTCAAAAAGGACAACCCACTGGGGCAGAATGTAATTATACAATCTATCGGTGCTTGCTCGGGTGTAATAGTTGCCGGTGCAATCTTCACCCTCCCAGCTCTTTATATTCTTCAGGGTACATATCCTGAAATTACAGTGAACTTTCTGCAGATATTTATGTCGTCGCTGCTTGGCGGCATTCTTGGCATTCTGTTCTTTATTCCGTTCCGTAAGTATTTTGTAAAGGATATGCACGGAAAATATCCTTTCCCCGAGGCTACGGCAACTACTCAGGTGCTTGTAAGTGCGCAGGCAAAGGGTTCCGGTTCGCAGGCAAAGACACTGATTGTCGCTTCACTTATTGGCGGTATATATGATTATATCGTGGCTACTTTCGGCTGGTGGGCTGAAACTGTTACCACCACTGCCGCCGGCTGGGGTCAGGCTATTGCAGATAAATTCAAGGTTGTAATGAGTTGCAATACCGGTGCTGCACTTCTCGGGCTCGGTTACATTGTAGGTCTGAAATATGCCTTTGTAATCTTTGCCGGCTCTCTGTTTGTATGGTGGATTCTGATTCCTTTGATGGGCAACTCAGCCGAGATGGCTGCTATGTCTCCCCAGCAGATTTTCAGTGACCATGCGCGACTTATCGGTATTGGCGGCATTGCCATGGCAGGTATTATCGGTATTATCAAGTCATGGCCCATAATAATGCAGGCTGTAGGTCTTGCTGTACGCGAATTTAAGGGTGGAAGCTCCGAAGGACAGAAGCCGGTACGCTGGCAAACCGATATCAGCATGAAGTCAATTGTAGCCTACATGGTACTTGCCCTCGTGGTAGTGTTCCTCTTCTTCTGGCTTGGTGTTATCGGTACTCTCTGGCAGGCTGCCGTGGCATGGCTCGTTGTTACAGTCATTGCGTTCCTATTTACTACTGTGGCTGCGAATGCAATCGCCATTGTCGGTTCAAATCCTGTCAGCGGTATGACGTTGATGACTCTGATTATTGCATCCGCCATATTCGTAGGTATCGGACTTAACGGTACAAACGGCATTGTGGCTGCTATGGTCATAGGCGGTGTTGTTTGTACGGCTCTGTCTATGGCAGGCGGTTTTGTGACCGACCTGAAGATTGGCTATTGGGTTGGCTCTACACCCCGCAAACAGGAATCGTGGAAATTCCTTGGCACTCTTGTCAGTGCAGCTACCGTTGGCGGTGTTATTCTCCTCCTGAATAACGTATATGGTTTCTATGTTACTCCGGAACATCCCAATCCTCTTGTAGCTCCTCAGGCTAATGCTATGGCTAAAGTGATTGAGCCGCTGATGATGGGTGGCGAAACTCCGTGGATTTACTATTTCTGCGGTGCAGTCCTCGCCCTGTTGCTTAATTGGCTCGGTGTTCCCGCTCTTGCATTCTGTCTGGGTATGTTCATTCCTTTGAGCCTTAACACACCGATGCTTGTCGGCGGTGCTGTAGCTTGGTTTGTTGAACACAGTTCGAAAGACAAGGCTATCAGCGATGCCCGTCGTGATCGTGGCACACTTATTTCTTCCGGTTTGATTGCCGGCGGCGCACTTTTCGGCGTTTTTGCGGCATTGACTAAGTTCTGCGGATATGAGTATACAAATCCCCTGTCGGAAGGTACCTCTCAGATTCTCGGTCTGGTTGCTTATGCTGCTCTGATATGTTATGTATGGTGGGCAAGCTGCCGTGAAAAGAAACTCGCTTGACAATAAAATACTTGCACTCGCCGTACCGGCGATAATTGCAAATATAACTACTCCACTGCTCAGTTTGATTGACATTGCTATTGTCGGTCATCTGGGCAGTGCCTCTTATGTGGGTGCCGTTGCCGTTGGCGGTACCCTTTTCTCAATGCTCTACTGGATGTTTTCGTTCCTCAGGTTCGGTACCTCAGGGCTGACTGCTCAGGCTGTAGGTTCAGGTAACGAACGAGAGCGCAGTGTGACGTTGCTTCGCTCACTTCTTATAGGATTTACGGCATCGGTGGTGCTGATTGCATTTCATAATCCGGTTGGACGTATTGCGCTTGACTTTATGGATACTGACGCGGAAACCCGCGCACTCGCGTCAACATACTTCTCAATTTTGATTTACGGTGCGCCGGCTGTCTTAACTCAGTATGCCCTTACCGGATGGTTTATAGGGTGTCAAAACACACGCACCCCGATGTGGATTTCGCTGGTTATTAATGTTACGAACATTATAGCCTCACTTGTTTTGGTATTCGGATTACATATGAAGATTGAGGGTGTTGCTATTGGAACTCTCATCGCGCAGTGGATTGGTACAGCGTGTGCTCTTATGGCTGCGCGACCTCACATGCAGCCATTGAAGGACGTTTTGCGCCCTAATGAATTAAAACGCTTTTTTTCGGTTAATATCGATATATTTCTGCGAACTTTATGTCTGATTGCGGTCAGTGTCTGGTTTACACGTAGCGGTGCATCACAAGGCGCGGAAATTCTTGCAGTAAACTCCATGTTATTGCAACTTTTTATCCTTTTCAGTTACTTTATGGATGGTTTTGCTTTTGCTGCCGAGGCTTTATGTGGCAAAATCCTTGGACAGGGAAATAATATTGAGCTAAAAAACTGTATACGGCGATTAATGCGGTGGGGACTCGCTATGGCGTTGATTTTTACGGTAATTTATACATTGGGAGGTGAAGCATTCCTCCGTTTGCTTACTGATGACCGTTCGATAATTGATGCTTCCGAGCCATACAGGCTCTGGGCGGCGGCAGTACCGCTTGCCGGCTTCATGGCTTTTACTGCTGACGGAATAGTTATCGGGCTGACCCGAACCCGACTGATGTTAAGCTCTATGGCAATAGCCACACTCGCCTATTTTGTCCTTTGGTTCTGGCTCAACCCGATTTTAGGCAATCATGCCCTTTGGATAGCGTTTCTTACTTATCTTTTTTTGCGAGGAGTCCTGATAATGGTGTTTTTGAAACGCGATGATAGAACGTAGCTGCAAGAATCATATAAACTATCGCCTGAATCCATAGCCCTATAAACTCAGGTTCAACCTGACTTAAGTCAGCACCCATTGACTGAATCCTGACGTAACCGTTCAGTGCAAAGGTAGACGGGAACATCATTCCTAAAATTCTCCAGAACTCGGGCACTGCTGTTCCGGGCCATGAGATGCCGGAAATAAACAGCAATGGAAGCGACATAAATACATACAACATTATGCAGTCCTCGCGGCGGAATATGAATGCAGAGAAAGTTATTGCCATAAAAATGCATGCAAGCAGGTAAGGAATCATAAACAGAATGAAATCACTTACCGAGCCAAGCATCGGGAGAGTAAATATATCCGTTACGAAATAGAACATGTAGAGAGCCTCAAGCATATAGAGCGGAAAATATAGCAGCGTCTTTCCAAGCAATACAGCGAGAGTATTATCAAACTCCGGACGCGGAGGCAGCGCACGCCCGGCATATCTCTCGCGGGTTTCTCCGCCTGTCATACCGATTGCAAGCATAAGGGTCTGCTGTAAAATCAGCATTAACACTGCCGGAAGAAGAAATCCCGCAAACCCTGCCTTCGGGTTAAATAATGCCACTTCATCATATTCGACCGGTTGGGTCGCTATTTCAAGCTGACGGTCTGTTCCTCCGGTATAAAACTTGTTTGCCTTTATCTCCTTATTGAGTTCAAGAGAAACATTGGTGGATGAAAGCATCAGCGATTTATAATAAAGCATACCTGCCATGTCGGCATAGACTCCAATAGTAGCCTGTTCGCCGCGAGCAAGCAGTTTATCAAAATCAGCCGGAATATGGATGGTTCCGTATGTAATACCTTCTTGGTTCATCGCCTCTGCCTCATCCATTGTTGCAGCGCGCGCGGCAACCTCAACATCGGCTGTAGCATCAAGCATTCTGACAAACTTACGGCTGAGTTGAGAATTAGCCTCATCAACCACAGCGACCGGTACCTCATGGACGGTCTCGTTGTTATAAATAAATGCGTAAAGCAGAGGATATGCCAAGGGAACAATCAACGCAAAAAGTATTATTCCGGAATCGCGTCTGATGTTGCGAAATTCGAATAACCAAACTTTATATATGTCAATCAGGAAATTCATGGTTTATATACGGCATGACGGAACGCATGGCTCAGCATAGGCATGGCACATAACGGAAGCAGCAGGAAACATAGAAGTGCTACAACCGATGTCCAAGCGGTCATGATTGACCAGCCGTGTAATGCGATATTTACATAAATCAAATAATAGTGACGCAGAGGGAAAAGCCATGCTGCAGCCTGAAGAATAGGATCCATAGCCATTACCGGGAATGAGCATCCTGAAAGCGAAATGCTGACTATACCCCAAAGCGAGCATATACTCATAGCCATTCGCATCTGACCCTGCATAAGTCCGAATACGAACGTGGCGAATGCTTGAGCGGCAAGAACAGACAATACTCCTACTCCCCATATTTCCCACAGCGGACAATGACATGGAAAACCAAGGTAGCGATAGAATACCACATCATAAAGCAGTACCATCAGTGAGAAGATTACGGTCTGAGGTGCAAGTTTACCTACGAGAGCGGTAAATGTCGAATCTCCCGCCATGGCGTATAGCTTTTTCTGTTTGTTGTATTTCCATTCCAGACCTAACGTATAAGACGTGAACAGCAGAACGAAAATCAACAGACAACCGGGCACGACAATATTGCTTAAATAGACGGAATAGTCAAGTACGCTGTTGCCAATTGGATGCGCCTCGATAACAATCGGACGAATCGCTGCCATCGCTTGGTCATCGGTCATTCCTTTTGCAAGAAAGGTTGAACGGGAAATCGCCATACCGGCAAGCTCTGAAGCAGTGCGCAGGTCACGCATCAATAGTGACCCGGCAACAAGGTATGACTGATTCGTATAGAATGCCAGTCGGGGCTGACGCTGTGCCAAGGCGCGCTCGGTAGTCCCTTTGGGAATATGCAGAAACGCATAGATTTCACCTCGCTGCATGGCATCGCGCGCCTCACTTACTGACCCGTAGTTATGGCTTATCTTGGTCTGTTCCATGGCGTCAAGCGTGCGAACAATGGTGCGGGTAATCTGCGTATTATCCTCATCGACAAGACCTGCCGGAAGGTCCTTTGGCAAACCGTCACTCATAAGGGAGGTAAAAAACACAAGAATGATGATTGGCGCGACAAAAAGCAGCGTCAACATCATCGGTCGTTTTGAAAACAACCGGATTTCGCGCCCCCAGATTTTAAGGAGTCGCTTCATTTCTCATTAATTATAGCCGACATTCCCGGACGAACGCCCTTAAGCGCGTCTTCAGAGTCAGGACGGGCAATAACTTCAAACATTTTAAGGTCATAGCGGTCAAGAGCCTTTGTAGCCTTCCATACCGCATAGCTGCCTACTTCTTTCAGGCGGGTAACCTTAGCCGGTACATCCTTCCCCAGAGCGGGAACATAAACATTGATTTCCGTGCCTACGCCCAAGGTAGGAAGGATATCCTCGCGTACATTAAAAACAAACCATGCGTCCTTAAGCTGAGCAACATTCAAGAGAGGTGCGCCTGTTCCAACCAGTTCGCCTACAGCGGGGAATATTTCGGTAACAACACCGTCGGCACTCGCCGTTAGAACGTTTTCTGAAAGATAGGAGTTTACCTCGCTGATGGCGGCGTCAGCGCGTGCCACTTGGGCGCGTGCGGCAGATTTATCCTCTGAGCGCGCGCCGTTCTTAGCCATTTCATACTGAGACTTCGCAGCGCGCTCTGTTGCCTCCATAGCACGCAGATTGGCATACGCTTCATCGCGCTTCTGCTCTGCCATAACGCCCTGCTCAAACAGACGGTTAACGCGGTCATATGTCTTCTGTGCCACTTCGACCCCGGCGCGAGCCTTCTGCCAAAGTTCATATGCACCCTGAATCTGTTCGCTCTGTGCACCGTTTGTAGCCTTTGCGCTTAATGCCTCGGCTGCCTGACGGGCCGCCTCTGCCTGAGCTAACTTAGCGTCGATATCAGGAGTGTCAAGCACTACGAGAGTATCACCGGCAACAACCGTATCACCTTCGCTTACATAAAATTTCAGTACTCTGCCGGGAACTTTAGAACTAACTCTATAGTCAGATGTCTCTACCTGACCCTGAATGACGTCAACACGACGGTTCATATGCATTCCGGCGATTACAACGGCAACGATTGCGATTATTACTATGCCGGCAGTTAAAAGTATCAATAAGTTTTTCTTTTTCATAATTATAAATGTCCAAGTGCCTTTTTAAGATGTAATTGTGCTAATTTAAGGTCAATTTGTGATGAAATAAGTTGAGAACGTGCTGAAAGCCATGCGGTCTGAGCCTCATTGACATTGATAACCGGGATAACACCCTCTTTCATGCCAAGTGTGGCAAAGCGGAGATTTTCATCGGCAGCTTCAACCGCGCTTTTGCTCGCGGAGAGGCTCTGCTGTGCCTCAGTGACCTTCTGTCGGCTTTGCGAAATCTGAAGTTCAATTTTTTCGCGGGTGGAATCAAGCCGAAGTTGGTCAGCAATACTCTGGGCGCGTGCAGCCTTAACCTTATAGAAACGGTCTCCCCATGTAATTAAGGGAATCTTAACTACTACTCCAACGTTCCATAGACCGGTAAAACGCTTTTCAAATCCGTTGAAAAGCGATGGATAAATGGCAGAATATCCTCCCATAAGTGCGATATTAGGGAGGGTCTCCGCGCGCGCCAGATTAATCTTCTGTTTACCTATTGCGGCAAGATTTTCGAGAGCAGCGATTTCGGGACGGCTAACCTCGCCACTGAAATCAACTTCCTCTTCAATCGGTTCATCAATCAGCTCAATTTGCGTACTTTCATCGAGACCACAGAGTTCGCAGAGCAGCATCTTAAGCAAAGCAACACCGTTTGTTGCCTGAATCAAGGCTACATTCGCCTGATTTACCTTAACCTTGACACTAAGCCCATCAGCTTTTGTGGCAACACCCTCGGCAATCATAGCCTCTACGTCCTTGTCAAGGTCTGAAACCACATTCAGGTATGCCTGAGCAAGCTCCTTCTTCGATTCAAGTGCAACAATCTGCCAATATGTCTCATCAACCTCAACGAACAACTCCTGTTCGGCAAGAGTAAGTTTATGTCCGGTAGCTTCCTCTGCCAGCGCAGCAATTTTATTATATGCCCGAATTTTTCCACCCATATATATGGGTTGTGTAAGCATTGCCGTTACAAGTGCCGAATTGCGCGTATCCGATTCAAATGCATCGACAACTTTTTGACCTACGTCATTAAGTGGCTCCTGAATAAGTCCACCCAGAGGAATTGGCAACTGATTTGCCGCACCCGCGGCTATATCGCCCATATGGGTGAGAACGGACTTCTGGTCATTGTTGAGTAATGAAATCGGCTTTGAAGTGAATGCGTAACCTCCGTCAACTGAAATCTTTGGCAGATAGTTCGTAAAGGCCGATTTTCGAGTCCAATGTGCTGCCTTCTGCTCCTCGCCGGCAATTCGCAGCTCCTTATTGTTTTGGCGCGCCAGTTCGTGACACTGCTCTAAAGTCAGGGTCTCCGCTCCGAGAGGAGCTCCTGCCGCAACAACAAGCATAAGTGACAATAATCGATTCTTCATATTAATTATATCTAATTTTGGCGGGGCAAATTTCCGAAATTTTTATCAATCTAACAAATTAAGATGTCTATAAAATTGTCCGTTTAGGTGCGAGTTGTTTGGTATTTTCTTTTAAATGCGTAATTTTGCACACATGAAAGGAACAGTTATCAGTAATACAGGAAGTCGCTACCGTGTCCTGATTGATGGACCCGAAGGTTGTGTCCTGACGGCTGCAGCCAAAGGCAATCTCCGTATCAAGGGAATTCGGACCACAAATCCGGTTGCCGTGGGCGACCGTGTGGAGGTCACGCCTAATCCTAATTCGGAAATAGCATATATAACCGCTATCGAACCACGCCGTAATTATATAATAAGGCGTGCATCAAATCTCAGCAAGGAAAGTCACATTCTTGCAGCAAACATTGACCAGACACTATTGATATGCTCGTTGGTAAGACCTCAGACCGCTACTACATTCATTGACCGCTTTCTCGCGACAGCCGAGGCATATCGTGTACCCGCCATATTAGTCATTAATAAAGTTGACTTGCTTGAGTCGGATGATGACCGCGAACTGCTCGAAGCCGTATGTTATCTGTATACATCGATTGGCTACCGTGTAATAAAGACATCGGTATTTACCGGAGAAGGCATGGATGAACTTCGCGAGGCTGTTGAAGGCAAGACAACCCTGTTAAGCGGTAACTCCGGTGTTGGAAAATCATCCATTATCAACGCGCTTGTTCCGGATGCTGACGTGACGGTAGCGAGTGTGAGCGAAAGTCATGAAACCGGACGGCACACTACTACGTTTTCGAGTATGTATGACCTTCCGGGTGGCGGTAGATTGATTGACACTCCGGGAGTGAGAGGATTTGGTACTCTCGATTTTGACAAATATGAGGTGAGTCACTTCTTCCCGGAGATTTTCGAAGCTGGTCATGACTGCCGTTTCAGTAACTGTCTACATACCGGCGATGAGCCCGGATGTGCTGTCCGGGACAAAGTGGAGAACCATCAGATTTCAGCGAGCCGTTATGCGTCTTATCTGTCAATTCTGGAGAATGACATTGCCGGATTAGGCTCAAAATACCGCTAAAAGAGGCTTTTTTTGAAAAAAACTGAATTTTTTTTGCTTAAAGTGGTGCGTATGTGCAAATAAATTGCGATATTTGCACTCGCAAAAGCCAAGTCCCCCCTGACAAAGGCTAAGTAAACATCGAACCCAAACTTATTTTACACAATATTAATAGCTACTAAACAATGACAAAAGCAGAAATCGTTAGCGAAATCGCTAAGTCTACCGGCATCGATCGTGCCAACGTCCTCGAGACCATCGAAAAGTTCATGGAAGTTGTGAAGGACTCGCTCATTGATGGTGAGAACGTATATCTCCGCGGATTCGGCAGCTTTATCGTAAAGACCCGCAGCGCAAAGACTGCACGCAACATCTCAAAGAACACTACCATCATGATTCCTGAGCATAAGATTCCGGCGTTCAAACCCGCAAAGTCTTTCTCAGAGCAGGTTCGCAAATAATTACGAAATAACGAATACTAATCATTAACTACTAACCCCGTAACACATCATGCCCAGCGGAAAAAAACGCAAAGGCCACAAGATGGCTACCCACAAGCGCAAAAAGCGTCTGCGCAAGAATCGTCATAAGAAAAAGTAAGTCTTAGACTCTATCTTTTAGACGAATGATATAACGAACTTTTGGGATTCGGGGGAACGCTCAGCAGCTTGTACCTACCCTGCCCAAAAGTTTGTTATTTTTTATGAGTAACCCTATTCAATAATTAATAACCACGAACATGAAAAGCGAACTGATTATCGATGTCAGTCCCAACGAGGCGAGCATTGCCTTGCTTGAGGATTCGCGTCTGGTGTCGCTCCAGAAGGAGTCGCGCTCCATCAGCTATGCCGTGGGCGATATTTATCTCGCAAAGGTGAAAAAGCTGATGCCGGGACTGAATGCCGCCTTTGTCAATGTGGGTTATGAGAAAGATGCCTTTCTCCATTATCTGGATTTGGGTCCTAACTTTGCAACGTACATGAAGGTGGTTGAGCAAACGCTTGACCCCAAGAAGAAACTGCCTCAGATTGATAAGATTAAAATCGAGCCAGAGATTGACAAGCACGGTTCCATTACGGACCATCTTCAACCCGGAAAACAGCTTCTCGTTCAGATTGTCAAGGAGCCTATTTCGTCAAAAGGTCCGCGTCTGACTACCGAAATTACGTTTACTGGGCGCAATATGGTGCTTATACCTTTTGCCCGAAAAATTAATGTATCGCAGAAAATAAGCTCTGCTGCCGAAAAACAGCGTCTACGCAAGATTGTAGAGGCAATTAAGCCGGAAAACTTCGGCGTTATTATCCGTACCTCGGCAGAAGGGAAAAAGGTAGCGGAACTTAACCATGAGATGCGCGAACTTGTTCGCCGATGGGAGGATATGCTCGAAAAAACACGTCAAAGTACTGCTCCCGCCTTGGTTTATGAAGAAGCCGGTCGCTCCGTGGGGGTTCTCCGTGACGTTTTCAATCCTGATACCTTTGAAGCAATCCGGGTTAACGATGCGGAAATACATCGCCAACTTCTCAGCTATGTCAATCTGATTTCACCCGAGAAAGCCGGAATTGTTGAATTATATGATAAGCCGGAGCCGATTTTTGACCATTACGGCATAACCAAGCAGATTAAAAGTTCCTTTGGTAAGACCGTAAGTTTTCGTTCCGGTGCGTATATTATTATAGAACATACTGAGGCTCTCCACGTCATAGACGTTAACTCCGGAAATCGAGCAAAGGCTACTGCCGATCAGGAGACAAATGCTCTTGAGGTCAATCTGCGCGCTGCCGATGAAATTGCGCGTCAGTTGCGTCTCCGTGACATGGGCGGCATAATTGTGGTTGACTTTATCGATATGGCTAAGCCTGAACATCGACAGAAGTTATATGACCATATGCGTGAGCTGATGGCTACCGACCGCGCTCGCCACAACATCCTCCCCCTGAGTAAATTCGGACTTATGCAAATTACGCGTCAGCGTGTGCGTCCCGACCTTGAAATCGAAACATCGGAGAAATGTCCATCCTGTCAGGGAAAGGGAGAAGTTCAGCCGTCTATACTTTTTACGGATACTCTGCGCGAAAAACTGGATTATTGCATAAACGATTTGGGCAAACAGAATTTTATAATGTATGTCCATCCGTATGTCGATGCCTATATTAAAAAAGGATTGTTCTCCTCGCTCTACCGCAGTTGGCGTTCAGAACTTGGTAAGAAATTCAAGATTGTAGCAGACCAAAGCTTGGCTTACCTGCAATATAAGGTGATAGGTAGCGATAAGCAGGAAATTGACCTTCGCGAGGAAAAAGATATAAACTCTTCCGCATCAAAAACCAAACGCAAAGCAAAGACCCGTTCTAAAGATGCCGATTCAGATGAGTCGGAATAACATATTTAGATAAGATTAACTCACTAATCTGAAATTTAACAGACGGACAATACAAATTTTGCGTATTGTCCGTTTTGTTTTTTCAGAAAAATACGTAAATTTGCCAATTAAATAATAGGATAATAAATCTATGAAAGTTACTGCATTTCTTTTTGCTGCCGCCTTAGGGCTGTCAGCTTACGGTCAAGGGCTTGTTACCGACCTCCCTGCCATATATATCACAACAGATAACGGCGAAGATATTACATCAACAGAAGTTTACACCACTGCAAACCTTACGGTTGTTGAAGCTGACGGTACGTCAACCGACTATGCTTCGACTAAGGTGCGCGGACGTGGAAACACTCTCTTTACTCTTGAAAAAAAGCCATATAAGCTGAAATTATCGAAGAAGGCGGCTCTTGCCGGCGCAGATTATGCCAAAGGTAAGAAGTGGAATCTTATGGCTGACCATGGTGACAAGACTCTGCTCCGTAACGCCGTTGCTTCGTTTATTGCGCTTGAAGCCGGACAGCCATTTGCTCCTATCGCAAAGTTTGTTGACTTGACGCTTAATGGTAAGTATATTGGCACATATCGAATGACTGATCAGATTGACATACGCAAGAAACGTGTCAATATTACAGAACAGCCGGAAGTTGTCACGGACATGACAGATATCACCGGCGGATACCTTTTGGAGATAGATGACGCCGCCGATGATTTGGAAGGTTCGGTTGTCACAACCCCGCGAGGTGTCAAGGTTACCATTAAGTCACCTGATGAGGACGTTGTCGTACCCTCGCAGATAAGCTATATCTCGGAGCATCTTAACAAATTTGAAAATGCCCTATTCTCGGAAAATTGGCTTGACGCAACCTCCGGTTATACTCAGTATATCGATGTGAATTCATTTATCCAGTGGTATATTACCGCAGAACTTACCGCAGAACCCAATTCATTCCGGTCTGTATATTTCTATAAGGATAAAGGTGATGATAAGTTTTATTTTGGTCCCGTTTGGGATTTTGACTTTGCTTTCGATAACTCTTCGCGTTGGGGTTCACGCCCTGAGGCTCTCGTTGCGCAGGAAGGCAGAGGTCCCGAATGGTGCTACACATGGATTAACCGTCTACGCCAAGACCCTAAGTTCCATCAGTTGGTAAATGAGGCTTGGAAAAATCTTATGGCAAACGGATTGATTGATAAAACCATCACATATATTGATCAAACTGCCGCTAAGATTGAAAAATCACAGCGGAAAAACTTTGAGATTTATCCGATTGATACCAAAGCGCATGATGAAGAGCATCTTTTCTCTTCCTATGCCGAAGGTGTGGAATTTCTCAAGTCAAACCTTAAGGCTCGTGCCGAATTTTTGACTAAAGCGTTTGATATTCTTGCCGCCGGTGGAAGCGTTCCAGTTGTTGGTAAGCCTGATGATAGTGCTATTGAAGAGGTAGTCATCCCTGACTATGAAGTGAACATCCGTGGCAATGAGCTGATTTTTGCATCATCGTCACCCCTGCATGGCAGCTGGACCATCTACTCAATGACTGGTTCAAAGATTATGACTGGAGAAATTGAACCTAAAATCAGCCTTTCCTCACTTTCGGAGGGTAATTACATTGTCTGCTGGACTGTAGGAAATACCGTTCACAGCGCAAAATTTCATATTAATTGATAAAAAGTTTTGCTATTTAGAAATTAATGCGTAACTTTGCGGTCGCAAAAACCATATTTTTTTCGTTCAGGCTCTAAAAAGAGCGCGGCAAAAATGGCAGCGTCGCCTGACGGAGTTAACCTCTAAATTCACAAAACGCGTAAAATGTACGTAATTGTAGAGATTCAGGGCCAGCAGTTTAAAGCTGAAAAGGACAAGTTCCTTTATGTCCACTATCTTGGCGAAAACGCCACCGAAGGCTCCACCGTGGAGTTCGACAAAGTTCTGCTCGTTGATGCCGACGGTGCAGTAAAAGTAGGTGCCCCCACCGTTGAAGGTGCAAAGGTTGTATGCGAAGTAAAGCAGCAGCTTGTAAAGGGCGACAAAGTTATCGTGTTCAAGAAAAAGCGTCGCAAGGGCTATCGTCGTAAGAACGGCCATCGTCAGTGCTTCTCTCAGGTAGTTATCAAAGAGATTGTCGCTTAATTGTTTAACCCCTAAACCAAATCTGAAAGAGAAATGGCACATAAGAAAGGTGTCGGCAGTTCTAAGAACGGTCGCGAATCAGAAAGCAAACGTCTGGGTGTTAAGATTTTTGGCGGTCAGTTCGCTAAAGCAGGTAACATCATCAAGCGTCAGCGTGGTACCGTCCACCATCCCGGTCTTAATGTAGGCATGGGTAAGGACCACACCCTCTACGCTCTCATTGACGGAACCGTCCTCTTCACCGAAGGCAAGAATGGTCGTCAGTTCATCAACGTTACTCCCATCGCAGAGTAAATCTCTCCCCTACTAATCCGCAACTAAAACCGGCAGAAGTATTTGACTTCTGCCGGTTTCATTATATCGATATTAAATCACTTCTTCCTCTTTGTGTATTTGGTTTTGACGAGGTCGTAGGCTCGCCGAACCAAAGTGAAGATATCGCTGTCAGGGATATCGCCGTTAAGATTTAGCTGAATCCAGTATTTTAAGCTCTGATTGAGAGGATTGCTGACTGAGGAATGATTTGACCGTATTTCTGCTATTTCATCAGGCGTAGACTTTACAGTCACATATGTGAAATCATCCATGTCGACAAAACAAAACATATGGTCAAGAATATAAAAAACCAATATGGAATCATAGCGTTTGGCAAACTTACCAAACGGAGTCTTTTCTGTCACTCCATCCATTGACAGGCAGAAATCTCTAAATTGCTCGATATTCATTGGCTAACTAAGTAAAAATGGCGCGGTGGGTGATGAGGTCTGAGCAACAGCTTCCGGGGTACCTTCCGCTACAATCATTCCGCCTCGGTCTCCGCCTTCAGGTCCCATGTCGATTATCCAGTCTGCCTGATTAATCACATCGGTATTATGCTCGATTACAAGAACTGTGTTTCCTTTGTCAACAAGTTTATTCAGCAACTGCATCAGTGTCCGGATATCTTCGAAATGCAGCCCCGTTGTCGGCTCATCAAGAATAAACAGCGTCTTGCCTGTGTCTCGCTTTGCAAGCTCTGTAGCAAGCTTTACTCGCTGGTTCTCGCCGCCGCTAAGAGTACTTGACGGCTGCCCAAGTTTGATATAACCGAGCCCAACTTCCTGCAAAACTTTCAGCTTACGCAAGATTACCGGGGTATTTTCAAAAAATTCTACTGCCTGATTTATGGTCATGTCCAATACATCGGCAATCGATTTTCCCTTAAATCTGACTTCAAGAGTCTCGCGATTATAACGTTTGCCCTGACATTCCTCGCAAGGAACAAGGACGTCAGGAAGGAAATTCATTTCGATAGTCTTATAACCGTTACCTTTACACGTCTCGCAACGTCCGCCCTTAACGTTAAATGAGAAGCGTCCGGGCTTGTAACCGCGAATTTTTGCCTCGGGCAGATTGACATACAGTGAGCGGATATCGGAAAATACGCCGGTATATGTAGCAGGGTTGCTTCTCGGTGTACGACCTAAGGGAGTCTGGTCAACCGTCACGACCTTATCAATATTGTCTGCGCCATCAATATCCTTATAAGGTAGCGGAGCCTGCAGTGCATGATAGAGTTTCTGTGTAAGTATAGGTCGAAGCGTTCCGTTGATAAGGGATGATTTTCCTGAACCGCTAACCCCACTGACAACTGTCAGTGTACCTAAAGGTAGTTTAAGTGTGACATCTTTAAGGTTATGTCCGGTAGCACCTATTAATGTAAGATATTTGCCGTTTCCGGGACGTCGCTCCGCGGGGATTTCGATTTTTTTACGTCCCGTCAAATAGTCTGCAGTAAGTGTTTTGGAACGTAACATCTGTTTCGGTGTACCTTGGAATACCACTTCCCCGCCCTTTCTTCCAGCAAGCGGACCAATATCTACAATATAATCGGCATCAAGCATGATATCCTTATCATGTTCAACAACGATGATAGAGTTATCGGCATCACGCAAACGCTTAAGCGAGTCAATAAGTCGGCGGTTGTCACGCTGATGCAAACCAATACTCGGTTCATCAAGGATATACAGCACATTCACAAGCTCTGAACCTAATTGTGTTGCAAGGCGTATGCGCTGACTCTCTCCGCCGCTCAAGGTTGCCGAGGCGCGCCCAAGCGACAGATATTCCAGACCTACGTCTTTTAGAAACCGTAATCTTGAAGTTATTTCCTTCAAAATTTCGTGAGCGATGACTCGCTGAGTCGGCGAAAGGATATTCTCCACACCATCGAGCCACTGAAGTAACGAGGAGATGTCCATTCTGCATAGGTGGGCAATATTCTTATCACCAATATAAAAATGGCGTGCCTCCAGATTCAGGCGGTCTCCGTTACACTCCGGACATACAACTCGGGTATAAAACTGATTGCTCCACGATTTCGCACCAAAATCGGCATCTTCCTCCTGCTGCATCTCAATATATTTGACAATGCCGTCATAAGTACGGAAATAGTTCCGCATACTCATGGTCTGATCGACAATGTCAAGTTTATCAGGACAACCGTATAAGACCTCGTTAAGGGCTTCCTCCGAAATATTCTCTACGGCAGTTTTAAGGGTGTAACCATGACGTGCAAGCAAGGCTTCAAGCTGCTTGAAAATCATGGTCGGTTTACTCTTGCCGAGCGGTTCGATTGCTCCGGCAGCTATGCTGAGCTTTCGGTTAGGGATAACCTTGTCAATATCTATTACGTTAATCTCGCCAAGACCTTTACAGCACTCGCAAGCACCGAGCGGAGAGTTGAACGAGAAATTATGGGGGGCGGGCTCACGATAGCTGATTCCATTTTCAGCATCCATAAGGGTACGTGAAAAATAGTGAAGCTTATTATCATCATCAATATCACAGACAATCATCTGCTTGTCGCCTTGACGCAGCGTTGAACTGACCGATTCGCGTAAACGGGTTATATCCACATCCGTAACTTTCAGCTTGTCGACTACAAGCTCAATAGAGTGATTCTTGTAGCGGTCAAGCTTCATCCCGGGGGTGATTTCACGCATTTTGCCATCCACTCTGACGGTAATGTATCCTTTTTTCTGAAGCTGTTCAAAAAGCTCCTGATAGTGACCCTTTCGGTTCTTAATCAGTGGAGCGAGTAAGAGTATTTTATGTCCGTCGAAACGTTTGATTATAAGATCAACAATCTGTTCCTCTGAATACTTAATCATAGGCTTACCGCTGATATAAGAGCGGGCTTCGCCTACACGAGCGTAGAGCAGACGCAAAAAGTCATACACTTCAGTTGTCGTCCCTATGGTAGAACGGGGATTGCGGTTTATGGTTTTCTGCTCAATGGCTATTACAGGACTCAGTCCGGTAATTAAATCGGCATCAGGACGCTCAAGTGAGCCGAGCATCTGTCGCGCATAACTTGAAAAGGTTTCAATATATCGGCGTTGCCCTTCGGCAAAAATAGTATCAAATGCCAGCGATGATTTTCCCGAACCACTCAGTCCGGTAATGACCGTAAGCTTTCCGTGAGGAATCTCAACATCGATATTCTTTAGATTATGTACTCTTGCGCCCTTGACAATAAGTGATTCAAGGGCAGACTGAGATTTTTTCTTGCTCATTTAGTCCATTTAGGGTTGTAAGTCTGATACGTTTGCTTTGAACGCAGTTGCGAATCAGACTTAGGAATCTTAACCTGATATGTTTTTCCGCTCTTATTGGTGAGTTTTTTGTCTCTTATCCATGGATTATACTCGCGCAGAGTCGCATAGTCAATTCCATGCTGAATTGCCCATGTAGCCCAATCTTCTACCGGACCGTTGACGTTTTCGACAGTATAGGAGTATGGCTGATATAACTGATGGTCATTTATTATAAAACCATAGCCAGCTGGGTTCTCCATAATCATTTTCATTGCCATCATGCGGTAAGGATAGCGTCTGGTTTCTTCCACAAGCCATAGGTCAAATGCAGAATCTACGCCCTGAGCGTTCAGCTCTTTGTCAATACGGGCTGTGCCGCCGTTATAGCTTGCGGCAACTGACTCCCATTTGCCATATTTGGCAAATGCGTTTCTAAAATACCGGCATGCAGCTTCAGTCTCCTTCTCAACGTCATAACGTTCATCTACCTCATCGGTAACTTCCAGCCCATATTGTTTTGCCGTAGATGGCATGAACTGCCAGATGCCGACCGCTCCCGCTCCTGAACGTGCCAAAGGATTCAGATAGCTCTCGATGCAGGCAAGATACATAAAGTCAGGATGTATTCCGTTTTTCTTCAGGATAGGCTCCATAACGGGGAAATAACGGTTTGCGCGCTTGATGGTCAAGAGCGTGTTGCCATGGGTATAAATCATTGACGTAAGTTCTCGGTCAAGACGTTCTGCCATATCGACACGGTCAAGTAATACTTTTTTTCCGTCAAACTCTACTGACTGTGGGATATCCGGATTAGGCACGCACAGAAAGGGCATGACTTCATCTGTGTGAGATGCCGTTGCTTCGATTTCAGTTGCAGATGAAGCGCATGCAGTTGTCAATGCGACTACAAGTACAGGGAAGTATCGTTTTTTCATAAATCGGATGGGACAAAAAGCGGTTCCGTCTCGTTTTTGTGATAATATGCTGCCAAGGTCGCTATTAAAGATGTGATTTCATTAATTGCGCGGGAGGTTTCCTCCGAAACCTCCTTGCCCTGAAGTTTGAACATCAACATTCCGTAAAGGGCCGTAAAACATGTAGCGAGTTCATCCTCAGCGGCATCGCCAGCTTTTGCGCGAAGTTCTACAATATAAGGCAATACCTTATAATACAGTTCCTGATAACGATTGAACCGAGGGTCAGCAAGCAGTTGCTTGTGGAGTTCGGTCAGTTCGCCAAGTATATTGCGGTTAATCTGCAAATGACCTCGCTCGCTCACACCTTCACGACGCATCATGTCTATGAGTGAGTCATACCACTCATCCATCTCCTTGTGCTGTTCGGGTGTCAGCCCGTCAAATCTGTCGATTATATTTTTACGAATTTTGTCAATATCAAGTCCGTTGGCTCGAATCATATCCTCAACCTGCCACATATAGAGCAGATATTCGGCAATATTTTCCTTTCGCTTCTTTGATGCAATTATCATTTGAATTTAACTATTGTGGCAACATTTTTCTTTACTGTCGCCGGGTTAGTATCTTTTGTCCACACAGAGCCCAGAAATGCAGCTCCGATAAAAGGATAACGCTTGAGGTTAGCAATCCGTTCAGCGGTAATGCCTCCAAGGGCGTAAACCTTCCCCTCCGGAATTGACATAAGTTCATTTTCCGAGAAATCTCCGCGATATCCCTCCTTGCTGATGCTCGGGAAAATGGGACTTAGAAGTGCGTAATCTGCCGGAAGTAACGTTTCGCTGACCGAATGACATGACCGCGATATTAAACCATGTAGCGATGATGGCGGAACCGGGTTTCTTGCATTAAGATTAACTCCTAATTCAGGAAAATCCGCTACAAGGTCAAAATTATCGTGAATCGTAATTCTCGGTCTGCAATCTAACGCAATATTGCTTATAATATTGTATAGGACACTACGCGAGCATCCCGGATGGCGAAGATGAACGCGGTCAATTCCCATTTCAAGCATAGCGGTTATTAGCTCGGACTCATCTTTACGCGGAAACTCGGGAGTGATGACAATCAGTCGCATCCGAAATCGGTATTATAAAAATGATGAATCGGTCCGTGTCCATGTCCAATTCTATATGCAGCTCCGTTTAAAATTGCATTATATACATACTCCTTTGCTTTAGAAACAGCAGCTTGTAGCGTTTGTCCTTTCGCAAGGTTTGATGCTATTGCAGAACTGAGTGAACAGCCTGTACCATGTGTGTTTGGTGTGTCAACTGCGGGCATTTCCAAAGGTACAATACTTCCGTCAGGCAGGAAAAGGAGGTCCTTCTTGTTCTCCTTGTCATCGCTGTCTCCACCCTTAATCAGTACGGCATTGCAACCGGTACCCATCAGTACCCTACCCTGTTCAATCGGACTGGACTCTCCGGTAAGTACCTCTGCCTCCATACGGTTAGGAGTAATGAGTTCGGCAAGCGGGAAAAGTTCCCTGACCATAATGTCAATGGCATCCTCCGATATAAGCCGACTGCCGGATGTTGACACCATAACAGGATCAATTACAAGATGGGCAACTTTGACACTCGACAATATATTTGCAACTTCATGGACAATTTCCGCACTGAAAAGCATACCGGTTTTTACTGCCAATGGACGTATATCCTGATAAACCATACGAATCTGCTCACGTACCATGGCGGGTGAGACACCTTCAACCGCGGAGACTCCCGTTGTGTTCTGTGCTGTTATACTTGTTATTGCAGCCATAGCGTAGCATCCGTGGGCGGATATTGCCTTAATATCAGCCTGAATGCCTGCGCCACCACTGCAATCTGAACCGGCAATTGTTAAAACCGGATATACTATTTTTTCATTCATATAGTGCAAATTTACACACAAAAAGAGGTTTTACTATGTCAATTTAACATCATTTAACGTAAATTTTCAGCGAAAAAGCTGTTTTTTTTCAATTAAGCATTGATATTCCGAAATTTAGGATTAACTTTGCAGCAAATTTATAAATTACAAATTCTTTCACTTATTATGAACAAAACTGAACTCGTAAATTCAATCGCCGAAAAGGCTGGTATCAGCAAGGTTGATGCTAAGAATGCTCTTAATGCCGCTATCGAATCAATCAGCGAAGCTCTCGCCAACAACGATAAGATTGCTCTTATCGGCTTCGGTACTTTCGCAGTAGTTGAGAAACCCGAACGTCAGGGCATCAACCCCCGCACCAAGGAAAAAGTTACTATCGCTGCCCGCAAGGCTGTTAAATTTAAAGCCGGTGCAGAACTTGCTGAAAAGGTAAAATAATCCACTCGGTTTTAGACCTTATAAATCCCGGACAATTAATTGCCCGGGATTATTTTTGCTTATTTGATTTATTTTGCGTAAGTTTGCAGTCTAAATAATCTAAAAGAACGCGTTTATACTCTATATATAGATGAAAGTACTCAAGTTTGGCGGCACATCAGTAGGAACGCCCCGGAGCCTACAATGCGTTAAGTCCATCGTTGAGAACCAGTCAGAAGCATGTATTGTAACGGTTTCTGCACTTGGAGGCATAACCAACCGATTGATAGAATGTGGAAATCGGGCGGCTAATGCCGATTGTTCATACCATGAGATTATTTCTGAGATACGCGAACGTCATAATAACGTTATAGACTGCGTATTACCTCAGGTGGCTATTCCGGAATGCAAGCAACAGGTTTCAGCTCTGATTGATGAGTTGGAAATGATATGCAATGCGGTTGCCCTGCTGCGTGAATTGACTCCGCGTAGTCTTGACCTTATTGAAAGCTACGGTGAGCGGATGTCATGTATAATTGTCAGCAAGATGATTTCCGGAGCTGTATTGCGCAATTCACTGGATTTTATTTGCACTCGCCAACAATATGGCAAGAGTGTACTTGACCCCGAAACAACTTCCGCACGAATAAAAGAGATTTTTGCGCCATTAAAAGATGAAAAGGTAGTAGTAATTCCCGGATTTATCTCAAAAGATAACGAGGGGCATATTTCTAATCTCGGACGTGGAGGTAGCGACTATACCGCTGCGATTATTGCAGCAGAGCTTAACGCGAGTGTATTGGAAATATGGACGGACGTAGATGGATTTATGACTGCTGACCCGCGAATTGTCAAAGATGCATTCGTAATCGACTCTCTTAGTTTTGTCGAAGCTATGGAGTTGTGCAATTTTGGCGCAAAAGTTGTTTATCCGCCCACTATTTATCCTGTTTTCTCCGCAAATATTCCTATTTTGATAAAAAATACGTTCAATGCGTCTGCAAAAGGTACCATGATTGCAGAAACTCAGTCACAAAGCGGAATAATTGGAGTCAGTGCGATTGCGAATACCTGTTTGGTCACCATAACGGGAGCTCCCGGAGAATGGAGTGACAGAATGATTAACTCTTTGTCACGTAACGGAGTAGAGACTCTTATGCCGAATGACCGTTGTCAGTGTGGTATTCACGAAGCGGACTCGGCGCGTGCGCTTGAAATTTTAAATGGGAAGTTTGCAGAGGAACTTGCTTCCGGTATGATAAGGATTGAGATTACTCATGATTTGTCGACAATAGCCATTATTGGTCCTGTCACCGAGCAGTTGCTCCATAACGCAGCCGAGCAGTTTGCCGCAGCACTTAATTGTCAGGGTATTCCCGTAACATATTCTCCGCGGCGAGCATCCCCCGGAGCTGTGGCATGTATGGTACCCCACTCTTTCCTCAATCAATCACTTAACGCAATTCACAACACATTCATAAAGCAATGATTAAGCGATTTTTTCTATCAATGTTAGGCTCAATGGCAGCGATATGGCTGACATTCCTTTTGCTTTTCGTTCTTTTTATTACGGCTGCGGTCGTTTCCGTAACTTCTTTCTCGGGATTTAAGTCAATGGCTAATGCTGAGGTAAAGAAGGGGTCGGTCCTGTGCCTTGATCTATCAGAAACCATCAGTGAACGTAAGGCTGCAACGTCATTTTCTGACGCTTTGATTGGTGGCATTACCGGCGAACAGTATCTTAATGAGTTGACTTCATCAATATATCGTGCGGCTCATGACTCGCGCATCAAAGGTATATACATTAAGGCTGATGGTGCATCCGCAGGAATTGCTTCCATGCAGTCAATTGATGAGGCTCTTAAGTATTTCAAAAATCAACCTGACAAGTGGATTCTTGCTTACGGCGACTCATATGCTCAGGGAGATTACTACATGTCGAGCTCCGCTGATGAATTATGGCTTAATCCTGCCGGTTCAGTTGACATACACGGACTTAGCGGCACCACTCTTTTTTATAAAGGTCTGCTTGATAAACTTGGTGTTAAAATGCAGATTATCAGGGTCGGTACATTCAAGAGCGCGGTTGAACCTTATTTCCTTACCGAGATGAGTCCTGCAAGCCGTTTGCAGCAAGAAGTTTATATGAACTCCATCTGGAATTCAATTAAAGGCGATATTGCTGAAAATAGAGGTGTTGAACCGGATGTTGTCAACAAGTGGGCGGATGAGTTTACTTTTGTTTTGCCGGCTGATTCCATACTTTCACGTGGTATTGTAACAAATATCGGTTATCGCCATGAGGCAGAGGCGCACCTTGCCGAGCTTGCCGGAAAGGATAAATTCAGTGATATCAATATCATTACAACATCTGACTATGCAGGTATGCTTGACCTTACGGACTTTTCATATCTGCCGGAGGTTAAAGCTCCTAAGCGCGATGAAAACACCATAGCAGTGCTTTATGCTGTCGGTGAGATTTCCGATAACGGTAAGGAGGGTATTATTGGCAACGAAATGGTTGATGAGATTATGGAGCTTACCGATGATTCTGAAAATCTTGCCGGACTTATTCTTCGTGTGAATTCTCCCGGCGGCTCGGCGTTTGCGTCAGAGCAGATATGGGAAGCATTGCAGCAATTTAAGGAAAAGACCGGTCTCCCCTTCTATGTTTCAATGGGTGACGTTGCAGCATCAGGCGGCTATTATATAAGCTGCGGAGCTGACCGTATTTACGCACAGCCTACAACGATTACCGGTTCGATAGGCATCTTCGGTATGATTCCTGATATTAAGGGATTATTGGACAAGCATCTTGGAGTTACTACATCTACCGTACAGACAAATGCAAATGGCGATTTCCCGACCATTCTTGCCCCGATGACCGCCGAGCAGGCTGAAAAGATGCAGCAGTTTATCAATCGTGGCTACGATACATTTACCCGTCGTGTTGCCGATGGTCGTCATATGTCGCAGGATTCTGTGAAAGTCATTGCGGAAGGTCGTGTATGGGATGGAGCTACAGCTCTTTCAATCGGACTTGTTGACCGCCTCGGCTCACTCCGCACTACCATCAATGATATGGCATCAGACCTCAATCTTACATCATATCGAGTAGAGGAATATCCTAAAGTATCCAATGAATGGTGGGAAGGTTTGCTTTCAATGGAAAACATGACTGTTTCATCTGAAATCGGAGTTTTGGATAAGGAATCAGTTGAATTGTATAAGCATCTTGACAGAATTAAGAATTCTCCGCGCGTTCAGTGCAGAGTTGAGACAATTATAATTAAGTAATGTCAGACAGTAAGTCAACATCTCAGAAGTTCCTCTCCGGACTGTTCCTTAAGCCGCTCTCTGTGGCTTACGGAGCAGTCACGGCAACGCGCAACAAGATGTTTGACTTGGGAATTCTTGAACAACGCCGGTTTGACATTCCTGTCTTGGTTGTCGGAAATATTGCGGTTGGTGGAACCGGAAAGACCCCTCACACGGAATATTTAATAAATCTGCTGCGTAAACAGTTTAAAATTGGTGTTCTTTCGCGTGGATATAATCGAAAGACTTCCGGTTTTAGACTCGCGGATGCCAATGCTAGTGCCACGACTATCGGAGATGAACCTTTCCAGATTTATGAAAAGTTTGGACAATACGGCGTCATGGTTGCCGTATGTGAGGACCGATGTCAGGGAATTGACCGAATGAGAGAGATAGATCCGTCGCTCAACCTTATATTACTTGACGATGCATTTCAGCATCGCTATGTGAAGCCGAAGGTTTCCATTGTTCTGACAGAATATGCCCGTCCGGTATTCTCAGATTCGATGCTCCCCGCAGGACGTCTGCGTGAGAACAGAGGTGCGCTTCACCGGGCTGACATTGTTATCGTGACTAAGTGTCCGCAGGACATGAAGCAGCTCGAATACCGTCTGTTTGTAAAAAATCTTAACCTATACCCGTACCAGAAGTTATATTTCAGTACATATGTATACGGAGATTTGCAGCCTGTTTTTCCGGATACCGGACTTGGTGTACGTCGACTTGTGCAGCTGACGCCTAATGACCTTATTATTGCACTGGCGGGGATTGCACATCCTAAGCCGTTCGTAAAGCATCTTCGCAGTTCCGGTGCAAAGGTTAAAGGATTAATTTTTCCTGACCACCATAATTATTCCCATGATGACATTCGGCTTTTGATTGGCAAGATTAAATCATCGCCTGACCCGAAGAATACAATCGTGGTGACAACTGAAAAGGATGCCATGCGTATTAAAGGACTGACTGGACTGCCGAAGTCATTGAAGAGCCGTATGTACTACATACCGATTTCCGTTAAACTAATTCCTAATATGGCGGAGAGCAATGTTGGAGCTCAAGATTTTTCGGATACAGTTATTTCGATGCTTAATCGCAATGATAATTAACTTTTTTGGCATAACCAATATAAAAAATGACTAATATGTTAGAAAAAATCCAGACAACTGCTGAATATTTGCAGAAAAGAATAGAAGGAGAAATGCCCAAGACCGGAATCATTCTTGGAACGGGTCTTGGTGCACTTGTTGATTATATTGAGGACAAACAGCTTATTCCCTATACTGAAATACCTAACTTTCCTGTATCGACAGTAGAGGGTCATAGCGGAAACCTGATTGTCGGCACACTGGGCGGTAAGCGCGTGCTCGGTATGCAAGGTCGCTTCCACTATTACGAAGGTTACGACATGAAGCAGGTAACTTTCCCGGTTCGTGTCATGAAAGCCCTTGGAGTTGATACTCTCTTTGTCAGCAACGCTGCCGGAGGCATGAATAAGGAATTCAAGATTGGTGATGTAATGATTATTACCGACCATATCAACCTTTTCCCGGAAAATCCCCTTCGCGGAAAGAATTATAATGAACTCGGTCCGCGTTTCCCGGCAATGACAGAAGCTTACAATAAGGAACTGGTCGCTCTTGCTGATAAGATTGCCGAAGAAAAGAGCATCCGTATCATGCATGGTGTTTACGTCGGTGTGACCGGTCCTACATTTGAAACTCCTGCCGAGTATGAGTACTTCCGTATTATCGGCGGTGATGCAGTTGGTATGTCGACAGTTCCGGAAGTTATTGTGGCAAATCATGCCGGCATGAAGGTGTTCGGTCTGAGCGTTATTACTGACCTTGGAGGTAAGGAAATTACCGATGTTCCTACTCACGAAGAAGTTCAGAAAGCTGCAATCAAGGCTCAGCCCGTTGTGGTTGAAATTATGCGTGAACTCGTAAAACGTTCCTGATAGTATGGAGACAGAAATCTCCACTCTCGGTGAATTCGGTCTTATTGACCGTCTTACCGCAGACCTTACCAAGACAAACGAGTCAACGGTTACATCTGTTGGCGATGATGCTGCTGTAATCCGCTATCAACCCAAGCGCGATGTATTGGTTACTACCGATATGTTGCTTGAAGGAATTCATTTTGACTTAACGTACGTTCCGTTAAAGCACCTTGGCTACAAGACAGCGGTTGTGAACTTCAGCGATATTTATGCAATGAACGGCACTCCGCGTCAGCTTGTTGTTGGTCTGGGTGTGTCAACCCGCTTTACCGTTGAACATCTTGAAGCTTTATATTCAGGTTTGCGGCTTGCCTGCGAGGTCTACGGTGTTGACCTTGTCGGCGGTGATACGACCGCGTCGCGTTCTGGGCTGGTCATATCCGCTACATGTATAGGAGACGTTGAGGAAGGTAAAGCCGTGCATCGGTCGGGGGCAAAACCGACTGACCTGATATGTGTGAGCGGAGACCTCGGAGCTGCGTATATGGGACTTCAGTTGCTGGAGCGTGAAAAGGTTGCCTCTGCGGGTAAGAAAGATTTTACTCCTGACTTTTCCGGTAAGGAATATCTTGTTGAGCGTCAGTTAAAACCGGAAGCACGTCGCGACATAGTCAAGGGACTTGCCGAGGCAAATATACTCCCGACTTCAATGATAGATGTCAGTGATGGACTTTCATCGGAGCTTTTGCACCTGTGTAAAGCATCTAAAACAGGTTGTAGAGTTTACGAAGACAGAATTCCTATCGATTACCAAACGGCTGTTATGGCAGAGGAAATAAATATGAATTTGATTACAGCAGCCATGAATGGAGGCGAGGACTACGAACTTCTCTTTACTGTCCCGCTGACAGCCCATGAAGCGGTCAGCAAACTCAAAGGGGTTCGTGTCATTGGTCACATGTCGCCGGAAGATCAAGGATGTTTCATGATTGGACGTAACGGTGAAGAGTTCACACTCAAAGCCCAAGGTTTCACTCATATGTAATTCGATGAATTTACTGGCACTTGCAATAGTAACATCAACACTTTCGGCTCCGGTTGATACCCTTACCGGAGCCGATTTTGATTTTTCGATTGAAATAAATGATTTTGATGCCCTCTCGCTTGAACATCTTGGAGAAAAATATGCACCATGGTTGATTCATTTACCCGAATTTGTTGATGAGTCGCTGATAGCTGACATTATCAGTTATTCTCGTCAATTTACCGGCACTCGTTATCGGGCTGGCGGGAAAAAACCGACCGGTTTTGACTGCTCAGGGTTCATGGGCTATGTTTTTAAGCATTTCGGTATCATTCTCGGGGCAAGTTCAGCAAATCAGGCTTTACAAGGAAAACCGGTTGACCCTTTGGACCTACGCCCCGGCGACCTCCTGTTCTTCTCACGCGCAGCGGGAACAAAGAGAGTCGGTCATGTCGGAATGGTAACTGAGGTTGACTCAATAACCGGACATACACGATTTATCCATGCTACCACACGCAACGGAGTAGTTGAGTCCTCCTATCCTGCTGACCCATACTACCGCACTCGATTTATTTCAGCCCGCAGAATTATTTGATTTCTTTACACTAATAAAGTAAAATCCCCGGTCACAAAACGCGTTGTAACTGGGGATTTTTGTAGAATAAATTGCTCAAATTTATACAAGTTCGGTATGAATTTCATCATTTTTGAGCTCTACACGGATTGTTTTTCCGTCGGCAAGCTCTTTACCGGTAAGGATTAACTCGGCAAGAGGATCCTCAAGATATTTCTGGATGGCACGCTTAAGCGGGCGGGCACCAAACTGTTGGTCATAACCTTTTTCGGCAATAAAGTTTTTAGCCTCGTCGGTGATTTCCAGTTTAAGTCCGAGTTCCTCACATCGCTTATAGAATCCCTTGAGTTCGATATCGATAATTTTGAAAATCGATTCTTTGTCAAGCTGGTCAAACATGATAATGTCATCTATTCGATTAAGGAATTCAGGCGCAAACGCTTTTTGCAATGCCTTGTTAAGAACTCCGTGAGAATATTCGGGGTCAGCTGCATCCTTGGTATTGAAACCGACACCGGAACCAAAATCCTTCAATTGGCGGGTACCAATATTGGAGGTCATGATTATTATGGTATTCTTGAAGTCAATCCGACGTCCGAGTGAATCGGTCAGCCTACCCTCATCCATTACTTGAAGGAGAAGATTGAACACATCAGGATGCGCCTTCTCAATCTCATCAAGCAGAACTACACTATATGGGCGACGACGGACTTTTTCAGTCAGCAGACCGCCTTCCTCATAACCGACATAACCCGGAGGAGCTCCGACGAGTCGGCTTACGGTAAATTTCTCCATATATTCGCTCATGTCGATTCTAATAAGTGTGTCGGCCGAGTCAAACAGGTATTCTGCAAGTTTCTTAGCAAGATGGGTTTTACCTACACCGGTCGGACCGAGGAACATAAATGTTCCGATGGGCTTGTTAGGGTCTTTAAGTCCGACACGATTACGCTGGATAGCCTTGACTACTTTGTCAATCGCTTTGTCCTGACCAATAATCGTACTCTTGAGTTCAGGTGCCATCTCCATAAGCTTCATGCCTTCAGCTTGAGCAATACGCTGCACGGGAACACCTGTCATCATAGCTACAACTTCAGCAACCTTGTCAGCATCAACGGGGATACGATGTTCTGCAAGTTGTTTTTCCCAGTCGGCTTTCGCCTTTTCAAGCTCCTTGCGCTGCTGCTGCGCTGCGTCACGATGAGCTGCTGCCTGCTCATAGTTTTGAGCCTTAACTGCGGCAACCTTTAACTGCTCCGACTGGTTAACCTGTTCCTCAAGAACTTCGATTTCGTGAGGTACGGATATATTACCGATATGAACGCGTGAACCCGCTTCATCCATAGCGTCAATAGCCTTGTCAGGGAAGGTGCGGTCAGAAATGTATCGCTCTGTCAGCTTAACGCATGCCTCAAGTGCTTCGGGGGTGTAGATTACATTATGGTGTTCCTCATACTGCCCCTTGATATTATTGAGAATAGCAAGGGTTTGCTCTGCAGTAGTAGGCTCAACCATAACTTTCTGGAAACGACGTTCAAGTGCACCGTCCTTTTCAATACTTGTACGGTATTCATCAAGTGTAGTCGCGCCGATGCACTGGATTTCACCTCGCGCCAACGCCGGCTTCAGCAGATTTGCAGCATCCATAGTTCCGGCTGCGTTTCCTGCACCAACAATGGTATGGAGTTCATCAATGAATAGAATAACGTCTTTATTCTTACTGAGTTCAGTAAGAATTGCTTTAACACGTTCCTCAAACTGACCTCTGTATTTTGTGCCTGCAACAAGCGACGCCATATCAAGCGACACAACGCGTTTGTCAAAAAGAACACGCGAAACGTCACGATTTACAATACGAAGCGCAAGTCCTTCAACAATAGCTGATTTACCTACACCGGGCTCGCCAATCAGGACTGGGTTGTTCTTCTTTCGACGGCTAAGAATCTGGGCTACTCGCTCTATCTCAACTTCGCGACCAACTACAGGGTCAAGTCGACCTTCAGCAGCAGCTTTGGTCATGTCAACCCCAAATTTGTCAAGCATAGGAGTGTCATTACCCTTCTTTTGGGTGCCGGCAGAGCCTGATTTAGTCGATGCACCGGACTCCGTAGAATCTGGACGATCTTCTACGTCATCGTCATCATCGGATGAGAATAATGCTGCCGATGTCTCATGTTCAGCTGCGTTCACCACCCTATTATGGAGTGATTCATAGGTGGCTCCTGCCTCATGAAGTTCTCTCATATATCTGGTGTTGCCAACTTCGGTATTATGGAATATGGCAAGCAACAGATGGACAGGTTCAACTGCCGTCTTGCGGAGCATACGCGCCTCAAGAGCCGACAACTTAATCAATCGGTCTGTAAGCGGAGTTGTAACAGGATTAATGCTTTCATCAATTGCAGCATCTGCATCAGCCTGCGCTGCATCAAGAATGATTGACTCACCGGCAAAACGGCTCACATCGGAAATAAGTCCCCGACATTTTGAGTCTTTCATCTCCAACCCAACGAGAAGGTGGATAGGCTCTACATATTTGCTTCTATACGTCTTGGCAGCTACAAAAGCCTCGTCAAGAACGGCTCTGAATTCATTTGTCAGATTAATTTCCATTATATTTTTTCTCAAGATTGTGTGTATTCTATATTATAACACATAATCGTAGCAAAAAGTGTGCCAAAATGAAAAAATTATTCGTGTCTCAATCCACGAAGGAAGTCAGTTGCTGGCATAACGCGCTTACCTGCAGGCTGAATTTGAGTCAGTTCAAGAAAGCCGTCGGCAAAATCCATGTAAAGATGTCCGGGCAACTTTTCTGTGGCATGTATAGCGTCAAGAACCTTAATACTCAATCCATTACATAGCTCATCTGTCCATGCACCCGGATATGGAGAGAGTCCGCGAATATGATTCCGAGCCTGTTCTGAGGTCATATCCGCTGACAATTTACATGTCTCTTTGAAAATTTTAGGAGCCGGAGTTGCCTCGCTATTGTTTTGTGGAATCGGCGTGGCAGTTCCGTCTGCCAACGCATTGATAGAATCAACCACGACTTCCGCTCCAAGATGCATCAATCTGTCATGAACAGAACCAACATTTTCATTCTCTCCAATTGGAATGCTTACCTGACGTAACATATCGCCGGTATCAATTTCATGTTTTAGCAAGAAGGTGGTAACACCTGTCTCCGAATCGCCGTTCATTACTGCATGATTAATAGGAGCCGCTCCACGGTAACGGGGCAGCAATGATGCATGAAGATTCATCGTGCCAAGCCGCGGCATGTCCCAAACCTCACGCGGAAGCATTCTGAAGGCAATCACAACGTTTAGGTCTGCATTGAGCTCTTTAAGCCGATTTATGAATGCCTCATCGCGTAGTTTTTCCGGCTGAAGTACCTCCAATCCATGTTCAAGCGCATACTGCTTCACAGCCGATGGAAGAAGTTTGTGTCCTCGCCCTGCAGGCTTATCCGTTGCTGTCACTACGGCAAGGACCTCATGTCCCGCCTTAATTATTGCATCAAGGCTCTCAACCGCAAACTCTGGTGTTCCCAAGAACACAATTTTCAGTTTATTTTCACTCATAGTGCATTGTGTTATCAGATAATTGTTCCATTGCGCTCCATAATGTATCGTCTGATGGCACCGGAGCGGTAAGTTTTATTAATTGATGACTGACCGGGTGTTCAAATTCGATTGAACGTGCCATCAATGAGATGCTGCCGTCTGGATTGCTGCGCTTATCACCATATTTAAGGTCACCTCGAATTGGACAGCCTATGGCAGCGAGCTGTACTCTGATTTGATGCTTGCGTCCGGTTTCCAATTCAATCTCAATGAGGTAATATCGGTCACTTTCGCAGAGAAGCCTGTAATTCAGACGAGCCTCCTTCGAATTATTTTTCGGCGTAAGATGAGCAGTGCTCTTATTTGTTTTTTCCACCGTAGTTATATAATGTATCAACTTACCTTGCGGTGGATTTGGTTTATATCTTGTTATTGCCCAATAGGTCTTATGTACTTTCCCAAGGCGAAACATCTCATTAAGGCGAGTTAACGCTTTCGATGTCTTGGCAAAAACTACAAGTCCGCCAACCGGACGATCAAGACGATGAACAACCCCACAAAAAACATTGCCGGGTTTATTATACTTTTCTTTAATGTAGTCGCGCACAATTTCAACCAGAGGTTTATCGCCGGTCTTATCACCCTGCACAATTTCTCCGGGTTCCTTGTTTACAACTATAATATGGTTATCTTCGTAGACTATTTGCATTGTTCCTCCTGTTTGGAGTATTTGGCATAGGCCGCGGCCATCCGTCGGTCGTAGCCACGACGCGCATAACCGGGACCATTATATCGGAGTGCAAACTTGGACCATTCCCTATTTCTAAGATATCCGACAAGATTTCGAGATTCAAGAAAGGATGCAAAAAGTTCCAGTTGCTCTCGCTCGGAATATGACACTCTATGAACGAATTCCCTGACGGAGCCACATCCACATAATTTCCAGTTAAAACCTCCTATCTGGAACATACCCCAGAAGGTACTCTCCAAAGCACAAACCGTGTCGATTGACATGGCGGAATTGAGGCGTGCATACTGGGCAGCCTGACGCGTGCCGTATTTCTTTATATTTAATGGTGCGAAAACGACAGGATGGGATGCCTTATATTTATCGAGGTTGATGTTATGACGACGGGCAGCCTGACGAAACATTGTCAGGTCAAAATTAATAAGGGGGGTACTGTCTGGATTAAACCCCTTGTTTTTAACCCCGGCCTCAATATCAACAACCGCACGTATACATGCCACCGAAACGCCTAACTCTTCAGCAACATCATCATAATCTGCCATGGTAAGGCAGCTATATCGAAGAGAATCTTCCCGATGATAGTTTTCTGTATTTAGGGTATCGGTGTCGGAGATTTTATTTGAATTGTAAATGATGGCAGACGTCAAAACGGCAACAAGAGCCGGAACTCCCAAAATAAGGGAGTTCCGGAACCAGTGTCGTAGGGATTGCCTCATTACTTGTCGAGTTTAGATACTTTTTCCAGAATCAACACAAGCTGTTTCCAGAATTTCTCTACGGCAGGAATGTGCATCTTTTCCGAGGGTGAGTGTACACCACGAAGGGTCGGACCAAAAGACGCCATGTCAAGATGAGGATACTTTTCAAGGAAGAGACCACACTCAAGTCCTGCATGAATTGCCTTGATGGCGGGTTTAACGCCGAAAAGTTCTTCGTATGCGTCTGAACATATGTGGAGAATACGGCTGTTCATGTTTGGCTGCCATCCGGGATAGCCATCGCCATGTTCGACAACAGCACCGGCTAACTGGAAGTGTGCCTCTACCTGATGTGCAATATCCCACTTGCGTGATTCAACGGATGAACGCTGTGAGGTAGTGACAACAATCTTATTGTCGCCGGGCATCTTAACAGAAGCAAGGTTGGTGGAAGTCTCAACAAGACCTTCAAGCTCGCGACTCATTGAAATAACGCCATGAGGAGCCGAGTAAATACTACGGATAACAGCGAGAGTGGTATCGGCATCAATGCAGGTTTCAGGAGTCTCGACACTTTCAATGTCAAGTTTCATTGTGGTCTCCAGTCCGGCATACTCATTAGCAATAACGGCTACATATTCATTGAAATCAGCCATCATCTTGTGCTTGCTCTCGGGATGAACACCGAAAACAGCATGTGCGGCACGCGGAATGGCGTTACGCAGGTTACCGCCATCAATTTCTACAAGAGAAATTTCATGGGACTGTGACTGCTTCCAGAGGAAACGGGCAAGCACCTTATTGGCATTCGCATGTCCAAGATGGATATCACCGCCGCTATGACCGCCAAGACCATTGCTTACGCTAACCTTAAAGTAGCAGAAATCGGCAGGCGCAAGACTCTTGTGGTAGTTGAACGTACAAACCGTATCAACGCCACCGGCGCAACCTACAAAGACTTCGCCGTCATCTTCCGAGTCAAGGTTAAGCAGGATGCTGCCGTTAAGCATACCTTCACCAAGATTGTTAGCACCGGTAAGCCCCGTCTCTTCATCAACTGTAAACAGGGCTTCAACGGGACCGGTCACGATATCCTTGTCAACCATTACTGCAAGAGCGGCTGCCATTCCGATACCATTGTCGGCACCGAGGGTGGTACCGTCTGCATGAACCCATTCTCCGTCAACGATAGTTGTGATAGGGTTATTTTCAAAATCAAAAGGATGGTTGCTTTCGCATACCATATCCATATGTCCCTGAAGAATTACAACCGGAGCATTTTCACATCCTGCAGAAGCAGGACGAGTCATTACTACATTACCGATAGCGTCAGTTTTAACTGCAATATTGTGCTTGGCAGCAAAATCAAGCAGGAACTGACGGATTTTTTCTTCTTTCTTTGAAGGACGGGGCACCTTTGTAATCTCATCGAAGATTTCCCAAATTAATGCCGGTTTGAGGTCACGAATTGTCATATGAAACGTAAAAAAATGATTATGAGTGTTAAAATATTTTTAAATTCACCCACTAAGTTACAAAAAGTTTTTGGATTATGCCAAAAGTTCAAGAAACTTTCTTACTTTTGCACCGTAAAAACAAACGAAAATACCAAATTCTTTTCAATTAATGAAAAAAATCGCTATCCGCGTATCTGCCGCACTCGTTGCACTCAGCGCAATTATGGTTTCCTGTGATAAGAAGGAAACAGCCTCTACCGCGACCAACAACCAGAAGTCAATTGCTTCCGAGAATGCAACAGACTCAACCGGCGTCCGTCCTTCGGTGCTCGCCGCTTATATCCGTTATGTAGATACTCAGCGGATTCTTTCAGAGTACACCCTTGCACGTGAAGTTGCAAAAACCGACTCTGCCGCACAGATTCAGCTTGCTGCCCTTCAAAACCAGCTGGGCAATAACCTTAGCAATCGCGCTCAGCAGATTCAGGAAAAGTATCAGCGCGGCGGCTATATCAATGAAAGCGCATATCAGGCCGATGTCGCTTCTTATAATAAGGCACAGCAGGACGCTGAAAACCGTATTGCTCAACGTCAGCGTGACTATGCTACCGACATGATGAACAAACAGGTGGAGCTCCATGACTCTATCAAGTCAGTTGTCGATGCTATCTGTCAGAAACAGAATCTTGATGCAATTCTTTCGGATCAGGCAGGTCTGTATTTCAACCCGTCGCTTGACATTACCGATGAAGTGATTGCAGAACTCAACCGTCGCTATAAAACCACGAAGTGATTAAAAAGCTTGTAATCATTCCCACTTATAATGAGAGGGAAAATGTAGAGGCAATGATTGACACAGTCATGAATTTGCCCCTACATACTGACTTACTTATAATCGACGATAACTCGCCTGACGGAACAGCTGAGCTCGTCAAAAATGCTCAGCTCCGTTATCCTGACCGCCTACATATTCTTGAGCGCGAGGGTAAACTTGGTCTAGGCACAGCCTATATTGCCGGATTTAAGTATGCCCTTGACCATGGATATGATTATATCTTTGAAATGGATTGTGATTTCAGTCATAATCCCGATGACCTTCAGCGGCTTTTCGATGAATGTGAAGTTAGCGGAGCCGATGTTGCCGTAGGTTCACGTTACAAGTCGGGGGTCAACGTCGTCAACTGGCCCATGGGACGCGTTTTGATGAGCTATTTTGCGTCGAAATATGTACGTTTTGTAACCGGACTGCCGGTCAATGATACGACGGCGGGATTTGTATGCTACAAATCAGACGTGCTTCGCGCATTTGACCTCGATAAAATCCGTTTCAAAGGTTATGCATTCCAGATTGAGATGAAGTTTACCGCCCATAAAATGGGATTTAAGGTAGCTGAAGTGCCTATTGTGTTTACTAATAGAGTGCTTGGCACATCAAAAATGAGCGGCGGAATCTTTGGCGAAGCTTTTTTTGGTGTAATCAGCATGAAACTGCGTTCTATGTTTAAGAAATATGAGCGTAAGAACATTAATTCATAATGCAAAAATTTGTGGAGAAAGCGGCAAGCCCTTCATGGGCTGGCTGCTTTTTTGCAATGATATTATAGAGGAAATAGGTAAAGGTACCGAAAAACTGCCTGATGCCGACGAGGTCATTGATTTCGAGGGTGATTTACTTATGCCGGGAATGATTGACACTCATGTACATTTTCGCGAACCCGGACTCACCCACAAAGCCACAATTGCCTCAGAGAGTGCGGCGGCTGTTGCCGGAGGTGTAACGTCGTATTTCGATATGCCTAACACCATTCCTCCGACAACCGCCCTTGAGGCGTGGGAGCAGAAAATGGCGATTGCCGAAAAAAGTTCGCTTGCCAACTACGCTTTTTATATAGGTGCGACGAATTCAAATTTAGACTCCGAGCTTAAGCGAGCCGATTATTCGAAAATTCCGGGCGTAAAGATGTTTCTTGGTTCATCTACAGGCAATTTACTTGTTGATTCTAAAGAATCACTTGAACGTCTTTTTGCCGAAATAAAGATTCCGATTGCTGTCCATGCGGAAGATAACGCACGCATTAATACGCATGCCGGAATTGCACGCGAGGTATTTGACGGCGAGGAAATTCCCGTTGAGTTTCATCCGGTGATACGTGATGCACGCGCTTGTCTTGACTCTACCCTCTTGGCTATAAAACTTGCGGAGAAGAATCAGTCACGTCTTCATATTTGTCATATCAGCACCGGTATAGAGGCAAAATTGCTTCGCCAAAACAAGCCGGACTGGCTTACAACTGAAACTTGTACTCACTATCTGCACTTTGCCGAGCCTGATTATGAAACATTGGGTACTCGCATAAAGTGTAATCCGTCAATAAAAGCAAGCACTGACCGCTCCGCGTTGAAGAAAGCGGTAAAAGATGGTATTATTGATGTCATCGGTTCTGATCATGCCCCCCATCTTCTTTCCGAGAAACAGGGCGATGCGCTTTCCGCACCCAGCGGCATGCCGGGCATTCAGTTCCAGTTACCATTGATGCTTGATATGTTTTCTCCGGAACTCGCTGCCAAGTTGACAGCGGCAAATCCGGCACGCATTTTCGGTATAGAACGTAGAGGCGTTCTCAAAGCGGGCAATTTTGCAGATTTAGTTCGCGTTAAAGTTGAGGAACATGTTGTTGGAGATGCCGATAGTGTAAGCCTTTGCGGTTGGACACCTCTTGCGGGTACTAAGCTTGGACATAAAGTTGTAACCACATGGGTCAATGGCGGTAAGGTTTATGATAACGGTGAATTCAGTAAAAAACTTTATTCCCAACCTTTAAAATTCAATCATTAAGCATATATGATATCAAAAGTATACAGAACTATGATACTTGCCTTTGGGGCAATTGTCTGGTCAAATTCCGCATTTGCAGAAATCCCTAACGGATACTACGATGACTGCGAGAATAAAACAGGTGGTAAGACCTTATTGCAGGCATTGTTCAAAACCATAAGCAGCCACGATAACGTAGGATATGATGGTTTATGGAATGTATATAAGACCTCTGACGTTGACGAGAACGGCAAGATATGGGATATGTATTCCACCAAACGCTGGACTTTTGGAGATAAGCAATGTGGTAACTACAAGGTTGTAGGTGACTGTTACAACCGTGAACACTCCATGCCAAAGAGTTGGTTTAAGGAAGCGTCTCCAATGAAGAGTGATGCTTTCCATGTTTATCCGACTGACGGTAAAGTTAACGGACAGAGAAGCAACTATCCGTATGGAGAATGTGCTAACGGGACTACCCTTCCCAGTAACGGAAATGTTCAGGCTCTCGGTAAACTTGGCACGTCTACTTTCCCCGGTTATTCCGGTAAGGTTTTTGAGCCTGTGGATGAGTATAAGGGAGACTTTGCCCGTACATATTTTTATATGGCTACATGCTATAATGATAAGATTTCAGGCTGGAATTCCGATATGCTTGCCAACAACAATTATCCCTGTTACACGGAGTGGGCAGTTAATCTGTTGTTGAAATGGCATCGTCAGGACCCGGTAAGTGAAAAAGAAATCAAGCGCAACGATGCGGTTTATGCTTACCAAGGAAACCGTAATCCATTCATTGACCACCCTGAGCTGGTTGAATATATATGGGGCGAAAAGACTTCGGAACGTTGGACCAGCACTGCAGATCCAATAAATCCGGACCCTATTGATCCTGATCCGATTGACCCAGACCCAGATGATCCTACTCCAACCCCCACTCCCTCGGAGGATGGCGATGGTACATTTGAACATCCGTATTCATGCGCTCAGGTGATAGACATGAATACATCTGTTAGCTCTGCATGGGTCTACGGATATATTGTTGGTGCCATAAATAGTAACAAAATTGAACGCACAACTTCTGTTACCACTAATTTTGCTATTTCCGATAATCTTAATGAAACTGACGTTAAAAATGTACTTGGTGTTCAGATTCGGAGCAAAAGCGAGTTTTATGAAGAGCTCAACCTGAAGCAAAATCATGATAATGTCGGTAAGAAAATTATTATTAATGGCAGTTTGACTGAATATTTTGGTCGTCCCGGCATAAAAGACATTAAAGAATATCGATGGATAGAGTCTCAGGGAGACATTTCTAATATCATCGATGTAAATTCTCAGATGATTCAGATTCGGGTAGCGAACGGTTCCGTTGAAGTTATTCCGGATGGCAAAGGTGTATCACTGACAATAGCAGGAGTAGACGGAATGATATGGTTTAACGGTTCTGTGGCAGATGTTCAACAGTTCGATTTACCGCTTGGTATCTACATTTTCCGTACCCCGGGAAATATTTATAGAATTTTAGTGAAATAATAAATACTGACTTAAGTATATGAAAACTAATATAGGCGTTTTTTTCGGTGGAAGGTCAACTGAACACGAAATCTCTGTCATTTCAGCTTCACAGGCTATGGCTGCCATTGACAGAAATAAGTATAACGTAACTCCTATATACATTTCCAAGCAAGGAAAGTGGTATACCGGACCCAAGCTGCTTGATTTGAAAAGCTATAAAGACCCTAAGAGTCTTATTGCAGAGTGTGTGGAAGTTTATATGCAGCCTACATACGGTGACTATAACCTATACAACTGCAAACGCTCGTTTTTTGGTGGTAACGGCATCGTGACCAAGTTGGATGTCGTTATTCCGGTTTTACACGGCTCCAACGGTGAGGATGGCATTTTCGAGGGCGTTCTCGAGAGTATAGGTATTCCTTTTGCGGGGTGTAACACACTCGCATCAGCCAACGGCATGGACAAAATCACAATGAAGATGATACTTGCTGCCGGCGGTGTTCCAGTTGTACCGTACATTTGGTTTACAGATAAGGAATGGTTCAGCAAGCGTGATGAATTGGTTGAGAAAGTTGAATCCGTTCTTGGCTATCCAGTGATTGTAAAACCGGCAAACCTCGGCAGTTCTGTAGGTATCGGCTCCGCACATAATCGAGAGGAATTGCTTGATAAGGTTGCTGATGCCGAACGATACTCTACCCGTATAATTGTTGAGCATTTGCTGGGCGACATGCAGGAAATCAATTGCTCGGTTCTGGGTGACTGCGATGATTACCGCACATCTGTGCTCGAAGAACCTATCAAGAGCGCAGACTTCCTGACATATGAGGAGAAATATATGGGGGGCGGAAAAGGAGCCAAAGGAATGCAGAGGTCTCAGAAACGTATTCCTGCAGAACTGCCTGAGGATGTAACCAAAAGAATTCAATTTCTTGCCGGAGAGACTTTCCGTCTTTTAAGCGGTCATGGCGTGAGCCGCGTTGACGTAATGATTGACAAGACTGATGGTCAGATTTACGTTAATGAAATCAATACAATTCCCGGTTCTCTTAGTTTTTATTTATGGGAAGCAACCGGCATTCCGTTCAGTAAGCTAATGGATACATTGGTTGAACTGGCTGTTAAACGCAAACGCCAAAGTGAAATGAAAACAGTTAGCTATGACCAAAATATCTTCGCTATGGGCGGAGGAACTAAGGGCGGAGTCAAGAAATAGTGTTATTAACAAAGAAAATATCCGGATTTATTGACGCAGAGAGCCTTCTTCCCCAAGGCTCTCGCGTTATAGTTGGACTTAGCGGCGGTGCTGATTCTGTAGCATTGCTTGCGCTTTTGTCCGAATTAGGATATGATTGTATCGCCGTTCATTGTCATTTTGGCTTGCGCGGGGAGGAAGCGGATCGGGATTTACTCCACTCTAAGGCGATTGCAGCCCAACTTGGAGCTAAGTTTCATAGTGTAAAATTTGACACATTGGAATATGCACGCTCACGCAACGTTTCGCTCGAAATGGCTTGCAGGGAGCTTCGCTACGCTGAATTTGAACGACTTCGCATAGAGTATGGAGCTGTTTCTATTGCAGTCGGACACCATCGTGAGGACAATATAGAGACGATGCTTCTTAACCTACTTCGCGGTTGCGGGCTTCACGGTGTAAAGGGAATGTTACCCAAAAACGGATATATTGTCCGACCGCTTTTAGACACATCGCGAGAGGAGCTTTTGCAATATCTTAATAGTAAACAATTGCCGTTTATTGTAGATTCTTCGAATTTACAGAACGATTTTAAGCGAAACAAGCTGCGAAATGTAATTATTCCTGAGATAATTGAATGTTTTCCGGATGCACCGAAAACCCTTTCGGCTTCGCTTCGAAATCTTCGCGAGTGTGATGCTTTGTACCGAAAAATGCTTCCGCCTCGCTCCGAGTCCCTCGAAGGTGTAAGCCCTACGCTATTACATGAATGGCTTGAACCTTTTGGATTTAATTCAGCGCAATGTAAGGACTTATTAAACGCTGCTACCGGTGCGGCTTTTCAATCCGAGACCCATATTCTCACGATTCTGCCGAACAGTCGCTATGAATTGCGCGAAAACCAAAAGCAGATTAATAAACCAAAGCTTATCTCAAAGACCTATCGAGCTGACGCATCTTTTTTACCAAGAAAAGGTCACATTTATTTTGACTCTAAACTGGTGGCAGAACCAGCGGATTGGGAATTGCGTTTGTGGCATGAAGGTGACCGCATGATTCCGTTCGGGATGAAGCGATATCGTATGGCGGCAGATGTAATGCATGATTGCGGAATTTCAGCAACAAAAAGACGTGAAACGTGGGTCCTTACCCGTAATGGAGAGCTTATCTGGATTGTAGGACATCGTGCATCCGCCCATTTTGCCGTAACAAAGAACACAACAGAAATTACAGAAATCTATATTGACCATGAAGAATTTTGAAGTTAAAGCAACAGTTGAGGAACTGTCGTATAATGAACTTTCACCAATTGAGTTAAATCTGGTTAATCTAGCACGTGAGGCTACTCATAGAAGCTACGCTCCGTATAGTCATTTCTACGTAGGAGCCGCTATTCTACTTAGCAACGGCGAGGTTGTTACCGGAGCTAATCAGGAGAATGCAGCCTATCCTTCAGGAACATGCGCTGAACGCTCTGCCTGTTACTATGCCGGAGCGACATACCCCGATGCTAAATTTGAGGCTATTGCCATAGCTGCACGCAATTCTAATGGCGAATTTGTTGAGGACCCGTGCAGTCCATGCGGTGCGTGCCGACAGGCACTCTTGCAATATGAACTATTGGCGGGTAAGGGAGTAAAGGTTCTTCTTGTTGGACGCGATAAAATATACAGAATGGATTCAATTCGCTCACTTCTTCCGTTTGCCTTCACAGAATTCTAAAAAAAGTAAGTTGGAATGTGGGTGAAATCGGGAAAAATTCGTAAATTTGCACCGTAATCACCAATCATATTCTAACCTCAGATGATTCAATTTTTCAGGAAAGACATCAACACCGTATATGCCGTTGATGCCGACCATGTCCTTAGCGAAGAAGAAAAGGAGAAATTCAGTTGGCTCTTTTCAGGAGCTACTCCCCTTGCAGAGTCAAAACTGCAGGGTCGTTTTGTCGGTCCGCGCAGAGAAATGATAACCCCGTGGAGCACAAACGCCGTGGAGATTACCCAAAATATGGGACTTCAAGGCGTTTGTCGTATAGAGGAGTTCACGGAAGATAACTCCGACTCCCCGGCCCACGACAAGATGCTTCAGCGTGTATATGACGGACTTGATGAGAATATTTTCAAGATTGACGCTGTTCCTGCTCCGATAGTACATATTACTGATATTCATGCATATAATCTTGCCGAAGGTCTTGCGTTAAGTCCCGAAGAAGAGAAATATCTGAATGAACTGAGCGAGCGTCTCGGTCGTCCCTTGACCGATAGCGAAGTGTTCGGTTTCTCTCAGGTTAATTCTGAACATTGCCGCCATAAGATTTTCAATGGCACTTTTGTGATTGACGGTGAGGAAATGCCATCATCTCTGTTTAAGCTCATAAAGAAAACCAGTCAGGAACATCCGGCTAAACTTGTCAGCGCATACAAGGATAATGTTGCGTTTGTCGAAGGCCCGCAAATTGACCAGTTCGCGCCTGTTAATCCGGAACGACCTGATTTCTTCGAGGTAAAACCGATTGAGTCCGTTCTTTCGCTTAAGGCAGAGACCCATAACTTCCCGACAACTGTTGAACCGTTCAATGGAGCGGCTACCGGTTCGGGTGGTGAAATTCGTGACCGTCTCGGTGGAGGTCGGGCATCACTTCCTCTTGCCGGTACCGCTGTATATATGACCTCATACCCGCGCCATGAAGGAGCTGTCGAACCATGGGAGACCATGATGAACCCACGCGTATGGCTGTATCAGACACCCGCAGAAATTTTGATTAAGGCGTCGAACGGAGCAAGTGACTTCGGTAATAAGTTCGGACAGCCTCTGATTTGTGGTTCCGTTTTAACCTTTGAACATACTGAGAACGGGCTTAACTATGCCTACGATAAGGTTATCATGCTTGCCGGTGGTGTTGGTTTCGCAAATAAGCGCGACGCACTCAAGGGGCATCCCACTGCAGGAGAGAAAGTAATCGTTATGGGTGGTGACAACTACCGTATCGGTATGGGTGGCGGAGCTGTCAGCTCCGTTGCAACCGGTCAGTATGACAATAGTATTGAGCTGAATGCCGTTCAGCGTGCTAACCCTGAAATGCAGAAGCGCGTGGCTAACGTTATCCGCGCACTGGCTGAAAGCGATGATAATCCCATCGTATCCATTCATGACCATGGCGCAGGTGGACATCTTAACGCCCTTAGTGAGCTCGTTGAAGAAACCGGTGGAAAGATTGAGATTGATGCTCTGCCCGTTGGTGACCCTACCCTTTCAGCAAAGGAAATTGTAGGCAATGAGAGTCAGGAACGTATGGGAATGGTCATGGATGCAGCCCACATTGACCGTGTTAAGCAAATATCCGAACGCGAGCGTGCTCCATTCTACGTTGTAGGTGAAACTACCGGAGATGACCGTTTTGTATTTGAACAGGCTGACGGTGTACGACCGATTGACCTCGGAATGAAAGATATGTTCGGTTCATCACCTAAGACCGTCATGACTGACAAGACTGTTGTCCGTACATATTCTGATGTTGAATTATCAATCGAGAAGATTCCTGAATACATTAACGGCGTTCTCGCTCTTGAGGCGGTAGGCTGTAAGGACTGGTTGACAAACAAAGTTGACCGTTCGGTTACCGGTAAGGTAGCACGTCAACAATGTCAGGGTCCTACTCAGATGCCTTTGAGCGACTGCGGTGCCGTTGCGCTTGACTTTACCGGTAAAAAAGGTATGGCAACTTCTATCGGACACGCGCCGCAGGTTGCACTTGTTGACTCCGCAAAAGGTTCTGTTATGGCAATAGCCGAGTCATTGACAAATCTTGTCGGAGCACCGCTGGCAGACGGACTGTCAGGCGTATCTTTGTCGGCAAACTGGATGTGGCCTTGTCGTAATGAGGGTGAAGATGCAGCTCTTTACAAAGCCGTCAAGGCTGCGAGTGATTTCGCATGTGCGATAGGAGTAAATATTCCCACCGGTAAGGACTCACTCAGCATGACTCAAAAATACGGAAATGAAAAGGTGCTTGCCCCCGGAACCGTCATTATTTCGGCAGCAGCCGAGACCGGTGATGTCCGCCACATAGTAAGTCCGGTGCTTCGCCCTGAACCATCAACCCTGATGTTTATTGATTTTTCGTTCTGCGAACGCGAACTGGGTGGTTCCGCTTTGTTCCAGAGTCTTGGTGCAGTTGGCGGCACAGTTCCTACTGTAGCTGACCCCGAAAAATTCGTTAAATCATTCTCTGCAGTCCAGCAACTTGTAAAACTTGGACTTATCTCGGCTATCCATGATATCAGTGCCGGTGGTGGAATAACAGCAATGTTGGAAATGATGTTTGCCACCGCGAGTCCTGTCACAGTAAGCGTAAACAAGGTTACTACCGGTAACCCGGTAAAAGCTCTCTTTGCGGAAAATCCCGGTGTCATCATACAGGTTCTGCATTCTGATGAAGATGCTGTAGAACGCGTTTTGACATCATGTGGAGTTGATTCGGAAATCGTAGCTATGGTAAATCCTTCAAGCGAGAGCAAACTGACGCTTGTTGGCGAAAACGCTACATACAGCTTTGATACTGATGACTTGCTCAAACGTTGGTATAAACCGAGCCATCTGCTTGACCGTATTCAAAGTGGCAAGGAATGTGCCGATATGCGCGCCGAAAATTATGGCAAACAGCCCGTCAAATATAATTTCGCAAAGGATTGGAATGGTACTTTCGCAGCACGCGGAATTAATTATTCTCATCCTAAATCGGGTGTTAAAGCTGCAATTATTCGTGAAAAGGGCGTGAATGGTGACAGAGAGATGGCATATTCGCTTTATCTTGCCGGATTTGACGTCAAGGACGTTCACATGACCGACCTTATGAGCGGACGCGAAACGCTTGAAGATATCAATATGATAGTATTTTGCGGCGGATTCTCTAACTCAGACGTGCTTGGTTCCGCAAAGGGTTGGGCTTCAGGTTTCCGTTGGAACGACACCGCGCGTGAGACTCTCCGCCGTTTCTATGAGCGCACGGACACACTGAGTCTTGGTGTCTGCAACGGATGTCAGCTAATGATGGAGCTTGATTTACTTGGACTCAATGATGGTTCAAAGATGGACCACAATATCAGTCATAAGTTTGAATCGACATTCCTCAGCATTGATATTCCTGAGAATAATAGCGTTATGTTCGGTTCTCTTGCCGGACGCTCTCTCGGTATCTGGGTAGCACATGGTGAAGGACGTTTCCGCCTTACAAAACCGGAAAATGATTATCATATCGCCGCTAAATATAGCTATTCAACTTATCCCGGTAATCCTAACGGTTCAGATTTCAATGTTGCCGCACTTGCATCAGCCGATGGTCGCCACTTGGCGATAATGCCCCACTTGGAGCGAGCCATATTCCCGTGGCAATGCGGATATTATCCCGCCGAGCGGTTGAATGATGAAGTTACTCCGTGGATTGATGCCTTTATCAATGCTCGCAAATGGATTGAAAGCAAAGCGTAACCCGTGGCTATGGATTCCCTCGCTTTATCTTGCCGAGGGATTTCCTAACGCCGTGGTCGTAACCGTGGCCGTCGTTCTGCTCAAAAATATGGGTATGGATAACGGCCGCGTAGCCTTTTATACATCCTTGCTCTATCTCCCATGGGTTATAAAACCATTTTGGGCACCGTTTGTCGATATGTTTTCGACCAAGCGTCGGTGGATAGTAATGATGCAGATGGCGATATTCGTTGGGCTTGGTCTCGTAGCCGGAGCACTTGATACTCCTGTCTGGCTATCTGTGACATTGGGAGCCCTGTGGTGGACCGCCTTTGCATCCGCAACCCATGACATTGCAGCCGACGGATTTTACATGCTTGCCCTTGATGACAATGAGCAAGCTTTCTTTGTCGGAATTCGTTCTACATTTTATCGTGCGGCAAATATGCTTGCCTCAGGTGGCGTCGTTTGGGCGGCAGGACGTCTTGTCTCCACCGGTCATTCAGTTTCATCAGCATGGATAATACTGTTTTTCGGTATGGCATTGCTCTTCCTTTTATTCGCTGTGTGGCACGTTATGGTTCTGCCTAAACCAAAGGCTGACGCCCCGAATAAAGCGAACGGAGTTAGAGCGATAATCAGTGATTTTTCGCGTACTTTTGTCTCTTTTTTCAAAAAAAATGACATTTGGTATGCACTTTCGTTCATTTTGCTTTATCGTTTGCCTGAATCACTACTTTGCAAAATGGTTCAGCCCTTTTTACTTGACTCTCATGCAGACGGTGGATTGGCTCTAACCATAGAGCAGGTCGGAGTGGCAAACGGAACGTTTGGAGTTGCAGGAATCGTAATCGGCGGTATTGTAGGAGGAATTGTCATGTCACGTATTGGTCTGCGACGTTGTATGTGGCCAATGGCGTTAATGTTGACCATTCCGAGCGGCTTTTATTGCTATCTCGCCATATATCAACCATCTTCCATGCCGATAATATGCACAGGGATGGCTATTGAACAGTTTGGCTATGGATTTGGTTTCACAGCTTACATGATGTATATGATGAGGTTTTGTGAAGGAAGCGAATATACTACATCACATTATGCATTCTGTACCGGACTGATGGCTCTCGGACTTATGCTTCCGGGAATGACTGCCGGATGGATTGAGCAGGCGGTCGGTTATTCAAATTTCTTCATAATAGTAATGATTCTATGTATCCCTACATTTATTGTTACTGCAATTGCGAAATCAAAATTAAAATCGTAAATTTGCTTATATAAAATCTACTTTCGAGTATATGACATATAAATATGATTATCTTGTAATCGGCTCAGGCATCGCCGGAATGAGTTTTGCACTGAAGGTTGCTGACTCAGCCAAGGTTGCCATTGTGTGCAAGTCTACGCTTGATGAAGCTAATACAGCCCTTGCTCAAGGTGGAGTCGCTTCTGTAACCAACCTTGAAGTCGATGATTTCAATAAGCATATAGAGGACACTATGATTGCCGGAGACTGGCTCAGTGACCCAGAGGCAGTAGAAAAAGTTGTCACGAATGCTCCATCACAGATAGAGGAACTCCTCAAGTGGGGAGTTGACTTTGACCGTAAAAATGACGGTTCATTTGACCTTCATCGCGAAGGAGGGCACAGCGAATTCCGTATACTTCACCATGCCGATAATACCGGTTTCGAAATTCAGCAAAGGCTAATCGAACAGATTCGTAAACACCCCAATATAGATATTTTTGAGAATCACTTTGCCATTGAGATTATCACACAACATCATCTTGGCAAGATTGTTACCAGACGTACGCCCGACATTACATGTTATGGCGCATATGTGCTGGACCTTGCAAATGACCGCGTTGATAAATTCCTCAGCAAAGTAACCCTTATGGCAACCGGAGGTGTCGGTGCCGTCTATCAGACCACGACAAACCCGCTTGTTGCTACGGGCGACGGCATCGCTATGGTTTATAGAGCCAAGGGAACAGTTAAGGATATGGAATTCATTCAGTTCCACCCTACTGCCCTATATAATCCCGGCGATCGTCCTAACTTCCTCATTACTGAAGCTATGCGTGGTTACGGTGCGGTACTCCGTAATTTGAAGGGCGAAGAGTTCATGCATAAGTATGACCCGAGGCTTTCGCTTGCACCCCGCGATATTGTAGCTCGTGCGATTGACTCGGAAATGAAGCTCAACGGAGATGACCATGTATACCTTGATGTCACACATAAGGACCCGGAAGAGACCAAAAAGCACTTCCCCAATATATATCGCCATTGTCTTGAACTCGGAATTGACATTACCAAGGACTATATTCCTGTAGCTCCTGCCGCACATTATCTTTGTGGCGGCATAAAGGTTGATGGCAACGGCGAGTCAAGCATCAAGCGTCTATATGCCGTAGGCGAGTGCAGCTGTACAGGGCTACATGGCGGAAATCGTCTTGCATCTAACTCGCTTATTGAGGCTGTCGTTTATGCTGATGCAGCCGCTAAACATGCTCTTGCGCAGGTTCCGCTACTATCCTTCCGTGAGGATGTGCCCGACTGGAACGATGAAGGGACTCAGCACCCGGAAGAAATGGTCCTGATAACACAAAGCATCAAGGAAGTAAACCAAATCATGGCAACTTATGTTGGTATAGTAAGAAGCAATCTTCGACTCGACCGGGCTTGGAACAGACTCGACATTCTCTATGAGGAGACTGAAAAGCTTTTCAAGAGTTCGCGTGCCTCGCGCGCAATTTGCGAGCTCCGCAATATAATCAATGTCGGTTACCTGATTATGCGTCAGGCAAAGGAGCGGAAAGAGTCACGTGGATTGCACTACACGATTGACTATCCACCTAAGAAAAAATGAAACTGAATACTGTTATAAGAAGCATATTATTGATAATATTCGCCGCCATCTCGCTTGACTGTATCGCACAGGAAAGGGAGCTGGCGGTGAAACCGCGTTATATTGAAGCGCAATTTGCTGAAATAGAGGCGACAGGTGACACGATTTATCACGTAATATACCGGCCTATAACAGTTTTTCCGGAACTAAAATTCAAGAATAAAAAGGAAGAAGAATATTATTGGCGAACGGTTAGAGACGTTAAAAAGGCATTGCCATATGCCAAACTGATTTGCCGGACTCTGACCGAAACATACGAATATATTGAGACACTTCCCGACACAAAAGCCCGTGAGCAGCATCTCAACGAGATGGAAAAGGAAGTTTTTAATCAATATAAGCCGGATTTAAAAAAATTCACCCGAAGTCAGGCGCGAACTCTTGTAAAACTTATTCAACGCGAAACCAACCAGAGCAGCTATGAAATCATCAAGGCTTTTCTCGGCTCTTTCAGGGCCGGATTCTGGCAGGCATTCGGCAAAATGTTCGGAGTAAGTCTAAAAGGTCAATATCAACCTGACAAGGATAGTAAGGACGCTATAATAGAGCGCATCTGCATTGAAGTCGAACAAGGAACCCTATGAGTAAATACTTAGAGTATTTTATACAGATAATAAAATTAGGTTTGCCAATCATTGCCGGTCAAGCGGGAATGATTATTGTCGCTTTTGCCGACAATATCATGGTCGGACAATACTCCACCGAAGCTCTTGCATCGGCGTCATTTGTCAATAATGTCTTTAATCTTGCACTGATGACGTGTCTTGGATTTACATTTGGACTTACCCCCCTTGTTGGCTCGCTTTTTAGCAAAGGCAAAATGGATAAGATAGGTGAGTTAATGCGAAATGGGTTATTGCTAAATGTTTTGTATGCACTTGCCATCATGGTTGTAATGACTATCCTGTATCTGAATATTCATCGTGTAGGACAGCCTGAAGAACTACTGCCGCTAATTCGCCCTTATTATTTGCTGATACTTGCTGCTATCATTCCGATTGCGATATTCAATGCTTTATCACAGTTCTGTTACGGCATGTGTAACACGAAAGTTCCCATGTGGATTATTCTTATAGCTAACGTTTTAAACATTATCGGGAACTGGTTGCTGATATATGGTAATTTGGGTTTTCCGCAGTTAGGACTGATAGGAGCTGGCATATCTACCTTGTTTGCCCGAATCATGTGCGCGTTATCACTGATTGTGTATTTTATCTACTCACCAAGATATGCGGAAATGAGGAAAGGTGTTAAAGAATCCATATTCAACCGCTTTCAAATTCGTAATGTTTCGGTAACCTCCTTTCCCGTATCTATGCAGTTATTCTTTGAGACAGCCGCTTTCTCTGGAGCGGCTATTATTGCAGGATGGCTTGGAAAGATTGAACTTGCGGCATTTCAGGTTATGGTTACCATCGGTACTCTTGGTTTCTGTTTCTACTATAGTCTCGCATCAGCCACATCAGTATTAGTTGCTAATGCTGCAGGACGTAATGACCGTAAAGCTATGCGTCGTATAGGTTTTGCCGGCTATTATCTTATCTTGATAATGGCGGTAGCCGCCTCTCTCGCCTTCATATTCTTCGGTCATCAACTCATAGCTCTGTTTACCGATGACCGTATGGTTATTGCCATGTGTATGAGCCTTATCCCGCCTATGGTTATGTATCAACTCGGTGATGCTACACAAGTAAACTTTGCGAACTCACTTCGCGGTACATCCAAAGTTATGTCGATGCTGTGGATTGCATTGTTCAGTTATATAATTGTTGGTCTACCTACTACATTTCTCCTCCGATATTCAATCCAATCGATTTTTTATAGCTTTTCGGCTTCACTTTTTGTTGCCGCGGCTCTATTCTTATATTTCTTTCTAAAAAATACTCGTGAAACCAATTAATTTCATACCTGCGCTAACCGTATGTGGTCTGCTTTTGGGAGCGTGTGCAAGTATTGGCAGACCTGATGGAGGTCCCCGTGATACCGAACCGCCTGTCGTACTCCGGTCAGTTCCCACGCAAGACGAAAGGAATGTCAAGTCGCAGAAAATCTCAATTTATTTTAACGAGAATGTACAACTTGACAATCCGGGCAGCAAAATTGCCATATCGCCGGCACAAGTTCAGCAACCGTCAATCAATTCAAACGGCAAGCATGTCACGATTGAATTAAAAGATTCTCTGATTCCCAATACGACATATACTATCGATTTCTCTGATGCAATCTCTGACCTGAATGAGGGAAATATTCTCGAGGACTACTCTCTCGCCTTCTCTACCGGCGAGGATATCGACTCTCTTTCCATATCCGGTATGGTACTTCAGGCAGACAATCTCGAGCCTGCTCAAGGAATGCTTGTCGGCGTATATGCAACTGATGCTGATTCAGCAATAACAACAATGCGTTTCGACCGTATTACGCGTACAAATCAATTAGGACAATTCTCTGTCAGGAACCTTGCCTCCGGGTCTTATCAGCTTTTTGCGGTTAACGATGTCAATAACGACCTTCATTGGGACAGATCGGAAGATATTGCATTCTATGGTGAGATGATTACACCAACTGCATACGTTACGCAGAAAATTGATTCACTCCGTGACTCAGTGGGTATGGATTCGATTATAAGCCGTCAGGTTGTTGAATTTGTTCCAAACGATATTCTATTGACTTGGTTTAACGAAGAATATAAACCTCAATACCTGAAAAATTACAATCGAAATGACCGCAGAATTCTATCGTTGGAAATGAATGCGCCCGTCGACTCACTGCCTCTGCTTACAATTATTGGGATTGGTTCTCAATCCGTGCGTCGTCCATTATCGGATGTTTCAATTTTGAGCCGGTCCGCTAATGGCGACACTATAAACTACTGGCTTACGGATTCCTCCATTATAGCATCTGATTCCCTGTTAGTTGAAACACGCTATCGCCGTGTTGATTCTCTTGACAATATTGTATGGCAAACTGACTCACTTAAATTTAATGTTAAAGGAAAACGAGGCAAACAGAAAGAAGTAGCTAAGGTTAGGACATTACAGGATAAGATTGATTCCATCCGTGCAATCAGCGATACAATTCCTATTGATACATTTGCATTGATGCAACCAACCGCTTTTCTAAACATAAATCTTCAAAATACAACTCAGGATATTCATAAACCAGTGCTTTTCTCGACGGAACGCCCATATGCCAAGCTTGATTTGGATGGCATTCGCCTTGAAATGATGCCTGATACCATATGGATTCCCGTTGACGGAGCCCCCAAGCCAGTCGAAGCTGACTCGACATGGAAAAAGAACTTGATGATTGAATATAAGTGGACGCCGGGAATGAAATATCGCCTGCAGATTGACTCTCTTGCTGTTTCCGACCCATATGGAGTATATAACCGAAACTTATCGCTTGAATTTAATGTCCGTAATACGGATGACTATTCCAACCTGATATTTAATGTTATAGGACTTGAAGGAGACTCAATTGATGCTTATGTGGAGATAATAACATCGTCAGATACCCCCGTAACAAAAGCACCGGTTATCAACGGACGTGCCGACTTAAATTTCCTTTTGCCGGGAACATACTATGCAAGACTGTTCATTGACGCTGACCATGACGGTAAGTTTACTTCCGGCAGTCTCACTGACCATCGTCAACCTGAAGACGTTTACTATTTTCATAAGAAACTAAATCTAAAGAAGAACTGGGATAGAACCGAAACTTGGAATATACTCGAGCTTTCACCGGATCTTCAGAAACCAGATGACATAAAAAAGAATAAACCAAAACCAAAACCCGGAGAAGTCCCTGAAAAGTCATCATATGGTGATGAGGAAGATGAAGATGAGGATGGATTCGGACAAAATTATTTTTCAAGATGATAGCATTTGATTATTGTACGCCGACAGAGTACATTTTCGGTCCGGATGTTGAAAATCGCATAGGTGAACTGGCTGCATGCAAACTCGGGAACAAAATCCTGATTGTTTATGGAGGAGGTTCAGCTGAACGTTCCGGACTGCTTGGACGCACGCGGAAATCGCTTGAACAAGCCGGCATAGTGTTTGAGGAGCTTGGCGGTGTGCAGCCCAACCCAACCGACACCCTTGTATATAAAGGAATAGATATCTGCCGCAAAAATGGTATTAAAGGAATTCTTGCAGTTGGCGGAGGCTCAGCCATAGATACAGCCAAGGCAATTGCCGGAGGTGTACCTTACGACGGTGACTTCTGGGATTTTTGGGCGGGAAAGGCTACAATGCCCGAAGCTCTTCCTGTTGGGGTAATTCTAACTATTGCTGCTGCCGGAAGTGAAGGAAGTGGTAACTCGGTAATAACTAAGACTGACGGAGAGATAAAGATATCCCTGCGTACTAACATATTGCGTCCACAATTCGCATTGCTCAACCCCACTCTGACAGAAACTCTGCCGCAATATCAGACTGCTTGTGGAATTACAGACATGATGGCACACATTATGGAGCGATATTTCAGCAACACTCCGGATTGTGAAGTAACGGACCGTCTATGTGAGGGGCTGCTGATTTCGATTATTAACGAAGCTCAAAAGGTAATGATTAATCCGCAAGACTATCAGTCGCGGGCTAATATCATGTGGGCGGGTACACTTGCTCATAACGGAATATGCGGTACGGGACGTCAGGAAGAGTGGACATGTCATGCCATGGAGCATGAAATATCTGCCATTTATGGTGTTGCCCACGGTGCCGGTCTCGCCGTAGTATTTCCGGCTTGGCTTGAATACGTGAGCCAGTTTAATTCCGGTAAAGTCGAACAGTTTGGTAAACGGGTGTTCGGCGTTGACTCCGCACCTGAGGCTATTTCAGCATTGCGTAGATTCTATAAGTCAATCGGTATGCCGCTGACAATGGCTGAACTCGGAATTGAGAATCCCGACATTAAACTTATGAATGAAAAGCTACATCGCGCCAAGGGTGCCGTCATGGGCAATTATGTTCCTCTCGACGCAGTAGCAACCGCGCGGATTTATGAATTGATGATGTGATTGTAGATTCTTAGACATGCCCAAGCATCAAGCGCAGCATATCGCTGCTGGGCATCGGTCAGTTCTACAGCCTCCCAGTTTGTAAGTCTTTGACCCTTTGATATACGCTTTCCAAATAGGAGAGCGTATATTTTTGTAAGACTAGCCTCTCCTATACCGCAGGTCTTGACTAACTGCTGTAACTCAACAAAGCCTTTGGGTTCAATGTGCATCAAACGGTTAAGCGCACCAAAATCATCCTTTGTAGAAAGTCCAATTTTCTTTACTGAATCACTCTCCAAAAACTCCTTCAACTCCGGGAAAATACCCAAACGGTTCAATCTAATCAGGAAACAAGTATCAGGAGTGGACAACTGAATAAGTGCGACCTTATGTATCTGTCCTTTTTTGAATGAAGGACGGGTTTCAGTGTCAAATCCAACAATAGGTTGCTCCATGAGATAACGGATAGCTTTTACGGCAGTAGATGCCGTCTGTACTAAAACTATCCGTCCCTTGAATTCTTCGGCTTCAAGGGTGGAAAGTTCCTCTTTAGATATTGTTAGTAATTGTGTATTCTGTTCCATTACTTTGAAAGTCTCAAAAGTGTCATGCCGTCACGCAACGGAAGTATGACCGGATGCAGTCTGTCATACAAGTTTCGCACCAAGTCATTAAAATGTCTAATACCTTCCGTCTGGGCATCGTGTTCAGATGAATCGGTAAGTTTTCCGCTCCAAAGTGTATTATCAGCTATTATAAATGAACCCGGTTTCATTTTTTGCAAAAGAAGCTCCAGATATTGAACATATTCGCGCTTATTTGCATCAATAAAAACCAAATCCCAGTCTTCATCAATCGATTTAATCATTTCAGTGGCATCACCGACATGAAGTATAATCCTTTTGTCATATTTCGCAAATAGTTCTCTGATATCAGCAGCGTCTTCATCATTATGCTCAACCGTATGAAGTTCGCCGTCATCAGGCATACCTTCCGCGAGACATAATGCAGAATAGCCGGTAAAAGTTCCAAGCTCAAGAACTCTGCGCGGCTTAATCATGTGGCTGAACATTGAAAGAAGTCGTCCCTGAAGATGCCCTGAACACTGACGCGAATACAGATGGTAAAGCTGAGTGTGTCGGTTTAGCCGGGCCAGATGCTCCGGCTCCGGCTCAATGTGGTCAAGAATATACTCTTCTTCTTCCGCGTTCACTCTCGAATCAGGGCCTCCACCCCCAGTCGGTAGCTGTCAAGACCGAATCCGCAAATAACTCCGCGACATACACTGCTGATGAGTGAGCGATGACGGATTTCCTCGCGCGCGTGAACATTAGATATATGAACCTCCACCACCGGGAGCTCAATAGCAGAAATCGCATCGGCGATTGCAAGTGAAGTATGCGTATATGCCCCTGCATTCAAAACGATGCCACAATATGAATGATTAAAACCAATATCGTGGAGCTTATCAATAATCGCACCTTCATGATTGCTCTGAAAATACTCGATTTCGCAAATTTTTCCAAGCGATTCAAGACAGGACTCCATGGTTCTGCTCCCATAGATTCCCGGCTCACGCTTGCCAAGCAAATTCAAATTCGGTCCGTTTATAATCAGTACTTTTTTCATAAAACAGAGGAGATATTCTTTATTAGTTCTTCAGCAGTCGTGCCGGAAACATAAGGCAATCCGGCGGCTCCAAATTCATGGCTGACAACCTTACTCTCAGGGTTAGAGGAAGTAATTACGCCAGCCTTGCATCCATTCATCATAGCGTAAACGTCTGTCTGCTCGCCGGTCCACTCCACGCGTCCACGTAAATCCGGAGACTTTGCCATATTTAGAAGAGGACTGACATGTTTTGCCTCACCCTCTCCTACAATCTTAAGCGACACATCGGGAAGCGATTTCATTGCCTCAAGCAGTGAGCGAAGTCCACATTCTTTCGTAATATAGCCAATCCATATCAGTTTTTCGCCCTTTTCTACCGGTTTTACGTCAGGAACTACGATTTCCGAGCTCAAATCTTCAACTCTTATCTGCAATTCAGCCAATGAAACCGCCTGTTTGACCTTTTTAAGCAATGAAGCGGAATGAACTTTCACTACATCAGGTGATACAATACGAAACATCCTGCTCAGGTTAAGTGAACCGAAAAGTCCGCTCATGTTTAGCTGACGCACATCCTTGATTCCTGCGCGATGTAGGCGCGCGGCTGCGTTATCGCCGGCTTCAGTGAGAACAATCCCTCCGGAGAGCAATGCAGAGTTAAGCGCAGAAGTGGCATCCCCACTCCAACGCTTACCCGCAAAACAATGTATTACTTTTGGGTTCATTTCAGTAAATCGGGACGCAAACGCTGTGTACGCTCCAATGCCATGTCCTGTCTCCATTCAGCAATTTTTGCCTCATGACCAGACAAAAGAATTTCAGGTACTTTCCATCCGTTATAGTCTGCCGGACGCGTATACACGGGAGGTGCCAACAGATTATCCTGAAAAGAATCGCTTAACGCGCTCTGTTCATCGCCAATTACACCGGGAATCAGTCGAACCATCGCGTCAGCTATCACAACAGCAGGAATCTCTCCACCGGTTAAAACATAGTCTCCGATTGAAATTTCCTTAGTAATCAAATGTTCACGAATACGCCAGTCAATTCCCTTGTAATGTCCGCAAAGTATGATGACGTTATTAAGCAATGACAACGAATTTGCCATAGGTTGCGAAAGCAATTCACCGTCGGGAGACGTATAAATCACTTCATCATAGTCACGCTCCGCTTTCAATGCGGAAATAGCGCGATCTACCGGCTCAACCATCATGACCATGCCCGCCTCTCCACCAAAAGGATAGTCATCAACTTTACGATGCTTATTTGTTGAATAATCCCTCAGGTTGTGAACATGAAATTCCGCCAATCCTTTTGTCTGCGCACGTTTAAGTATGGAGCAGCTAAGGGGCGACTCCAACATTTCAGGCAGGACTGTTAGGATGTCAATACGCATTTACTTCAAATTGAATGCATTCTTGACCTCATCGACCATATCAAGCCGCTCCCAACCGAAAAGCTCCACATCAATAGTTCTATCTCCCATATAACGTGAGCTGAACTTCTTGGTGATTTTCTTGGGCTGGCGACCGAAATGACCATAGCTTGCAGTTTCAAGATAGATGGGTTTACGCAAATCGAAACGCTTTTCGATAGCGTAAGGAGTCATATTAAACAGACTCTTGACCTTATCAGATATTTCAGCATCTGTCATGTCAACCTTCGAAGTTCCATACGTATTGACATACAGGCTGACAGGCTCAGCCACACCAATAGCGTAGGCAACCTGAACAAGAGCCTCATCGGCTACGCCTGCAGCAACAAGATTCTTAGCTATATGACGGGCAGCATATGCCGCAGAACGGTCAACCTTCGACGGGTCTTTACCGGAGAATGCACCACCACCGTGCGCGCCACGTCCACCATATGTGTCAACGATAATTTTACGTCCTGTCAATCCGGTATCACCATGAGGTCCGCCAATCACGAACTTACCGGTGGGGTTGACATGAATATACTCCGGATTGTACAATGAACGCACACTTTCGGGGAGTTTCTCAAGAACGCGAGGCATCAAGATATTCTTAACATCATCTTCAATCTGCTGACGCATAGCCTCATCGTCATCCATAAATTCATCATGTTGAGTTGAAACTACAACCGTATGAATTCTTACTGGTTTACGGGTTTCACCGTCGTATTCAACAGTAACCTGACTTTTAGAATCAGGGCGAAGATATGTCATTACTTTACCTTCGCGACGTATTGCGCTAAGTTCCTTAAGTATAAGATGCGAAAGTTCAAGCGAAAGAGGCATCAGGTTCTCTGTCTCATTTACGGCATAACCGAACATCATGCCTTGGTCACCGGCACCCTGACTTTCGGGAGACTCACGCTCAACACCTCTATTTATGTCATGGCTTTGCTCATGGATAGCAGATAACAGACCACACGACTCAGCCTCAAACTTAAGGTCACTATTATTGTACCCAATTCCGCTGATAACATCACGAACAACTTCGTGAAGATCAACATAAGCATCACTCTTTACCTCGCCGGCAACAACTACCTGACCGGTAGTTACCAAAGTCTCACATGCGACCTTACTTTCCGGGTCATAAGCAAGAAAACGGTCGAGGATTGCATCAGAAATCTGGTCGGCAACTTTATCGGGATGTCCTTCAGAAACCGACTCACTTGTAAACAAGTAATTCATAAGAAATAAAATTTTAGCATTTTTTATTATGGTGGTTGCAAGCAGACAAATTTGTCCACCTTCTTTCTTTTCTCTTTATTTCCTTACCTCATAGGCAGGAATATCGCGCAATTCAACCTCAAATCGAAGCACCGAATAAGGCACGACTTTGCCTACTGATGAAGAGCCATAACCTGCTTCATATGGAACAAGAAGTTCGACCTTATCGCCTACCCTCATCTGTTCAAGTGCGATTACCCATCCGGCAATAAGTGAGGAAGGCTGCATGATAGCAAGGCTATCGGTCTGGCGATACGATGAATCAAACGGAGTTCCATCATAGAGCCAACCCTTATATTTGACAGCAACGGTTGAATTATACAAGGGAGTAAGGTTGCCCTCTGTCTTTGAACGGTCATTAAGCCAGCGCATATTAACGCTGATATCTTTATTCCACTCCGGAACAAATTCTTGATATTTGCCGCTAAGAAGTTGCTCCTGAAGCCAACTATCATTTGCCGCACGCCACTCCTTATAATCATTCCATAATTTTTCCTCATCTGAAAGACATGAAGAAAACGCAGGAAGAAGAAGTGCGCCAAAAAGATATAAAAGAGTTTTTTTCATCAATTTCTGCTTCAAAATTTAACGGTAGGAGCAATTTCAGAGCCTTCAGCAGCCGAAAAATACGGTTTTTTCTGAAATCCGAAGAAACCAGCAAAAAGATTGTTTGGGAACAACGCAATCTGAGTATTGTATTTCTTGGCTATCTCATTATAGTCGCGACGGGCAAGCTGAATTCTGTTCTCCGTGCCTGCATACTCATCCTGAAACTTCATAAAGTTTTCATTTGCTTTCAGGTCAGGATATGACTCGGAAACAGCAAGCAGTGACTTCATAGCACCACTGAGCTGATTTTGAGCCTGATTGAACTTCTGCAGATTTTCTTCATTAAGTTCATCAACCGAAAGATTAATTGAACCGGCTTTGGCACGCGCTTCAGTGACCGCCTGAAGTGTATTGCTCTCATGAGCAGCATACCCTTTGACAGTCTCAACGAGGTTAGGAATAAGGTCGGCGCGACGCTGATATTGAGTCTCAACATTACTCCAAGCATTCTCAACCTCGTTCTGCATCGTTACCATAGAGTTATACTTGCTGCAACCGGTGCCGCAAAGCAGACCGATAAGGGCAAGAACAACACACCCGATTATACATCCGATTTTTTTCATCTTCTTACTTAAGTTTACGCAGCAGGGAATTGATGCTTACGTTATTATGAATCAGTTTATGAAGGTCATCCACACTCACGCGGGTCTGCTGCATTGAATCGCGCTCGCGCAGAGTGACGGTATTGTCCTCGAGCGTCTGATGGTCAACGGTGATACAGAAGGGGGTACCGATGGCATCCTGACGGCGGTAACGCTTACCGATGGAATCCTTTTCATCATAATGAGTAGAGAAGTCAAACTTAAGGTCATTGACAATCTCGCGAGCCTTATCAGGCAGACCATCCTTCTTAACCAACGGCATAACTGCACACTTGACGGGAGCCAAAGGAGCAGGAAGGTGAAGAACTACGCGCTTATCTCCGCCCTCGAGCTGCTGCTCCTCGTAACTTGAACAAAGAACGGAGAGAAACATACGGTCAACACCGATGGAGGTCTCAATTACATACGGAGTATAGCTTTCGTTCAGCTCAGGGTCGAAATACTTGATATTCTTACCGGAGAATTTCTCGTGCTGGCTAAGGTCAAAGTTTGTACGGCTGTGAATACCTTCCACCTCCTTGAATCCGAACGGCATACGGAACTCGATATCGGTAGCGGCATTTGCGTAGTGAGCCAACTTTTCATGGTCGTGATAACGATACTTGTCATCACCGAGACCAAGAGCCTTATGCCACTTCAGGCGGAATTCCTTCCAAGTCTGGAACCACTCGAGCTCGGTGCCGGGGCGTACAAAGAACTGCATCTCCATCTGTTCAAATTCACGCATGCGGAAAATAAACTGACGTGCCACGATTTCATTGCGGAATGCCTTACCGATTTGAGCAATACCGAAAGGAACGCGCATGCGACCCGTTTTCTGTACATTCAGGAAGTTAACAAAAATACCCTGCGCGGTTTCAGGACGAAGATATACGGTCATAGAACCGTCGGCAGTCGAGCCCATCTCCGTGCGGAACATAAGATTAAACTGACGTACCTCAGTCCAGTTGCGGGTACCGGAAATAGGACAAACAATCTCACGGTCAAGAATAATCTGACGAAGTTCTTCAAGATTATTTGCGTTCATCGCATTGCTGAAACGCTCATGGAGAGCGTCACGTTCTGTCTTGATTTCCTGAATTCTTGGATTAGTCTCACGGAAGAGAGCCTCGTCAAAGGATTCACCGAAACGCTTGCGGGCTTTAGCTACTTCTTTTTCAATCTTATCATCAAGCTTGGCAATGTCCTCTTCAATCAAAACATCGGCACGATAACGTTTTTTGCTATCACGGTTGTCAATCAAAGGGTCATTAAACGCATCGACATGACCGGATGCCTTCCAGATAGTTGGATGCATGAAAATAGCGGAATCAATCCCGACAATATTCTCATGGAGCAGAGTCATTGCGTCCCACCAGTAACGCTTGATATTGTTTTTCAGCTCAACACCGTTCTGACCGTAGTCATAAACAGCGGAGAGACCGTCATATATTTCACTTGAAGGAAAAACAAAGCCGTATTCCTTAGCATGAGAAACGATTTTCTTAAAAACGTCGTCTTGTTGTGCCATAAAGATTGGTTATATGGTTTTAATTCGTTATATTTCTAAGGTGCAAATTTAAGCATTATTCCGTAAACCGACACTATTAAGTCAAAAAAATTTCATTATTCGCGAAATTTCGCCCGAAAATGTTTGTCCTTAGATTAAAAATGGCTAACTTTGCGGATAAATTTAAATCAAAATTCTAATAAATCAATTTATCACAAACCAACCCAACATTCTCTACCATGTGGTTATTTAACTCATCCATAGGCAAGAAATTCATTATGGCTTTGACCGGAATTTGCCTTGTCTTGTTTGTTACTTTTCACGTGTTGATGAATGCAGTGGCAATCTGCTGCCCGGTGGCATATAATAAGGTATGCCTTTTCTTGGGAGCAAACTGGTATGCCCTTATCGCCTCAATGGGACTGGGCCTGCTGTTCGTTGTCCACATCATCTACGCGTTAGTTCTTACCATTCAGAACCGCAAGGCTCGCGGAACTGACCGCTACGCAGTCAGCGTACGCCCCAAGTCGGTTGAATGGTCGTCACAAAACATGCTCGTGCTCGGCATTGTTGTAGTTGCCTTCCTTGGCGTACACCTTGTTCAGTTCTGGGCTCGTATGCAGGCTCAGGAAGTCATGGGTTCACTTTACTCCTATGAAGGCGTTGAGATTCCCGCCGCTGCCGGCACCCTGTTCCTCCAGATCGCTTTCCAGAACTGGTGGACTCCCGTAATCTACATCATTGGCTTTATAGCCCTCTGGTTCCATATGAACCATGGTTTCTGGTCAATGTGGCAGAGCTGCGGTCTTGACAATCAGGTATGGCTTCCCCGCTGGAAGAAGATTGCCTGCTGGTGGGTTTCTATCGTAATTGCTCTGTTTACAATTCAGGCTGTTGTATTCTCAGTTCGTGCTAATCAGAACTACTATCTGACCAACGCAGATTTGCAGGCTCAGTATCAGGAAATGCTTAACGAGCATTTTGAATCAATTTCTTCTGAAATCACCTCTGAAATGAAGAGCATTCAGATTGAAGCTCAGCAGATTCAGCGCAGCAATGATTTCTCCGGTCAGATTAGAATGCAGGAACTTCAGCAGCGTTTCATGGAACTTCAGGGCGAACTTGAAAAGCTCTATGGCGAACACAATGACAATGTCATCAACCTGATGAACCTCGCAAGCACAGAGCAGGAACCTGAAGAATCCTCACTTCCCGCATCTGTCATTCCCGCCGATGCAGAAGCTCTTCCCGAAGAAGTAACAGAATAATAACCCACTCATTCAACAAATATGGAACTTGTTAAAACAGCTGACGGTCTGGTAATCCCTGCCGCCGATTCAAAAATCCCTGAAGGTCCTGTTGCTGAAAAGTGGACCAACTATAAGGACCATCAGAAACTGGTTAACCCTGCCAACAAGCGCAAACTGACCGTTATCGTAGTCGGAACCGGTCTTGCCGGTGCATCTGCAGCTTCTACTCTTGGCGAACTCGGTTTCAATGTCCTTAACTTCTGTATTCAGGACTCACCCCGCCGCGCTCACTCTATCGCTGCACAGGGCGGTATCAACGCTGCAAAGAACTACCAGAACGACGGCGACTCAGTTTACCGTCTGTTCTATGATACCGTAAAAGGTGGTGACTATCGTGCCCGCGAAGCCAATGTATACCGCCTTGCAGAAGTATCAAACAACATCATCGACCAGTGTGTTGCTCAGTGTGTGCCTTTCGCACGCGAATACGGCGGTCTCCTTGCCAACCGTTCATTCGGTGGTGCTCAGGTAAGCCGTACATTCTATGCCAAAGGTCAGACCGGTCAGCAGCTCCTTCTCGGTGCATACTCTTCACTCAACCGTCAGATTGAACTCGGTAAGGTTAAGAGCTTCAACCGTTATGAGATGCACGATGTAGTTATGGTTGACGGTCGCGCTCGCGGCATCATCGCCAAGAACCTCGTTACCGGCGAATTCGAACGCTTCTCAGCCCACGCCGTTGTACTCGCAACCGGTGGCTATGGCAACACCTACTTCCTCAGCACCAACGCTATGAGCTGTAACTGCTCTGCTGCTGTTGCTGCATATCGTAAGGGAGCATACTTCGCTAACCCCGCATTCGTACAGATTCACCCCACATGTATCCCCGTTCACGGTGACAAACAGTCAAAACTGACTCTTATGTCAGAGTCTCTCCGTAACGACGGTCGTATCTGGGTTCCGAAAGACCTTGAAACCGCTAAGAAACTACAGAAAGGCGAAATCAAGGGCAGCGATGTTCCCGAAGAAGAACGCGACTACTATCTGGAACGTCGCTATCCCGCATTCGGTAACCTCGTTCCCCGTGACGTAGCATCACGTGCCGCTAAGGAACGTTGCGACAAGGGTTATGGTGTTAACAATACCGGTCTCGCCGTATTCCTTGATTTCTCTGAGGCTATCAACCGTCTCGGAATCGACACCGTACGTCAGCGTTACGGTAACCTCTTCGATATGTATGAGGAAATCACTGATGTTAACCCCGGTGAACTCGGCAACAAGATTGGCGATACCTGTTACTACAACCCGATGATGATCTTCCCCGCTATCCACTATACAATGGGTGGTCTCTGGGTTGACTACGAACTGCAGACCTCACTGAAGGGTCTTTTCGCTATCGGTGAATGTAACTTCTCTGACCATGGTGCAAACCGCCTCGGTGCTTCTGCTCTTATGCAGGGTCTTGCCGACGGTTACTTCGTGCTCCCCTACACCATCCAGAACTATCTCAGCGACCAGATTTCCGTTCCGTGTCCCTCAACTTCACTTCCCGAGTTCGACGAAGCTGAAAAGCAGTGCCGCGCGCGTCAGCAGCAGCTCCTCAACATTCAGGGCAACCACTCCGTTGACTCAATCCACAAGGAACTCGGTCACGTAATGTGGGAATATGTAGGTATGGCACGTACCAAGGAAAGCCTCGAGACCGCTCTCAGCAAGCTCAAGGAAATCCGTAAGACCTTTGAAACGGACCTCTATGTACCCGGCTCTGCTGAAGGCTACAACAATGAACTTGACAAGGCCTTCCGTCTGCGCGACTTCATCACCATGGGTGAACTCATAGCCTACGACGCTCTCAACCGTAACGAATCTTGTGGCGGTCACTTCCGCGAAGAATATCAGACCGAAGAGGGCGAAGCTAAGCGCGATGATGAAAACTACTTCTACGTGGCATGTTGGGACTATCAGGGCAACGACAATACCGCTCCTGTACTCATCAAGGAACCGCTCCACTATGAAGCAATCAAGGTTCAGACCCGTAACTATAAGTCGTAAAATCAGAACTTCACCATTAAATTAAGTCAACGAATATGTCAAAAATGACCGTTACCCTCCGGGTTTGGCGTCAGGCCGGCCCGAAAGCCAAGGGAGAGTTCAAGAACTACACGGTGGAGACCGATACCGACACCTCATTCCTTGAAACCCTCGATATCCTCAACGAGCAGCTCGTTGAAAAGAAAGAAGAGCCCATCGCGTTTGACAGTGACTGTCGCGAAGGTATCTGCGGTATGTGCTCGCTCTACATAAACGGACACCCCCATGGTCCCGCAACCGGAGCAACTACCTGCCAGCTCTATATGCGCCGCTTTAAAGATGGCGAAACCATCACCGTTGAACCTTGGCGTTCAGCAGCCTTCCCTGTAATCAAGGACCTTATCGTAGATCGTAACGCCTTCGATAAGATTCAGCAGGCAGGCGGATATGTTTCATTCAACTGCGGTGGCGCACAGGATGCCAATGACCTTCCTATCTCGAAGATTGCTGCCGATATGGCTATGGATTCAGCTACCTGCATTGGCTGCGGTGCTTGTGTCGCAGCTTGTAAGAACGGCTCTGCCATGCTCTTCGTTTCTGCTAAGGTTAGCCAGTTTGCCCTCCTGCCTCAGGGTCAGGTTGAGCGCGCGCGTCGCGCCCGCAAGATGGTTGCCAAGATGGATGAGCTCGGCTTTGGCAACTGCACCAACACCGGTGCTTGCTCAGCTGAATGTCCCAAGAACATTTCGCTCAGCAATATCGCACGCCTGAACCGCGAGTTTATCTCTGCAAAGTGCGCTGAATAATCGAAACATCCTCTTTTTATGTAAAAAGCGGGCAATCCGGAAGGATTTGCCCGCTTTTAGTTTGCTGAAATGATGAAAAACGCGTAAATTTGCACCATTATTTAACAAAGCACTGTATAACCATTATGGGATTCTTTAAAAATATCTTTTCGCGCGAAAAGAAGGAAACTCTTGACAAAGGACTCGAACAGACCAAGGAAGGCTTCTGGGGTAAACTAAAGCGTACCTTGGCAGGTCATAGTACTATTGATGATGACTTTCTTGATGAACTTGAAGAGGTATTCATTACGTCTGATGTAGGTGTTGAAACTACAATCAAAATCATTGACCGTATTCGTGACCGAGTTGCGCGCGATAAATATTTTGGGACGGATGAACTTCACAGGATGTTGCGCGAGGAGATTGCAGCCATGCTCGCTGAGCATGACCGTAACGGAGCTGTCGGTCCTGATGAGGACTTCAAACTCCCTGCCGGCGTACGCAGACCCTATGTAATAATGGTTGTCGGTGTGAACGGTGTCGGTAAAACCACGACTATCGGCAAACTTGCTAATCAGTTCAAGAATGCCGGTAACAAGGTTGTCATCGGTGCTGCCGATACGTTCCGCGCTGCTGCAACGGAGCAACTTGAAACATGGGCGGAGCGCGCCGGAGTATCCATAGTCAAGCAGAAACTTGGTGCTGACCCTGCTGCTGTAGCTTTCGATACCCTTCAGAGTGCGGTAGCTCAGCAGGCTGACATTGTAATTATTGATACGGCAGGGCGTCTTCATAACAAAAAACCGCTCATGGAGGAACTGAGCAAAATCCGGCGTGTGATGGATAAGATAGTTCCGGGTGCGCCTGATGATGTTTTGCTTGTGCTTGACGGTTCTACTGGTCAGAATGCCTTTGAGCAAGCACGCCAGTTTTCAGAGGCAACTACCGTTACATCTCTTGCTGTCACAAAACTGGACGGAACAGCCAAGGGCGGTGTAGTTATCGGTATAAGCGACCAAATGCGAATTCCGGTTAAGTATATCGGACTGGGTGAAGGCATAAACGACATTCAGGTTTTCAATAAGGAAGAGTTTGTTGATTCGCTTTTTAATGAGAAGATTTAAAACGGATGAAAAGGCGTAACGTCAACATTGTTTCCTTAGGATGCTCGAAGAATCTCGTTGATACCGAGCGGCTTCTTGCAATGCTCCGCAATTCCGGAGTAAAAGCCGAAGTTACGGATGATGTCACTACTCCGGCAGAGACAGTTGTAATCAACACCTGCGGGTTTATTGGTGACGCAAAGGAGGAGTCCATTAACACGATACTTGAGGCAGCGCAGGCAAAGGCTGATGGAGTTGTTGACCGAATTATGGTTATGGGATGTCTCAGCGAACGATATGCTAAAGATCTACCCGCTGAGTTACCAGAAGTGGACGTATGGAAAGGAAAGTTTGACTGGCATGGATTAGTAACTGAGATTTCAGGAGCTCATCCCGGTTCTGCATCATTTGATCGCCTAATCACGACTCCTCGCCACCATGCTTACCTTAAGATATCGGAAGGTTGCAACCGATTCTGTGCATTTTGTGCTATTCCGCTTATTACGGGCAGATATCACTCACGCACGCCTGAGGACCTCGAAGCTGAGGTAAAGACTTTGGTGTCACGTGGAGTTAAGGAGTTTAATGTCATTGCTCAGGACCTTACATCATATGGACGTGACCTGTCTAACAAAGTTCTGCTTCCGGAGCTAATTGACCGTCTCAGCGACATTGAGGGTGTTGAGTGGTTGAGATTACACTATGCTTATCCTGCGGATTTTCCCATGGAGGTCATGGACGTAATGGCTCGTAAGCCGAACGTCTGCAACTATCTTGATATTGCCCTCCAACATATCTCCGACAATGTTCTGGAAAATATGCGCCGTCATATTGACGGAAAACGTACTCGCGAACTGATTGCTGAAATGCGCAGTCGCGTACCGGACCTGCATCTGCGTACTACTATGATGGTCGGTTTTCCGGGTGAAGGAGATAAAGAATTTGCTGAACTTCTCGATTTTGTAAAGGAAACAAAGTTTGAGCGAATGGGCGCGTTTGCATATTGCGAAGAAGATGACACTTTTGCGGCAAAAAATCTGCGTGACGCTACGCCTCAGGATGTAAAACAGGCACGTCTTGACGCATTAATGGCGGCTCAAGAGGAAATTTCGCTTGAAATTCAAGAGAAAAAAGTCGGACGGTCACTGAAAGTAATAGTAGACCGTGAGGATTCGGAATTCTACATAGGTCGTACCGAATGGGACTCTCCTGAAGTTGACCCCGAAGTGCTTATACGTAAAACGCAAACGCTCCGTTCCGGTCAGTTTGTTAATGTCAAAATCGAAGAGGCAATGCCCTTCGAACTAATTGGCACTCCACTTTGAAAATTCATCTGTTCAATCCGGAGAATGACCTTGCTTTAGCGGTAGGAAAGGCGAATTATACACCTCCTCTCCCGGTCAGGCAATTTAAGGATGCGTTAGCTCAGCTTCCACGCTGGTATGCGGATGCTGATGACGTTATATTGACCTCAGGACAGACTCTTACGGATATCCCGCCCGATGCCCTCCCCGCGCCGTGGGGATGGAGCGCGAACGCAGTATCTCAATTCCGTAATGCGGGTGTTAACGGTCCATTTCCGGATGTAGATTTAATCAGGAAACTTAGCCACCGCAGGACGTCTTTACTTCTACATCGCGAACTCCAGCAGAGCGGACTTCCCTACCCGCTTCCACCAGAACCTATGGAACTAAATGATGCAACGCTGATTGCATCAGCTGACATTATGCTCAAATCACCATGGAGCTGCTCCGGACGCGGAGTTGTAGATTGTTCAAACATGAGCCGCGAGAGCATCATCAGTATTGCTCAAGGAATTATCCGACGTCAAGGCTCGGTTATGGTAGAGCCGAAGCATGACAAAACCAAAGATTTCGCACTACTATACGAAATTGAAAACGGAAAAGTCATTTTTAAGGGAATTTCATCGTTTTTCACATCATCAACCAATACAGCATATGGTGGGAATTTGTGTGCATCGCAAGACGAACTCCGCTCTGAACTACCCGCAGACCAACTTGAAGCAACAATTCCGGCCGTAACAGGCGCATTATCGCGTATGATTGCACCTTATTATTCTGGACCGGTAGGCGTCGATATGATCATCTATGGCGCGGACCGATTGATTTGCCCTACAATTGAGGTTAATCTGCGCCGAACCATGGGCTTTGTTGCCCTCTCCCTTTATGAACGTCTCGGACGCGGTATTTTCCGCATCTCTCCCCACCCGTCAGACGGTCTCCAATTAATTGATACTAATCCTTACTTTTCAGCTACATTTTCTCCACTTCCATGAAAAAAATCCTTACTATCCTTATTGCCGCCATACCGTTAGTCGGCGTTGCTAAAGTTCACGAAATTAAAGTTCCACAGTGCAATGGAGCCAAATTGAACGCGCTTATTTCAAAAAACATCAAGAAAAAACAATCTGCCGATACTCTCAGGGTAATATTGACCGGACAAAAATACTTATTTAATCCTTCAGGGGCGACAGAGCGCGAACTTTATATCAGCAACCATGACCAGACTAATCCAAAGTCTGTTGGGTTGCTTCTTGAAAACAGTGATAACATCATAATTGAAGGAAACGGAGCCGAATTCATCTATGAGGGCAGGATGCTCCCTATTGCAGCCATCAATGTCACCAATCTGACCATATCAGGGGTAAGCATCGACTTTACCCACCCTCATATCAGCCAGATTGTTATTGAAGAAAATAGTAATGGCAAGATAATCTACCGTCCGGAAGAATGGGTAAATTATGAAGTGCGCGACAGCAATTTCGTTGCGAAAGGTCTCGGTTGGGAACTCACTCCACGGTCAGGAATTGCGTTTGAAAAAGGCACAAAGCATATTTTATACAGGACGAGCGACATCGGTGTTGCAACGCGCAATGTTGAGCAGCTTCCCGATGGTCGCATATCCGCCTCATGGAAAAACCCGTCGCTTGTGCCCGGCACACGCGTTGCGATGCGCGGCTGGGGGCGTCCTACTCCCGGTATATTCGTTGACCGCTGTAAGAACGTCAATCTTAATGACGTAAAGGTTCATTACGCAGAAGGTATGGGACTTTTGGCGCAAAATACCGAAAATATCACGTTGACCCAGTTTGGCGTTTGTCTGCGCGGAGAGTCAGACCCGCGATACTTTACCACACAGGCGGATGCCACACATTTTTCCTCCTGCTGGGGTAAAATCACAAGTAATGACGGACTCTATGAAGGCATGATGGATGATGCCATCAATGTTCACGGAACATATTTGCGCATCAAAGAGGTTGTTGACTCAACAACAGTCATCGCACAGTATATGCACTCGCAGAGCTTTGGATTTGAATGGGGTACGCCCGGTGATTCAGTTCAAATTATTGCTCCGCGCACCATGGAGCTTACCGGCGACAATGCTTTGGTCTCATCAATCGAGACAATTAATCCGAAAGAATTCCGCATAACGTTTGACCGTCCGGTATCAGCAATCGAGACCTACGGAATTGAAAACCTGACACGGACCCCTGAAGTTGAATTCTGCCGAAATACCGTGCGCAATAACCGCGCACGCGGAGCACTTTTCTCTACCCCTCGCAAAACCGTATGCTCGGATAATCTTTTTGACCATACCTCAGGTTCGGCAATTCTTCTTTGTGGCGATTGCAACGGCTGGTATGAAACCGGAGCGTGTCGCGACGTCACAATCACCGGAAACCGGTTTATTAACGCACTTACATCCCTCTTCCAATTTACCAACGCCGTCATTTCCATTTATCCCGAAATCCCTGACCTTAAAAACCAAACCAAATATTTTCATAGCGGAATAAGAATCACCGATAATGTTTTCGAAACCTTCGATAATCCTCTTTTGTACGCAAAAAGTGTCGACGGACTCATTTTCCTAAACAATACGGTCAAAAAGAACACTGATTTCATTCCGTTCCATCCGCTTAAAGCTCCAATCACCCTTGAACGTGTAACTAACGCACAAATTCAATAAAGTTATGAAAAAATGTCCTTACTGCGCCGAACAGATTCAAGACGACGCAATCATCTGTCGCTACTGCGGTCACACTCAGCCAGACGCAACAACTCCCCCCTACCAAGGGAACTATCAGCAGTATTATGCCCAGAATGACCCATTCTTACCTTCGGGACCCGAAGGTAAAAGCCGAGGAGTCTGCGCGCTTTTGGCAATCCTCCTCGGCTGTTTCGGTATTCAGTATTTCTATCTTGGAAAGACTGGAGCGGGAATTCTTTCTATCATTATAAACCTTTGTTCCTGCTGGATTTGGTCAATCATTCCTCTTATTCAAGGAATCTTGATGTTCTGCATGTCCAACGAAGAATTTGAATATAAGTACGTTAAGAACCCATCCTTCATGCCACTATTTTAAGTGACAATACAGAGCGTGGATGGGAAGTCCCATCACGTTATAATACGAGCCTTTAAGCCCTTTGACAGCAGCTGCGCCTATCCATTCCTGAATGCCATACGCGCCAGCCTTGTCAAGGGGCTTGAAGTTTTCGACATAATAGTTGATTTCTTCATCAGTCAAAGGGTCAAAAATGACCTCTGTTGTCTCCGAGAAGGTTTCCAAAGGCTCTCCGAAACGACCAATGCAGACCCCGGTTACAACCTGATGTGTCCGACCTGATAACTTATGGAGAATGCGCTTGGCATCATCAACATCCTTCGGCTTACCGATAACCTCCTCGTCAAGTATCACAACTGTGTCAGCGGTAATCAGAACCTCATCCTCCTTCAGTTCCGAAAGATACGGTTCCGCCTTTATCCGGGAGAGAATGACCGGAACCTCATGTGCCGGCGTATCTGTCGGAACTATCTCTTCAACTGATTTTGAAGTGTCAACCCTAAAGTCGACATTCAACATACCAAGCAGCTCGCGACGTCGCGGCGAACCGCTTGCAAGAATATACTTTTTGTTTACCATCCGTAAGCTGTATTTAAGTGAAGCCATTCGCCCTGTGCGCGCATGGTCTGTTCAATAAGTTCACGTGCTACTCCCATGCCACCACAGAAAGGAGATACATAGAGAGCAGTCTCCTTTGCATCATAGCTACCGTCGGCAGGCGCAACAGAAAGTCCTACATAATTCATACACGGGATATCCGGGACATCATCGCCAACATAACTGACCTCATCAGGATTTAAACCATTTTGCTTCATCCATTCCTGAAGTACCGGCAATTTATTGGCGGTTTTCATGTAAACATCCTCTATACCGAGTAATTCAAAACGACGGCGAACTATTTCCGAATCCGCCCCTGAGATAATAGCAATTTTATAGCCATGCTTGCGTGCAAGCTGAAGTGCATAGCCGTCCTTTACGTTAGCCATTCTCGCCGGGTTACCATCCGAGTCAACCGGAACAACATTTGGCGATAATACTCCGTCGACATCAAAAACAAATGCCTTAATCTTTTCCAAATCGTAGGGAATCGTACTCATATCTTTAAATCAGGATGGAAACGGTTAAGGATATTCTGCGAAAGGAGGCGGTATACTTCAGACGTCTCCGGGTTTAACGCAGCAAGATGCTTACGGATTGTTCCGAGGTCTCCGCGACGTGCCGGACCCGTGAGCGACTGTTCCGGAGAACCGGATGAAGCACGTTTCCATGTAAGTTCCATCAAAGGAGCAAGCATCTTGAAGTCAAGACCGGCATCTGCCATCGCACCTTCGCTCAGGCTCCAAAGGTACATCACGAGATTACAGCATAGAACCGCAGCAGCATGAGCTCTGCGCCGGCTCATCGAGTCAAGCGGCGCGACCCGTGGTGAAAGCAATCGGGCAAGCTCCTCGTTAAGCGGGTCATCTCCTTCAATGAATATAGGAACGTTGGTCCAATCCGGAATAACGCCCTTAAGCATGGTCTGCAACGGATAAAGGACACCATGACGCGGGAACTTTCCTGCATCAAAAGCATCTATCCCAACAGAGCCGGAGGTGTGAAGCCAGAGCGTTGAGTCATTTCCCGGAAGTCTATCAAGCAAAGCCGGAATGGCATCATCCGTAACGGCAATAATCACAGCATCAACACCGTCAGGGTTAAAGTCATCCATATTTCCCAGCGATGGGGAACAAATCTGGACAATCTCGACCCCTTCCGACTTAAATTTCTCTGCAAACGTAGAGCCGACATTGCCGGCTCCGATGAAACTTACTCGCCGAGGCATTGCTCCGGATGAAATGAACCGATATGAACACGCTCCCAGAGGAGCTTTTCAAGGTTCTGAGGCTTACGCTCCTCAGCGGGATAGCCAAGTGTTACAAAACAGAGTGGCATTATCTGCTCTGGAAGTCCGAGCAACTCGCTAACCATATCTTCGGCGGGAGTTCCATCTTCGGCAAAACGTCCGTTTATCTCAATCCAACATGAGCCGAGACCGAGCTCCTTTGCCTGAAGCATCATGGCAAAAGCAGCAATCGAACCATCCTCAATCCATGTTTCAGTGGAGGTAACGTCAACGCAGACCACGACTGCCATCTTTGCGCGCGCAACTGAACTTGCGCCATAACCCTTGCACTGACTCATTTTTTCAAGCATTTCCTTTGAATCAACGGCAATAAAGTGCCATGCACGGGAATTCTTGCCGGTAGGCGAAAGCAGAGCAGCCTCGAGAATGGTCTTGACATCCTCAGCGGGAATGTCTTGGTCTGTAAATTGGCGGATGCTACGACGGTTTATTAGTAAATCCTGAAAACTATTCATAATTTCAAATTTTTATCGTTAAAATCAAACGTTGATAGAACATGAATTCATCCTTTGCCACATGGAAATCAAGTGATGCATGAAGCGAAACAATATCACGATAACTCATCAGCAAACCTGACAATTCGGTGCGATTGTAATACTTCGACGCATAATACGCCTCTCCTTCGTTAAGCAAAATACTATAACGCCAATATAAAGGGAAAAGCGGATTATTTGTGTAAGAAAAGACGTTTTTAAGACCCAATCGCCACCATTTTGCATCAATAACGGTCCTAATTCCCGCCGAAGTAATCCACTTCATGTCGTGGCGGTCACGGGTCAGTGACATTATTGGTCCTAACTGCAAGGATAAAGCCTTGAACTTTGCAGACGGAGCAATAAGCAAATTAAAGTCCACGCCAACAAACGGATTTACTATGATATTGTCGTTGACATACTGGTTTTCAGCTCCCTCGGCAAGCGCAAGATGATTAAGCATGGCAGTGCCACCCGCCTGAAGAAGTCCACGTTGCCAACGTCCCTGTGCAATGATAGCAAATGCTTCACGCCGCGTACGACTCTGCATTCCGCGCCAGTCACACAACGCTTCAAAGAAACCTTCGCGTCCAACATACTGAATCATCGCGCCACGAAGATTTCGCTGAACGTATCGGGTAGAATCGCTTACAAGATATTCAGGCAACTCCTCGATGAGCTGAGTGCGCGGAAACATTCCGAGACTTGCACGAACATGCTCACCTGTATATCTGTAATATGCCGTAGGGGATATTCTGTTGCCTTCCCACTCACCGCCTATGGGTTGCGTCCACACAGCACCGATCATAACTTTGTGGCGCATGGAATCTATGCTCAACCCAATTTCAGGCGAAATTTGAGTGAAAAAGTATGTCCGTGCCGGAGTATAAAGCCCTTTCCCCTCTCTATTATCGAAAATTGCATCAAATTCTCCTCCATATTCAAATTTAATAGACTCCGCCGACGCACTGTTACAACAAAAAAGTAATAAAAGCGGTGCAATATACTTCAAACGCAACTTGTTTCCATAATAGTAAAATATAGAAGCTACAGCTGAACCAATCAGCGCACCTACCAAAAGGTCAGTCGGATAATGAACGGCAAGATATGCTCTTGAAAAACATACGATTACCGCCCATATCAAAAGAAACACTGTAAATAGTTTCCGGCGTAGAACCAGAGAAATAAAAACAGCAAGCGCGAATGTATTCGACGCATGACATGACGGGAAACTATATGAAGACGGAACGCCACTAATAATACGCAGATACTGACTTAATGGATTATCAGGAGAAACAGGACGGAGCCTCCCGACATAAGGACGGATAGCCGTAGCACATATCCAGTCAGAAAGACCTACAGCCATTCCGCATATCACCAGCATCACCATCCCCTGCTTCCATCCAAGTTTTTGAATAACAAACAAAGCGAGAACTATGTATAACGGAATCCATACAAGACGGTCAGACATCATTATCATAATGTCATCAATCCACAAGGGATAATCGCCGTTCAAGAGAAGAATTATTCTGTCGTCAACCGAGTTCATTTTACTTTTGTCTCCGCTTGAATGATTCTATTTGACATTGATTTAAGTTGCTCAGCTGAGGTAAGCATTTTTTTCTCGAGACGATTAATCTCGGTTGCCGCTGACTTATCTCCTCGTCCATATGAAACGCGAAGACGGGCAAGAGCTTCCTCATCGGCGTGACGGTCAGAGAGTAAATCCATATAATTTTCCATCAATCGACGAGCCTGAGGTGACCGAAATTCATCCCATCGGGTCAAGACTTTACCTGAAGGAAGCACAAACTCAAAATCAGGGGTGTTGTCAGGGACTCCGGCTCCGGGTTCTATTGCATCTATCTTAGCAAGCAATTCCGTATAATCCTTGTCAGTCCGCGTCATGGCAATAGAAGAAAGTTTTGCTCGCGCACTCAAGTCAGGATCATCAACATCAACATTCTGTCTGACTTCCGAAGGCACAAAGACATAAATTGTCACTTTTCCTCCCGGGTCATTGCGGTCTGTTGCCCACCACCCAGCTCCGGTTTCCTCATCGATAACAAGAAGGAAATCATCATACGGAGAATTATAGGGCATGCCCATGTTCTGCGGAGCGGGAAACTCCTCGCCATTCCGGCGGCTTACATAAATATCGTATCCACCGAGCGAATCTTCACCTTGCGTCGCGTAATAAAGCGTAATACCGTCAGGCATCAAGAACGGGAAATTAGCCGTACCGCCGGCATTAAGTGTCTCACTAAGCGGCTCGGAACCCTCCCATGTATCATCTGTTAGCCTGTGACTTTCCGCCAGTCCGGTTACTGTACCCCACAACATTACATTTTCATCTTCGGAAAGATAAACTGTTGTTGGGTCTATTGCACCAAATTCACCGTCGAGGTCATTAGGACTCAATATATATCCTGCCGCCGGACTAAGCCTATAATGGAGAAAGAAATCCGCACGGTCTACCGTCAAAGAGTCAATTACCTCAATCGCATCAACCCTCTGCATCATTGACTCCATGCGGTCCTTACGCGCCTCCAACCGGTCAACGTCATCCGGATTGGGTAGATTGCGAAGGTCACGGAGCTGCTCAATTTTTTCTGTAACAAGCGCAGGATTATACTGATAAAAAGCATCCGTGGCCTGCTGAAAGAGTTCCTCAGGAGTGACAGTAACACGACTTTTTTTCTTAGCCGCTTCTACCCCAAAAGGAAGAGCGAGCAGCAGTCCGACGGCAACGCTTAGTCTTAATTTATTCATAATCACAAATCTGGATTTAATTGGAGAGTCGTCTCCATTTTTCAAGCAATGCGCTCATATCTGGAGGTATAGGCGCAGTGAAAAACATTTCTTCTCCTGTCTTAGGATGACAGAACCCAAGGGTCATTGCGTGAAGTGCCTGTCGGGGACATACCTCAAAACACCCCGCAATAAATCGCTTGTAGGTACCGGAAGGAACGCCGCGAAGCACTTGGTCACCACCATATCTCGAATCATTAAACAGCGGATGCCCGATATGCCCCATATGTACGCGAATCTGGTGTGTTCGACCCGTCTCAAGCACACACTTCACTAATGAAACATGAGTAAATGTCTCAACCGTTTCATAGTGTGTAACGGCGTGTTTTCCGGTAGGGTCATCCGGAGGCAGAACCGTCATCTGTAATCGGTCCTTTGGATTGCGACCAATGTTACCCTCAATGCGTCCTGCCGCAGGATTAGGCTGTCCCCACACCAGCGCGCGATATTCCCGCTTGGTTGTCTTGTTAAAAAACTGCTTGCCAAGGTCGGTTTTCGCTTCCGGTGTCTTGGCAACGACAAGTAATCCTGAAGTATCCTTATCAATTCGATGCACCAATCCGAGCCGAGGGTCATTTACATCATAGTCAGGGTAACCTCGGAAATGCCATGCAAGAGCATTAACAAGTGTACCGGTATAATTACCATGTCCAGGATGGACCACGAGTCCTGCCGGCTTATTGACTACAAGAACGGTATCATCCTCATAAACTATATCAAGAGGAATGTCCTCCGCTATGATTTCATTCTCATATCGAGGGCGGTCCATGACTATCTGCACCACATCAAGAGGCTTGACCCTGTAGTTGCTCTTTACAGGCGAACCGTTGACAATAATGCAACCAGCATCGGCAGCCTGCTGAATACGGTTGCGAGACGCGTTTTGCATCCTTAGCACCAAGAACTTGTCGACACGCAACAATTCCTGACCACGGTCAGCCACAAAACGGAAATGCTCATACAGCGGATTTCCGTCAGCGTCTGTCAATTCCGGAATTTCAAGTTCACTGTCTTCACTCATCGCTGTTGTCATAGAATTCCTGTGACCATTCCGATTCATCAATAGCCTCTATCGAGTCATTAAGGGCACTATAGGGATCAAATCCCTCACCCACTTCAATCACCATAGGAGCACTGAGAGAAATTACAGTACCTGCGCGGAGAGGTACACCCATTGACTTAACGGAAATAACCAAATCGCGATAGTCAGAGGGAACACGCATCTCCCTGATGTCTGTAAAACCAAGAGACTGAAGAGTGGCGCGCGCCTGACGCACAGATGTGCCGACAAGTTCCGGCAATGTAACCTTCTTTGTCTCGTAAGCGTTTATGGTCAGGTAAACCGTGCGACCCGGTTTTACTTTATTTCCGGGAGGAGGTACCTGCTCAACCACAGAACCGCGGACTCCGTGCGAACCATATACTGAGTCAACAATCTCATACTGGAGATTGCATCCACGCAAAGTCTGCTCCGCCTCTCTTACGGAAAGAGTCCGTACATCAGGCACAACCTGAACCTTACCATGCTCAGTCCATATATTCAGCCCCCACATAGCGACAACTATGAGTAAAATTCCGACAATTAACATTGCCAGAAGGTTTGCGGTCAAAGGATAACGCTTAAATAAATTCATTGTCTTGAAACAAATGTCAGTTCATTTGCACAAAGTTACGAATTTCCCTCAAAATACACAACTTTAAACCATTTCGGGAGTTAATATGTGTTAAATCGTCCCAAAATCTTTGCTATTATAGGATTTTTAGCGAAATTGCAATTTAAAAATACTACTTACATGAAAAAAGTCTTTATATCATCAATACTTATGCTTGTGTCGGTTGCCGTTTCCGGACAAACCGCAGCAGACTATGAAGCCATTCAGCGCGAACATCTGCGCAAGAAAAAAATCGAAGTAGGCGCACGCAACGATAAATATTCTTCAAATCTGATTGAGAAAATTCCGTCCGGCTATGTAGGCTCAATCGGTTTTGAAGTCAATGCACCGGGTGCTTATCCGGAGTCAGCCATTGGTGTAACCACTGTCCACGGATATATGGTCAAACCCAAAATATTTCTTGGTGCCGGAACAGGTTATATTTATTCTGTCAGGTACGGTCAGGGGGTTATTCCTCTTTTTGCTGAAGCGCGGTTCTATTTTTCATCCCAATATATGCGTCGCATCTATCCCCATTTAGGGTTTCGTGGCGGCGCACAGTTCGCAACAGAAGGAGAAACCGGGTTTTATGGTCAGGTTGCCTGCGGATTTCGCGTGCCGGTCAACGAGCATCTTGCATTAAATCTTGAAGTAGGACCGCAATATGTAACAAAATACACTCGCGGTGGACGCCATGACTTAACCGTTACCGTTAACGAGCCGTGGAAGCAAAACGGCTGTACCTTCGGATTCTTTGGAAGGCTTTCTCTGGAATTTTAACATCAAACACGTTCATTGATGAAAAAAATAACCAAGCTCAAAATCTGCGACTGGAGTTTGCTCATTTTTGCTTGCGCCATACTTGCCTCAGGTATTCAGATGGAGGCATCCGGCAGTAAAGGTACAGTACCGGTTTACATCCATGTAGCGATAGGTTTGCTTTTCATTGTTCTTTGCGGATGGCATATATATCTTCATTATGGCTCAAGCAACTGGTTCAAGAAGTTCCATAACCAAAAGAAACAATATACGCGAGTTCTATGGTGGGTCGGTCTGCTTGCGTTTGCGTCCGGCATAGCTGTAACAATCCATTGGATTATAAATAACGCGCACTCCGGGATAGGCGGAGTGCACGGAAAAATAGGATTTCTAATGATTGCGCTATTAGTCGGTCATATCTCCAAGCGGATAAAGTTCTACCGCCTGAGTTGACTACCGCTTATTATTACGCGGCTGAATGGAAAGGCGATAAGCGAGAGTCAGCATAGCATATGCGGGCTGGGAATTATAGCGGATTTCAGAGCGTCCTTGCGCATTAACCGTACGGACAACCGTAGGCAACTGACGCAGAATGTCGAAACCTACCGCTTTCACGGTCCAAGCCTTATCCTTGCCAAACGACTTGCTTACCTGAAGATTCCACACAAAGTCCGTGCGGTTCATTGACTTGTCGGCATAACCTGTACGGGTATACATCATCAAGTCAGTCGATAAAGCAAACGAACGAGGTAGCTGCAAGTCAGTTGAGACTCCGTAATTTATGTCGAAATAGCTGAACGGGGAGAAAACGCCGTCAAGACTGACAAGACGTGTCCACTTCAAATTCATCTTAGCCTTAATCCGATTGCGCGAGTTAATTGAGTATGAAAAATCAAAATCCTCACGGATATTCCAGTTATTGACCGACAATCTCTGAGGTATTTCACTATCCGATGAAAAATCAACACTCTGGGTAAATGAAGGACAGAGTTTATTCGTGAGCATAAAAATGTCATCATCAGGAATCAGACGCGTGAAGAAATAGAATTCAGTGTTAACCTCACGATTGCCATTTATATTCATCGGTCGCCATGTCGTTATACCGGAAAGACGGTCATATGTCCTTGCCATACCGATAGCATTATCAATCTGCAAATAATCAGCCGATACGGAAACTGACGTGTTATAGTCATTAAATCTATGTTTCCCCCACTGCAATGATACTTCATACTTGTCAGATTTCCTTAAATCTTTGTTACCAAGATTAACAACGAGAGGGTTGCTGGTGTCACGGACATCAAGCAGATACATCATATCCGGCAGCTCCTGCTCATAATACATAGTCAGACCAAAGTCCCGATATGACATATAGAACCGCGCATCTGACATCCAGTCATGACGCTTTATGGTCTGCGGAATGTTTGCACGGAAATCATACAGGGAACGGTCATTCATCGCAATATTTCCCGATAAGCTCATATTGAGCTTGTCAAATTGTAATGATAAACTCGGTCTGAAATAGTTTTCGCGCGAGAACCTCCGTGTAAAGTAACTGTTTGCCTCATCAATCATCCAACTGCCGGACTCTGCCATCGAAGACATATCATTAGAAGAATTGCCGTTGATTTCCTCGAGTGTGCGCCGACCGGAATTATATGACTGAACATACTTATACGCCACACCAAACTCACCTTTGTTTTTCCCGGACTGAAACAGAGTAAATGTAAACTCCGGACACACTTCATAGCGATATGAGTGGGTAGGATTAGCGTCGCGCTGCAGCTGCATGAGGTTTCTCACCGAATTATCGGGATATACCAAGCGGTCCGAGCCGTTTTTATCACTGCTAAGCTTGTCATACTTAAAATCTCCGGAGATAATAAATCTATAACGCTCGCTCTTTAGCCATATCGGCGAATATGACAAAAATGCATTGTCTGAAAACTGATTATCCTTGATATTCCAGAGTTGCTGACGATTATAGAGCATATTCTGAATATATTCCTCAGAACCGGGCCTGACAAAATTATCAGGCAACATTGAATTGCCCTCAGCTGAAGCGGTTTTACGTCCCGTTGTGCCTTTTTCGTTCTTGACCGTGGTATAGAAATAAATATTGCCTAACTTCTTGGAAACTTTGGTGACCTCTGCAAACCATTCCGCGAGCCAAGATGAGCGGTCAGTTGCCTCAACGGAACGACTGAATGTATTGCCGCCCTCCATAAAAGCTTCGGCATTTGACTCCATGGAATTTGCAGAGCTTTTGCGCGCAATGTTAACGGAGGTGTTCAGTCCGTCCCATGACTTATCTGACCATTTGGTGTTATACTCAATGCCAATACGCTTTGTTGTAGTCTCACCGGCACTGACATTCGGACGATACCAGTCACCGCGACTTGTAGGCTTTTCGGAGTCATTAAGATTATTTGCCGACGCATGGACTGCAAAATAGCTGATTTTGTTAAAATACATGCCGAACAGACGTCCCATCCAGCGAGTGTTCCAACCGCCGCGCAGACCGCTACCACCACCAAACTCAGCGTTTGCAAGCCATCCTCCAAGATATTCCTTCTTTAAATTAACATCAAGCACCAGAGGGTCCTCCGATCGGTCACGGTCAGGATTATCAATCAGAAGATACTTAATCGGTGTGCGGCGGTATACCTGAATATTCTTTACTGTGTATGCAGGAAGATTTTGAAGCGCGACTTGCGGGTCACCTTTAAAGAAATCCTGTCCATTAAGCAGCAACGATTCTACAAATTTACCGTTAACTGAAATACGTCCGTAATCATCAAGAGCAGCACCGGGAAGAGCGCGAATAAGATCATCAAGCATCGAGCCATCAGGAAGCTGAAACGCTGTCGCGTCATATTCTATAGTATCCCCTTTCATAATCATCTTGACGCGGGTAGCTGTTACGGTAACTTCATCGAGTCTTTTTTCACGAGCCGGATAGCGCATATAGAAAGTCTGAATGACCTTCATGTTTTCATCCGGAGTCAAGGAAAGGGTCATCGGAGCATATTTGTCTGCCGTCACACTGATTTTGTAGCTATCACGGACAGGGACCTTGCCGACATACAGCAGCCCTACGTATGCCTGACGCGTAGAATAAGTGCGCTGCACACTGAGCGAGTCGGCAAAAACGATACCGGCAGAGTCCGCTACCGTCACTTTAGCCCCTTCAATGGGTAGTTCGGAATAGGCATCCAGTACTTTGATCGATACGTTAACCTTAGGTTCTTTCTGCGCCAATGCAGTTACCGCAAGAAACATCAACAGCAAAAATGTGATCCGACGCATAATATCTTAGTTTTTCATGGTAAATTAAAAAAATAAGAGAGACCTTGAAGGTCTCTCTTGTTTACTTACGGATGCCAAGTTCCTTCTGCGCGATGATTGCGCGGTAGCGGTTGATGTCCTTGCGGATTAAGTAATCCAGCAGGCGGCGACGCTTACCTACGAGTTGTTTCAGTGCGCGAGCGGTGGCATAATCTTTGTGATTTGACTTGAGGTGCTCAGTCAAATGAGCAATACGGACCGAGAATAATGCAATCTGCGCTTCAGGTGAGCCAGTGTCAGTCTTACCCTTACCGTATTTCTCAAAGATTTCAACTTTTTCGTCAGAATTAAGATGCATTCTTAAGAAATTTTGGTGATTAATAATTATATGAATAAAATGTGCTAAAAGCGACTGCAAAGTTAGATAAAAAAAATGTAACTCACAAGTATTGAGCTACATTTTTTATATTTTTCAAGTTTAAAGAGCTATTTTCTCTGCTTTGTCTCCCTGACGCTTGATGAAAATACCATTTGAGGGATTAGAAACGCGTCGACCCTGCAGGTCAAAGAACTCGGCTTTGACTTCATCTCCACCAGTCTCGACCTCCTGAATCGCGCTATCCTCATCAAAACGGATTACGTAGCTGAGATACTGACCCTTGTCCTCACCTCCCCAGAAGTTATAGGCAAATGAGGAGAATGCATTCCAGTCAGCCGAAACAAATGGACGTCCGGAAATTTCAAGGTCAAGAAAGTCGGTTTCACCTGTTTCGGGGTCAATTTCAACCTCAACCTCATGGCTCCAGTTTGTCTTAATCCAATCGGCAAGCGAGGGCTCGCGACCAATCAGATAATCAACGTAAGTTATCCATTCTTCGGTATCATGACGGTAGACATAACCGATATCTGCGGCACTCGCATCAAGAAAAGCGAGCAAATCGCCATTATCATTAACCGAGGTAACAGACATACTGTAGCCTTCAATGCCGACAATCTTACCCTCACCAGTTTCAATATCATAGATATAAGGGGAGTAAATGGAATTGGAATGACCGTCAGCGTCGTAATAGAGACGCTCTGCATTCATTGCTACATATCTGCCATTAGGCGATATATACGTAACATTCATTACAAAAGAGAGAGCCTTGTCCCTTAGTTCTTCGAGCATATCGGAGTATTCAAGATATTTCTCCACCCATGCGTTGTACGGCTCAAGAGCGGCATTATACGCAGCAATCTCCTCCGGAGTCATAAACTCGGGATATGTGGGTTCCTGCATGCTGTCAGGATTAGCAAGATACTTCTGATATGCTTCATCATATGCCTCCAACTCATCTTCGGTCATAAAACTCTCCATTGAAGGTTGAACAGGACCGTCGCCGGGATAAGGTATAACCTTGATGCCTTCAGGAAGGACCTGACTGCGCAAGGGTAACTCGTAAGTCCACTCATTAGTCTCAACATTCTGCTTATAGACAATAGGTTCATGGAAAAAACCATTGCCTGATGTAATCTGTCCCCAGATAGTATGACCATCTTTTGAAATGCTGACAGCCGTAACATATTGCGGAACTTGTCCGATGAAGTCTGCGGTAGGATAAGGCAATGGATTTTGCTTTCCATAGGTGCCATTAGGGTTTTGGTCCCAATAACAGGGATATACCATCAACTTGGCATCATCAAGAACAAATCCGACACCGGTACTTGCATTTCCGCATATACGACTTCCGTCAGGTGTGATACCGTTGGCATTGCCCATACCGGCAGGATCAGCAGCGGCGATAGGCAGCTTGCTCCACCGACCACGCCATACAGCAGAACCACCCGTCATATCAACATAGCCAACCATGGAATTATTGCTCCAGAAGTTACCACTTCCAACACCATATGTATTAAGGCTTGACTCAGTATATTCGTAATGTTCATCTGTATCAAGGTCATAAACGACAATTGAGCCGTAATATTCCGATGAAGCATATCGTCCATCGGTACTAAGTCCGACAATCACATCATGAATAATACTTGTTTCAACCTTGGCATCAACACCGGTGAAAGTGCCGGCAGCCAAAAGAGCGAGTAAGATTTTTTTCATAACCAATATATGTTTTATTTACTTATTGCAACTCTACAGGACCTTCTCGAATAATTTCGGGGCTCGATGAATCGAGAAGGCTAACAATCGCGGTGCTCTGATGAGGTCCCTCATAGTAAGCTTCAGCATTTACAAGCATAAGCTCAACCTTAGACTCAAGTTCATAAGGATCAACACCGCCAAGCGAGCCATTCACTATTGGATGTCCAAGTTCCTCGGCAAGAGCGCGGGCAATGGCATTATCCGGTACACGCACCCCAACTTGCTTGCGGTTTTTAAATGGCTTAGGCAAAGAGGAGACCGGAGGAAGAATAAATGTGAACGGACCGGGAAGGTTTCTACGTAAAATATCGTACGCACGGTTATCAATACGCGTATACTGCGCTGCCTGAGCTATAGAACTGCAGACAATTGACAGGGTCTGGCGCGCCGGGTCAATTCCCTTCAAGCGACAAAGAGTAGCAACCGCCGCGGGATTGAGCGAGTCAGCGGCAAGCGCAGGATTAGAGTCAGTAGGATAAATGATTATCCCACCCTCTCTAATAATATCGGCAGCACGCTCTATTGCTCTGGCATCAATCGAACCGGGATAAATATCAATAACCTCCATAGCGAATAAATATCATTTCAGTTTAAAAAAGCGAAAGTCTGCCCGAGATTTCCGAGCAGACTTTCAAAGACTTTTTGTCGGAAGCGGAATTTATTCTGCTTCTGCAGCAGGAGCCTCTTCAGCGGGAGCTTCGTTAGCAGCAGCTTCAGCAGCAGCGGCAGCTTCTGCCTCAGCCTTAGCGGCAGCGAGTTCGGCTTTCTTCTTAGCTACGGCTTCAGCCTTAGCCTTGTTTACAGCCTGCTCAGCCTCGAGACGAGCCTTGAGTTCCTGTTCCTTCTTGGAAGCCATAGCGGTCTTGTCAGCGTCAACAGCCTTCTGTTTGCTCTGCTTCCATGCAGCGAAGCGACGTTCAGCTTCTGCTTCGTCAAATGCGCCCTTCTTAACACCGCCCTGAAGATGCTTCATCAGGAGAACACCTTCCTGTGAAAGGATAGTGCGTACGGTCTGAGTGGGAAGTGCACCGACGTTAAGCCAATACAGAGCCCGCTCGAAGTTCAAAGTTATCGTAGCGGGATTGGTGTTCGGGTTGTACGAACCAATGCGCTCGATAAATTTGCCATCTCGTGGCGCTCTGCTGTCGGCGATTACGATAGGATAGAACGCATAGTCTTTGTGACCACGACGCTGCAGGCGAATCTTAGTTGCCATAGTAGAGTTTGGGGTTTGAAGTTAAAAAAATGTTATTGAGTTGGGTTTGTATTGGTGTCTTATTTCTAAGACGGGTGCAAATTTACGAATAATTTTCGATTTTTCAAACAATTGCAAAGCAATTTATTTTTCAGACATGTTAGAGAAAGAGCCGACAAATTGTCCGATTTTACTTCCTTCGCTACCTATTCTGGTTTTATAGGCTTCATCGCCACGTCCAAGTTCAAAGTTTTCAATTCCGCTATCGATTGCCCAGCGAATCATTTCTTCCAGCATGACAAATCCCGGTGCGAACTTAGAATAGCGGCTATCAATGGCTAATCTGGGAATTATCATATTGTTCTCATATAGGAAGTATATTGCAAATGCAACAGGGATGCCTTCAATCTCGAGAGCACACAATCTTACATTATCGGACTTGGACAAAATCTGACTGAATGGATCTGTGAAAAAAGCCTCCAATGCCCGGAACATAATAAACAATGAATTGCTTTTGAATTTACTCCGGTTCTTCCACTCATTTCTTCTGACGTAATATAACTTCCACAACTTATAAACGAGAGATGTTTTAATCTGCGATGTGTCATCATAGATTACAAAACGCCAGTTATCGGTTCTCGACAGATGATTTCGTGCCGTGCGTAATGTCTGCCTGAGACTCTTACTTAAGGTTTTCTTATAACTATCAAAATCAGAGAACGCAGATAAGTATAAGTTATAACTACAACGGACACGGCTCACATGGTTTGAAAACTGAGCCAGAGACTCAAAAAATGGCGAACTTTCCGGAATGTCATTGAATATGTAGCGGTATCCCTTATAATTCTCTTCCAGAAAAATGATACACGCATTAGATATTTCCCGTTTATTGTCAATTCCGGGCTTAAACACGATGTTATTAATACCCGCAACTCTCCATGACGAGAACTCAATCATCAACTTCTTTTTTGAGATTATCAGCGGAAGAATGGCGACAGCGTTATCTCCATCGTATATAACAACATACTCATAATATTTGCGTTTAACAAACTGATTGAATTTAGAGTACATATATCTTTCCGCAAACTCATTCCAAAGATAAGTCTGATAGAAAGAATAGTCTATATAACGCAATTTATCCTCTGAACGATATTGACTGGCTAATGCATCAAAACCATTCCAAATAGCTGTAAGCTTATATATTGAATTAAAGACCTTAAAGTCCATATAAAATATGATTTACGCATGTGTTCAAAAACGAATTCCAACTATTGCTGTACCATATTGAGTTGAGTTAAAAAACTCATAATTCTTGTTTAATATAAACCCGCCGTCAAATTTCACAATAATTCCACAGAACAAAAGCTTATAATTATACGTGAGCGACATGCGCGCAAGAATATTAGCTGACACCATTTCCCTACGACTACGCGCAAAGTTATGAAGTTCCGATTTACGATAACCTAAACATGGCATCGCTGTAATATTATACAATAGGTGCTTATTCACTACCCAGTTATATGCATATCCGCCTAAAAGGCTATATTCATTATAATTAAAGGTACTGATAAGAGGAAACTCAGGATTTGCCTCCTTCATATCGTCAGGAAGGTCTGAGAAATCCATAATCAACTTACGGTGGGACCACCTCAACCCACCGATAAAAGAGCCGGCACTTTTAAGCTGATATTTGGAGTAACAATATGCGGCTGCCTGTGAATATTTATTATGATTGAAAAAGTAAAATGCCGTAATGGATGACTGGGACTGAGACAACCCTTCAAATGGCATATGAATGTATTTTCCGCCCTCATAGTCTCCATATCGGTCAATAAAAGCGTCTCCATTGGTTTTCTGTGACAGAACCTCAGCGGAAAAGCGGGAGCATGTGAATGAGAAATCAAATGTCTGGCGATTGTTCTTCCTTCCATATATGCTTTCATCCATGGCGCGTGTATAGCTTATACCTACAGCCATAAAGTTGAGACTTATACCGAGGTCGCAGTTGAATGCACTGCGCACCGCAACATTATTCTGATTGAACAGGCTGAAAACGTAACGGTAACTTTGATTCCAGTTTTCAGACTTTACATAAAGTTTCCAGTTTTTACCTGTTCCGCTGACATACGCAGGGTCATATGAGTTAAAGGTCTTGTCACCCCAGTTATATACTTTCAGACAAAATCTCGGAAACCGGGGATATTGTATTCTCGGATCATTGATATGAAAATTGGTCTGCATCAGTTGCTGAAACCAATTTCCATGAAGAGGTGCGAGCGAATCATAACGCGCGGTATGGTCAATTGAGTCCGAGTCAAGATATTCTGCCCTTACCGCAAGCGAACAAAATGCGATTAAAACAAAAATCAATCGTATGCGCATCATTTTTCAATCAAAGCGAGTGCTTTTTTTACAAAATCAGGGTCATTATACTCAATCCAGTCAATATGATGACCTCTCCGCTCCATTCCACGGAACCAAGTCATCTGCCGCTTGGCAAACTGATGGATTGCAATAAGAAGGTCGCGCTCCATCTCCTCGCGAGTTATCTTTCCAATCACGTAAAGAGTAAGGAACTTATATTCGAGACCATAATATATAAGGTCATCAGGCTCAATACCGGAGTCAAGCAAATGTCTCACCTCATCAATCATTCCGGCATCAAGACGCGACTTAAGCCTGCTCTCAATCCTATGTCGACGCTCATCACGACCAATAGCCACACCAATTAATGCATCATATGGTATAGGTCGGCTTGCAACAGCAGGGTCAGCATCCGGATTTTCCTTATAGTAGGTCTGTATCTCAATCGCGCGGATGGCACGCGCACACGTATCCACGTCAGTAATATTATGGAGCCGCTTCATCGAAGCGAGAATTTCAGTAAGCTCCGACAGCGACTTTCCGCGCAGTGAGTTTCGCAAGTCAGCATTTTCGGGCACCTCAGGCAATGCGAGTCCGTTAATAAGTGACTCAACGTATAAACCTGTGCCACCGCAAAGAATCGGGCGTTTGCCCCGCGACTGAATATCCTCAATAGCGGTACGGGCGTCAGACAAATAAGAATAAAGATTATATTTGCTGCCAGCCGGTTGAGTATCTATCAAATGGTATGGTACCGGACCGTATTCTTCAAGGTCCTTACCCGTTCCAAGATTCATTCCACGGTAAACCTGACGGGAATCGGCACTGACAATCTCCCCGTTTCCAAGGGCTACGGCAAGTTCGACGGCGCGCCGCGTCTTGCCGCTCGCCGTCGGACCCGTAATGACTATGAGGTTATTACTTTCCAAACTTATCAACAAAGAACTGCATCATACGCGAGTAAACCACTGCGCGGGTATTGCAACCATTGATAGAGTGATTCATATTAGGAAAGAGAAGCATATCAGGCCACTTGTTCTGATTAATCATCAAAGCGGTAAGCTCGATAGTATTGCTCATATGGACATTATCATCAGCTGTGCCACTGATCAGGAGCAGCGGACAGTTGAGCTTGCTGACACGCGAAGTAGGAGCTGATTTCTGATACCCGCTCTCATTCTGACGGGGAGTCTGCATATAGCGTTCAGCGTAAATAGTGTCGTAATAACGCCATGAGGTTACCGGTGCGATAGCCACAGCGGCAGCATAGGGAGCTCCACTTGACGCACACATAAGTGTTTCGTAACCGCCGAAACTCCAACCGCAGATACCTACCCGCTTTGCATCGACATATGGCAAAGACTGCACATATGAAAGCACAGCGTTCTGGTCTATGGTCTCATAATAACCAAGGTTCTTATATACGATTTGCTCGAATTTTCTGCCTCTGGCTCCGGTGCCGCGTCCATCAACGCAGACCACGATGAAACCATTCGTGGCGGCGAACTGCGGCCAATCCATCACCCAGCGGTTAGTAACTTCCTGCGAGCCGGGACCACTATACTGGGTCATGATGACGGGATATTTCTTAGATTCGCTGAAACCTACGGGTTTAATCATCCAGCCATTGAGCATTTCTCCTCCACTTTGAACTGTAATAAACTCCTTCTTGGGTGCGGAGGCAAATCTTGCCGCATACTCAGCATTATCCTGAAGCACACGCAACGATTTTTCCTTACCGACAGCAACAAGTGTGAAAACCGGAGGAGTCTTTGCATCAGAATGATTCAATACATAATAATTCATTGCGGGCGCGAACTGGGCGGTTGACCAGCCTTCAGCCGGAGTTACTACAGATTTCACACCCTTAGGATTAATCTTGCAGATAACACGGTTCAGCGGTCCGTTCTCTGCCGACTGATAATAGCGTGTGCCATCCGAAGCACAACCATAATATCCGGTTACGTCATAATCGCCTGAGGTAAGTGCGCCAAGGTCATTGCCGTTATAATCCATCCTGTAAAGGTGACTGTAACCTGTACGGTCACTGAAAATGACCATTCCATCCTTCTCGTATGAGATATTCTCATACGCTTCCGGACGAACCCACGCGTCACTCTTCTCCTGATGAACTGACTGAGCAACCGCCGAACGGGGATTTACACGGAATATCTCAAGAAGATTCTGGTCACGGTTTAGAGTCGTAACAATCAGCTGGGAAGCCTCAGCTCCAAAATGAATCGTAGGAATATACTCCAAATCGGTACGCGGAATTTCAATCGGCTTGATTTTACGGGTATCTACGTCATAAGAATGAAGTGTGACCTTGGAGTTCTTTTCGCCTGCAACGGGATATTTATATGTGAAATCGCCGGGATAAAGCGCATATTGCTTCATAGGGATGCAAGCTCCCTCATACATTGAAAATGAGAACGCAGGCACGTCGCTTTCATCATATCGGAGATACGCAAGCGTAGAGTTATCAGGTGCCCACTCCATTGAGCGGTAAGTACTGAATTCTTCCTGATATGTCCAGTCAGGGACACCATTTATAATAGAGTTAACCATTCCATCTTCGGTAACTGCTACTTCCGAACCATAATCGAGTTTATGGATATATATATTATTATCATCTGCCATAAAAGCTACCATTCTGCCGTCGGGACTGAAAACAGGGGCCTGCTGGCGAGGATGAGCCACAGAAAGCGGCTTAAGCGTATTGCGCTTTATGTCATAAATATAATATGATGCCCAGAAACTATGACGATAGATTAGCGTTTTTTCCTCATAAACAAGCATTTTCGTGCCGTCAGCACTCAGCTTGTAATCAGAAACACGCTCTATTTTGCTATCGCCGCGCGTTGAAGAAACATTCATGACGGTTTCGAGTTGCTTTCCGGTAGCCACATCGAAACGGTCAATACTTTTTCCGTCAGCACTAATCTTAAGGAAGCTCAAACCATCTGGCATAAAATTAAGCGAAGCCGAAGCAGTCACATTGGCTGGGTAAACATACTCGCCAAGCTCGGAAACACTAATTTGCTGGGCTGAAAGCGTCATCACTGATGCGCCAAGAGCAATGAAGCCTATGAGTACTCTTTTCATATAATATCAAAAATGGAGTCTTGAAAATTATGCGGTTTAAAACAAGGTCAACTGAGCATCCGGGTCCGGAGCCGGAGTGTGCTTGGGCGGCTGATAGCCGAAATCAGGGTCGGACGCAGGTGTTGACTGATGATTAGCAGGTACCCCTCCGGGAAGGAGCCAGTCTACAATATCAATATTTGCAAGGTCCTCCGATGGCTCCGGGTCCGGACCATCATCAACTACTGTTTTTGGCTTACGCCCGCGACGCTTCTTCTTGGGAGCTTCCTCAACTTTTGTCTCCGGCTCATCAGGTGAAACAAGCTCTTTACGCTGCTCGAGAGCCTCGGCAAGTGCTTGCGGAGCCTCAAGGTCAGCAATCTTTGACGCAAGTTCAACATTTTCCGATTCCAAAGTCTCAAGTTTTGAAGTCAAAGCGTTTATACGTGCCTCATACGATGACTTAAGAGCTTCAATCTCTCCATCGTTGACCTCTGAAACGCGTATTTTGTTCATCAACGATGATATTGAAAGCTTGTGCTGTTCAATTTCCGAGTCAAGTTCTGCAATTTTCTGCTCAAGGTCACGGTTACGCTCCTGCAGGGCGCGCCGCTGACGCTGCTCGCTCAAAAGATTTGCCTTTTGCTCGTTTCGCTTTTCGTTGAAATCTTTCTGCTCGTTTCTTAGTTCCTCGAGCTCCGTCTGCATCTTCTGTCTGTCGCCGGTCAAGGATTTCTGTGACTCGACTCGGATATTATCGGAAAGTTTATCCAAAGCCGGACCTAAGGCATCGTAAACTTGCTGACGCTGCTTTACAGGGTCAATAGCAGCAATCACCATAGGCGACAGTCCACTGTTGATTATCCCACAGAGAGCGTCAAGAAACTCTTCCAAATCCGTCGGAACATTCCGGACTTCCGGAATTGACTCCGGAGCTTCCTGAACTTCAGTGGTTTTTTCTATATCATCAAATTCGGTATATTCAGGATTTTCGAGTCCGAACGCCCGCTTTATTGCTTTTATCATTGACATTTTATGGTAATGACTTGATTTTGAAATTGCAAATGTAGTAATTTTTTCTGAAAATATGACTAAAACTCAATTTTACTTGCGAAAATCAAATAATGACATAAACTTGACTAAACTCGGGTCAATTCGCGATGGGCGGTAAACAAAATATCGCTGGAGCAAAAAGTTCCAAATCCAACCGACCAAAACCGAAACCGTGAAACGGGCTGTGGCAAAATATCCGTCCGGACGGAAGCCGATTGTCTCAAGCCAGTGCCATCGCTGCAACAGATAATACAGAGCTTCGGTTCCCCACGCATTGAGCGCGACCGAGCCAAGCCACACAGCCGCATACTTGACTATAACTGCCTTTACCGAGCAATTCGTAGCATGAAAAGTAAACCGATAATTTATGCAGCAGTTAACCACTCCGCCACAAACCGCGCCAATGGTTGACGCAAGCCATGGAGCAAGATGAACCCACGCATAGAACACAAAGCTGAGAATCAGGTCTGTCGCACCTGAAATCCAACTTGATACTCCCGAGCGCATGAAAGTGAACAGGAGATTATCGTTATGCAAAAACTTATCTACTAATCCGGTTGGTAATTTCATTTCAAAAAAGTCTATTTACTTTCAAAAAGTCGCACCACTCGAGTAAAATGATGCCAATATCGCTCGGTTTTCACCTCGCCAACACCATAAATTGTCGAAAACTCCTCGCGTGTCGTCGGACGTTTTTCGCAGATATCCTCCAATGTTTTGTCTCCGAAAATAACGTAAGGCGGAACTCCCTGAATTTGTGCGAGGTCCGTCCGAAGGCGTTTCAGCTGACGCAAAAGCTGCTGATTCGGCAAAGTTGAAACAGGATTTGATTTCGACGTATCCTTTTTCTGTCTCTGCTCAAACTGGAACTTAGAGAAAATAACGGGAACGGTCCCTCTCAGTACCTGCATTCCGAGGTTGGTAATCTTAAGTCGATTGCCGTCATCGTAAGCGATTTCAAAGAATCCGAGCTGGAGCATCTGGCTCAGATAACTCTTCCACTCAGCCGCCGAAAGGTCGCGCCCTACCCCATATGTCTTTATTCGGTCATAGCCGCGCTTTATAAGGTCTGACTTAGACATTCCGCGGAGTATGTCGACAAGCATCGATACTCCGACTTGCTCGCCGGTGCGAACTATCGCACTTAAAGCCTTCTGGGCAATAATCTTTCCGTCAAATCTCTGTGGAGGTGAAAGACAGATATCACAGTTACCGCAATCATGAGCTACAGGTTCGGAGAAATAGCTCAACAACACCCTGCGACGACAAACGCCCGCCTCAGCATACTCAATCATGCGCGTCAGTTTCTCCATATTAACGTTTCTGCGCTCACCTTCCTCTATGAAGGAGCGCAAAGTAGCCACATCGGCAAATGAATAGAACATCACAGCCTCCGCAGGAAGTCCGTCACGCCCGGCGCGCCCTATTTCTTGATAATATCCCTCAATGTTGCGTGGCAGATTATTATGGATTACGTATCGGATATTGCTTTTGTCAATCCCCATTCCGAAGGCAACAGTTGCACAGACTGCCTGAACCTTTCCGTTAATGAAATCCTGCTGAGCCTTGTCGCGCTGAGCGGCAGTCAATCCTGCGTGATAAACGCCTATCTTATAACCGCGAGAACTTAAATCAAAAGCCAGTTTTTCAGTGGTTTTGCGGCTTAGACAGTATATTATGCCCGAATCGTCGGAATATCGGTCAATTATCTGACAAATCCGGTTGAGTTTCTTGGCACTTCCGGGATTATGCGTGACCGTAAGCGAGATATTCGGACGGTCAAACGAACTGATAAAGACTGCAGGATTATTAAGCCGGAGCTGAGTGACAATATCGGCGCGGGTAAGCTTATCAGCAGTTGCCGTCAGTGCAATTACTGGAACAGAAGGAAATTTTTCCTTGATTTTATACAACTTTGTGTACTCCGGACGGAAATCATGTCCCCACTGCGATATGCAGTGCGCCTCATCGATGGCAAAAAGGCTGATGTTGATATTTTCGGGCCAATGCTCCATCTCAATCAGCAGACGCTCCGGCGAAACATAAAGTAACTTTATCTCTCCGCGACGCAACCGTTCAATCACCTCACGCGACTCCCGTTCCGAGAGGTTTGAATGTAGTGCCTCGGCGGGAATGCCGTTCTCCTGAAGTGACTGCACCTGATCCTTCATCAACGCGATAAGCGGACTAACCACAACCGCCATCCCGGGCATGACAAGAGCAGGAATCTGGTAACACATGCTCTTACCGCCGCCCGTTGGCATCAGAACCTCACAATCTCGTCCCGAACAGACCGTCGAAATTATCTCGCCCTGACCCGGTCGGAACGAATCATAGCCGAAAAAGCGTTTCAGCAACGCGAGTGCCTGTACGTCAATATGCGTTTTCTTCTCCACGAAGCGCGTTATAGACAGTTCTAATTATGATTTTCAAATCAAGCATCGGACTCCAATGCTCAATATACCATACGTCAGCCAGCACTCGCTGCTCCATTTTCCAAAGTTCGTCCGTATTGCCGCGATAACCGCACACCTGAGCCCAGCCGGTAATACCGGGCTTCACTACATGGCGTATCATATAGCGGTCTATCAGCTGACGATACTGCTCCGTGTGGGCAAGCATGTGAGGACGCGGTCCGCAAACTGACATGTCACCCATCCATACGTTAATAAACTGCGGTAGCTCATCAATTGATGTCCGGCGCAAAAAGTCACCTACTTTGGTCTTTCGCGGGTCATTGGTCGTTGCCTGCGTACGGTCGCTGTCAGAATTCACCCTCATTGTGCGGAATTTGAGGCACGTAAACTCTCTGCCGCGATATCCGGTTCGTTTCTGCCTGAAGAATATAGGTCCGGGCGAAGAAAGCTTGACCGCTATCGCAACGGGTATAAATATTATAGGCGAAACCAGCAGGAAAGCCGACGAGAATACTATGTCGAATGTGCGTTTGAACAGGCGGTTATACCAGCGGCTGAGAGGATTTATCTGCGGCGTAAGTACCGGCAGACCTCCTACATTAATCAAATCAAACTGACGACCGACATATTGCGATATCTTGGGCACATAATGGAACTGCACCATTGTGTCATCACACATTTTGATGACATGCAGCAGTTCTTCTTCGTTCTCGCCCGACAAAGTGAAAAACACTTCATCGACTGAATTCTCGCGGATAAACTTCTCCAATCGGTCTATCGGACCGCAATATGTACCCTTAAATCCCGGCGCAGGAGTCTTGTCAAAAAATCCTAATAGTCGGTAGCCGTAGGACTCATCGGTAGTAATTGACTCTCCAAGACGACGCGCCGTAGGGTTCGTGCCGACAATCACCACGCGCGAATAGTTACGTCCACGTCCACGCATACGCTTAATAAGCATACGTGTGCCCGTCCAGAGGAACGGCATGGTGACCACCATCATCAGGTAGTACTGGAAATAATATTTCGCAGGAAAGTCATCTGCTTTCAGAAACTCAAGCAGAGTTACGAAAAAGAGCGCGTGAACAAAAACCGCCTTGAACGAATTGCTGACAATCTTGTCGATATGCAGCGAGCGTTCAACGCGGGTACGCTCGAACATACCCGCCACAGGAACCCAGCTGACCGATACAAGCACCCACTTGAGGCGTCCGTAATGGTCGAGCAACTCCGGATGAACCCAACAGAGTATGCCAAACAATACGTTGACCATCAAGAGGTCAACGATTGAAAGCAGTCCGCTTAGAAAGCGGCCATATTTTCCTTTAGGTGGAATATCAGGCATTAATCTTAGACTCTATAATCTCAATTTTGCTCTGAATGGAGGCGAGCTCCTCGCGCAGACGTGAAATACGTCCCTGCATATCGCGAAGCATTGCTTCTCCGCTGCGTGAGCGTGAGTTAAAGAATCCAAGATTATTCTCAAATGTCTTGATTTCGTTTTTCTTCATTTCAAGTGAGCGCATCAAACGGTCACGCTGGCGGCTCAGTTCGCGGTCATTACCCTCAAGCTCCTTAACCTGATTTTCAAAGGCGGCGCGTGCGGCGCGCTGATTTCTCATGTCAAGCAACTCATAAAGACGGCTTACCTCAGCGCGATATGCCTCATAAAGCTTATCCTTCTCGCGGAAGGGAACATGACCAACCTGCTGATAAGCCTGCATCAGGTCGCGAACCTTTGCAACGGCAGCTTTGCGTTCCTCGCCCTCAGCGGCTACGATAGCCTTCAGCTGCTCGATGATGTCACGTTTCTGCTGCAGATTGTCCTGCTCGGTCTTACGGGTCTCGCTGCCATTCTGCTTTTTGCGTTCAAAGAAATAATCACATGCGGCGCGGAAGCGGGTCCAGATGGCGTCGCTATGCTTCTGCGAAACCGCGCCTACTGATTTCCACTTGGTCTGCAGTTCAATCAGCTTATCGCCGGTCTTTTTCCAGTCTGTACTCTCCTTAAGTTCCTCCGCCTGCTCGCAAAGGCTGATTTTCTTAGCAAGGTTTTCGGCATAATCCTCTTTTATCGCCTTGAAATATGCTGCCTTGGCGGCAAAAAACTCATCACAGCGACTGCGAAAACGCTTAAAGAGCTCTCCGTTAGCCTTACGTGAGGCAAAACCAAGATTTTTCCATTCTTCCTGAGCGGCAAGCACGGTTTTAGTAGCTTCTTCCCATGCCGAATGATTCTTAAGTGAGTCAAAATCTATGGACTCTATGCGCTCACAGAGAGCAATTTTGCATTCCTCATTACGATGTTCAGCAGCCTTACGCTCCTCAAAGAATGCCTGATATTTCTTGTTGATTTCAGCAGAGATATCCTTGAATTTAATCCATATCTCCTCGCGAACCTCACGCGCTACGGGTCCGGTTTCTCTCCACTTATTGTGAAGGTCCTGCAGATGGCGGAAAGCAACCACCACGTCTGGTTCTTCAATCAGTTTCTGAGCTTGGTCTATGATAAGGGTCTTGAGTTCAAGGTTTTTCTTAAAATCAAGGTCACGCAAATCCTTGTTGACTTTCAACTGATCATAGAATTTCTCAGTTGCATCCTGATAACGTTTCCATAGAGCCGAAGTCTCCGTATCAGGTACATTGCCTATTTCCTTAAAGTTTTGCTGCAGCTCGCGAACGCGCTCTATATGACGGTGAACATTATCCGCATCATCCGAAGCCTGATTGATTTCCTCGATAATGGCATTCTTTTTCTGCAGATTGTCCAGCTCCTTGGCAGTCTGTTCTGCTTTCAGGGCAGCGCGCTTATCCTTATAAACTTGAAGTGCAGCTTTAAATTCTTCTTCCAAAGCATCTTCCGTCGGCTTGAAATCTTCAGCCTTGTTGCCTTCAATTTCAAGAAAAGCAGCCTTCTCAGCGGCTATTTCATCATGACGGATTCCATAAAAGCGGACCTTTAACCTATTAATGTCATCGTTTGAAATCTCGGTTACATCTTTGTCGATAAGAGATTTTATGTTTTCAACGATTTCCGGTTTCGTAAGAGGCGCAGGGCGGTTCTTAACGTCGGTTTCGGGAGTGACTGCGGCTTCGGTTGCGGCGGCATCAGAAGTCGTCAAGGGTTCGTTCTGGAGGTCCATTGTTGTGTTGATAATTAATCGGTTAGGGTAATAGGAACAAGCCTCTGTCCCCGAAAGGACTTTGGCAAAATCAATATTTTATGCCCCAAATTTACAACTTTTCTTCCACAACACCAAAACTTTCACAAATTTTCATTATCTTTGAGGGCAAATTATTTTACATTTTTCATGAAAAAGCTATTTTCTGTCATATTCGTTATTGTTTTGATGCCGATGGTTGTTTTCGCTCAGCATACTTCGCTGGACTCAATTTCCATGTTTCATGAATCAACCGCCATGAACTCAGGCAAGATACAGCAGGAAATGATTTATCTGCATCTTGATAATAATTCATACTATCGCGGTGACAGAATTTTCTTTGCGTGCTATCTCGTTACCTCCGGTAAGCTGAAACCATCAGACCTGAGTCAGACCGTCTATGTCGAACTACTTAATCCGAGCGGCAAGATAATAGACCGGTGTGTCCTTCGCGCGGTTGACGGTCGCTGTCACGGCTCTCTGCTTGCCGATGAGACTCCATTCTATTCCGGCTACTACGAAATACGCGCCTATACCCGCTATATGCTCAACTTCGGCCCTGAGGCTATCTTTTCACGCGTAATTCCAATTTACGCATCACCCCAAAAAGAGGGAGACTGGGCTGACCGAAGAATGCTGAAATACGGCTCCCCAAAGTATGTATATTCTCGGCCTAAGCCGGCAAAAGCGACGTCAGTCAATGCCAAGTTCTATCCTGAGGGTGGTCATATGATCAAAGGTACTCCTGCTACCGTGGCAATGGAATTGACAAATTCCGAAAGCAATCCGATACAAGTGTCGGGCGTCATAGTTGATGTTAATGCTGACACTATTGTTTCTTCATTCGAGACAGGACACATCGGGAGGGGCACATTTTGTTTCATTCCTCAAAATGAAAAATATCGTGCAGACTTTAAGGTTAACGGAAAGAAATATTCCGTCAATCTTCCGAGCGTGGATAGTCAAGGAATTTCCGTCCATGTCGATAATCTTACATCTAATAATAGTGTTACCATCTCATTGACATGTTCCGAGGATTTTCCCACTAAAATTGTTGGCACGTCTCTTTCTTGCCGGGGCGAACTCTACAATCGAGCAATCATCGATTTTTCAACCGAACCATCGGTATCATTTAAAGTTTCTCGAAAAAAATTGCCTACCGGCGTAATTTTACTAACCGTTTTCGACACGGAAGGTGAAGTTCTAACCGACCGTCTTTTCTTCAACAATCGAAATGACCTGATTAGTATTGAATATCAATTAGATAAACCTTATTATGCACCATTTGAACCGGTAAATCTCGATGTGAAGCTCTCACAAGCTCTTCCGTTCTCCCTCTCGGTTGCCGATACCGACAATCATATTGCATATGGTTCCAATATTCTCGCAGAGCTACTACTTGCTTCGGAAATAAAGGGTTACGTCCATAATCCCGCATATTATTTTGAAGACAACAGGGAGGCGGATCTGGATAATCTTTTATTGATTCAAGGTTGGCGGAAATATCCGTGGAAACAACTTGCCGGACTCGAACCATATCAAATCGATTATATGCCTGAGGAAGGTATTGAGATCCATGGCAGGGTTTTAGACAGGTTCAAAAATAATCCTAAGCAAGATGTCATAGTTTCAGCCCTATTTAACAAGTTGGGATGGAGAATACGTGAAATCATGTCAAACATACATTCTCAGGAATATTTGACCGATAGCATCGGTAGGTTTGCATTCCGGACAGACTTTACGGGAAAGCAAATGTTATCACTCAATACTTATAAAAAGGATAAACCTAAAAAGTACCGTATATATCTTGACAGCAAGATTCAACCCGAAATCAGAGCCTATGACTTAAAAGAACTGAAATATACTCCTTATGTCAGTTCTTCAAGTCCATCTTATCTGTCAATGGATATTACGGACGATTATGATCCTGCCACTGATCCCAAAAACAAAAACACCCGTATTCTCAATGAAGTTAGTGTAACAGCGCAACGGAGCCATGCCGATGACTTAAGGCAGTATATAGAGAACTCCACTGCCAGTTACGATATCAATTCCGAAAGGGCATCTCTTTATGATCATGGAATTAAGAACATTCGAAAGATAAAAGATATTTTGCCTCTTATAAATCCTAATTTCATGCGTGACACAACTGCCATCGTATACCGCGGCAGGCGTCCGCTATATGTAATTGACAAGGAAATGGGTAAGAATGGCAAAATGGTTCGTTTCTTGGACCTGAACTCTTATGATCCCTCAGAAATATCCATTGATCTGGTTAAGTCAATTCATATTAATGAACAGCCTCAAGCTATAGCCGAATATGCAGAGGAGTATTTTGTAAACAGGGCTGAACTTATGAATGATGCGGACTTAATGACAGATAAGAACGGAGTGAAAAAGGGAGGTCACACCGCAACAGCTGCAAGAGATGAAAGAAACCGTGATTTCCATTCAATGACTTATAAACTTGAAGCATTCAACCGATTTAGCTGTGTCATATTGATAGAACTCAACAGTGGATTTCATGACATGATACGTCCGGGCGCACGCCGTGCAATCATTGACGGTTACACGGATGCAGTTGAATTTTACGCCCCTGACTATTCCACAATGCCAATTCTCGAAACTGATTATCGCCGCACTCTCTACTGGAACCCGGAAGTTATTCCGGATGAAAACGGAATTGCGCACATAAAATTCTACAACAACGGAACTGCAAAGAATTTCAACGTAACGGCAACCACCCTTTCCCCTGACGGTAAACTGGGAGCATTACGATAAATATCCAATCCACAATGAACATCAAATATATAATAATATCCTTGCTGGCGTTATTGAATCCGCTTTTGGCGAAAAGTCAGGAGACGGCAATTGACTCGCTGGCTGTTTACCATGCATCAACCGCCATGAACTCAGGCAAGATACAGCAGGAAATGGTTTATCTGCATCTTGATAATAATTCATACTATCGCGGTGACAGGATTTTCTTTGCGTGCTATCTCGTTACCTCCGGTAAGCTGAAACCATCAGACCTGAGTCAGACCGTCTATGTCGAACTACTTAATCCGAGCGGCAAGATAATAGACCGGTGTGTCCTTCGCGCGGTTGACGGTCGCTGTCACGGTGCTCTGCTTGCCGATGAGACTCCATTTTATTCCGGCTACTACGAAATACGCGCCTACACACGCTATATGCTCAACTTCGGCCCTGAGGCTATCTTTTCACGCGTAATTCCGATTTACGCATCACCCCAAAAAGAAGGTGACTGGGCTGACCGTACAATTTTGACTCACGACACAGATAATATGCCCATCATGCGTCAAAAAACGCAAAAAGTAAAGAATATTGAGTTAAAATTTTATCCGGAAGGCGGTCATATGGTCAGCGGATTGCCGGCACGTGTTGCCTTTGAACTGACCGATGACACCCACAGACCGCTGCCCGGAATAGAAGGAAGAATTATTGACCGTACTAACGATAAGGTAATGACAACCTTCCGTAGCGGACATATGGGGCGAGGAACCGTAGACTTTATACCTGAAAACCATCAGTATGCTGCTGAAGTTTCGGTAAACGGCAAACGCTATTGGTGTGATTTGCCACAAGTTGAGAAAGACGGTATAACTCTGCGGGTCAACAGCCATCCCGAGTCCGATAAAATCGAGATTGCAGTCAACCGTACACCGGGCTACGCCTGCGATGCCGTCGGAGTCAGTCTGACCTGTCGCGGAGAGCTTTACGGACGCTCAATAGTTGATATATCGGAACAGGAAGGTGCAACCTTCAGTATGTCTACTTCAAGAATGCCATCGGGAGTTGGCGAAATAACCGTATTCAATACTAAAGGGCAGCCACTTGCCGACCGTATGTTCTTCCATAACCGAAATGAGTCTGTTTCCGTTGACTATACATTTGACAAGTCAAGCTATCGTCCATTTGAGCCGATAGATCTGGAGGTAAGAGTGTCCGATTCCCAATCAGGCATCCCGGTATCAATTCCACTGTCGCTTTCGGTAGCTGATGCGGATAACCATATAGAGTATCCCTCAAATATGATGGCAGACCTCCTGTTGGCTTCACATATCAAAGGTTATATCCACAATCCTGCGTATTACTTTGAAAAGGGCAACGAAAATGACCTTGACAATCTGCTGATGGTACAGGGATGGCGACGGTATTCATGGAGTCAGCTTGCAGGAATGGAGCCGATACGCATTGACTCCCTGCCGGAGCAGGGCATAGAGGTACGCGGGCAGATTCTTGAGCGTATGGGTAACAAGCCAAGAGCCGGTATTTCTGTATCTGCGATGCTTGCTCCCGCTGACTCGACAAATATATTCGGTTCAACGGCGAGAGCCTATACCTTTACTACCGATGACAAAGGTCGGTTTATGTTTCATGATGACCTTATAGGTAAATATATGCTGCTGCTTTCTTCATCAAACAAGAATAAAGTGAGCAAGAACCGCATACTGCTTGATTTGAGCGACTTTCCATCGCCACGGGCTTATGATGTTGGCGAACTCAAAGTCAGCCTCAACACCCAAAACGAGCAACCGGTCGAAAGAGTAACCACTGAGGATTTGAATGACCTGATAGATAATGGCACAAAACTGCTGAATGAGGTTGAAGTTACAGCAAAATATACCAAGGCGCAGGAAATGGCGCGATATATGGAGAACTCCGTGGTAAGTTATGATGTATTAAGGGAAGTCAACGCTCTTCGCGACAATGGCGACAGATATATTAAGACTCTTTCTCAACTCTTGCCTGAAATGGACAAGAATTTCAAACGCGGAAGGGATAATACTTTAACCTACAATGGCAAAGGTGTCCTTATAATTGCCGACCCTGACTTTGCTCACAATAGAGGACTAATTGATGAGTTAATGGGAATGGAAAACTTGGTCGAAACTAAAAAGGAAACGATTAAGATGAGTAAAAGCGACCCAGGTGCTATTCCGGTTGACTACATAAAGAATGTCTTTGTCAATAACACTCAGGATGCCTTAATGACGTATGCAGCCCGAATGGCTGAACAAACCTCTAAGTCACAGTTTGGAGCAAAAATGGATGCGGCTAAGAAATACGGCTGCGTCGTTTTCATTGAGTTTTATCCTGACAGAAGGTCAAAACTGCAAGCCGGCATAAGACGCGACGTAATCGAAGGCTATACACCTCCGTCGGTGGAGTTCTACAGCCCCGATTACTCGGTTACGCCCCCATTTGAACCTGATTTCAGGCGCACACTATATTGGAATCCGGATGTACAGCCGGACGCTGACGGCATAGCCCGAGTCCGGTTCTTCAACAACTCTTCCGCAACCGGATTCAGCGTCTCATCCGCCCATCTCCCCCTCTAATGCGGTTACTCCGCAGTGGTCGAGGTGTGGTCAGAGATTTCTGTGGCGGCAACATCCTCGACCTTCGGTTCGGGAGCGGATTCCGGCTGAGCATCGGTAACAGTAGACAGGTTGCGGCGATAAGAAATCAGCGCGGCAACTTCAATCAGTGCCCCTACGGCATACACAATCATGGTGATAGCGGTAATCAGTACGATTGATTTCTCAATAGTTACCGGCGAGCATACGCATACAATACCGCAAATGGTCACCAACGCCGGAAGAATGTAAAATCCAAACGGGAACTTGACGGGACGGAAACCGGCAGCCATAGTGAAGATAAGAAACAGACCGCCGATAATCATAAGCGCGCCGAGGATATAAATCATAGCGGTGGTAAAGCCTTCAGGCGCAATTACCATCCAAAGACCGAGTGCACCAGATGCAACTCCGGAAAGGATGCCCAAAATGGATAGACCTTCCTTCTTGCCATCCTCATCGCGGCGGCTTGCGCGCGCAAAGAGCATGGTTATATTAAGTACGGCGGATGCGAGGAAGAGATAGCCAAGACAGGTCACGACAAACGTCAGACTCGGCAATTTGTAACAGAGGAGGAAGATACCTGCGGCAAGAATGAGCAGCGAGGTCCATAAGATTCTTTTGTAGTCCACGAGAATTTTGGTTATTAAGGGTTATAAATAGCTTTTTATTAAAAAACGTAAAAACGAAGAGAAAAGTTGACCGCAAAGATACATAAATTTAGAAATTTTCTTAACTTTGCGGTGGAAAATTTAATCAACCTTAAATCACATTAAAGGAACAATGACCCCAAACCATACTGAAGACGCCCCGATGGGCGTACAGGAACTCGAGAATGTGGTTGTCCGCTTTTCCGGCGACTCAGGCGACGGAATGCAGCTTGCCGGCAATATTTTCACCAACGTTTCCGCGTCGGTGGGAAATCAGGTATCAACCTTCCCTGACTATCCTGCTGAAATCCGTGCCCCACAGGGTTCGCTCAGCGGCGTCAGCGGCTTTCAGGTAAGCATCGGTAAAAATGTATACACTCCCGGCGACTGCTGCGACGTACTCGTAGCGATGAATCCGGCGGCACTGAAACGCAACTCCGGATTCCTCAAACGCAACGGTATAGTCATCTTCGACATTGACTCATGTAAGGAAGCCGACCTTAAAAAAGCCGAATTCAAGACCCTCGACCCTATTGCAGAACTCGGCATCAACGCACAAGTTCTTGAAGTGCCCATCACGTCAATGACTAAGGCAGCACTTGAGGGTTCGGGACTTGACCAAAAGTCAGTATTGAAATGCCGCAATATTTTTGCGCTTGGTCTTATCTGTTGGCTCTTTGACCGCCCACTCGAAGGCGCGCTTACAATGCTGAAAGCCAAGTTTGCCAAGAAACCGGCAATCTTTGAGGCAAATTCAAAGGTCCTGACCGCCGGTTACGACTACGGTCACAATATCCACGCTTCAGTAAGCACCTATAAGATACAGAGCGACCCGGCGGTTCCCGGCGTATACACCGACATTAATGGCAACACCGCTACCGCATGGGGTCTCATCATGGCATCCGAGCGTTCCGGACGTCCGCTTTTCCTCGGCTCGTATCCCATCACCCCCGCCACTGACATTCTCCACGAGCTTGCCAAGCGCAAGGACCTCGGAGTTAAGGCAGTTCAGATGGAAGATGAAATAGCCGGCATCTGCTCCGCTATCGGTGCATCGTTTGCCGGCTCACTCGCCGTTACCTCTACCTCCGGTCCCGGTCTGGCACTGAAAGGAGAGGCACTGGGACTTGCCGTCATGGCAGAGCTTCCGTTGGTTGTGATTGACGTTCAGCGCGGCGGTCCCTCCACAGGTTTACCCACCAAGACCGAGCAGACTGACCTTATGCAGGCTCTCTACGGACGCAACGGCGAGAGCCCGCTCGCAGTCGTTGCTCCTACCTCGCCCACTGATTGCTTCGACATGGCTTTTGAGGCTTCGAGAATAGCCCTTGAGCATATGACCCCCGTAATCCTGCTGAGCGATGCCTTTATCGGCAACGGTTCATCAGCATGGCGCGTACCCGACGCAAACGAATATCCTGAAATACATCCGCCGCTGCTCCCCGCCGAAAAAGCTGATGGAACATGGAAACCATATGAGCGTCAGGAGAACCTTGTGCGCTACTGGGCAATTCCCGGCACCGAGGGAGCGACACACCGTCTTGGCGGTCTGGAGAAGGATAGCGTGAACAGTGCTATCTCAACCCATCCGGGCAACCATGAAAAGATGGTTGAACTCCGTCGCCAGAAGATTGCCAATATCGCTTACGATATCCCCGAACAGCGCGTTCATTTCGACGACAATCACAGTGCTGATACCTTACTCCTCGGTTGGGGTGGTACATACGGACACCTGCGTACTGCAGCGGCAGAGCTCAATGCCCATGGTCGGAAGATTGCCTTCACCCAGCTGCGCTACATCAACCCCCTGCCCAAGAACATGGGTGACCTCCTGCGCAGCTACAAGAAGGTTATCGTAGCCGAACTCAACACGGGTATGCTTGCCGACTATCTGCAGATGCAGTTCCCCGACGTCGAGATTCACCGTATTAATAAGGTACAGGGTCAACCCTTCCTTGTGAGCGAACTGATTGAAAAAATTGAAAACATTCTGAACTGATGACTACTCAATATACTCCCGCCGACTATAAGAGCGACCAGAGCGTACGCTGGTGTGCCGGCTGCGGCGACCATGCCGTGCTCAACTGCCTCCACAAAGCTATGGCAGAATTAGGTGTTCCACCCCACATGACTGCTGTAATTTCCGGTATCGGATGCTCATCACGTCTACCTTATTATTGTAACACGTACGGCTTTCACACCATCCACGGACGTGCTGCCGCAATCGCGTCAGGATTCAAGATTGCCAACCCGCAGATGACCGTATGGCAGATCAGCGGCGATGGAGACGGTCTCGCCATTGGCGGTAACCACTTTATCCACGCCCTTCGCCGCAACATAGACATCAACATCCTTCTGCTCAACAATAAAATCTACGGTTTGACCAAGGGACAATACTCCCCTACCTCACCCCGCGGTTTTGTGAGCAAATCATCGCCTTACGGTACCACCGAAGACCCGTTTATTCCCGCAGAGCTCGCCTTTGGTGCGCGTGCAACTTTCTTTGCCCGTTCAATCGACGTTGAACTCGAAACAACCCGCAATTGTATGGTAAGCGCAGCTCGTCACAAGGGCGCAGCCGTGACTGAAATTCTCCAGAATTGCGTAATTTTCAATAACGGCATCCACAATCCTGTCGCTGAGAAAACAGTCCGCTCCACCAAAACCATCACACTCCATCAAGGCGAAAAAATGCTGTTCGGACCCAATAAGGAATTCGGTTTGGTTCAGGACGGCTTTGAATTGAAAGCGGTCACCGTAGGTCAGGACGGTTATACCATTGATGACGTTTTAGTGCATGACGCACATACTCAGAGCGACATCCTCCACCGCCAGCTCGCGCTGATGGACGGCACTGACCTTCCCTTGGCTCTCGGAGTAATCCGCGACGTCGAAACCCCGGTCTACAATGAAGCACTTGAAGCTCAGGTAGCCGAAGTCAAGTCAAAGAAGGGATTCGGTTCGCTTCGCGACATGATTCTTTCAGGCGAGACTTGGACAGTAGAATGAAAATAATCGCCGCACCGCTTCAGGGCTACACTGAAGCTCCGTGGCGCAGATTCCACGCCGAAGTCTATGGCTCCGGCGTGGATAAATATTGTGCCCCCTTTGCCCGCGCCGAACATGGCGCGATTCGCCCCCGTGACCTTCGCGACGCTACCGCCATACCCGCGGTCACGGCACAGATTATCTGTCGCGATGCCGCCGAGTTTCGCCTGCTCGTAACCTCGCTTACCGAAAACGGCATCAACGAGATTGATCTCAACCTCGGTTGCCCATTCCCTCCCCAAGTGAAACACGGGCGTGGCGCGGGACTTGCCGCACGTCCTGACGCGCTTGCAGACGTACTGAAAGCCATGGCGGATTTTCCGCAGGTAACATTTTCAGCAAAAATGCGTCTCGACAACTGGAAAACTACCCTCCCGCTGCTCGAAAATTCGCCCGTAAAGGCTCTTACCGTACATTCTCGTTATGCCTCTCAGCAATACAGCGGCGAATGTGACCAAAATGAATTCCTTAAAATCTATGAAAGGACGTCGCTCCCGCTGACATACAACGGAAGTATTATGACACCTGAGGACTTTGACTCAATAGCCACCCGTTTTCCTAACCTCGCCGGAATCATGATTGGGCGCGGTCTTTTGGCGCGACCATCGCTTGCCGAGGAGATAAAAAGCAAGCGTCAGTGGCATCCCGATGAACGAATTGAGGCTATTCTTGACCTTCACCGCAAGCTATTCGAATACTATTCATCAATACTTTGCGGTCCTACCCAGATTTTATCGAAGATAAAGCCGTTCTGGGACTATCTTGAGCCTGAAATAGGACACAAAGCCTCAAAACAAATCAAAAAAGCCATGAATTTAACCGCATATAACGCTGCGATTAATAACATTTTTTTGAACAACAATTGATTTTATTGGAATAATTTGCTAAATTTGCACCTTGGAATATAACTTAAAACCTCATAAACAAATACTTTAACGCAAAATGAAAATCGACAATTACAACTTCGCCGGCAAAAAGGCGATTGTCCGCGTTGACTTCAATGTGCCTCTGGACGAAAACGGTAATGTTACTGACGACACCCGTATCCGCGGCGCACTCCCCACTTTGAAAAAAATCCTTGCCGACGGCGGCTCGCTCATTATCATGAGCCACATGGGCAAACCCAAAGGCAAAGTTAACCCTAAGATGAGCCTCGGTCAGATCAAAGACGTAGTTGCTAAGGCTCTCGGAACTGACGTTGAATTTGCACCTGACTGCGCTAAGGCTGCCGAACAGGCTGCTGCTTTGAAGCCCGGTCAGGTTCTCCTGCTCGAAAACCTCCGCTTCTATCCTGAAGAAGAAGGCAAGCCCGTAGGAATCGATAAAGAAGATCCCGCTTACGAAGAAGCAAAGAAAGCAATGAAGGTTTCACAGAAGGAGTTTGCCAAGACTCTTGCCTCATACGCTGACGTATACGTTAACGACGCATTCGGCACCGCACACCGCAAACATGCCTCTACCGCCGTTATCGCTGACTATTTCCAGCCCGATGACAAAATGCTCGGCTACCTGATGGAGAAGGAAGTACAGGCAGTTGACAACATCCTGAGCAACATCAAGCGACCCTTCACCGCAATCATGGGTGGCTCAAAGGTTTCTACCAAAATCGGTATCATCGAGAACCTGATGGACAAGGTTGACAACCTGATTCTCTGCGGTGGCATGACCTACACCTTCGCTAAGGCTATGGGCGGCAACGTCGGTGATTCAATCTGCGAAACTGACAAGCTCGACCTTGCTCTTGACATCATGAAGAAGGCAAAGGAAAAGGGCGTGAACCTCGTGCTCGGCACCGACTGTGTTGCCGGCAACGCATTCAAGAACGACTGCGACACTCAGATTTGCTCCGTTATGGATATCCCCGAAGGTTGGGAAGGCATGGATGCAGGTCCCAAGAGCCGCGAACTCTTCAAGGCTGCCATCATCCCCGCCAAGACTATCCTCTGGAACGGTCCTGCCGGTGTCTTTGAATTTGATAACTTCACAGCCGGCTCACGCGCAATTGCCGATGCAGTTGTTGAAGCGACCAAAAACGGTGCATTCTCACTCGTCGGCGGAGGTGACTCTGTTGCCTGTGTCAACAAGTTCGGTCTTGCCGATGAAGTAAGCTACGTTTCAACCGGTGGCGGCGCACTCCTCGAAGCTATCGAGGGTAAAATCCTCCCCGGCATCGCAGCAATCAAGGGCTAACTCTTTATAAAAATTGCTAAAAAACGGGATTGCGAAGTGATTCGCAGTCCCGTTTTATCATATTTTAATAGTTTTCTGTTTTTTAGGTCAACAAAAAGCGTTAAATTTGCAGATTGAAAACAAATAGACTTTTATGAACAGAATACTTATAACAATTATTATAGCATTTAGCGCATTTGCCGGGGCTATGGCTGACACATGGTTCCCCTATCCGACCCCTCCCGAAATTCTTTCTTTGGGACGTCCGCGCGCAAATTACATAGTTGAGCATTTCTGGGACCGCTGTCCTTGGAAAAGTGCATACAGTTCTACCGCAAAGATGGAGGAGACGCTGCGCGATTTCGCAAACTTCATTCCCCACGCTGCCGCCGACACCACTTTTCTCAGTATCGAGACCCTGATTAATAATACTCAAAAGAAACCTGCTGACTTTGCCACTCTGCTTAAAATTGCCGAGGCTACGTTCTATTCCGACACCGCAAAGACATTTTCTGACGTAGTTTACCGTCCTTTTGCTGAAGCCGGAGCTAATTTCAAGAAATTCAAACCCGAACAGAGGGACTATTATGCGCGTCAGCTGCAAATTATCAACAATTCGGCACTTAACAACCCAGTGGCTCCGCTGCCGGTTGTAGCTGCCGACGGCACTGTCTCTGCTCTCAATGATACAGTTCCCGGCATCCAGACCTACATACTGATATTCGAGCGTCCCGAAGGTGACCATTTTAACCGCGTGATGTTCTCTGCTAACATTTCAGTCAATAAGCTGATTGAAGCCGGACTGATTCAGCCGATACTTATTTGCGCCGGCGAGCCTACGGAAGCATGGTGGGATTCTACCAAGCGTCTGCCTGAAGGATGGCGCGCCGTGGCAATGAAAAATGCCGATGCAGAGATGAAACTTGGCGATATGCCTACCATCTATCTTGCCGACCCTCAGATGAAAATCATTTCCAAGTTTATGCCTCTTGATTTGTTAATCTACAACTGCGAGCAGTTGGTCAACAATGCCGGACTATGAAGATTGCAGCACTGATTTCCGGAGGCGTTGACAGCGCGGTAGCGGTTCACCGCTTAGTGGAACAGGGACATGACGTTCACCTGTTCTATATCCGTATCGGCCTTGACACAGATGAGGGTGACTGCTCTGCCGAAGAAGACATTGAAATGTGTGGATTCATAGCCCAACGCTATGGACTTCCATTTGAAGTAGTTTCGCTCCATCAGGAATACTGGGACCACGTCATGGACTACGCGCTCCGTACCGTCAAACAGGGACTGACCCCAAATCCGGACATAATGTGTAACCGCATAATTAAATTCGGTTACTTTGATGAACGCTGGGGTCATGAATTTGACAAGACAGCTACCGGTCATTACGCCACAACTCTTATTGGAGCCGACGGTCTGACCTATCTCGGCACCGCTCCTGACCCTGTGAAAGACCAGACCGATTTCCTTGCGCGGATAACGTATCCGCAGCTTGCCCATGCCATGTTCCCGATTGGAGACTTGCCCAAGAGCCGCGTGCGCGAGCTGGCGGTTGAGGCGGGACTGCCCAATGCGTTCCGACGCGATAGCCAAGGAATATGCTTTCTCGGAAATATTAACTACAACGATTTCATCCGTCGCCATTTAGGAGAGAAACCGGGAGCGATAGTTGAACTCGAAACCGGACGCAAACTTGGAACTCACCGCGGCTATTGGTTTCACACCATAGGTCAGCGCAAAGGCCTCGGACTCAGCGGCGGTCCGTGGTATGTGGTACGAAAGAATGTGGATGACAATGTTATCTACGTATCTCAGGGTTACGACACCCAAAAGCAATATGGCAACACAATCCATGTTGATGAAATGCACTGGATTACGAAAAATCCCGAACTTACGGAAATCTGTTTTAAAAACCGACATACACCCGATTTTTTAAAAGCAAAACTGACCCGTATCGATGACCGACGCTACACCATAGAGAGCGAACAGAAGGTTCAGGGCATTGCCCCCGGACAATATGCAGTCATTTATTCTCCCGATTGTAAAATCTGCTATGGCAGCGGCGTAATTACGTTATAAGAGTTATGAGCCTCAAAAGAATAAGAATGAGAGTTATGGGCCTAAGTGTAGGTCAGATAAAGCAAGGAGCGTATGCCCTCATACTCGAGCAGGTTGACGGTCCGGTTAAAATCCCGGTAGTCATCGGAGAATCCGAAGCGCGCTCGATTGCGTCGCGCATGGAGCGTGTGGCAAGTCCGCGCCCGCTTACCCACGACCTTTTCGCCTCTTTTGCCCAAGCCTTCGGCATAGCCATGCAGGAGGTATTCATCCATAAATTCGAGGATGGAATATTTCACTCTGAAATAAGTTTTACCGACGGCGAACGCCGAGTCAGTTTTGACTCGCGCACGTCTGATGCCATAGCCATTGCCATGCGCACCGGCGCACCGATATATACCACCGAAGAAATTCTCCATAAGTGCGGTTTTGTCATGGATAATGCAAATGTCGTTCATCCTCAGAAGGAAACCCGCGAGGAGGACATGACAATCGAGGACCTTGAGAAGCTGCGCAAAGCCGCCGAAGAGCGTGAGGATTACGAAGAAGCGGCCCGACTGAATGAAATAATAAACCATAAAAAAGAATCATAATGAAAGGAGTAAAGTTCAAATTATCTCTTCTTGGTTTTCTTGAGTTCGCAATTTGGGGTTCGTATCTGACCTCAATGGGCAGTTTTCTTGCCAAAAGCGGCTTTGCCACAAGTATTGGCTGGTTCTATGCCATGCAGGGTATTGTTTCCCTGTTTATGCCGTCCATAATAGGCATTATAGCCGACCGATGGATTCAGGCACAAAAAATGCTCAGTATATGCCACTTGCTTGGCGGTCTGTTTATGGGTTCCGCCGGTCTGTACTGTCTCTTTACCCATGATATCCAACTTGCTCCTCTCTTTACTCTTTATTCCATCTCAGTGGCATTTTTCATGCCTACCATAGGACTTAACAACTCCGTTGCCTTTAATGCTCTAAGTAAAGCCGGACTTGATACAGTCAAAGCTTTCCCTCCTATCCGAGTGTGGGGAACAATCGGCTTTATCTGCGCTATGCTCTTTGTGAACTTCATGTCGTTTGAGGGCGTATCGTTCCAGAACTCTTACTGGCAGTTTATCACATCGGCAATATTTAGCCTCCTTATGGCGGTTTATTCGCTAATGATGCCCGATTGCCCTGTTTCAAAAGCCAACGCAAATTCCTCAATGTCTGAAAAACTCGGGTTAAAGGCTTTTGCTCTTTTCAAGCAGAAAAAAATGGCTGTTTTCTTTATTTTCAGCATGCTTCTCGGCGTTTCGCTGCAAATTACCAACGGCTATGCAAATACGTTTATTAACTCATTTGCAGACATCCAGATATATGCTGACGCATGGGCTGCCAAAAACGCCAACGCCATCATCGCTATCTCCCAGTGCTCTGAAACGCTCTGCATCCTGCTTATTCCCTTCTGCCTGAAACGCTTCGGCATAAAAGGTGTAATGCTCATGTCAATGTTCGCTTGGGTACTCCGTTTCGGGCTCTTCGGCACCGGTAATCCTTCAACTGGCGTATGGATGCTTATTCTTAGCTGTATTGTCTACGGTATTGCGTTTGACTTCTTCAACGTAAGCGGTGGTCTTTATGTCGACAAAGAGACCAAGCCGGAAATCCGCAGCTCCGCTCAGGGACTTTTCATGATTATGACCAACGGTTTCGGTGCAACAATCGGAACTGTGTCTGCCATGTATATCGTTAACCATTTCGTATACTCCCAGCCCACTCCGGAACTGCAACTTGAAGGATGGCGCACATCGTGGTTCATCTTCGCAGCCTATGCCCTTGTGGTTGCTCTTCTCTTCATGTTTATATTTAAGGATAATAAATCAGCCGCTTCTTCTACCGAAATCGAAAAGGAAGAAGGCATTGCTGCCGGCTCTGCATCCGGTCTTGTTGACGAAGCATGATTCAGTTTTATGCACCTGACATAGCCGTTACTCCCGTTCTGCCTGAAGGGGAGTCTCATCATTGCGTCAAAGTACTCCGTCACCAGCCGGGCGATGATGTCGAGGTCATTGACGGAAAGGGCTATGTATATTCGTGCAAACTGCTTGAGGCGCATCCAAAACACGCCATGGTCGAGATTGTAAGCCGACGCGAACTCCCTCTGCTGTGGAATTTCAAATTGACTATCGGAGTTGCACCTACAAAACATCTTGACCGAATGGAATGGCTGACGGAGAAGCTCGTTGAGATTGGTATAAACCGCATTATACCCCTGCGCGGCGACCGCTCGGAGCGCAAAGAGCTTAAAACGGAGCGACTGGAAAAGATTGCCGTCTCCGCCATGAAGCAGTCCCTGAAAGCCACCATGCCGCAGATTGATGAAATGACCTCGGTCAGTTCCGTTATCCGTCAGTGTGACGCTCCTCAGCGATTTATATGTTACTGTGATGATTCTGTCGAACGCAAATTGCTGTCACATGAACTGAAGAAAGGTATGGACGTCTGTGTGCTAATCGGACCTGAGGGAGATTTCTCTCCCTCTGAGGTCAAACTGGCTCTTGACAACGGTTTCATCCCCGTTAGTCTTGGAGACACACGTCTGCGAACCGAAACAGCCGCTCTATTCGCTGCCTCAACCGTTCAGATTATAAACCAACTTTCGTAAATATATAACATTTCACATATGAAACGCTATTTCATCACTCCCCTGCTTGCGCTTGTACTCTCATCCGGAGCGTTTGCACAAAGTCAGGTTGCCGCCAATTTCAACCGTGCGGTTATGCAAGCCTATGAAGATATGCTTCGCGAAAATTATAAGGATTACGAAGTGCTTTTTCGCCGCGCCAATGAATATTACAACCATGGCGACTACCTGCGTGCGCTTGATGACCTCGAAAGCGCGGTAAAATATGCACCCGAGTCAGCTACGGATACCCGCTTTGCAATCTTTGCCTTACGTGCGGAGTGTTACTATCAGCTCAAACGTTACTCGCAGGCTCTGCCTGATGCAAACGAAGCTCTGAAAATTGACCCGACAAGCACTACAATGCTTAACTTGCGCGCGAAAATCGAGTATGATTTTGATAAAATTGATGATGCAAAGGCTGACTACAACAAGTTATTGCGTATTAATCCGCGTAGTCAGGAGGCTCTGTTCGGTCTTGCGCTCGTCTCCGTCCGTCAGAATAACTTCGGCAGCGCAAACGAGTATATGGAGCAAGCCGTTGCTCTAACTCCCAACGATGGCGATGCATATGTTAAACGCGCACAGGTTAAACAGAATATGAGCGATTATAATGGAGCTGTCGATGATCTGCTGCTCGCCATGGCTACCGATGCAAACAATACCAACGCGCTTCCCGCCCTTGTTGAACTCGCAAATACAAACTATGCTGCCGTGATTTCGGGTCTGTCAGGCGCAATCCGTCAGGCTCCGCGGCAGGCACTTTATTATTTCCTGCGCGGTTCTATAGCCGCCGCCCATTACCATTATGGCGCAGCTATTGATGACTTTAAATACATTATTTCCGAAAATCTGTATAATTACGCAGGACTTTATGCCTCGCTGGCAGAATGTTACTATGCATTGGGCGATTATGATACAGCTCTTGATGAAATTGACTCGGCTCTCGCAAAATACAATGATGATGATGACCCGTGTCACTATTTTACCGTCCGCGCTAAAATCCAGCGCGCGCTCAAGCAATATGACAAAGCGATTCTGTCAATAAACCGTGCCCTCGACATCAAACCTGAGAATTCTGACGCGATAGTTGAGAAGGCTCTCATTCTTACTAACCAGAAGAAAGCCAAAGAAGCTTCAAATCTGCTTGGCGAGGTAATTATGGCAGAACCTTACGAACCGATGAACTATATGCTCCGCGCGTGGGTGCTGAATGATTTTCTCAATCAACAGAAGGCAGCCAAGAGCCTTTATACCCGACTTGCAGAACTTGAATTCGACCATCCTGAACGTGTCGGCTCGATGCTCGGCTTTGCCGAACTTTTCAACGGTAAGACCGCCAAGGGCGTAAAATGGATTGAAAACTGCCTTACTGAGCCTGATTATGACGGACGTATCCATTATCTTGCCGCTTGCTTCTATGCTTGGGCAGGACGCAATCAGCAAGCATTCGAATGTATGGAAGGAGCGTTGAAAGCAGGATACGCCAACTATCATGACTGGACCGAAAACAATGACGGCAGAGTGAACGTTTCGCCCATCCGCGATGACGCTAAGTTTACCGCACTACTTGAACAATACAAGTCAATCTTTGCAAAGTAAAAAATACACATACCTGATATTGTTCTATATGTGTGTGGCACTCATTGCGGGTGCCACACCGCCCAAATATGACTTTCGCGGAGCGTGGATTCAGACAATATTCCAAGGTTATGAGAAACGCTCTACCGCCCAAAACAAGAAATATCTCACCGACCTGCTTGACCGTCTTGAAGATGCCGGAATCAATGCCGTAATCTTTCAGGTACGTCCTCGTGCGGACGCATTTTACAAATCTGATCTCGAACCGTGGAGCGCATCGCTTACCGGCGAATATGGTAAAGCCCCATCGCCACTATGGGACCCCTTGGAGTTTATGGTAGAGGAGTGTCATAAGCGCGGCATGGAACTCCATGCATGGCTCAATCCCTATCGCGCGGCGGGCGTCGGCGAAACCGTCCCGTCATCACACATGATGAAGCGACACCCGGAACAATTTGTGCGTTACGGCAAGTGTTATTACTTTGAACCGTCGCTTAAAGCTAACCGCGACCACATTTGCAAGATTGTAGCCGATATCGTAAGCCGTTATGATATTGACGGCATCCACTTTGATGATTATTTCTATCCCTACCCCATTCCAAAGACTGAGTATCCCGACGGTAATGCTTACCGCCGTTCCGGAAGTAAGTTGAGCCGCGAGGACTGGCGTCGCAAGAATGTCGATATGCTTATCGAACAGGTTAGCCATACCATTGCGGAAATCAAGCCTTGGGTCCGGTTCGGAATAAGTCCGTTCGGAATATGGCGCAACTCAACCTCAGACCCGCGCGGCAGCGCGACACGCGGATTGCAGAATTACGATGACCTCTATGCCGACGTGCCTCGCTGGGCGGCGGAAGGACTCATTGACTACCAGATTCCACAATTATACTGGGAACGCGAACATAAAGCTGCACCTTACGATGTTTTATGTCATTGGTGGTCAAAAAATGGAAACGGACGACATATTTATATAGGTCAGGACGCTGAAAAAATTGAAAAATTCAATGAATTAGAGCCAAAATTAAAATTGGCGTCTGAAACTGACTCGGAAGATGTAAAAGGTCACTGCTGGTGGTATGCGGCATCGCTTCATAAGATTACAGACGGACTTAAATCGGGCGCATATCGCCACAAGGCACTCGTGCCGGAATATTTATGGAAAAATGTTGAACCCGCCACTCAGCCCAATCCAAAGGCAGTCGGTAGCAAAATCACATGGGAGACCGACAAGGCGGCAAGACGTTGGGTTGTTTACCGTTTTGACTCTCCTGACCGGATTGATATAGAGAACCCGGCGGCAATCCTGTGTGTTACATATAAACCGGAGTTTTCCGCAAAGCGGCAGGGATGTTACGTCATCACTGCCCTTGACTATTCAAACTGTGAATCTTCACCATCCACTCCTATTGAAATAAAGAGAATATGAAACTGAAAAAATATATAGCACTGACATTGGCAGTAGCGGCAGGCGTCCCTTCAATGTTTGCCGAACTGCGTAGCAACAAGTCTGAAATCGCGAAAAGCCTCGATATTTTCACCTCACTGTTTAAAGAGGTTCAGATGAATTATGTTGACTCACTCGACGCAAAAAAGGCAATAAATACTGCCATAACATATATGCTCGATGAGATTGACCCGTACACTCAGTATTTCGCACAGGAAGACACGGAAGAGCTTTCACGCATGGCAACCGGCGAGTATGGCGGCGTGGGTTCCATAATCAATAAAGGACGCGATGGACGCATCCGTTTTTCGGAACCATATGCTGGAACTCCATCGAAGAAAGCAGGAGTGAAAGCCGGTGATGTAATCCTCAGGATAGACACTGCGCAGATTACGCCGACTCACACTGTTGCTCAGGTCAGTGACCTGCTTCGAGGCACACCCGGCACTACTATCAGCGTCGATGTTATGCGCCCCTACGCCACAGACTCTTTGTTAACCTTCCAGATAACGCGAGAAAAAATCAAGACTCCCGCCGTTCCTTTCTATGGTCTTACAGGCAAGGACAATAACGTAGGCTACATATCCTTGAGTTCTTTTACCGACAAAGCTCCTTCTGAAGTAAAGAATGCACTTAACCATCTGATGGAACAGGGAGCTACATCCCTTGTCCTTGATTTGCAAGGCAACCCGGGCGGTCTGCTTGAGAGTGCGGTAGAGATTGTAGGTCTATTCGTACCGAAGGGCACTGAAGTTGTGCGTACACGCGGACGAAATGCGTCGGAGGAAAAAATTTACAAGACCGAACACAAACCCATTGCGCCAAAATTGCCGCTTGCAATACTGATTGATGGCAATTCTGCGTCGAGTGCGGAAATTGTTGCGGGTGCCATGCAGGACCTTGACCGCGCCGTAATAGTCGGCAACCGCTCTTATGGTAAAGGACTTGTCCAGACATCGCGTCAGCTACCATATGACGCTATGGTTAAAATCACAGTTGCTAAATATTATATTCCGTCGGGTCGACTCATTCAGGCAATCGATTATAGCCGTCGCAATGAGGATGGCTCCGTAGCACGCACGCCCGATTCCCTTACAAACGTCTACCGCACCATTCACGGACGCGAGGTGCGCGATGGAGGCGGAATCACGCCAGATATCAAAGCCGAACCCATGAAGTCAAACAGACTGCTTTACACTATTCAGACCGGCAGTTATGAAGTTGACTTTGCCACAAAATATGCGGCAGAACATCCTACCATCGCGCCGGCTAATAAATTTGAGATAACAGACACCATTTTTAATGAATTTGTCAAATTTATTGAACCGGAAGACCTGAAATTTGAAAAAACGTATCCGAAAGCGTTGGAATCGCTCCAAAAAATCATTGAAGATGAAGGTTATCTTACCGATGAGGTAAAAGCGAATATCGAGGCTCTTGAAAACTCACTTAAGCCGGACATGAAGCGAGATCTCGAAAACAATCGCGAAGGTATCAGCTATATACTTTCTGATGCAATCGTGGCGCGCTACTATGACCGCGCCGGTTCAATCGAAGCAACCCTGCGATTTAACCGTCCGTTGGTGAAAGCGATAGAAATTCTTGAAAATCCTGAAGAATATAACAAACTCCTTTCCAAGTAATGGAGCCTACAATATCTTCAATTATAAAATTGCCGGAGGCGCAAGGTCGCACCAAAGCGTTGCGCACGGCGTTGACAGACTCGCGCACAGTTGGAGTCTACGGACTTGCCGGTTCAGCCACGGCTGTAATGCTCTCGCAAACTGCGCGCCGCCAGCCTATGGTAATTGTTGCCGATAACGCCGATGATGCAGGATATCTTTTCCACGATCTTACCCGTCTATGCGGGGAAGATGCTGTGACCTTCCTCCCATCCGGTTTCAAACGACATATAAAATACGGTCAGCCGGACCCGCCATCGCAAATTTTGCGCGTAGAGGCGACAAACAAACTTTATGATAAGGATTCCGGACTTAAATTTCTCGTCACTTATCCTGAGGCTTTAGCAGAACGCGTTCCGTCACCCAAACAAGTAGGTGACCACACTCTGCACATTGCTACGGGAGAGACGGTAAGTCTGTCTGAAACAAAAAAATGGTTGCGCACAAACGGATTTCAGGAGGAGGACTATGTCTATGAACCGGGGCATTTTGCTGTTCGCGGTTCAATTCTTGATGTGTTTGCGTTTAATTCTGAAATGCCGTTCCGAATTGACTTTTTCGGCGATGAAATAGACTCAATCCGTCGTTTTAACATTGAAACGCAACTTTCCGAAGCAAAATTACAGGCAATTGACATTACCGCCAACATAGGTGAACAGGCATCCGGTGGCGCACTGACTGATTTTCTACATAGCTCGACGGTTATTGCCATGCATGATTCCGCAGACTTTGTGCTTGACCGTCTGAGCAACGTCTGCTCCGAAAGTTTCTCAGCTTTTGCCGCCCATGCAGGCGACGGAGACTCCGAAGCGATGAAACAACTAATCGATGCCGAAGCATTTACCGAGCAGTTTAAGACTTTTAGACACCTTATATATACAGACTCGGAGATTCCGCCGCTCGCGTCCGCTCAACTTGATTTCAAATGTTCCCCCCAAGGGATTTATCATAAGAATTTCGATCTTATCGGTCAAGAATTTACCCGACTGGAGGAGGAAGGCTACTCAATATATATTCTGTCTGACAGCCCCAAACAGCATGAACGCCTTAAGTCTATATTTGCGGAACGAGGCGACAACATCAACTTCATTCCGATAATCGGAACGCTCCATGCGGGATTTGTTGACCATCTGACAAAATGCTGTGTCTTTACAGACCACCAGATTTTTGACCGTTTCCATAAATATTCGCTCAAGAGTGACCGCGCGCGTTCCGGCAAGCTGGCACTCAGCCTGAAGGAGCTGTCATCAATCGAACCGGGTGGCTACATTGTCCACTCAGACCATGGCGTAGGCAAATTCGCAGGACTGGTCAGAACCGCCGGCATCAACGGAAAGATGCAGGAAATGATAAAACTGACGTATCTTAATGGCGACACAATCTTTGTTTCGCTCCACTCCCTGCACAAACTGAGCAAATATCGCGGCAAAGAGGGTGTTGAGCCACGCATAAACAAACTTGGAACCGGAGCATGGAACAAGATGAAAGAGCGAACAAAGTCCAAACTCAAGGACATTGCGCGCGACCTCATATCGCTCTACTCGCGCCGGCGTCAGGAACAGGGTTTCCAATTCTCACCCGACGGATATCTACAGCAGGAACTCGAGGCAAGCTTCATATATGAAGACACGCCTGACCAGCTTACCGCCACAAAAGCCGTAAAATCCGACATGGAGTCACCACGACCCATGGACAGACTGATATGCGGCGATGTCGGTTTCGGCAAAACCGAAATCGCTATCAGAGCGGCATTCAAGGCGGCGGTCGACGGAAAACAGACGGCTGTACTCGTTCCGACAACCGTACTGGCATATCAGCATTACGAGACATTCAAGAACCGATTGAAAGACTTCCCCGTAAAGGTTGACTATCTAAGCCGTGCGCGCACGCCCAAGCAAACCAAGGAAATACTGCAGAACCTTGCCGACGGCAAGATAGACATTATTGTCGGTACACATAAACTTATAGGCAAGTCGGTAAAGTTTAAGGACCTCGGTCTCTTGGTTGTCGATGAGGAACAAAAATTCGGTGTCGCCGTAAAGGAAAAACTGAAAGAGCTTAAAGTTAACGTTGACACACTTACCATGAGTGCAACGCCGATACCGCGCACTCTGCAGTTCTCGCTGATGGGGGCGCGCGACCTCAGTGCCATCACCACACCTCCGCCCAACCGTTATCCGATATTGACCAATGTCTGCAGCATGACCGATGAACTGCTTGCCGACGCAATCAATTTCGAGTTGAGCCGCGGCGGTCAGGTATTCATTGTCAACAACCGCATTGAAGGGTTGTATAATCTTGAAAATACGGTTAGAAGACTTGTTCCTGACGCGCGCACAGTTGTCGGTCACGGACAGATGCCACCGGAGAAGCTTGAAAAAGAAATAGTTGCATTTGCCGCCCACGATTATGACGTACTGCTCTCAACCACCATCATTGAAAGCGGTATAGATATGCCGAATGTCAACACAATAATTATATATAACGCCCAGAATTTCGGATTAAGTGAACTTCACCAGCTCCGCGGACGTGTTGGTCGCTCCGCGCGCAAGGCTTTCTGTTATCTTGCCGTTCCTCCGGGAGCCTCACTTACGCCCGTAGCACGCCGCCGCCTGCAAGCCATTGAGAGTTTCTCGGACCTCGGCAGCGGCATACACATAGCAATGCAAGACCTCGACATTCGTGGTGCGGGCAATCTGCTCGGAGCGGAGCAAAGCGGTTTTATTGCCGATTTGGGCTACGAAACATATCAACGAATCCTTAAAGAGGCTGTAACAGAGTTACGTACCGAAGAATTTGCCGATGAATTCAAAGACATTGATGAAGAGCAGCAGGATTTCGTGGCAGATTGCGTCATAGAATCAGATATGGAACTCTTGCTGCCGGCAGACTACGTTCCGCAAGACCGCGAACGCATCGCCCTCTATCAGGAACTTGACGGAATAGAGCGCGAGCTTGACCTCAAAGCCTTTTCTGACCGTCTGCGAGACCGTTTTGGCAAAATTCCGCATCAAGCGGCAGAATTGCTGCGTGTGCCTCGCCTGCGCAGACTCGCCCGCCAACTTGGCATAGAGAAAGTCGCGCTGAAACAAGGCAAGATGTATCTCTACTTTGTAGATGATTCGAATAAGGCATACTATCAGAGTCCAATGTTCGGACGCATACTGAATTATGCGGCATCAAACCCTCAGCATGTTCATTTCCGCACTCATTCAGAGCGACGGTCACTCTATGTCGATTCGGTCAGCACAGTCGAACAGGCGGTTGACATACTCCAGTCCATTCTCGCGCTTGAATCCGTATAAGCAGCCTATTTCAGTCGAGTGAGACGACGGTAATTCCGGCACCACCCAGACGGACATCCTCATCGGCAAAATGTGTGACACCCGTAACAGTGGCAAGGTAGCCTCTGATGGCTTGACGCAATGCTCCGGTTCCGGTACCATGCAGAATTCTTACGCGATGACAGCTGAAACGGATTGCATCATCAATGAAATACGTTACAGCCTGAAGTGCCTCGTCGGCACGCATTCCGCGCACGTCAATTTCCTGCTTGAAGTCTAACCGACGTTCGCGCTGCTGCTCCTGTGCAACGACCGAGACCTGACTCGGCGCGGTCACTCCGCTCTGTGGCTTCTGCAATGTATGTGTAAGACGGTCAAGTTTAACAATGGTTTTCAACATTCCGAAACTTACCGTAGCATTCTTTCCGTCAATAGCAAGTACCTCGCCGGGAACATTCTGACCTGCGAGCTTAACATAGTCACCAACCGCGATGGGTCTCTGCGCTGCAGACTGTGGAGCCACTTTCGGTTTCTTTGCCTTAGGAGCCTTTTTCAGCAATGGATGTTCCGGGTCGGCATCACGCGTCTGAGCCTGCTCCGCCTTTAATTTCTGTCTTAGTTCGCGTGTCTGCTCTTTTTCTGCCTGAGCCTTACGGATTTCATGAATTGTGCGCTCAATAGCGGCATTAGAACCTTCGATAATCTTGCGCGCCTCTTCCTTGGCATCAGCAATAATCTCGCGTCGACGCTCCCTGAGGGTCTGCGCATCATTTTCGTATTCCTGAAGCGTATTCTCGAGTTTTTTCTCCTTTTGGCGAATCTGCATACGCTTATTTTCCCAATACCGGCGGTCACGCGCAATGTCGAGCAGATATTTGTCCATGTTGACATAATCAGAGCCGACAATCTCCTTGGCACTATTAATAATCTCATCAGGCAGTCCGATTTTGCGCGCAATTTCGAGTGCGAACGATGAGCCTGCAGTACCGACCATCAGCTTAAACATAGGTTCCATACGCTGACGGTCATAGAGCATCGAGCCATTGACCAACCCCGGAGTTGTCTCCGCCATCTGCTTAAGGTTCTGATAATGGGTAGTGATTACGCCCCACATTCCCTTTTCAGCAAAACGGGCAAGGATAGCCTGAGCAATCGCGCCACCTATAAGCGGCTCTGTGCCTCCACCGAATTCATCTATGAGAACAAGAGTCTCTCGCCCACCCTTCTGCATGAAATGCTTCATGTGGGTAAGATGGGAGGAGTATGTCGACAAGTCATTCTCAATAGACTGGTCATCGCCTATGTCAATAAATATATTCTCGAAGATACCTATATGGCTGTTCTCATATACCGTGGGCAACAATCCACACTGGGTCATATACTGAACCATCCCGACGGTTTTAAGCGTCACAGACTTACCGCCGGCATTGGGACCGGAAACTATCAATAGTCGCCTCTCCGGCGTAAGATGAATATCGAGAGGAACAATCTCCTTTCCCTGCGCACGCAAAGACATAAGGAGTCCCGGATGACAGGCATGGTAAAGTTCAAGCTCCGGCTTCTCCGCCAAATGAGGCAAAGTACCTCCTACTTCAGCAGCAAACATTGCCTTTGCGTGGATAAAGTCCAGCTCAATGACAATATTATATGAGTCTACGATGTCAGGAATGTACGGACGCAGTTCTGCAGTCAGGACAGTCAGAATACGCGCAATCTCGCGACGTTCCTCCATCTGAAGTTCACGCAAACGATTGTTGGTCTGCACCACCTCAGCGGGCTCTATAAATACAGTCTTACCCGATGCTGACTCATCGTGAACAATGCCCTGAATCTTACGCTTGTTCATCGGCGATACGGGGATAACCATCCGCCCGTCGCGCACACTCGGAGCAGCATCAGCCTCAACCAATCCGGCAGCAACCGCCGAAGCAAGCACACGACGCATGGCAGCAGCAATGGCACCGGACGCAGAAGCGAGCTGACGGCGGATATCGCCAAGTTCAGGCGATGCGGAATCAAGAACATTACCGTAACGGTCAATCACACGGTCAATGGCTCGCACCAACTCGGGGAAATCCATAAGCGGCTCAGTCCGGAACGACAAACGAGGATATTGTTCTGATGCATCCTCTCGACGAAAGAAGCGACTGATGGCGGATATCGCTTCGAGGGTATCGCGCACACGGCGCAAATCATCTGCCGTAAGGAAAGTTCCTTCAATGCGAACCGAAGCAAGAGCGTCACGAAGATCGGAAACGCGCCCTATAGGTAGTTCAGAGGAGTCACCGGCGCGCTCAATGGCAAGCATTTCAGCCGTAGCCTCCAGCTCGGAACGCAACATTTGAAAATCAGACGTAAACGCAATCCGCTCCGTGCTCAAATCGGCACCCGGAGCGGTAAGACATTTTGACTTGACAGCGTCACGAACGGACGCAAAACCTATTTTAGACTCGAAACTTCGAGGATAAATCATATGCTAAAAAATTTCATCAGCCAGAGCCTTATTATTTCCGGCAAGATATTCCTTGAATGCGTTAATATATGCATCGGCAGACGGGTCTTTACCCTCACGCCTCATTTCCCACTCGCGCGCCTTAACGGAAAGGAGAGCCGAATGAAGTTCACGAACATTATCAGTCGAAATATTTAGCAGAGCTTGCGCATCAGACTGACCACGCTCAGTTGCCTGAGTAACGTTCTCAATCACCTCTTCTTTATGCGAACAAGAGGTCATGATCGCCATAAAAGACAGAATAATTATATAAATATACCTTTTCATTATGCTTCTTAACATATACGTTCTTTAACTTGCTCCATAAGCCAACGGGGAGTAGACGTGGCTCCGCAAATTCCTACAGATTTCACACCATCGAGCTGATGGATATCCAATTCATCAGGGGCGGAGATAAACAGAGTCCGCGGATTTGCTGCCCGACACTCATCAAAAAGGAACTTACCGTTTGAGCTTTTGCGCCCCGCCACGAAGATAATAGCGTCATGGCGCGAAGCGAAATCGCGTAGATTGTCGACACGATGAGCCACAGAACGACAAATCGTATCAAAAGAGTAAAATTCAACCTCAGGCGATAGATATTTTCCCAATTCCGACCCAATATGTTTCAGACCGTCGAGACTTTTGGTTGTCTGGGAGTAAAGATGAGTGGTTTTCGACGGATTTACCTTGGCAAGGTCCGCTTCGGTCTCAACGACAATAGCATTGCCGTCGGTCTGACCTACCAGTCCGTTAACCTCGGCATGACCTGCCTTTCCGTAAATAACAATTTGCGGAGGATTGGGCGATGACCAAGCCTTCTTGATACGCTGCTGAAGCTTGAGAACCACCGGACAAGTTGCATCAATGATTTCGATGTTGTTCCGACGCGCAAGTTCGTAAGTCGAAGGAGGCTCACCATGAGCACGCAGCAGAACCTTGCAATCATGAAGCTCAGCCATACGATCATGGCTGATAGTGACCAGTCCCTTGCGTCTGAGACGATCAACCTCATCGGAATTATGGACAATATCGCCAAGACAATACAAAGGAGTACCCTTGGCAAGCTCCTCCTCTGCCTTGCGAATAGCCGCTGTCACACCGAAACAGAAGCCGCTACCCGAATCAATCTCAACGGTTCTCACTTTGAGGCAACACGTTTATACTGTTCAATGAGCCACTCGTTCTGCTCATCTATTGTCATGTGTCCGTTATCGAGGTCAATAGCATCATCAGCACGGCGGAGCGGACTCTCGGAGCGGGTAGAATCAATGTGGTCACGATGACGCACATTTTCAAGCACTTCTTCATAAGTGGTTTCCACGCCCTTATCGGTCAATTCCTTATATCGACGCTCAGCGCGAACTTCGGCAGGTGCATTGACATAAATCTTCAGCTCTGCCTGCGGAAAAACCGTTGTGCCGATATCGCGTCCATCCATAACTATGCCCTTCTGGCGTCCATAAACCTGCTGACGTTTCACAAGGTCATGGCGCACGGCAGGAATAGCCGCTATGGTGCTGACATATGCACTTACTTCAAGAGATCGGATAGCGTTTTCAATGTCATTGCCGTTCAAGGTAGTATGCTGCCCGTCAGGCATTACCTTAAAATCAATATCAAGTCCCGGCAATGCGGCAATCAGTTCCTCTTCATTGACCATACCGTCAGGAGCAATCAGTCCGGCAGACATAGCATAATATGTAACGGCACGATACATAGCACCGGTATCAATATAACGATATCCAATTTTGCGGGCTAAAGCCTTAGCCATAGAGCTCTTGCCTGATGAAGAAAAGCCGTCAATGGCAATAATTATGGGTTTCAAATCACTAAAAGTCATAGAGATTAGTAGTTATGTTCAACATGAATGTAGCGGCACTCCTGTGAGGTTGCGCAAAGGCGACACCGACACCGAAGGCTCGGACACGCAGTCCGGCTCCGATAGAGAATCCGCTGAGAAAATTACGCGAATATGTAGACATATCCGTAGATGTTTTATAATTATATCCTAAATCCGCATAAAAGCGATCGTTTGGCTTCCATTCAAGACCAAAAACGAGATGGCGGAACAGATTACTTACAAATCCATCTTTTTTAACCGGGTCTTTCGTTCCGTCACCATTGTCCCAATATGGCAGATGCCACTTGGTTAGATTCCATGCGGTGATGTTGAGGCTAATTGGAGATGTTCCCAATCCTTTGGTCCAACCGATGCGCACATCAACCGGCAGATGGTCTCTTCGATCAATAAATTTTTTGACTTGACCGCCAAGGTTGCTTACCGTGAAGGAGAGAGAAGAATCATGCTCCTCATCATACCAATTAACGCCAAGATCAGTTGCAATGGCAAGAGCTGTATGGCTATGATATGAGCTATACAGGAACTTTACGGCAAAACCACCCCTCCAGTTGCGACCGAGGTCATGGCTATACATACCTGAGAAAGATACATCAGATGGAGAGAATGTTCCTACAACAGTTCCGTCAGGCAGTGCCTCCTTGACCGAACCATATCCAAAATAGTGAAGACCTACACCCCACGCTCCGTTCGAGCCGGCAGCTCCGATATATTTGGCATTGGCAAAGTTGGAACCGCCTACATAACGCATATATCCTATCCCGATTCCCCGACTCATTTCCGGACCGGCAAGAGCGGGGTTCTGGTCGGTCGCCATAACATCATCGGGGTCGATAAGCGATATATTGACACCACCGAGTCCATAGATTCTGGTAGAGCCGCTGATATCAAGATAATTATAAGCAGTTGAACCGCCCTCCTGCGCCGAAATGCAGACCGAGCAGAAAACTACTCCGACAATCAATGTTATCAGTTTCTTTATCATTACAAACCAATAACGGAAAATAGGTTCTGTTTATTGCCCCCGTGCAACAAACTTGCGGCCATTCGAAACATAAACTCCGTTTCGCGGATTATGAACTTTCCGTCACATAATATCATATATTTCATCATTCATCCATGCATCCGCTCCGATACTCTTTATATCAGAGAACATCCACCCTTTAAAATCCTCGGAGCGAACATAGTCGTTAAACCATTCAATATTGGTTTTCAATCTACTAATAACTGCATCCCTGCGCCAATACATAATATCGGAGAAACCCCATAGCTGATTGCTGCAGTCTCCAGCAACAGCAATCCTATCTGCCCAATCATTTGCCACATCATCTATCCAGTCTGTTCCGTTAGCATAAAAATCTTCCCACTCCTCAAGAACAATCATTCGGAGCGAAGCACTATTTAACATTTCCCTAATCAAAAACGGACCTTCATTACTTTCATATCGTTTAAGATATGAAGACTCAACTCCATCATAGAATAGACACGAGCCATAATCCCATGCCGGACCTATAACCCATTTGGTCTCTTTATCCTTATGAAGGAAAAAACTACCACAAAACCCATCATAGTTTTGCATTATTTCATTCAATATATAATGTCGGGCAACAGAATGTACGTCGACAAGGTCAAGCCAATCCTCTCCGCCTTCCTCATCGTTAACACATGCAATAATGGAATTAAAGGCATTCTCAATATACTCCAACTGAGAATCGGAAAGCACCTCAGGACTATGAAATGTCAATTTCAGGTCACGTCCGCTCGGTTCAGTCAATATTGTCTGACACTCATCATAATTATTGTCAATCTCAACCAACCATCCGCTGTCAATTATGTCAATATCATCCTGCAAATCCGGCTGGTTGGAGATATTCACTCTGGTTTCTTCAACCCTTACGGTTTCAGTCAAGAAATATAATCCTACATAATCACCGTTTAAAACTACCTCACATGGCTTGCATGACGGTACCCACTCATCTCCCAGAAGCTTGGCAGCACAAAACGCCAATGGTTCATGAAAATAAGCCGTAGGAGCTCCACGAAGGTGAAGTAAGGCAAAATGCTTACTCTTGTTGTAACCCATGATGGACTGCTTTTTATCAAATTTGAGCTTATACGGCTTTTGGTCGTGCTGAGTCCATGTAGCATTTCCTCGACCGCGTATGCCAAGTACCAGAGGTTCTTCCGGAGTTCCGAGAGATTCAAACTCATCAGTCATCGAAGCATCGAACCATGCCGTTGCATCAACATAGTATTCCCTCTGGTCTACGGGGGTATTATCAATAGTATTTATATAAAGTACAGGTAACGTTCCGGACGGTAGAAGCTTTTCAGCTTCAGCTCGGGCAAAACCGCATACAAAACATAAAAGAATAAATAGAAATAAGTACTTTTTTCGCATTTAAGATTTAATTGTGTATTTAAAAAGGAGGAGAGAGGAGAATGCTGTCGGCGTTACGCAAAGGTCAGTTGACGCAACTTCGCCGCTTAATTCGCGCAGACAAGTATCTGTTATAGGCAATCCATATAATTAAATCACCTAACAGGATATATCCGGAGTTAATCCAATTCGAAAGAATCACATTGACGACAATAAACACGACTGAAATCAGAAGGATGCTGACCATTGCGTGAGGTGTCGACATTCCAAGATTAAGCATCTTATGGTGGATATGCGTTCTGTCAGGACTGAATGGACTGACTCCATTACGTATTCGAGTGAAAAATACCCGCACTACATCAAGGCACGGGACCAGCATCGGAGCAAAAGCCACAACTATAGGATTAGCATTCATAAATGAGAAACTATCGATACGCGTAATACCGATGGAAAGATAGGTCAATATAAAACCAATGCATATCGCGCCAGTATCTCCCATAAATATTTTTTTGCCGCAGGCTGGATTTCCAAACACATTATAGTAGAAGAACTGAATCAGTGCAGCGAGCGAAGCAAACGCTATCATCGCGCTATATACATCGCCATTCAGAGCAAAGACAATGCCATAGAACAGCAAAGCCACACTGCTCAATCCGCTTGCCAATCCATCGATACCATCAATAAGGTTTATAGCATTCACAAAGAATACGCACACAAGGAGCGTAAGCATACATCCGCATATGTCTGACCATTCATAAACGCCGCAAAAGCCATGAAGATTAGCTATCCATACACCGCCAAGCACCATAAGACACGCAGAGATAATCTGACCTACAAACTTAGCGCGATACATAACTCCAATCAAATCATCGCATATTCCTACAAGAAACAATATCATGACACCACATAGAGAGAAAAGAATGGCACGTTCGGTATCGGGAGACATGACAGGAAGGAAATCAGCAAACTGAGGCAGCAATGAAACACCTTTAATCAAAGAGAAGGATAATATTATTGCCGGGACAAAAGCTATGCCTCCAAGACGAGGAACCTTGCCATGGTGTATTTTTCGCTCATCAATCTCGTCAAACAACTTTTTTCGATAAGCAATCAAGAGTATTTTCGGAATTATCAGCCCGGTGAGGAACAGACTGATAAGAAAGGCACTGACAATCGCAACTATCATAGAAATATTTGCGGTCTGAAATATATGCATTAGATATTAAGAGTTAGATGTATGATTGGTTTGTGCAAATTTAGCAATCATTATGACATTAAACAAATAAAAGGCATTCCAATTTTCAATTCTTAACACCATCGGGCAAATATATTGCCCACCATATCGCTAACTTTGCAATCAGATTAGACAACCCCCTAAACTATAAACCATAAATCCCATGTACTCCTCATCCGACTCAATCTTTGTAACAGTCTATCATCTCGGACGCCGTCTGCTTCAGCTAAAACTCTCAGGAATAAAATCGCAGGCCGACCTGATAGCCGACCTGCGCGAAAAACTTGCGGGATATACCGGAAAACTCCTGACATTGGAAACAAGGAATGCCACCCAAGGCTGGAGCCGGACTTCCCCTATATTATTTGCGGCGTGAGCCTGTACGCTTGTGCTCGCGCTTACGGGGCTTAGCCTTATGCGCCTCCGGATTTTCGAGACCATTGCCCATATCGGCAACAGGCACAAAATCGAGCAATCGACGCTGAACATCGGCGCGTGCCACACGCACGACCACTTCATCGCCAAGACGATAGCTCATGCCCGTGCGTTCACCAACGAGACGATAGTTTCTCTCATCAAGATTATAATAATCATTAGCGAGGTCTCGCACCGGAATAAGACCCTCACACATATTTTCGCTAAGCTCTACGTAAAGCCCCCACTCGGTCACTCCGGTAATCACACCGGCAAACTCCTCGCCAATACGCGAACTCAAGAACTCAACCTGCTTATACTTGATTGATGAACGCTCGGCATTAACGGCGGTCTGCTCCATCTTGCTGCAATGTTCACACTCTTCATCAAGTTTTTCGAGACTTACAGAACGACCTCCTACCAGATACTTGGCAAGCAGTCTGTGAACCATCATGTCCGGATAGCGTCGTATGGGCGAAGTGAAGTGGGTATAATAATCAAAACATAGACCATAGTGACCTATATTGTTGGCGGAATAAACCGCTTTTGCCATACAGCGGATTGCCAAAGTGGAAAGAAGATTTTCTTCACCCCTACCCTTTACTTCCTCAAGCATCCGGTTAATAGAGCGGTTAATCTCCCTGGGCGTTCCCTGTGTCTTAATCTTATAACCGAAGTTGGCGGCAAGAGATGCCAAGTCTGCCAACCTTACGGGATCCGGTTTGTCGTGAATGCGATAGACAAACGCTTTAGGTTTCTTGCGAGTACCGGGGTCGCCGATTACCTTCGCGACAGTACGGTTGGCAAGCAGCATTAGCTCTTCGACCAGCTTATTTGCCTCTTTCGACACCTTATAATATACACCGACAGGAGTACCGTCAGGCGCAAGGTCAAACTTCACCTCTGCACGGTCAAACTCCATAGCTCCCTTTTTAAGTCTTTCTGTCCTTAAATTCTGAGCTATTGTATTCAAAATGCGAAGCTCCTCGGCATAATCACCTTGTCCGGTCTCAATCACTTCCTGCGCTTCCTCATATGCATAACGGCGGTCTGAAAGTATAACCGTCTTGGCTATACGTTCCTTATAAACCTTGCCTTCAATATCCATCTCGAATATACAGCTGAATGTCAGCTTCTCTTCGTTAGGACGCAGCGAGCAAACCCCGTTACTGAGGTGTTCGGGGAGCATAGGAACGACGCGGTCTACGAGATAAACGGAAGTAGCGCGCTTGTATGCTTCCTTGTCGAGCGCGGTGTCCGGATGAACATAGTGGGTCACATCCGCAATATGCACGCCAACCTCGTAGTGACCGTTAGGAAGAGTGCGGATTGACAAAGCATCATCAAAATCCTTCGCATCTTTCGGGTCAATGGTGAAAGTAAGCACATCGCGCATGTCTTCGCGACAGGCTATTTCCTCAGGGGTGATTCCGTCAGTAATCTTCTTAGCAGCACGCTCGATTGCTTCAGGATAGCGGTACGGGAGACCATATTCAGCCAATATAGCGTGTATCTCGGTATTGTTTTCGCCCTCCTTGCCAAGGACGTCAATAACTTCACCCTGAGGCATATTGGCGTGTTCGGGCCAGCTCGTAATCCGGACCACCGCCTTATCGCCGCTTTTTCCTCCTTTCAGACGGTTTTTAGGTATAAAAATATCGGTAGCGAGAAACTTAGAATCAGTACTCAGCAAGGCATATGCACGCTCAACTTTAAGCACACCGACAAAACGCTGGTCAGCTTTCTCGATGATTTCAACTACTTCTGCTTCAGGTTCTGCACCACGACGAGCGGCAGCAACAGATATTTTCACGCGGTCACCGTTGAGTGCATGCATGGAATTACGCTCGGCAACGGCAATGCTTTCGCCGTCAACATCTGTAACAACAGAGTTCTTGCCGTTGGAGCGACGTACAAATGTACCGCTCATGAAATTGGAACGTGCCGGAACCTTATACTTTCCGGGCGAAACCTCAATTATTTCGCCATCGAACGCCATTTCAGCCAACTGCAATGCTACTATACGCTGCTTGGCAGGCGTCTTGGCTCCTATTGCCGCCGAGACCTGCTTATAATTAAACGTGTTATTCTTTTGCTGCTGCATATAGTCAGCAATCAGCCGATGTATTTTTGCTTGGTTATGATTCATAAGTTAAACATTTGAACGTTTTTTCAAAAAATTAACAATTAAGACCCCCATTTTGTTGAAAAACGGGAGTCTTAATGTTATAAGCGTAAGACTTACGCGTCAATATTGGCGTAATGCGCGTTTGCTTCAATAAAGTCACGACGGGGAGCGACATCCTCGCCCATAAGCATGGAGAAGATTCTGTCTGCCTCAGCAGCATCGCTGATATTGACCTGTTTGAGAATACGGTTTTCAGGATCCATAGTAGTCTCCTTAAGTTCTTTGGCATCCATCTCACCAAGACCTTTATAACGCTGAACCTGCGCACCGGCTCCAAACTTCTCAATAGCCTGACGAAGCTGGAAATCATTCCAGCAGTAAATCTTCTCGCTCTTGTCGCTCTTGCTCTTGCTTACCTTATAGAGCGGCGAAGATGCGATATACAGATAACCCTGCTCGATGATAGGACGCATACGGCGGAAGAAGAATGTCATCAAAAGTGTGTCGATATGGGAACCATCGACATCAGCATCGGTCATGATAATAATCTTGTGATATGCGAGTTTGCTGATATTCACTTCGTTTTTATCCTCATCCGTACCGATGGTGACACGCATTGCGCGGAACAGGGCGGTGATTTCTTGATTTTCAAACACCTTATGTTCCATAGCTTTCTCAACATTGAGGATTTTACCACGGATGGGAAGGATGGCTTGGAAACGACGGTCACGCGCTTGCTTAGCTGAACCGCCTGCCGAATCACCTTCGACAATGAAGAGCTCGCAATCCTCCGCAATACGGCTTGAGCAATCGGCAAGTTTACCGGGAAGTCCGGCACCGGCAAGCGGCGATTTGCGCAGAACCTCGGTACGTGCCTTGAAGGCGGCATGGCGTGCGGTCGCTGCAAGGACAATCTTGTCAATAATGGTTTTGGCTTCCTTAGGATGTTCCTCAAGATAATCGCGAAGAGCTTCGGCAACTGCAGTCTGAACTGCGCCGATTACTTCGTTATTACCAAGCTTGGTCTTGGTCTGACCTTCAAACTGAGGCTCCATGACCTTGACTGAGACTACGGCGGTAAGACCCTGACGGAAGTCAGCGGGATCAATCTCGATTTTGTTCTTCTGAAGTTTGTCAAGCAGCTTATTATCCTCAGCATACTTCTTGAGGGTAGCGGTCAGTCCGCGACGGAAACCGGTCAGATGCGTACCGCCTTCAATGGTGTTGATGTTGTTGACAAACGAGTAGGTATTTTCGTTAAAGGATGTATTATAAGTCAATGCAACCTCAACCGGAATACCCTGACGCTCGGTGTCGAGATGAATTACATGTTCAATCAGCGGTTCCTTAGAAGCGTCGATATAGCGGACAAACTCCTCGAGACCGGTCTTGGAGAAGAAAGTCTCCGTGCGTGCCTGACCGTCAGCGTTACGGTCGCGCTTGTCAGTCAGTGTCAGCGTAATTCCGGCATTAAGATAAGCGAGGTCACGCAGACGGTTTGCCAGAGTGTCATAGTTATATACAGTATCAATAAAAATTGAGCCGTCCGGTTTAAAACTTACGGTAGTACCGGTTGTGTCGGACTCTCCAATAACCTGCAACTCAGATGTGGGCTTACCACAAGAGTATTCCTGCATGTATACTTTGCCGTTACGGCGAACTTCAGCACGCAGATAGGTTGACAATGCGTTCACGCAGCTTACGCCCACACCATGGAGACCGCCGGAAACTTTATATGAGCCCTTGTCAAATTTACCGCCGGCATGAAGGACTGTCAAAACTACCTCGAGAGCACTTTTGCCTTCCTTTTCATGCATATCAACGGGGATACCTCGACCGTTGTCAATTACCGTAATTGAATTATCTTCGTTTATGATTACCTCAATGTGAGAAGCATAGCCTGCAAGAGCTTCGTCAATCGAGTTATCGACTACTTCATATACCAAATGATGGAGACCTTTGGTTGAAATATCGCCGATATACATCGCAGGACGCTTACGGACCGCTTCGAGACCTTCAAGCACTTGAATTGAACTTGCGCCGTAGTCTGCGCCTGACTTTTCTTCGATTTCTTCTGTCATATATTTATATGCGTATGTGATAATTCTAAAGTTGTGCAAAGTTACGAATTTTTTCAGTTTTTACCAAAAAAATTTGGTTGTTTCAAACAAACGCCGTACCTTTGCGTTGTAGTTACATACATCAGCATAACACAACAGCGCAAATTTATCAAATTTTATTCTCATAAAAAGCAATGAAAAAGTTAGTTATTGCAGCCATTCTTATGATGGCATCAGTTGGAGCAAATGCTCAACTGCTCTGGAAAGTATCGGGCAACGGTTCAAAAGGTGACAGTTACATCTTCGGAACTCATCACGTAGCTCCAATAGCGATGCTTGACAGCATCCAAGGTGCGAAATCAGCACTTCAAAGCGTTGAAACTATGATGGGAGAAGTCGATATGATTTCAAACCCGGGGGAGATACAACAGGTTACCATGCAATATATCATGGCACCCGCGGATTCTACCCTATCAAAAGTCATGACTCCTGAGGAAATCACAAAGCTAAACAAGGTCTTGGAAAAATATTCCGGAGAACAACTATCGACAGCCGCGTTCGAGCCGCTTAAACCTGCAATGGTGTCAACCCAGTTGGCAATGTTGCAGACAATGGTTGCATTTCCGGGATATAACCCTACCGAGCAGCTTGATCAGACAATCCAGCAGGCTGCCTCAGCCAATGGCAAAAAAATCGAAGGGCTCGAAAGCGTAGAGTCACAATTCAAACTACTGATGGGTAATCCAATAAGCGAGCAAGTTAAAGACCTTGTTGAAGCACTTGACAAGGATGATGAGTCCGTGGCAAAAGCTCAAGCTCTCGCTGCCGCATACTACGCCCAAGACCTTGACAAAATCGAAGAACTCGTTTTAAAAGCGAGCGATATGAAGCCGGATGACATTAAGAGACTTCTCACTAACCGTAACGACGCGTGGATAAAGACCTTAAAAGAAAAACTTCCACAGGAAACACTATTCGTTGCGGTTGGCGTCGGTCACCTTGTCGGTGACAAAGGACTGCTAAATCAGCTTAGAGAATCCGGTTACACAATAGAAGCAGTAAAATAATGACTATAGAGCTAAAAAACTTAAATTATCGCTACAAATCATCAAAGCATAATTTTGCTATACAAGATGTTAATGCGATAATTAATCCGGGAATACATCTACTGATGGGAGAAAATGGAGCAGGTAAAACTACCCTGCTCCATCTCATTGCCGGACTACTGACACCTTCCGAAGGTGAATGCCTAATTGACGGGGCAAAAACATACTACAGACTGCCGTCTATCCAGTCAAAAATCTTCATTAGCGGAGTTAATATTGACTTTCCGATGCGGTCTATAAAGGAAATGGAGGCTGTCCATGCACCTTTTTATCCAAATTTTGATGCACAAATACTCTGTGACAATCTTGCCGCATTCGGAACAGACGCGTCAACTCCACTATCCCAACTATCGACCGGTAATGCGCAGAAAGCCAAGATAGCATATGCACTGGCACTCCGCACACCCGTCTTGTTACTGGATGAACCGGCTAACGGACTCGACATCGAGGCAAAACAACTGCTCCGTAAAATGATTGCAGCATGCGTCAGCGCGGAACAGACCGTCATTATTTCTACCCACTCGGTCAATGACCTTGAAAACTTCTACGACGGAGTTATTGATATCTGCAGCGGCAAGCTCCAATACGCTCTTTCCATTGACCATATCCTTGAAAAACTTGACTTTGGTGTGGCTGACGCCGTCCCAAAGGATGCCGTATATGCCGAACCGTGGATTGGGAGCTTTCGCTTTGTTTTGGCGAAAGCTAACCATGAATGGTCAGATATCAATTTCGAAATGCTTTATATGGCAACCCGAAAATCAAACGAAAAACTCCTTAATATCCTCCAGAAATGAAGTCGGCAGAAATTCTCTCAAACACAGACCGCACAAGCTGGTCACGCATTGCAATGGTATGGCGTTTTTACCTGCCTTATACACGCAGGAAGCTGATTGCATTTGCCGCGATTGCTATCCTGTTTGAAATCTTCATACTCTTTTGTGTAAAATATATAACAGATGAGGCATCAGGAACCGTCATTGAAATGCTATCGACATTGCTGACGGTACTGATTGGATGTTCCGCACTCGTCTTTGCAAAACCGAAGGGTCGCGAACTGCAGGCGATGCTTCCCGCGCTCGGGCTTGAGAAATGCATTGTGATGATCGGGTATGTCACCATAATTATTCCGCTGATTGTATTAATTCCATCAACGGTCTCGTATCTTTTTCTCGGTAGCAATCACCCGGAGCTAAATGTCATCACCGCGCTCTTAGGGTCAGGTGAGTTGAATATGATATCGATATTTGCATTTTCAATCCTGTTTCTGGAAGGCATGGCTTTGAGTTGCCTGTGGGGTGTGGTCGGCACGCACGGAAAATATGCCATGCGCAACGGGCTGTTAGCGGTTGCCGGATTCTACTTCGGCACCATGGTTTGTACTGCCGTGATTTCATTTTGTACGGGATTCTGTGCGGCAATGACAGGTTTAGATGTAAATTTTGCAAACGAAACTCAATTTTTATTCAGAATTATGACGGTTATTTGCGGAATTTATGTTATCTTTGCGCTGATGAAGTGTTGTCACGCAATAAAATGTGGACAATATTGATGGAATATAACAATAATCAGACAATCTACCGGCAAATTACCGACTATTGTATCAGACAGATAAGCAACGGAGAATGGAAACCGGGTGAACGAATTCCGTCAACTCGTGAGCTGTCGCTTAAACTGGGCGTCAATTCGCGAACCATAATTCGTGCGTATGATGAACTCGACGGAATGGGCATCATATATACTCAGCGCGGATTTGGAAGTTTCACCCAACCTGATGTATTGGACAGGCTGAGAATTTTAAAACAAGAAGAATTCAACCAGTCCGGACTCAATGATTTCATTCTTCTGGCAAAGGATTGCGATTATACGCTTGACTTTGTCCTTGATGCAGTCGGGAAACGCTGGAACGAGCGTCCCTAATAAATATGGCACCTGTTTCATATCTTCAAATTGATAAACTAACAAAAAGTTACGGCGACCGACTTCTGTTCGTTGACGTAACTTTCGGCATAAATCAAGGAGACAAGATAGGTCTTATTGCTAAAAACGGTACGGGCAAGAGCACAATGCTCCGTATAATTGCCGGACAGGAATCGGCTGATAGCGGCAATATTATACGCCGGAGCGGACTCAAGGTAGCCTACGTTGAGCAGAAGCCTCACTTGGGAGGCTCAGGTGCGACAGCCATAACGGCGTGTGGTGAGTTCGACCCGTCGGAAGCGGAACGAATGTTGACCCAATTAGGCATTGCGGATGTAAATCAGCCTATCGAGAGTATGTCAGGCGGTCAGCAGAAACGTGTTGCCATAGCACGCGCACTGCTTTCAGACCCTGACCTTCTTATTCTTGATGAACCGACCAACCATCTTGACATTGCAGCAATAGAATGGCTTGAAAAGCGACTCGGCAGGGGTAACACAACCCTATTGTTAGTAACTCACGACCGTTATTTTCTTGACCGTATCTGCAACAAGATAATTGAAATAGACCTCAGCCGAATTTTTACGTATCAGGGCAACTACAATGAATATCTTCGCCGCCGCGAGGAGCGCATCAATGCCTTGACAGGAGAATTGGCAAAAGTGCGGAATACGCTGCGACGCGAGCAGGAATGGATGAGCCGCCAGCCGCAGGCACGCGCCGGCAAAGCCAAATTCCGTATCGATAATTTTTACGAACTCAAACATAGGTCGCAACAGGTTGCCACAGATTCCACAGCCAATGTGCAGCTTTCTGTCAAAGCATCACGTATAGGCTCAAAGATATTCGAAGCGGAAGGAGTGACCAAACGTTTCGGCGACAAACTCCTGCTCGATGACTTCACCTACACCTTCGCGCGCATGGATAAGGTTGGTATTGTCGGACCTAACGGCATCGGCAAGTCAACTTTCATTAAAATGCTGCAAGGTATTATCGCCCCTGATTCCGGACATTTTGACGTAGGCGAAACCGTCAAGTTCGGTTACTATAGTCAGGAAGGACTCCAACTGCCTAAGGAAAAGAAGGTAATTGACGCGGTAACGGATTTGGCTGAAGATATTGTGCTTGCAGGAGGCGAACGCCACTCGCCCATGCAGTTCCTTCAGCGTTTTCTGTTTACCCCTAAGGACCAACAGAAATACATATCTACGCTGAGTGGAGGCGAACTTGCCCGACTCCACCTCGCAACGGTTTTGATGCGCTCACCAAATTTCCTGATTCTTGATGAGCCTACCAACGACCTCGACATTGTAACACTCGGAATTCTTGAGGAATACCTCGCGGAGTTCAAGGGTTGCTTGATAGTGGTTAGCCACGACCGATATTTCCTTGACAATATTGTCGACCATCTGTTTGTCTTTACCGGCAACGGAATTGTTAAGGATTTTCCCGGAAATTATACGGATTATCGCCGATTCCTTGCCGAAACGGAGGAAACTAAAGAAGATAAGCCGAAAAAACCGGCTGTGGAACGGCAACAGGCACCTAAACCTCGCAAACTCTCCTTTAAAGAAAAAAAGCGCATGGAAGAGCTTGAAAGCCTTATCGAGCAGCTTACCGCCGAAAGGTCAGCTCTCGAAGCCACATTCGCTTCCGGGACTTCCGATGATATCACCGCCGCCTCAAAACGCTATGAAGAAGTAAAGGACCTTCTTGACACTTATGAACTCGAATGGCTTGAACTTTCTGAAATATAAACCCTTAATAATACCACTAATTAATTTCTAACAATGAGAAAAGAACGACTTCCAATCGCTTTTTCCTGCCTTTCAGCGATGATAGCAGGAACAGTCGCTGCCTCAGCTCAAACGGAGGAGACTCCGGTAGAACAGCCTCGCCCCAACGTTATCTTGCTCATCGCTGATGACCTTGGCTATGGCGACCTTGAGTGTTATGGCGCGAAAAATGTTGAAACACCTAATGTTAACCGTCTTGCTGACGAAGGCATTAAGTTCACAAACTGTCATGCCACGGCTGCCACCTCTACCCCTTCACGCTACTCAATCCTGACCGGCGAGTACGCATGGCGTAAGAGCGGCACAGGCGTTGCGCAAGGTAATGCAGCAACAATCATCAAGCCCGAGCAGTTCACCATGGCTGACCTCTTCCACAACGCCGGCTATTACACCGGCGCAATAGGCAAGTGGCACCTCGGTCTCGGTCCCGTAACTGGTCAGCAAGACTGGAACGGCAAGCTTACCTGCACTCCGCGCGACCTCGGCTTTGACTATCACTACATTCAGGCTGCTACGGCTGACCGCGTTCCCTGTGTATACCTCGAGCAGGATACCGTTGCCAACTATGACCCGTCCGCACCCATCTATGTAAGCTACTCAAGCAACTTCGAAGGCGAGCCTACCGGTCAATCCCACCGTGACCAACTCAAACTTGACTGGACTCACGGTCACAACAACTCAATCATTGACGGTATCTCACGTATCGGCTTCATGAAAGGCGGCGGCAAGGCCCTCTGGAAAGATGAAAACATTGCTGACTCAATCGTAGCCCACTCCGTTCGCTTTATCAACGAACACAAGGATGAGCCCTTCTTCCTCTATCTCTGCACGAACGACGTTCATGTTCCCCGCTGGCCCCACGAACGTTTCCGCGGCAAGAACCCCATGGGTCTGCGCGGCGATGCTATCGCCCAGTTCGACTGGACCGTCGGTGAAGTTATGAAAGCTCTTGAAGAAGCCGGTATTGCCGACAATACCCTTCTGATTCTCTCGAGCGATAACGGTCCTATCCTTGACGACGGCTACGATGACCACGCCGAAGAACTCCTCAACGGTCACTCACCCTCCGGTCCCTACCGTAGCTTCAAGTACTCAGGCTATGAAGGCGGTACAATGGTTCCCTTCATTGTTCGCTGGCCCGAGCGTATTCAGCCCGCTGCGGAAGCTAACCACACTCTGCTGAGCCATATTGACCTCATCGGCTCCTTCTCTGCCCTCATTGACGGTGAAGTTCCTGCCGGCGGTGCCATTGACTCTGGCGATATGCTTGCCCAGATGCTCGGCGAATCCATGGAACATCGCCCGTGGGTGTCAGAGCTCAACCACACCAATATCCTGAGCGTACGTACCAGCGAGTGGAAGTATCTCCCCGCCAACAGCAATGTTCAGAATACCAACTGGGGTTGCGTAGTTGAAAACGGTAACCGCCCCTACGACCAGCTGTATGACATGGTCAACGACCTCGGTGAGACCACCAATCTGGCAGAATCAAATCCTGATGTGCTTAAATACATGAAGGAAATTCTTAAGGATGCCAAGTCAAATCCGAACGGTCCGATTCTTCCGCAGGTAATGCCTAAGATTTCTGACGAAACCGCCTCTTACTGGTATAACATCTATACCCCGTTGCGCAATAACCGCTCAATGTTCATTGACGCCAATGGTAAACTTGTCGGAACCAATTCCGCTGATAACATCTACTTTACCGCTAACTCTCAATGGAAGTTTGAAGACGCCGGTCGCGGCACTTATCATATCATCAACCGTGGCAACGGCTACTACATCAATCCTGACAACGTTGCCGCCTCTGCTGAAATCAATGTGACTGCCGAAAAGCCCGAAAACGGCTGGTTACTTGAAGCCGGTGCTGATGACGGCTGCATGTATATGCACACTGAAGATATGTCAGTGCAGATTAACCAAGCTCAGCAGGCCCGTAATTTCGCTCTCATCAACTGGGGTGACGGAAGCAACAACTCTGATGCCGGCTGTCAGTTCAGCATCAAGGAAGTGGTTTATGACCCTGCCGACCCGAACAATGATATCACCCTGCCCAAGCGAAATGACACTCCCGTTGCTTCTACCGCTGAAGCTCCCCGCTGGTTTACAATCTCTACCCCGCAGCGTGAAAACCTCTACCTGACTATCAACATCACCACCCTCATCGGCAGCAAACCCGCTCACTATACCGCCACTGCAACATGGCGTCTCGAGGAGCGCGCTGATGGTCGATTCAACATCATCAACCAGCTCACCGGTGAATACTTATCGACTGCCACTCTTTCTTCTGCTAACGACCTTGTCCTCGCTACCGAAGAGCCCGAAAAGGGCTGGGAATTCCAACCCGCTCAGACCTCGGGACTCTACGTCATCGTTTCAGACGGCGTGCAGATTAACCAAGGTCAGGCAAACAACGCATACCGAGTACTCGACTGGGGTAACGGCACTAACAAATCCGACGCCGGATGCCAGTTCCGCTTCACTGACATCACAGACGTTCTGAACAATGAAAGCTCTATCAAGACAGTTAGTGTTGATAAAAAGCCGTCACTGTTTGATATGTGGGGACGCCCCGTAGCCAATCCTCGCCATGGCGTATATGTTACCTCCGAGGGTAAGAAAATCATCATCTGATTGTAATAAATCGTAATCTCAACATAAAATATGCTGCGTCGCAGATTGCCTGACGCAGCATATTTTTTGAATTCACACTTATGAAAGACTTATCGGAAATGACACTTGAGGAACTTTGGGAACTTTTCCCGATAGAACTCAAACCTCACAATCCACAATGGAGCGAGTGGGCTAACTCGGAAATAAAAACACTATCAGCCATCCTATTTGATTTATCACCGAAAATATCGCATATCGGAAGCACCGCCATTCCCGGAATTATGGCTAAGCCAATTGTCGACATCTTGATTGAGGTTGAATCAGCGGAGAGCTTCAGCGAAATCAAGAAACGACTGGAACAGAGCGGCTACATCTGCATGTCGGAATCTGCTACACGCTTAGCCTTCAACAAAGGCTACACCCCGGCCGGCTACGCTGAAAAGGTGTTTCACATCCACATCCACCTCCTTGGCGACAACAACGAAATCCGCTTCCGCGACTATCTCCGTACCCATCCTGAAGCCGCCCGCGCCTACGAATCCCTCAAACTCAGCCTTCTCCACGCCCTCCGCCACAACCGCGACGCCTACACCGCCGCCAAATCCCCCTTCATCCACCGCATCCTCACCCAAACCTAACCGAAGAAAACACTATAAAAAATGATTAACAATGAAGTGACGACCACTCATTTGGGTTGGAAAAGGCTATATACCTCTCTCGCCGACAAACGCGAGGGGAATTCCGACACCGCTAAGATGCCGATATGTCGTTCATTTTATTGTATACCACTCAATTGTTTCTTCATATTTTGCATTAAAGTAATATGGATCGCCGCTAATTAGTTCATAATGAATTATTTTAATTTTATCATCTACGAATTTACAACCTTCTGCCGAATACCCTATTTCTTTGAATGTATTGTCTGGTAGATTATATACATATAGAGCATACTGACAGTTGATAGCGTCTGCACCAGCAGCACTGGTTGATAAGATTAAATAAATATTATTACCCTTAACCAGAAAATCACTATACCCAATATTAGGATTCTCCGTATAATCGGGAGGTAAAACTTGACTCCATTTTTGATTACTACAATCATATACCCATATGAGTGATTGGTCATAGTAATTCTTGAGAAGACATAAAACTTTGTTAGGAGTAGACGATTCGATATACATTGGAGTTGCATATTCTAATTCGCGATTGAGGTGTATATTGGTTTCTCCGGAACTAAGTACGATATCAGTCCAGTTGCCAAAAGAATCGGTTTTATTAGTTACCACTTTATAGACTTCGGGGTCGTAAGTGGTGGGGGCTTCCGGGTGATCATAGCTGGAGCACACTGCATCTTTTATTAACTCTATCAAAGCCCCGTTCTTATCAAGCTTGAAAGTATATGTTAAAGCTTCTTCCCCATCTTCCACCGATATAGTATTTCCGGGTAAGTCAAACTCAGCCGAAACAATTGGGGAAAAACGATTATCTTCGGAAAGAATTTTCATTGATATTACGTTTCCCTTTAATCCCCAATAGGAGAATCGCTCACCACTATTAAGGTTTATAATGCTGTCAAAAGTTTTTCGATTTTCGACAGCTATTTTATAATTCCTAACAGAGGCAATGGAATCAGTTGCCAATAATCTTGCTTCACTTTCCAAATTGCTCTTATTTATATTATCGTTTCGTATATTATTTCTGCAAGATACGCTCCAAATCAAAATGCTTAAAATTAACAGGGAATCTTTTCTCATTTGATTCTATATTTTCCTTTAGTATTAATCATAATTAATCCTTAATCAACTCGCGAATCTCGTATTTAATTTGTCGAATATTATTGGATATGTTAACCCAAATCATAAAAAATGCCCATATAACTATTGAAATAGTTGATCCTCCCAATAGAATAGCCCACCCAATTTTGTTGTCCCATTCATGATTATCCATAATCAATAATAAACCTAGAACTACTGAGACACCCAGTCCAATTACCAAGAATAAATACCCAATACATCCAAGTACAGCTTCCGCCGGATTATCTCCCACAGAGGAGAAATCTCTTTGAGTTGGTATTCCTTCTGAATTTTTAGGCTCATGAGTATGTGACGTTGTATTCATCGTTGTAATATCTTCTTTCATATTTTCTAAATTAAAAATTCTATTTTGTAATCCAGTGCTAGTTCTAATTGGATATGGCATACTATTCTCGCACAGGTCAATATCTTGCCATACAATCCGTTGTGTACTCGAATGTTAAAAATGCAGTCAAAACATTTTTTGATTATCATTCAATTCCTGATGGCATCATGGTTTGAACCAGTGTCTATCTGAGTCTGGGCGGTTTACATTTTGGAGTTCCTCCCTGTTAATTTCTTTTTGTTTCAACTCGTTAAATATGAGATGTTCCGGTGCCATTTCTTTATTATAACTTCCACCAAAGAGACTAAAGCCTTCTCCAATTTCCCAACTAATCGTTCGTTCGTAAATACCATTTAAATCGTATAGCTTACTTGTATAACCTCCATATGTTGGATGAGATTCTTTCGATTTCCTAAGTACGATTTTGCCATTATTTCCTCGACTATATTGATATGCACTTCTAAGTTTCCCATCTGAAAAGAAATAACAAGACATATATTTCTCCCTTGTATCGTATGTATAGGATTTTATGGATTCAATAACACCATTAGAATACCATGTATATTCGTTAATATATGTAGCTTCACCGTCTTTAAAAACTACTTCCCACTTACGGTAACCTTTATTATCGACGGCAAAAACTAATAGTATTTTTTCACTATCTTTTGACTTACACCAATAACGTCTCTTGGATTTATCATATACTATATTGCGCGAGTAACAGATTTCTCGCCGCTCCTGTGAGGGGTCGAAATAAGTAACACCTCCCCAGTATTCATATTCAGGATAACTATTGCGTTGCATAAACTTTTGAGCAAGAGCCCTAGCCACCGAAGGATTTGAACACTTATATACTTCCTGCCATTGATCATTGGAAAGATTAAATTTTTCAAGCCAATTACCTTTTTCCATACTGCCATCAGAAAAATAAGTTGTGCCATCTACAAAAAAGGGTCCAACGGATGCTGATGACACATCTCCTTCAAACCGATCTTTATTCGAATATATAAAAACGCCCTTTGTTGCTGTTTTGGACACATTATAGGTGACTGAATCTGCGTTTTGCTTGATGTCATACTTTATGACGCCCTTAAAACAGTTCCCGTTTCGATATTCCCATTTAGCAAGATAACAAAATTCAAGTATCTTATCTAATTTCCACAAATCTTCATCGGATACAGACCCGTCATCTTTGACAAATAAAGATTCATTAGACAACAATCCATCATTTAATCTATATGTTTGAGAGAATACAATATCCCCGTTTTCACGCCTAACACTGATACTAAGTGGACCGGTGTGCATCCCCATCTTTCTTCCTTCAATAGGTAAAAAAACAATTCTTCCGTCCTCAATTTGAATAGGTTTTACCTCGCCCTTGAAAGTTGTACCATTATCCCAACTCATAGTAATCCCATCTTTTGCTTGAAGAAGTATTTCATAGATATCATAAGAGTCATCCTCTTTAAAAGAAATATGAGATATGTCACCTGATAAATAAGCATATGAGATTTCTCCGTTTTCCTGCGTTCTATCAAGATAGATGGTATTTCTATCCTTCATCTTAACTATAAATGAGCGGTCTCGATATAATCCTTTCAAATATGATACATTCAAATTCTTTATTCTAAGTTCTCCTGCTTTTTTAGGTTTATAACTCATTGAATTATATCCATGTTGCACACATAGAAAGTCCCGTATATCATATTAGTACTCTTTGATGTCGGCATATATCTTATACCTTCAATAACTAATCTCCCATCCTGATAAGAGACTTTTCCCTCTAAAAGAAGCTCTGGAACAACTGATTTCGTATTATAAAATTTGGCGACTGTCCCATCGCTCAGTATTCCTTTAGCAAGAATGCCATTAATTGAATAATTATATTCTGGAAAATTTATGGATTGGGTAGTTTTCGTATTTTTAGTAGACACAGAATTGACACTTTCGAACCATGTATTGACTTCTTTATCTATACTCGCAAAGTAGTTTTGCGAATATGCTGATATACATGTCCAAATAAAAACAATAGTAAGAAATTGTTTCATACTTCTCTATTGAGTAAAAAATTATGAGATACGATAACTTACATTAATCCTCCTTACCCCATTTAGCGCAAGGTACAAGGTTACCGAAGATGTCATATGATTTATGGTCTGCATCCTCGATTCTATGAATTGATAGAGACTTTGCATTTAAACGTAGGAAATTAGCAATCTCAGCATGAGCTGTAATTACATTGTTTTGTTTGATTAGCATACTCCCATATGTAGAAGGATATTTTAGTATGAGAGTCCTGATGAAATCATGCGAATCGAAAATACTGTTCAGATTTACAATTACACTAATCGCTTCTTCAATATTCATGGTTAAAAAACAGTGCCGCGGTCGTCCCCTCGTTGGCGTAATTAATTGGTTTACAAACGTAAAAGCGTAGGAGTCTGTATCTGTTGCCGTCCTACAAGCAGAGGCTTCTCGCATTGCCC
>CAZPHN010000002.1:0-154467 GCA_964586765.1 uncultured Bacteroides sp.
AGCTCGAGAAGGCTCTCCGCCTCGAAGACTTCCTGGTGATCGCCAAGATGATGGCTATCGACGCCCTCAACCGCAACGAATCGTGCGGCGCCCACTTCCGCGAGGAATACCAGACCCCCGACGGCGAAGCCCTCCGCAACGACAAGGATTACATGTATGTCAGCTGCTGGAAATACACCGGCGACAACGAGAAGCCTATCCTCCTGAAAGAGCCTCTCAAATATGAGGCAATTCAGGTTCAGACCCGCAACTACAAATCCTAACGTCAAACAAACAACCAAAATGGAACATACTATAAATGTAAATCTGAAGATTTGGCGTCAGCGTAGTCCTAAAGACAAAGGCCAATTCAAAAACTATCGTGTTGAAAACGTTTCGACCGGAAGCTCTTTCCTCGAAATGCTCGATATGCTCAACCAACAGCTCGTTGAAGCAGGCGAAGAACCCGTAGTGTTCGACCACGACTGCCGTGAAGGAATCTGCGGCATGTGCTCGCTCTATATCAACGGTCATCCCCACGGACCGGTGCAGGGTATCACAACCTGCCAGCTCCACATGCGCAAATTCAAAAACGAGGACACCATCACCATCGAACCCTGGCGTTCGGCTGCGTTCCCGGTTATCCGCGACCTGATGGTCGACCGCAACGCATTCGACAAGATTCAGCAGGCCGGCGGTTACGTATCGTTCAACTGCGGCGGCGCCCCCGACGCCAACTCAATGCCGATTTCGAAAGAAATCGCCGACGAGGCTATGGACTCGGCAACCTGCATCGGCTGCGGGGCCTGCGTGGCAGCCTGCAAGAACGGTTCGGCAATGCTCTTCGTCGCAGCCAAGGTCAGCCAGTTCGCACTGCTTCCGCAGGGTAAGGTAGAGCGCGCCCGCCGCGCCCGTGCAATGGTCCGCAAAATGGATGAGCTCGGTTTTGGAAACTGCACCAACACAGGAGCTTGCGCAGCCGAATGTCCCAAAAACATTTCGCTGAGCAATATCGCCCGCCTCAACCGCGAGTTCATTTGCGCCAAGTTCAAGGACTGATATAGGCTATCAGTAAAATTTCATAAAAATTTAATAAAACCGGGCTCAGGTCCGGTTTTATTTTTTGTAACTTTGCGGCCATAAACAATAATTACCTGATAATTAACCATGAGAACAAAATTACTTTCAATTTTGCTGGCGTTGCTATGCTTCGGAACTGTTTCGGCGCAACGCACCATCTATGTGTCGCCCTCCGGCAGCGATGCCGCCGACGGCTCAAAGGAAACTCCCTGGCTTTCTATTCAGAAGGCGCTCGACGCTGTTGAACCCGGCGGAACGGTCTATCTCCGCGAAGGAACCTACTATCCCGAACGCCGCCTCTGTCCCCCGCGCAAGGCCACGAGCGAGGATATGCGCATCACTATTGCAAGCTTCCCCGGCGAACGCGCCGTTATCGACGGCAGCCGTATGAAGCCCGCATCGGTCAACGAGTTCAAGCAGAGCCGCTGCCTCTATCTGACCTACTGGAACAACTACTATTATGTTAAGGATATCGACTTCACCAACGCTTCCGACAACGGAGTGAAGGTTGAGGGTTCGTACAACATTTTCGAAAACTGCCGTTTCCACCACAACAACGACACCGGATTGCAGATCGGTATGTTCAAGGACTGGGCAATCGAGGAACACAACGGTTTCTACGACGATTCGGGCCGGAAAATCACCGGTACTCCCGAATTCAATCCCGATTATCAGTTCTGCCGCGGCAACAAGGTGATAAACTGCGACTCCTGGGCCAACGCCGATCTCAAGGCGTATAGCGGAACCGACGACGGCGGCGACGCCGACGGCTTCGCCTGCAAGCTCTTCCCCGGCCCCGGCACCGAATTCTACGGCTGCCGCGCATGGATGAACTCCGACGACAACTGGGACCTCTACATGGTTTATCATCCCGTTGTAATCGACAATTGCTGGGCCTATAAGGGCGGCTACACCGAAGAGGGCAAACTCATCGGCAACGGCAACGGATTCAAGCTCGGCGGCGGCGGTTCGTCGGGTGGCGCAGCTTTCAGCCAGTCGATCGGCGCCCACGTTGTGCGCAACTGCGTAGCCTTCGACAACGGACATAAAGGCTTCGACCAGAACAATGCCTACGAAGGAATGTACGTGCTCAACTGCACCGGCTGGGGCAATGAATACAACTTCCGTTTCCCTACCGTGTTCCAGTATGGCGGAATGTTCATCCGCAACTGCGTAGGTTTCAAACCTACCAAACTCAACCATGAATTCCTCTCCGAAGGGAAGGAGGGTTCGGTTGTTCCCGACACCGACTTCAACTCATGGACAACCCTCGACGGCTGCAATCCCTACAAGGAGGGACAGAAGGTCGACGGAGCCAAACCTATGACCAAAGACTACTCCTCGGAATTCCTCTCGCTGTCGGTTGCCGACTTCATGGCCGAACGTCAGCCCGACGGCTCGCTCCCCGACAATAATTTCGCACGTCTGAAAGCTAATTCGGTGCTCATCGACAAAGGTACGCCGATTGAAAACTTCACCCCCGAACGATTCATCACCCAGGCCGAGGCCGGCGATCTCGAACTTGCCGTTCCCGAAGATATTACGATTCCCTACACCGGTGAGGCTCCCGACTTCGGCGCCTACGAGTTCGGCGCTCCGAAACTGTCGCGCATGGTGGTGAAATCGGGCTCTCTGGAACAGACCGTCTATGTCGGAACCGCTATCACTCCCATCATAGTTGTATGGACCGGCGACATCACCGATGTTGAAATCGACGGACTTACCGACGGATGCGGCCTGACTGTCAGTCGCGACATGACGGCTCATAGTGTCACTCTCAGCGGCAATCTCAACGAGGATGTCATGGTTACGTTCTCGGCTGTAGGAGTCGACGATGTTGAAGATATAGTAGCCGACCTTTCGGTTTCCGACATTGCTCCGGCAACTCTCGTCTGCACTTCGGGCAATGCGTCGCAAACCGTTATGGAAGGAAATGAAATCGAGCCGATAACCTTCGAAATGGGTGGAGGCGCCGATCAGTTCGACTACGACGAAACCGAGAATTCGGGCCTCGAATATTCAATCGACGGCAACATTCTGACAATTACAGGGACGCCACAGTGCAGCGTCGCATACACCGTAAGCGCTCTCGGCGGCATGACCGACATCAGCCTCTCGGGCGCAATCAACGTGGTTCCGCAGACCCACACTCTCGGCGCTGCCGACGAAAGCGGCTGGTATCAGTTCCAGACCGGACTTTACGACCTGCCCGACGACCTCGAAGGACATGTCGATCTCAACTACGACAATGCCGACCAGTATGGCAAGGTGTTCTCGGAATCGGGCGATAAGTCCAAGACATTCTGGGACAGTTCATGGACCGAATCCGACTATTCGCCCATCCTCTCGTCGAAAGGTGCATGCAACATCGGTTCAGGCTCGGCTATCGAATGGAATCTCCCCTCGTGCTCGGCGCTCAAGGTTAATGTATTCTCGACAGGCAGCCGCACATTCAAGGTTTATTACAAGCGCGAAGGCATCGATGCCGACTGGGTGACAGTCGACGCCGGCAGCCGCTCAAAGGGCGCGTTCACAGTCGATCTGCTTTCGATGGCAGGTATCGAACCGTGCACAACTCCTATCGACATCCGCTTCGAATGTTCAAGCAAGAGCTCGAAGATGCTCGGTGTCCGCGTATTCGACATGTACATCGAATGCTTCGGCAAGAAAGATTCCTCGTCGGTTGAGGCTATTGAAGTAGCCGACGGAGGCATATCGATTTTCTCGACCCGCGCTGCAGTAGTGGCACAAGGTGCCGACATCAGCGAAATCTCGGTCTACACCGTAGGCGGCCAGCTCGCGGCCCGTTCGACAATGTCGGGCATCTGTCCGACGGCATCCCTCGGTACCGGCCTTTACATCGTCAAGGTCACAACCCGCGAAGGAGCAACCGTTTCGCGTAAACTTATCATCAAATAATCCCCACCAGATTCCCCTAACCTATAGGCTTATACAGCCGGAAAAGAGCATAAGGCCCACGCTTTATGCTCTTTTTCTTTCCTGGAGTTGTTAGCTTTTTTGAGTTGTTAGTTGTTGGTTTTTAGTTGAATAGGATTCTTAGGCGCCTTAGGCTTCCTAAGTCGCTTAGGCTTCCTAAAATCCCCAAATCTGTTGTCCTTTGTCTTTAGTCCCTTGTCCCTAAATAAATCTGTTGTCCTTTGTCCTTTGTCCTTTGTCTTTTGTACTTTGTCCTTATTTAGAGAATTGGGCGAGGCGTTTGAAGTGGCGTCCTATCAGGTTCCACGACAGCAGGGCGCAAACGGTTGTCACTCCGAACACGTAAATGAAAATAACCGGCAGCGGCCATTCCTTAAGCCCGAACAGAATGCCGAGCTGAATGATAGGGAAATGATAGAGATAGAGGTCGTATGACACGTTGTCGTGGCGGCTGATATGTTTGCCCCAGTCGCCTACTATGCAGAACCAGATTACCACGGCTGACACAACGAACGGTTTCAGCGTCACTTCGTAGAGCGGAATGTAGTCGCCCGCGGCCCACAAGGCGAACGAAACGGCGAGAATCCACCATTTATATCTCAGGAACTGCTCTTTGTGGAAATAGATGAACGCCCCGGAATAGAAATAGCTTGTCTGGCCGAAGAACTGGCGGTCGAGAATGTGATAGAGCTCGTTGCCGGTAGTGACATACATGTGATGGAAAAATACCCGGTAGGCGATTGAAACGGCCAGAATGATGGTGAATATGGTGTAGAACTTTTGCTGGTATTTACGGTGAATCCATGCGACGAGCGGCACCGACAGATACATCAGCCATTCAATTTTCATCGTCCACAGCGAACCGTTGACGGCCGACAGCCTGAATTGTTCCCCCTGGAAAACGCCGGGGAGGTCTGGGTCGAGGAAGTTCATGAACGAGAGGTTGCACAGAAGATACTTCCAATAGTCCCACGAGAAGAAATATTGCGCCGGTGACAGGGTGCTGACAAAAACGAGAAGCACCGCGAAAATCAGGATTACGGTGAAATAGGGGGGCAGGATTCTGTAGGCGCGGGTCTTGAAATATTTGCCGATGTTGTTTTTGCGGAAGAAACTGGGATAGACGAGGAATCCGCTGATAGTGAAGAACGCGCCGACGCGGATGTTTCCCGGTGTCGGCCACCAGATATCGAGTCCGGTCAGCGAATTGAGGTGGGAGAGTATGACGCACACTGCCAGATAGTATCTGACGACATCCATGTTGTAGTATCTTACCGGACGGTAGCTGGCTGTTTCCATTATGGCTGTGATGCGGAAAGTTTCGGCAAAGTTACTGATTCCGCATGAAATAAAAAAGCGGAAGGCAAAAGTTGGATTCTGCCTCCCGCTCGTTATATGGTTTTGAATGGGTTATCGGTTATTCGGCCGATTCGTTGCGTTCGGGGCGCGGTCCGCGGTCGCCACCTTCGCGGCGGGGTCCACGGTTGTCGCGGCGGGGTCCGCGGTCGCCGTCACGGCGGGGTCCGCGATCGCCACCTTCGCGGCGGGGTCCGCGGGAACCACGGTCGCCACGGGGAGCGCGTTCAGGTTCTACATAACCTTCGGGCTTGGGCTGGAGGGCACGCATCGAGAGGCGGTATTTGCCGGTTTTCTTGTCGATTTCGATGAGCTTCACTTCGAGAGTGTCGCCTTCCTTGATGCCGGAAGCTTCCATGTTGTCGAGGCGGTCCCACGAAATTTCAGATATGTGGAGCAGACCGTCGCGGTTGGGCATGAACTGAACGAAAGCGCCGAATTCGGTGATGGTCTGAACCTTGCCGGTGTAAACCTTGCCCTCTTCGGGGAGTTCGACGATTGCGTTGATCATGGCGACAGCCTTGTCCATGGCGTCTTTGTTGGTGGCTGCGATTTCTACATAACCGCCTTCGTCGATTTCGTCGATCGAAACGGTTGCGCCGCTCTCTTCCTGGATGCCCTGGATGATTTTTCCGCCCGGGCCGATGATTGCGCCGATCATGTCTTTGGGCACGATCATGGTGACGATGCGGGGAACCTGAGGCTTGTAGTCTTCGCGGGGTTCGGGGATTGTGGCCTCGATGATGTCGAGTATGTGGAGGCGTCCTTCGCGAGCCTGGTTAAGCGCGCGTTCGAGAATCTCGTAGGAGAGTCCGTCGCACTTGATGTCCATCTGGGTTGCGGTGATGCCTTCGCGGGTACCGGTTACCTTGAAGTCCATGTCGCCGAGGTGGTCCTCATCGCCGAGGATGTCGGAGAGGATGGCGTATTTGGGCGATTCGGTGTCGTGGATAAGACCCATTGCGATACCTGCTACGGGGCGTTTCATCTTCACTCCGGCGTCGAGCAGCGAGAGGGTTCCGGCGCATACGGTTGCCATCGACGACGAACCGTTGGATTCGAGGATGTCGCTCACGATGCGGCAAACGTAGGGGAATCCGTCGGGGAACATGCGCTTGAGCGCTCTGTGGGCGAGGTTACCGTGGCCGATTTCGCGACGGCCTACGCCGCGCACGGGGCGGGCTTCACCGGTTGAGAAGGGGGGGAAGTTGTAGTGGAGGAGGAAACGTTCGTGGCCTGTGTTGAGCACGTCGTCGAGAATCTTTTCGTCGAGCTTGGTGCCGAGGGTGACGGTTGCGAGTGCCTGGGTTTCGCCGCGGGTGAACACTGCCGATCCGTGGGGATACTGGAGATAGTCGGTCTCGCACCAGATGGGGCGGATTTCGTTTGTCTTGCGGCCGTCGAGACGGATGCCTTCGTCGAGCACGCAGCGGCGCATTGCCTCTTTCTCAACGTCGTGGTAGTAACGCTTAACCAGCGGAGCTTTCTCGTCGCGCTCTTCTTCAGGGAGCGATTCGATATATTCATCGCAGATAGCCTTGAAGGAGTCTGCGCGCCAGTGTTTATCGGCGCAACCCTGCTTGGCTATGGCATAAGCCTTGTCATAACATTTCTCGCGGACATCCTTGCGGAGGTCTTCATCGTTTACTTCGTGGCAATATTCGCGCTTAACCACTCCGAGCTCCTTGGCGAGCTCCTCCTGAGCCACACACTGAACCTTGATGGCTTCGTGGGCGGTCTTGAGGGCTTCGAGCAGAACCTGCTCTGAAACTTCCTTCATTTCGCCTTCAACCATCATGATATTGTCATAGGTTGCACCGACCATCAGTTCAAGGTCAGCCTTGTCAAGCTGGTCAACGGTGGGGTTGATTACGAATTTGCCGTCGATGCGGGCAACACGTACCTCCGAGATAGGACCTTGGAAGGGAATATCGCTGACGGTCAGAGCGGCAGAAGCTGCCAGACCAGCCAGAGCGTCGGGGAAGTCGACACCGTCGGCACTGTACATAGTAACCTGTACGATGGTGTCGGCATGATAATTATCGGGGAAGAGGGGGCGGAGCACGCGGTCAACAAGACGTGCGGTCAGGATTTCATAATCGCTGGCGCGGCCTTCGCGCTTGAGGAATCCGCCGGGAAAACGACCGTTGGAGGAGAACTTTTCCTTGTATTCAACGGTAAGAGGCATGAAGTCAACACCTTCGCCGGCTTCCTGAGCGGAAACTACAGTGGCGAGAAGCATGGTGTTGCCCATGCGGAGTTCAACTGCTCCATCTGCCTGCTTGGCGAGTTTGCCGGTCTCGAGAGTAATTTCGCGACCATCGGGCAGGGTGATGGTTTTTTTAATCGGGTTCATTCGGATAATGATTAATTTTTTTTATTCACATCAAAATATCGCGCAAATTTACGAAAAATAACTGATATTCGCAAATCTGTAAAAATTTTCGACCCCGATTGTCTTTCGCGACAAATTTACGCAAAAAACGTCAAAAATCGCGCCAACTTGGCGCGATTTACATACATTTTAAGCGATTTTTGGCGCGATTTATCGAAAACAGCCCAATCCGATTTCGCTTTTAGTCTTTCAGGCAGCCGATGGGGACAATCCAAATTCCGTCGGCACGCTGATAGGCATAATCGCCGACTGCAGTCAATATCATCAAGAAAGAGGGTTTGCCCATTTTGCTGTCATCAATTTTGTCGGCAAGTTTTGTGAGGGTACTGACGGCATGATTTATTGCATTTTCTCCTCCCAGTTTGATTTCAACAAGTCCGAACTTACCGTTGCGCAGGTGAATAACGGCATCACATTCAAGCCCGGATTTGTCGCGATAGTGATATACGTTTCCATTCAGTGCCTCTGAATAAACCCTAAGGTCTCTAACGCATAAAGTCTCAAAAATAAGACCGAAAGTTTTAAGGTCATTTATGAGATCCTCCGGACCGAGACCGAGAGATGCCACAGCAATAGACGGATCGGTAAAGTATCTGGTGTCCGCTGTACGAATTGCTGTTTTTGATTTTAGATTAGGATTCCATGATGGCATATCTTCTGTGACGAATATTTTTCGGAGGGCAGAAAGATAATTATGTAATGTATTTATGGAGGTGATATGTGAGTCAGTCGTGGAGATGTCTTCAAGAATCACCGTTGCGGGAGTCTGAGTACCCTGTATGCGGGCATAAGAACGTAAAATGCGGCTTATTATTTCGGGATTGACGGATTGACTGGTTGTACGTTCAACATCGGCGCGGACAATCGCGTCATAGTAATCGGACGCCAAGTGGAGCGCAGCCCGTTCAGAGCGTTCAAGTGCTGCGGGCCATCCGCCGCGACAGGTCAAAAAGGCAATATGTTGCAGCGAGTGTTTATTTCGTCCGGTCATGCCGGTCATACCGTCAAAGAGGTTTTTGAGGCTTATTTCGCCGGTAGAGTCTCCTGACTCCCATAATGACATTGTCCGCATTGTCAGCCATGCATATCGCCCCGTTCCGCTGTGGATTATATTGTCGGTTGAAGGCGGGACCGCTGATCCGGTCAGGATGAATTGACCTACTTTCCGGCGATGGTCAACTTCATAACGGACAGAATCCCATATTTCCGGGGCTACCTGCCATTCATCAATCAGCCGAGGAGAGTCACCGTCGAGAATGAGAGTCGGATTAATCTGGAGTAAATCGATGTATTGTCTACGGGTTTGAGGATTTGCCATGTAGACCATACTGCGCGCTTTCTGCTCCGCCGTTGTGGTTTTTCCACACCATTTCGGACCTTCGATAAGCACTGCGCCCATTTCTTCAAGTCGGTACTCAAGGAGAGTATCGGCTATTCTTTTTCGGTAATCTGCCATAATATATTCGTTTTCAGGCGCAAATATACGTAAAAAAAACGAAATTGTGAGAGTTGGCGGGTTTTTGTTGTGAGAGTTGGCGCGATTTTGTTGTGAGAGTTGGCGAGGAGGGGTTAGCTGACGCGGAAGGGGATGGGAGTGGTGAAGCGCATGTCGCGGCGGGTGGCGGGGTGGACAAAGCGCAGGGTCTGGGCGTGGAGGCACATGCGGTGCATGGGCGACGGGTGGCCGCCGTAGCGGTGGTCGCCGCTGATGGGTGTGCCAAGCTGCTTCATGTGGACGCGAATCTGGTTTTTGCGACCGGTGTCAAGCTCACACTCGATGAGGCTGAGACCATGACCCGAGGCAAGCGTGCGGTAGCGGGTGACGGCAAGCTGTCCTTCGGTGGAGTCGTCGGGCAGAACGTAGACTTCGTGGCGCGAGTTTTCGGCGAGACGGGAGCGCACCACCCCTTCCGGCGGCTCGGGCGTGCCTTCGACCACGCAGACATATTTGCGTTCCAGCACCATGTTGTTCCAGTTGTGCTGCAGGGCTTCTTTAGCCTCCAGAGTCTTTGCAAAGACCATCAGACCCGTCGTGTCGCGGTCCAGACGGTGGACAATGAAGAGTTTGTTGCCGGGATGCGCCCATTTGAGATAGTCGCGGAGAATGGAGTAGGCGGTCTCGCTGTTGCGTCCGGTATCGTCGCCTATCGATAGGAGTCCGTAGCCTTTGTGGACCACGATTATATGCTCATCTTCATAGACAATGCGCAGGCGGCGATGGTAAAATTCGCGGAATTCGCGGGTAAGGTTCACTTCTACCTTGTCGCCCTCTTCGAGCGGCTGGGTGGCACGGGAGGTAACGTTTCCGTTCACACGCACCTGACGGTGGGCAAGCATCTGTTTGAGTGCAGTGCGTTTAAACTGCGGAAGCACCTGTCCGAGAAAGGGAAGAAGGTCGGCGGCTGCGGTAGCCTCAAAACTGCGGATAACGTCCGGCTTGCCGGCACTGGGGAGATTGGCGAGTTTGCTCATGACTTGCGGGCGCGCGTTTTGCGGGTCTTGGGAGCCGGCTGGTTAGCGATAATTTCGCGACACTGTTCGAGGGTAAGCTCTGCGGGGTTCTCGACAGTGCGCGGAATCTTATAGTTTTCTTTATTAAATACGATGTAAGGACCGAAACGACCGTTTAGAATCTGGAGTTCGGGATCTTCGGGGAACGATTTGAGCGTACGGTTAGCCTCCTCGGCGCGTTTGTTCAGTATGAGCTCGGTAGCCTGTTCGAGGGTGATTTCAGTCGGTTCGATGTCCTTAGGGATGCTGACAAACTTGGCTTTCGGCTTTACATCATGTTTGACGTAGGGACCGAAACGACCGATGGCTACACTAACCTCGGCATCCTCAAAGTCGCCCAGTATGCGCGGGAATTCAAATAGTTTCAGGGCTTCCTCGAGCGTCAGGGTCTGCATTGACTGTCCTTTGAGCAGGGATGCGAACAGAGGTTTCTCCTCGCTTTCGGCATCGCCTACCTGAACTAACGGACCGAAACGACCAATCTTTACGCTTACGGGCTTGCCGGACTCGGGATGCACGCCGAGAATGCGCTCGCCGACGCGATGTTCGGTGCGGGTTTGGAGGGCTTTGTCCACTTCCGGATGGAAACGTTCGTAGAATTTGCCGATTTCATTCTGCCAGAGGCTCTTTCCTTCGGCAATTTCATCGAACTGCTCTTCAACCTGAGCCGTGAAGTTATAGTCGAGGATATCGGGGAAGTTTTCGGCAAGATAATCGTTGACCACCATTCCGGTGTCGGTCGGAACGAGCTTGCCGCGGTCAGAACCGACAGTCTCTGTTCTCTCAGAGCTGATTATGGTTCCGGTAAGCGGATTGAGGGTCATGACCTCAAAGGTGCGTTCGGTACCTTCCTTGTCGCCGCGCTCAACGTATTCGCGCTGCTGGATGGTAGAGATGGTGGGTGCATAGGTTGACGGACGCCCGATACCGAGGTCCTCCATTTTCTTGACGAGGGATGCCTCGGTATATCGCGGCGGGTGAACCGTGAAACGCTGCGTGGCGGTGATTTCTATGGCGTCAAGCTGCTCTCCGGAGGTCAGCGAGGGGAGTAGGTCACGCGCCTCGGCGGTTTCATCATCATGACTTTCCATGTAGACGCGCAGGAATCCGTCAAATTTGATGGTCTCGCCTTGGGCAACGAAATGCTCCGGGCGGTTGCTTACGGTAATTTCGGCTGTGGTACGCTCCAGTTCGGCGTCAGCCATCTGTGAAGCTATGGCACGGCGGCGAATCAGGGTATAAAGTTTCTGCTCGCGGTCCGAACCGGGTATTGTCTCTACGTCGACGTAGGTCGGACGGATGGCTTCGTGAGCCTCCTGTGCGCCCTTGGTGCCGGTGTGATACTGGCGCGTCTTGAGATATTCGGGTCCGAGTTTCTCGGAGATGACCTTGGCTATGGTTCCGAGGGCAAGGGTAGACAGGTTTACGGAGTCGGTACGCATATAAGTAATGTGTCCGCTCTCATAGAGGTCCTGAGCTATGCGCATGGTCTGGCTGACGGTAAAACCGAGTTTGCGCGCAGCCTCCTGCTGGAGGGTCGAGGTAGTAAACGGAGGGGCGGGACTCTTGCGCACGGGGCGGGTCTGGACATTGCCTACGCTGAACTTAGCCTTGGCACAGTCGGTAAGGAGCCGTTCGGCACTTTCGCGGTCCTGCAGACGGGTTGAGAGTTCGGTTTTGAGCCGGGAACCTTCAGGGGTGGAGAAAAGTCCGTTCACACGGAAGAATTCTTCGCTCCGGAACTGTTCGATTTCGCGCTCGCGGTCGGCAATCAGACGCACGGCAACGCTCTGGACGCGTCCTGCCGATAGTTTCGGCTTCACCTTGCGCCAGAGTACGGGACTCAGTTCGAATCCTACAATGCGGTCAAGGACGCGACGCGCCTGCTGGGCGTTGACGCGGTCCATGTCGATGGGGCGCGGATTGGCTATGGCGTTGAGTATGGCGTCCTTTGTGATTTCGTGGAAGGCTATGCGCTTGGTCTTTTCCGGAGTCAGTCCGAGGACCTCATAAAGATGCCATGCGATGGCCTCACCCTCGCGGTCCTCATCGGATGCGAGCCAGACGGTATCTGCCTTCTTGGCGGCGGCTTTAAGCTCGCGCACCTGTTCTTTCTTTTCAGCGGGAATCTCATAATTAGGTTCGAAAGATGGACCGGTGCCGTCGCGAGGTTCCAAATCTACGCCTTTTTTGGCAAGGTCGCGGATATGACCGCGGCTCGACATTACTTTGAAATCTTTGCCTAAGAATTTCTCAATTGTTTTTGCTTTTGCCGGCGATTCGACTATTACGAGATTCACAATATATTAAAATTAAAAATGAAAAGTTAAGATTATGAGGTGAGGGGGTGCAAAATTACGTATTTTTTTCTGTAAAATCAAAAATTACGTTTTTTGCTGAGGGTCAGTCCTTGCGGTCGGTCGAGAGGTCACCCTGACGCGGGTCCTGACCTACGTCACACCATTTCATGTCCAAACAGGCGGGCAGTCCGCGCATTGACCGCCACTTGTTGGTAAGTGCCCACTGCAGCGGATACTTGATATATTTATGCATTACGGGCGACGCCGTTCCTACCATCCAGCAGTTTTTGGGGCAGGTTCTGACGCGTTCCCTTACTTTCCGGGCGCGTTCCGAAGTCCAGATGGTCATGAAATCCTCATCGTGGATATTTCCCATGGACTCTTTCCAGTATTTTTCTTCCATTCCGTTACAGGGAAGCACGTTGCCCCACGGGTCAATGAAGAAGTTGGTGGTGCCGGCTTCGCAGGGCAGCATACGGCGATTGCCGTTGATGTAGTTTATGAGACCCATGTTGAAGTATGCGCGGAACCATGACTTGGGGTGATTTTCCTTCAGCTGCATTTCAATCAGCTTATTGAAATCGGAGCATACTTCGTCGCGGTTCGTGATGGCGTTGTCATCCTTATGGAAATAGAATGAGTTATGGAAGGATGCGGTGGCGAATTCCATGCCTAAAGCGCGCGAGAGGCTGTAAAGCGCAAGCATATCCTTGCTGTTATGGTTTGAAACCGTACATCCGAAACCTATATCCTTCACCCCCATTTCGCGCAGGCGCAGCAGTGTACGCAGTCCGCGGTCAAAACCGCCCTCGCGCCCTCGGAGTTCATCGTTTTTCTGGCTCAGACCCTCGATTGAGATTCTTATGCCTATGTTTGGGAACTTTTCAGCAAGGGCAATCACGCGGTCCTCGAAATAGCCGGACGTGGAAATCACTATTCGGGGCGAATGGCGGAAACACTCCTCGACTATTTCATCGAGGTCTTCGCGTATGAAGGGCTCACCGCCGGTAAGGTTAATGAATTTAAGCCGGGGAAGCGATTTAAGGTCGGCGGCTTTGATTTCTTCTCGAGGCTCGGTTGGGTATTTCCAGATGTTGCACATCTGGCATCGCATAGGGCATCGATATGTAAGGATTATAGAGGCGTCAGTAGGATTTTGTATCTTCATGATTGATTATTGGCTCATAATTTGCACACAAAGGTACAAAAAATTCTGCAAAATCAAAATGCGAGACCTACGTTGTCAACCCAGAGCTCCATCCCGAGCTGACCTTCATAGGCTGTGCCCGAACCGGCGGAACACATTACAATCATGTGGGTAGGCTGGGCGTTCTCGTCGTCCCATCCCTCTTCCTGAACGGGAACCATCTTTCCTTTTGAGTTACGGGCATAATAGGCTTTATTGCCGTTCAGAAGTCCCATGTAGGATTTATAGCCGGGTTTTTTCGATGCATCGCCGTAAACAATGGGTATCTGATGTCCTTTCTTCCAGTCGGTCGAGCCGGTGAAACGCTGACGTCCCGTGCCGACGCGCTTGGCGTGGATGTTTCCGTCAGCATCCTCCCAGCGTCGCTGAAGGTAGATGAACACGTCGCTCGAGTCCTTACCGGGATATGTCTTTTTAGAGCCGGTGGTGGCATAGGTCATAGTGCCGCTCTGAGGGTCTACAACCTTATAGTCGAGCACCAAGGCTTTGGGACGCTTGGTGTAAGGTATGCCCATCTCCATCTTCGAGTAGGGATTAGAGGTATTGGCGATAGGCTCAATCATGCGTCCGAGGAATATCGAGCCGCTCACAAGGACTTCGATATCGAACAGCCCGAGGACCTTACATGACTCCAGCACTGTTGTAAGGCGGGCGGCTTTTCCCTGTCCGGGACGGTCGGCGGGATAGACGGCGTTTGAGGTCTTGACCACACCCATAACCTTGGCATAGACATTGGAGGTAGCCCAAGGGGAGCCACCCATGTTATTGTAGGCTTTCGCGCCGTCAATGGTGGCGGTGGGTGCTATTTCATAAACCTGTTTGGTTTTGCCGCCTATGATTCCGCTTTCTTTAATATTGCGTGTTACCCAACGGTTCATGTCGCCGAAGGGAATAGGTTCTACGGTCTGAGCGGAGGCTCCGAGTGCCATTGCCGCGGATAATGTGAGGAATATCTTTTTCATAACGAAGGTATAACGCCGCAGGGGGTGCTAATGTTCAGAAAACATGATATTCAGCACGGCGGCGTTTTGATGTCAGCCGGTGGTGGAAGTTCGTGATGGGGCGGCGCAGTACTCGCAGCGGTATCATGAGCAGGGCGGGACGGCAGCGGAGAGCCTTGAGGGTACCTCGCCATGTCAGGGCTATGACGGTCCAGACGGTAAGCAGCATCAGCGATGCCAGACATACCAGCAGCCAGTCATGCACGATGATTCCGGCAGCAATGACTCCGCCGCATAGAAGGACCAGCAGCCAGTTCATTAGTGAGGATATGCCGTAAATGCGGCGTTCCGACTTACCGAGACCGCGCGACGTATAGAAGCGGGCGGGACGTTCGGTCAGGAATTCGCGCTTGCTTGACGGATGGTTGTAGCGTACATGGGTCTGAGCGGCTACCACCACTTCTGTATTGTTCTTATTACACAGACGGCTGATGAATATGTCATCGTCGCCTCCGCGGAGGTTCAGCGCGCCGTTAAAGCCGCCGCTGCTGAAGAAGAGGTCGCGGCGAAAGGCGAGATTTGCTCTGTGACCGCGCCACGTCTTGCCCTTGAGGGCGGCTGCGAGCCATTCAGTCGCGTCGGCTCCGTGCATAAACGACCGGAAACGGGCTCCTATGCCGGAATCTTTCTTTACTGCCGGAATAGCGGAGCCGATTACCACCTCCGTGGCTGGATTGGCAAAGGGGGCAGCCATGCGCGCGAGCCACTGGGTGGAGAAGAGGCGTGACTGTTCCGTCAGCAGCATGACCACGGGATAATGTGATGCCTTTATGCCGAGGCTGACGGCAAGTTTCCGGTGGCTTACGTTGCGCAGACGCTCGGGTGTGAATGTTATATACAGGTTTGGTACTTGGCGGAGATGCTTGACGCGGGTAACTACATCCTTTATTTCATCATTTTTGCCGTCGTTGACCACTATTATTTCCATTTCAGCCGAATATTCCTGCTCAAGAAGTTTTTCAAGCAGGGTTTCGAGGGCGGCGGCGTCATCGCCAGCCACGACTACGACGCTGACCGCAGGGGGCACCGGACGCGGCTCCGGATTAAACGGCGCGTCGGTCTGGCGGCGTATGGCGGCTCCGACCGAGGCTATGCGCGAGCGATAGACGGTCAGAATCCATACCATTGGACATATAGCGAGGCCCAAAAGAAACAAGCCTGCGTTTTCAATCAGCAGTGGGGTCAGTTCTGTCATTTTTTCGTTTCTTCAGGGTCTGAAAACTTGTTGGGGAACGTCAGTTTTACCTTTGGTCGCGTCATTGCCCTGTATACCAGCAATATGCCCGCAAGGACAAAGGGCACGCTCAGCAGCTGACCCATGTTGAGAACCATGTCGCGTTCAAATTCTTCCTGCGGATTCTTTACGAATTCAATCAGTATGCGGGGGAAGAATATGCCTATGAAGAATACACCTAAAATGAGTCCCGGACGCGACTCGGCGTTTTTGCGCCAGTACATCCACATCAGCAGGACAAAGAGGGCGAGGTATGTCGCCGCCTCATAGAGCTGGGTGGGGTGGCAGGCAGAGTCGGTGGGGGCATATTCAATCTGCCACTCGCGGCTCAGGGGGTATTTGAAACCCCACGGCAGGGTAGTGGCGTGACCGAAAATCTCGCTGTTGAACAGATTGCCCAAGCGGATAAGGCATGCCACAAGGGCAATGGCGATAACCAGACGGTCAAAGGTCCAGAGAGCCGGCTTATGGGTCACGTAGCGGCTGTAAATGAATATGGCGATGATGATGGCTATGGTACCGCCATGGCTTGCCAGACCGCCTTCCCAGAAGGCTATGATGCGCTCCGGATGCTGTGAATAATAGTCCCACTCGTAGAAAAAGCAGTGACCCAGACGCGCGCCGACAATCGTGGCAATCGCCACATATATCAGCAGGGAGGAAACCCACTCTTCCTTGGCTCCTTCGTGGCGGAAAATAGACCATACTATCCAATAACCGGCTATAAAGCCTATAAGGAACATAAGTCCGTACCAGCGGACGCCAACGGGACCGAAAGTTATGCCTTCGGGACTTCCTGAAGCCTTTAGCAGAATCCAGATACCTATGGCTATGGCAAGGAAGAAACCGAACGATGAATTATCCGGTTTCTGCGCCGGCTTGGAGCCGTCGGCGCGCCATTTTTCAAGACTGCGCCGACGCAGAACTACGTCGGCAATTGCCCAGACAAGGCAGAGTACCGCCCCTATATAGAGCAGTCCCTGCGAAAGATGAACAGACTCTACCTGAAATACTTCAGGCCGAACCGTCCAAGTAATATATTGCAGAATCATACCGCAAATTTAGATAAAATCTATGATATTATCTCTCCGGTCCGGAGTAAATTTTTAAATTGTAGCCTCGACTGACCATACAAACGCGCGCAATCCGAGGCGTGGTTTGGCTTGGTCGACGGCGCGCAGACGCTCAAGGAGCATATCGACGCGCGCGTCATCGACCATGGTCAGCATTGCCTCCGCCAGCGAGGGCCACGCATGGGTGCCCAAGTGAGGTTCGCCGCCATGCGAGCCTCGACCCTGAACGGTGCCGAATGCGGTGTAACCGCGACACTGACATGAATTCAACACTTCCAGTACCTGCTCATGGTGGGCCTGATCATAGGCTATGAATATCGCTTTCATTTTATCAGTTTCTGTTTTAAAAGTTTGCGCTGACGCTTAACGCCATTGCCGGCAAACACGCAGTACAGAGCCGGAACGAACAGAAGCGTAAGAATTGTTGAGAATGTCAGACCGCCGATAACGGCAACACCCATCGGTCGCCACAGTTCGGCTCCTTCGCCTGTACCCACAGCCATGGGCACCATGCCGAGGATAGTGGTCAGAGTGGTCATCACGACGGGACGCAGACGCGACCGGCCGCCGTCGATAACCGCGCGGCGTATTGACATTCCGCGCTCGCGGTTAAGCGAGATATAGTCGATAAGGACAATACCGTTCTTAACTACGATACCGATAAGCATAATCGCGCCAATCATCGACATTACGTTCAGCGTATGGCCTGTCAGCCACAGTATCAGGAACACGCCCGAGAATGCAAACAGCAGCGAGGTCATGATGATGCCGGGGTAGGTGAATGACTCGAACTGAGCAGCCATTACGATGTAGACAAGAATGATAATCAGCACTCCGAGCAGCAGCAGGTCGCTGAATGAGTCCTGCTGGTCCTCATATGAACCGGCAAGCTCGATGGTTACGCCCGCCGGCAGCTGCAGGTTGTCTATTTCAGCCTCGGCTGCGGTTACAATCTGGCTCATAGGCACTCCGTCGACAATCGCCGATACCGTAATGATACGCTCGCGGTCCTTACGCTCGATGGTGGGAGGCGTGAAGCGTTCCACTACAGTGCCGAGTTCCTTGATTCTGATACCCTGACCGGTGGGAGTGTAAACGAGGATGTTCTCGATATCTTCAATACGGGTGCGGTGTTCGGGCGCATACATTACCTTGATGTCATATTCCTCACCGTCCTCACGGAATTGCGAAGCGGTGGCACCGTTGATGCGGTTGCGCAGATAGTATGCTGCCGTCTGAAGGTTTATGCCGTACATGGAGAGCTTCTCGCGGTCAAAATCAACCTGATATTCCGGCTGATAGTCCGAGCGGGATATGATGACGTCGGCAGTGCCCTCGATGCCGTTGAGAATCTGCTGCAGGTCGCGCGCCACACTGTCGGTAGTCTCGAAGTCATAGCCGTAGATTTCAAAGTCTACCTTGCTCTGACCGCCGAGACCGCCTCCTCCGCCGCCAACCTTTACCTGAACCTTCTTGAAGTCAGGGAAGTTCCGGTTGATGTCCTCGCGCATTTCCTTGGCGAGTTCAACAATACCTTTTTTGCGGTCTTTGGGGTCGACAAGGCGTACGTTCATCGAGATAATGTGTGCGCCGTTGTCTGAAAGCGATGCGAAGGTATTGTCTGAGCTTGCCGGTCCGACGGTATAGTTCGAAACGAGGATTTCAGGATACTTTGCGCGCCACATGCTATCGAGACGTGCCGTTACGTCGCGGGCATACTCTACGCGCGAGCCGATAGGCAGTTCAAGGCTTACGCCGAGACGGGAATTGTCCTGCGTCGGGATAAACTCGGTGCCTACTCCGCGCATCAGGAATATCGAGCCTACGAATATAGCCAGACAGATAATGATGGTTCTGCCGCGGTGGTTCACTACCTTTACTAACAGTCCGGCATATGCGCCGTCGAATTTGTCAAGGGCGTGGGCAATGGGGGTATACCATGTCTTTTTGAGTCGACCTTCGGCTCCGGGGTTGCGCAGACGCAGCCACTGGCTGCAGAGCATCGGCGTAAGGGTGAGGGCGCAGGTGGTAGAGATTATCATCATGATGGTTACCATCCAGCCAAGCTGGCGGAACATGACGCCGGTCATACCCGTAACCAAGGTCAGCGGGAAGAACACCGCAATCAGAGTGAGGGTCGACGCGATAACCGAAACCGCTACCTCGTTGGTGCCGTGGACCGCTGCCTGACGCGGGTCTGATCCGCGTTCAATGTGGGTAGTTACGTTTTCAAGCACCACGATGGCATCATCAACCACCATACCGATTGATATGGACAGAGCCGAGAGTGATATGATATTCAGCGTGTTGCCGGTAGCGTAGAGGTAGATGAACGATGCGATGAGCGAGACCGGAATGGTGATGACGATAATCATTGTGGCGCGCCAGCGTCCAAGGAAGAGGAACACCACCAGCATTACGAAAATCAATGCGTAGACAACCGTTTCGACCAATGAGGCTATGGTGTTGCGGATATTGTCTGACGAGTCCATGATAACGCCTATCTTGATGTCGCTCGGAAGGTTTTTCTGCAGCTGCGGCAGCATTTTCATCACCTTGTTTGAAATCTCGACGGAGTTTGCGCCTGATTGCTTCTGGATTACAATCATCGCGCCTTCCTGTCCGTTGTTGAAGGTCTGCTGCGTGCGTTCCTCCAGCGAGTCCTCAACCCGGGCAACGTCCTTGAGGTAAACTATTTTGCCGCCTGCGCTTCCGACGGGGATATCGCGTAGCTGCGACGTCGAGTCAAACTCACCCTGAACGCGCAGGGCGTAGGTATTCGAGCCTATGTCGAACGAACCGCCGGGCACATTCTTGTTTTCCGCGCCGATAACGCTTGAAATCTGCTCTACGGAGAGGTTATATGCCTCCAGACGGTTAGGGTCAATGTAGACATGGATTTCACGCTTGGGCGCACCGGAAATGGATACCGTTCCGACTCCGTCGACACGCGCCAGCGGGTTGGCAACGTTATCGTCGAGAATCTTGTAGAGTCCGGGCATACTTTCCGTTGCCTCGACCGAGAGCAGACAGATAGGAATCATGTCGGTCGAGAACTTGAAGATAATCGGATTATTAACATCGTCAGGTAGCAGCGACGATACCATGTCCAGTTTGTCGCGGACGTCGTTGGTCAGCACATCTATGTCATAGCCGTACTCGAATTCGAGGGTGATGACTGAGGTGTTCTCACGCGAGGTTGAGGTTATGTGCTTAAGATGCTCAACGGAGTTGAGGGTATTTTCGAGCGGTTTGGTTACGTTTTGCTCTATATCCTTGGCACTGGCTCCCGGATACATGGTGATTACCATGATGGTGTTGGTATCGATGTCCGGGAAAAGGTCAATCGGCAGTTTTGTCAGTGAAAACAAGCCGAGAATAATGACCGTAACGAAGCAGAGCAGCGTCGTTATGGGTCGTTTTACTGCTGAACCGTAGACACTCATTGCGTAATTTCTACTTTAGCACCGTTAGTAAGTTTAGCCTGACCGCTGATAACTACCTGCGAGCCGGATTCAACTCCGCTCAGCAGCTCATATTCGGCTCCGAGACGGCGTCCGAGTTCTACCTTGTTGTAGCTTACGGTTCCGTCCGGATTGAGAACGTAGACATACTGGTTTCCGGAACCCTGCTGCTTGACAACCGCCTTATCGGGGACGACAACATGGTCTGCCGAGCCAAGGTTGAGCGTTACGCGTCCAAACATTCCGGGGAGTACCTTGGAGTCATTGTTGGCAAGCGTGATTTCAACGCCGAAGGTTCTTGAGGCGGCGTCGACAGTGGGCATCACGGTCGATACCGTTCCGGTAAATTCTTCATCGCCGTAGGTGTCGAATTTTATCGAGGCGGTCATTCCCTTATGGATTTTCGGGAAGTCGGTCTCCGTTACGTTGATAACGAGTTTCACGGGCTTGATGCGCGCCACTGTGACAACCGGCAGGTTTGCCGCCATGTCGCCCGGGTCATAGTTGCGGGCGGTGACAACTCCGGCAATCGGGGAGGTCAGGATTGTGTTCTCGCGGGCGTTACGCAGCGTGCGTTCTGCCTGAGCCAGTGCGTTTTTCGCATTGGTCAGCTGAATTTCCATGGCGTCGACCTGCTGTTTGGTGCCGCCGCCTATGTTGAAGAGTTCTACGGCGCGGTCATAGTTCAGTTCGACATTCTTAAGGTTGGCGCGGGCGTTGTCAACCTGAGTTTCGTAAGCAAAAGTATTGACATCGTCGAGAATGGCTACAGTCTGTCCGGCAGAGACCTGCTGACCTTCGTCAACGAGTATCTCCTTGATGCGGGCGGGCATTGCCGACGATACATTGTTCAGGAGCTGGGGCTGAACCGTTGCCGTATAGGTTCCCATCTGGTCTACGGTACGGGATTCTACGGTTTCGACCTTGACTCTCGGAAGAGCTTCTTCTTCGGTTTGTTTCGAGGAGTCCTCTTTGCTGGAAGAACAGGACGTGATAACTGCGAAGGCTATGACGCCCGGGAGAAAAAATTTCTTCATTTTTGGTTAATAATTTGTTATTCCGAGAGCTTTTTCGCGGCCCAAAAGTGTATCGAGTTCGCTGGTGCTCACTAAATAGTTATAGATTGCTTGGTAGTATGAAAGCTGGGCTGAGGTCAGTGCCATTTCGCTGTCGCGGACGTTAAGATAGGTCGCGGCACCGATTTCGAAGCTTTTCTGCATGATTTCGCGGGCTTTTGCGGCGGTTTTCATGCCCTGTTCGCTTGATTTTATCTGATTTACCTGTCGGTTTATGTTGTCAAGCGCGAGGTCAACCTGCATATTGAGTGAGTTGACCAGAGTTTCGCGCTGAAAGTCAATCTGGCGTACCTGAATCTGCGCCTGACGGAGTTTCTGGAGTTTTGCGCCGCCGTGGAAAATAGGTACCTGCAGGGCCACGCCAACGTTCGAGTAGGGATTGAAATGCTGGTTTGCAAACGGATTACCGTTACTCATGGCATTCCAGTTGAGGTTAAATGTGGCTGACAGGGTAGGGACCCACGACATTTTCTGCAGTTTGACGTTCTGGACCGCCAGTTTGCGGTTTATGTCGAGTGAGCGCAGCGAGGTGTTGTCATCAAGCGAGCGTTCATCGCCAAGGTGGTAGCCGTACATTTCCTGCTGCATATCGCTCAGTCCGATTGTGGGCATCAGGGTGGCTGTCGGTTCGATTCCCATGAGTACCGCGAGCTGGAGCTGACACTGACGTACGGCTATGTCGGCTTGGAGCAGTTCGGGTTCGACGTTGGTAACCTGAACCTGCGAGCGGAGCATATCATATTCCGATGCGGTTCCTGCCTTGAACTGACGCTCGTAAATTTCGGCGTTAAGTTTTGCAAGGTCGTAATTCTGGCGGATTACCTTGCGCGAGTCGATGGCGAGCAGCAGCGCGTAGTAGGCTTTGTTTACGTTGTTTACAAGGTCGAGACGCGATGCGCGCGCGCTTTCAAGCGACTGGAGTATCTGGGTGTCGGAGAGTCCGATTGATTTCCAGAGCGATGCGTTAATCAGGGGCATCGATGCGGAGAAACCTACGTTCCAGTTGTTGTCAGTACCCATCTTGATGGTCTGGCTCATACCGCCCATGCTCATGTTAAGGCTCTGGAGCTCGATGGCTCGCTGGTATGCCCCGGTAAAGTCAATGGAAGGGAACAGATTGGCAAGTACTTCCTTTTTCGAGTAGTCGGTTTTTTTAATCTCAAGGTCGGAAATCTTCACTGTCTGGCTCTTATCGAGAGCTATGGCGACGCAGTCTTGGCGCGAAAGGCGCAATGTGTCGCTTTCAGCGTGGGCTGACAGACCGCCGAACAATACTCCGACAATAAGAATCTTATGGAATAGTGTCATAAATAAATAATTGGAATTTCTCGGCAAAAATACGTAAAATCCGTGAGTAACCAAAATGAGGCGTGGAGAATGTATACCTTAGTGCCAACAATGATGGAAAAAAGTAGATATGTCAAAATGTATAGTTGTTGGGTAGGGACGATATACTTGGGAGTGGCATGCGTCCTCGCATGCCTGTAACTGACTGGGTAATAGAATTATTACAGGCACGCGAGGACGCGTGCCGCTCCCAAGTATTGACGCTTACTAATAAAGGCGTGCCTACTGCAATTTAGTGCAGTCTGGCACGCCTTCTGGATAGGATTATTATGCGGGATTATTTTACGAGCTTGTTGTACTTGGTAAGAGCCTTTTTGTACTCTTTTTCAGCTTTAGCCTTAGCCTTGGCGGTGGTAGCATTGTTTACGTTGTCGTAGAGCTCCCAGAGCTTGAGCTGTTCGGTAGCAGCCTTCTGAGCGGCGGTGTAAGCCTTTGCGGTAGCCTCAGCGGCAGCTTCTTCTTCGGCAGGAGCGTAAGCGTGCTTGTAACCCTGAACGTCGTTCCAGTGACCGCGGGTAAAGTCAGGGAAGGTTACGGCTGCTGAGTTATTGTCCATAGAAAGGGCACCCAGTTCGCCGAGGCAGCACCATTCTGCAAGGTCATAAACGTCCATGTCGAGGGGCAGACCGTTCTGCAGGCAGTAAACCAGACGGGCATCCATCATGAAGTCCATGCCGCCATGACCCATTTCGCGACCCATTTCACCATATTTGGTAAGGATGGGGTGGTAGTACTGCTGAACGAGGGCTTCATATTCCTCCTTGGGCAGGAAGCCATGGCTTGACAGGTTGTCGATTTTGGGCTGAACGCCGCTTGCTTCGAGCTGGCTCTTGTCAAGGGCAATCTGCTGGGTAGGATATTTGGTTGCGTAACCCTTGGTACCGGTGAGTTTGAACAGACGGTTGTAGGGCTGGGGGTTCATTACATTGTGCTGGATTTCAACAACCTTGCCGTCCTCGGTGCGCATAAGTGTGGTGGTGTGGTCACCGTTGCGGTATTCTTCGCAGGGCTTGCCGGTTTTCTTCTCGACATATTCCTTACCGTGAACAGACTTGGTGTCCATGGCAACGAGGGTCTTGAAGCGGTCGCCGCGGTGGATGTTGAGACACTGTGCAACCGGACCAAGACCGTGGGTAGCATAGAGGTCGCCGCGGTTCTCCATGTTGTATTTCATACGCCAGCCGAGCTTATCGGGGTCATTTTCGGGGTTTTTCCAGTAGTAATCCCAGAAGTCGTCGAGGTTGTGGATGTAAGCACCTTCTGCGCGGAGGACTTCGCCGAACACACCTGCCTGAGCCATAGCCAGAGCGTTGAGTTCGTAGTAGTCATAGCAGCAGTTTTCAAGAATCATGCAGTGCTTGCGGTTCTTTTCGCTCAGGTCAATGAGCTCCCAGCACTGTTCGAGGTTCATTGCCGAGGGAACTTCGATGGCGGTGTGCTTGCCGTTTTCGAGGGCAGCCTTAGCCACGGGGAAGTGGTGGTCCCAGTCAGTTGCAACGTAAACGAGGTCTACGTCAGGGCGAGCCACGATTTCTTTATAGCCATTCTCGCCAAAGTAGATGTCGGCGGGTTTGAGGTTCTGTTCGCGGAGGTATTTCTGGCACTTTGCAGCGCGTACGGAGTCGAAATCACAGAGAGCCACGATTTCTACGCCGGGAATGTGGGCAAAACGGTTAACGGCACCGGGACCGCGCATACCGAGACCTACGAAGGCAACGCGCACTTTATCCATCTTGGGTGCGGTAAGTCCGAGAACGTGTTCCTGACCTTCCGGACGTTCGGGAGTTTCAACTACAAGAGTACCCTTGTCCCAGTGAGTTTTGGTCGAGGGAGAGAGCGACTGAGCGGAAGCAGCATTTCCGGCGAGCAGAAGTGCGGCAGCAGCAATAGCGAGTTTTTTGATTAACATGAAAGATAAATGATTTTATGGTTTAAGGTAAATTTTTGCAAAGTTAAGCATTATTTCGCTAATAGAGCTAATATTAAGTGTAAAAAAGTGCAAAATGGAGAATTTTAGCTCCATTTTGCACTCAATTCTGTATTCTGTATTCTGTATTTTGTATTTTTAATTTACCTTCGTGGTGGCGATGGTGCCGTCCGGAAGGGTAGCGCGGACAATGTAGATGCCGGCGGGCTGAGGCTGACGCCAGTTGACGGGATGACCGGCGGCATTGTAGACTGCTACCTTGCTGACCGGCGTCAGGATGGCGATGCTGCCGTCGAGCGCACGCACCGCGCGCAGGGTTCCGGTTTTGGATGCGGAAATTTCGCCGATGCCGGTTGCCGCGGGAACGAAGGGGCGGCTGTCACCGGAGTTGAGCACGTAGTTGTCGGCATTGTTCGAACTGTCGAAACGATGGATGAAGGCTACGACATGACAGTTGTCGGCGTTCCATTTTTTGTCAAATTCCGGAAGGGTAAATTCAACGGAATAGTAACCTTCGGCATCGAATTCAAGCTTGTCGCCGGTCGACACTTCCGTAAGGTTTGCGCGGATTACGCCATTGTGGCGGAAGGTCTTGACCATGTCTTCCGGAGCATCGTCGGCTACACTGGCGTTGACGCCGAGCTGCGGATAGTCGGGCAGAGGTTTGATATCATCCTCAATAAGGTATGCTGAGAGGCATACTTTGCCGTCGGCGGTCTTGGAGCCGGTGCTTACTTTGCCGTGAACCGTTACGGTTTTGCCTTCAATGTCAACATTGACCAGAGCAAGGGCGGGAACATGTTGCGCGGCAAGCATTTTTTCGAGATATGGAGCTGTTGAAGCCTCATATGCGCCGAAAATCACCTCCGTTTCGCCGGGAAGGTATGAACGGTCATACATTACCGCCGGATTGCGTTGGTTACTGGGTGTGCCGAACATGAAGAGGAGATCAAGGTCAACCGGCTGGGTCAGTTTGTCGGGATTGAAGCCGGCGTGGTGTGCCACATAGGTATGCGGACGGTTGAACTCCTCGCGTGCGCGATCCATGTAGTAAATCATGAACGGGCAGTTTACGCATGTCAGACCGGTCCACTCCTCAATCAGCGGAATGCGTGTAAAGACGTCGCGCGTAATGTAAAGGTGAGTGGTTGACTCATAGCCTTTGGTCTCGGTGCCGTTTATCGCGCTTACGTGGGTCGTGAACGGGCTGTCAGTGCTTTCTTCGGCAGGAGAGACAAGGGTTGCGTCAATTTGTGCCACACCGAAGGGCTCGATATTGGCGTTGAGGTCAACCGAACCGTGGCCGAAGTCAACGGTCAGTGAGCTGACCGGCTTGCTCGAGAGGTTCTTGACGTTGATTTTAGCGTCAAATTCAGCTGAGGGAGCAATCAGTTGAGGGTAGTCCGAAACTGAGGCGGTGGCGGCAGGAGCCTCCAGCACTTTGGCGTCACCGTCAATTATTGCCTGCAACAGGACAGAGCCTTTCGCGCCGGTGTCTTGCCAGCCGCTCAGGGCTATGTTGATGAAGTTGACATTTGACGGTGAGGGGATTTTTGATGCCAAGATAGGATAGCTGCCCGATGCACCTTGGGTTTCGTAGACGCTGTAACCTATGTAAATGTCATCCTCGCCAATCTCGATTGGTTCGGTGAACGTATAGTTCTTCCAGCCTTGTGTAAGCCAGCAGTCTTTTCTGATTACGTCAGCTTCGAGCGAGCCTACGCGGGCAATGATGGAGCCTTTACGCTCCACATTGTTGCGCAGTTTGGCGCGTACGCCGGTAATCTTGCTACCCTTGAGGGCTGCTACCTGAGGCATTTCTGACGGGCTGAGGCGAATCATAACTTCAATGTTATTGTTCTTGCCTGAGCCTTGGGCTGAGGTCGCTTCATCGGGAGCGTCGACGGGACAGAAACCATAGTTAAAGGTTTCTGCCCCGAGGGTCAAGGGTAAGAGGAGGGTGAGAGATAAGAGAAATTTCTTCATTTAACGAGTATTTTCTTTCCGTTGATTATGTTGATGCCGCGGACGGGAGTGGTCAGGCGACGACCCTGAAGGTCGAAGATGCCTCCGCCGACGGGACGTGAGGTCTCAATCTGGCTGATACCTGACTCACCGTATGATTCTTTGTAGGTCTGGGTAAGCGGTTCTTCGGCAGTGTTGAGTACGTCCATTTTGAGGAAGTGGTTTGTCTCGGGTCGCTGGATTACTGCGATGACGAGCATGTGGTCGGTATTCCATGCAGGATTGTCAAGTTCTACCGAGAAGGTCTTGACAAAGTCGCTGCCCGGTTCGAGGGTTTCACCCCAGAAGTCGGTGATGGTTTCGCGAACTACTCTGTAGTGGTCAAACATACCGCCGGGGAAACGCTCTTCAATTCCGCTGGTTTCCGGGAATTCCTGAGATTCAGACCAGATTGTTTCTTCAACTACGAAGATTGAGAGTTTTGCCTTCTCGCCTTCGGGAAGCAGGTCGGCAATGGTACCTGATGCCTTGATGGTGGCGATATGGGTTTCGGGGTTGAATTCGTTTTCGAGTTCAACGGATGCGAAAGTGGGGGTATTGAGTGCCTCCGGCATGAAGTAAGCGTTTGCCTGAGGGTAGGGGGTACCGATGCAGATGGGGTTATCAACGGTGTTCTTACCGCTTAATTCAATGTTCTCCATCTTGATGACACGGTCAATACATGCTGAAGGTATCTTAACCATGTTGATGTTTTCGCTGCTCAGTTTGATTGCCCAGCGGTCAGCATCGCTCAGCTCGATTGTGGTATTCTCGCCTTCGATAAATGCGGGGGTATCGATGGGGTTCTGGGCGAACTTGTCGCTGGTGTGCTGAGGCAGGTAGGTTACACGACCCTTGAAGTCTTGCAGCGAGGGAATAACCGCATCTTTTTCGTTGATGCCTGACTGATAGTCTGTTTCACTGCAGTAGTATTCATAGAGGGGGCGGCGGATATGCTTCATGGCTTCCTGAGCGGGAACGCCAATCAGGTCGAAGTCAACTGATGAGTCCTTCTCGAGTGCATTGTTTTCTTCGCCGTTTACTTTGGTAATGCTCAATGTATGCTTGCCGGTTCCGAGTACGTTTACGGGAATCTTGATGGGGCTTCTGTTATTTGATTCGAAACCTAAGGGCATCGGATTTCCGTCAATCGTGATGGTTTTGCTTGCGGTTTCTTCACCATATTTTAATGTAAGCTCAAAGCTTGAGATAGGTGTCGTTCCGTCGTTTCTAAGGAAGAAATAGACGTTGGTGGGTGTACCTACGGGGCAGATGTTGGGCATGAATGCGTCTACAATCTGAAGTGCGCCCGAATAGTTCTCTGATGGAAGTTCGATGATGGCTTTTAATGCGACGTTATTGCCGTAAGGAACGACGGATTTGATGTCGATCCAGTTATCGGGTTCGGTTATGCTGAGATTGTCAGTCTCTGCGATGAAAACTGAGTTATCAGGCGCGGTCTGTGTGTTACCTGCAATACCGATGATGTGTTTGTTTGCGGGCTGACTGGTGTAGAGACCAAGGAACATGTCTTCTTCGAGATTCTCGGGAATGGTCCATCCTTTGTCAAAAAGAACGTCTGTAAGAGCACCGTAGTAGCCATTGAATTTTTCAAAGGAAACATAGTCGGTTGTTGAGGCTACGTTTTCGCCGGTGAGTGAGCCTTGGCGGAGGAATGCATGGATTTCATGGTCTTTGCTTCCATCGGCGGCACCAAATTTAAAGCCGACAATGCGTCCGCCATTATATTTGCTCAATGCATTATGGGGTATACGGATTGCAACGCCTACGTTTGCGTCATAAGTAAGGACAAGACCGTCACCCATGTAGATGCTGTTATCGGATTGGCAGTAACTGAATTCGGTTGTTGCCGGTTCATCTGCAAAGGCAGGAATGAAGGCAGCTCCGAGAAGCAGGGAAAGTAGTAATTTTTTCATATGTTGGTGTTGTTTTGATTGATTTATTGTGCAAAAATAGGTAAACAATCCCACTACCGCAAATTTTTAACGCATTATTCGTGCTTTTATTGCTTTTTTTCTTGTGGCAGCGGGGCTGGGACGCCTTTTTCGCCTAATTGGGTTGGAGAGATTTCACGTCTGATTTCGTCGACCAGCCCGTCGGTTATGAAGGCGCGTTGGAGTGTCGGTCCGCCCTCAATCAGGATTGACGTTATTCCTTCCTCTTTGTAAAGTCGGCGCAGTTGAGAGTCTAATGTCTCCGAGCGTGTAAACCTTATGCGGCGGGGGTTACGTCCGCCGGGAAAATGGCGAGTGTCAAGCCGGGGACTGTCCATCAGTTCTGTACCTGAGCCGACGGCAATGGCGTCGAAGGTCGACCGGTAGCGATGGACGGCAACCTGACCGGCGGGAGTAGAAATCTTTAGCGGAGGTTCTTGCGGTGTGCGCAGACGGTCAACGTATCCGTCGGCGGTTTCAGCCCACTTAAGGGCGACGAACGGACGTCCGAGGGTGTGGGCGGTAAAGAAGCGTCGGTTAAGTTCCCTGCACTCTTTTTCAAGTTCTTTAGATGCGAAAAGGACCTCAACGCCTGCCTCACGGAGCATTTCAACACCGCGACCGTGAACTTTGGAAAACGGGTCAATGCAGCCAATTACAACCCGCGGAATCTTTTTGTCAATTATCAGCTTGGCGCAGGGTGGGGTTTTTCCGTAATGGGCACAAGGCTCGAGGGTCACATAGATTGTAGCTGTTGTCAGGTCTGCGCCTTTTCGCTCGGCGTCGGCCACGGCATTGACCTCGGCGTGACCCTCGCCGCAGCGGCGATGAAATCCTTCGCCCAAAATTCTCCCGTCGGGTCCGACAATCACTGCCCCGACCATCGGATTCGGGTGTGCCCCTATCTCACCAAGCCGCGCCAGCTCCAACGCCCTCCTCATATATTTTTCTTCCATTACTGTTTAGTCTTTGATTTTAAGATTTATGTTTTTGTGTTATATCTTTTTTGCGACTTCGAACTGCAGTATTTTGCAACTTTTCGGATTGTAAACTGCAGTATTTTGCAAGTTTTTTATATTTGGTTGTTTACCAACCACTCGCAAACTGGTTTGATTTGTATTTTCAATCCGTTTTGTTCAATATTTCCACTTTCACTCTCGGTCAGGAGCAGGAGGTCTTTGCATTTTGTTTTTTTAGCGGCTGTAATGAGACCGTTAATTTCCCTGCGTAGAGTTCGCGGATTACTTATGTTATATGATACCTGTATAGCTTGAATTGTGTCACGTCCATTGCATATGATGAAGTCACATTCACTGCGTCCACTTTCATTCATATAGTATATGTCGTAGCCGTTCATAAGACATCTGCGCTTTAATTCTATAAAAATGATGGTCTCCATTCTCCATCCATAGTTTTCGCTACTGAAGGCATCTTTTCGTTTATCCATCAGTGAGGTATCGATACAGTAATATTTCTCGCCAACTAATCTCTGTCGACTTTTGGGAGAGTATTTATGGAGATTTAGTAGCAGATATGCTTTACAGATGTATCCGAGATAATTCTGGAGAGTATTGGTTGAGTTAAACCCGAGTTCTTTTGCAGTCTTTTCTGCGGATATGATTGCCGGCGCGACATTCATTACATGATTTGCAAGGGTTTCGAACTGCATAGCGTTTCGAACTTTGAATCGCTGTTCTATATCCCGCTGGAGTATGGCGTTTGTCAAGTCTGTTATGTAGGCTCGTTTGTCACGTATGTTCAGGAGTTCCGGAAACCCACCGTGTATCTGATATTCATTGAATGCGTGACGGCGGAGTGCTTTTTTTTCAGTTGATGGACTTGTTATATCGACCTCCTTACATTCGCAATATTCTTGGAAGGATAGTGGAAATAGGTTGATAACGTGGTGTCTGCCGGTAAGATGGGTTGCGAGGTCACTACTTAGTAATTTTGCATTTGACCCTGTTATGATTATTTTTATGTCACGTCGAAGAAGTCTGTTTACAAAAAAATGCCAGCCCTCTATATTTTGTATTTCATCAAAAAACAGGTGCGTGAAATTTCCATATAAGGTGTAGAGTGTTTCAAGAACAATATTTAGGTCGGATGCATTCAAAAGGGCGAGGTTTTCATCATCGAAGTTAACGTAGGCGTATTTTACTCCTGCTTCTGTCAGTGCTTGATAGCACATTGTTGATTTTCCGCAGCGTCTAACCCCGATTACAACCTGAGCCAATGGGCTTTCAAGTTCAATCAAATCCTGCTCCATGCGTCGACAGAACTTCTTATTTTTTTTTCTATCAAGTTCTTCGCGTTGGTCTATTAATGTCTGTTCAAGTTGTGTTCGGTCTATCATACAGTCTTTTATTTACTGCAAATTTACAATAAACTGCAGTATTTTGCAAGTTTTTAGGCTCAAAACTGCAGTATTTTGCAGGTTTTTGGTCTTTAAACTGCAGTATTTTGCAAATTTTTAGGCTCCAAACTGCAGTATTTTGCAAGTTTTTGGTCTCCAAACTGCAGTATTTTGCAGGTTTTGGGTCTTCAAACTGCAGTATTTTGCAAGTTTTTCACTCTTCATTTTTCATTTTTAATTTATTGAAGAGGGTTGTGGCTTTGGAGGAGCCGATGAGTTCGGTCAACTGGGGTAGGGTAGCCTGTTTGATGCGGGAAACTGAGCGGAACTTCTTGAGTAACAGTTCTTTAGTTTTTGGTCCGATTCCGGGGATATTGTCTAATTCGCTGACTGTCTGCGATTTGCTGCGGCGGTCGCGATGGTGCGTTATGCCGAAACGGTGTGCCTCATCGCGCATATGTTGAATTACCTTCAGCGTTTCGGAATTTTTGTCGATGTAAAGCGGAATGCTATCGCCGGGGAAGTATATTTCCTCGAGGCGTTTGGCTATACCGACAACGGAAATTACCCCACGCAGTCCTATTGAGTCAAGAGTCTCGACAGCTGCCGAGAGCTGCCCTTTGCCGCCGTCCACAACTATGAGCTGAGGCAAGTCGTCGGGTGACTCCTGCATCAATCGCGTGTATCGTCGCGTCAAGACTTCTTTCATCGAGGCGAAGTCATCAGGACCTTCTACCGTTTTGATGATAAAATGTCGGTAGTCCTTTTTGGCGGGTTTGGCATTGCGGAAAACTACGCAGCTGCTGACCGGATTTGTGCCCTGTATGTTCGAGTTGTCAAAACATTCAATATGGCGTGGAAGTTCCGGCAGGCGGAAATCCTGTTGAATCCGGGTTAGAGTCTTCATTATTCTCTGCTCGGGATTGAGCTTTTCGCGTTGAGCCTCGACATCAAGGCGAGCCTGTTTTGCATTTCGTTCACTCATCTGGAGTAGTTTTGCGCGGTCGCCGCGTTGGGGGATTACGAAGTTGACACCTTCATGTTCGGTGGCGGGTTGTGAAGCCACGACTACCTCGCCGTAGGTTATGCCGAGCCTCTGTGCAACTTCGCTCATGGCGTAATCTAAAATCTCTCCCGATGTTTCTTCCATGGAGCGGGTATAGTGGAGCGTCAGGGCTTTGACCACAGCTCCGCGGCGAAGGTGCATGTAATTTACAAAGACATCCTTGTCGCCTTCATCGCTAATGCCGAACACGTCAATCTGGTCGAGCACCTGCGAGATGATTACCGATTTGCTCTGATACCGGTCTATGAGGTCATATTTCTTTTTCAGTTCATGTGCTTCCTCGAAGCGCAATTCTTCTGAGAGCCGAACCATCTGTTCCTTCAGGTAAGAAAGTAGCTGACCAGTTTCCCCTTTTAAAATAAGTTTTATCCGCTCGATATTTTCGGCATATTCTTTCTGGTCGACTAATCCTACGCAGCAACCGCCGCATTTTTTCATGTGGTATTCGAGGCAGAGTTTACCCTTGCCGCGCGCAATGTAGTCGGGGGTGATTGCGTGGCGGCAGTTGCGGATAGGGTAGAGTTCATGGACCAGATTGAGAACCGCTTTTGCCGATGCCGTGTCTGTATACGGACCGAAATATTTCGAGCCGTCCTTAAGCCTTTCGCGGGTCATGAAAACGCGTGGAAAATACTCGTTGGTGACTACAATCCACGGGTATGATTTATCATCTTTCAGGAGTACATTATAGCGTGGCTTGTACTCCTTTATCATCGAGTTTTCGAGGTTGAGCGCGTCCTGTTCGGTGGGGACAACTATATAGCTTACGTCGGCTATGGCGCGCACAAGCAGGTTTGTGCGCACAACGTCGTGCGTACGGTTAAAGTATGAGCTGACCCTCCGCTTCAGGTTGACAGCTTTGCCTACATAGATTACCGTACCCTCGGAGTCATAATAGGTGTAGACTCCGGGGGTAGTAGGCATTCGCGATATTTTATCGCGCAGTTCTTGGCTTTTCTGGTGCTTCAATAGGTGATGAGTGAAGTTACCTCGGCGTCAGCGGGAAGTTTGGCTCTGCCGTTGAGCGCGCTTATTTCTATGATGAAGTTGATGTAGATTTTCTTAGGGTTCATCGATTTGATGAGTTCGTAGGCGGCAGCCATGGTGCCTCCGGTAGCGAGCACGTCATCATGGAGAACCACAACATCATCTTCGGTAATTGCGTCGCGATGGATTTCGATGGTGTCGGTGCCATACTCTTTCTGATAGGTGGTAGAGATGGTGTCGGCGGGAAGTTTGCCCGGTTTGCGGGCGGGAACGAATCCTGCGCCGAGTTCAAAGGCGAGGATTGAGCCGCCAATGAAGCCGCGGCTCTCGATACCTACGACTTTGGTGACGCCTTTATCGCGATAGAGTTGTCCGAGGTCCCAGCCGATAATGTGGAGGGCGCGCGGGTCCTTGAACACTGTGGTGAGGTCTTTGAAGATGACACCCTTCTGGGGGAAGTCAACTACGTCGCGAACGTGTTTCTTAATGTATTCCATTGTTTGAGAATTTATTTGTTAATTGGTTGAATTTTCGCTTGTTAATCATGTTTCACGTGAAACATTTATTTGTCCAACATCAGTAGCAGCACATTAATGTCGGCGGGGGAGACTCCGGGAATTCGTGATGCCTGACCGACGTTGTCGGGGCGGATGGCAGTGAGCTTCTGGCGCGCCTCGGTGCTCAGTGCATGGATATTTTCGTAGTCAAGTTTGTTGCCGAGGGTAACGTGCTCGAGGTGATTCATCCTCTCGGCGAGTTGACGCTCACGGTCAATGTAGCCTGCATACTTGAGCCTGATTTCGGTTGCCTGACAGACCTCGGGCGAGAAGTCGGCAATCTCCGGCGCAATCTCGGCAAGACGTCGGAGGTCCATTCCCGGGCGAAGCAATATCTCGGCGGCGCGGACGCTCTGGTTGACCGGTGCGGAGCCGATTGCCTCAAGCAGCGGGTTGAGGCTGTCTGCCTTCAGCGAGCGAGCCCGAAGGATTTCCGTCAGAGCCTGAATTTGCTGTTCCTTGTCGGTCAGCAGGTCCATGCGGCGGTTTGATGCGAGCCCCATACGGTGACCAATGGGGGTGAGGCGCAGGTCGGCATCATCCTGACGCAGCAGGATGCGATATTCCGCGCGCGACGTAAACATTCTGTACGGCTCGTCGACGCCCTTGGTCACGAGGTCGTCAATAAGGACACCAATGTATGCTTCATCGCGTTTCAGGACGAGCTGGTCCGTACCGCGTGCGTGAGCCGAGGCGTTGAGTCCGGCAATCAGACCCTGACCCGCGGCTTCTTCATAGCCGGTGGTGCCGTTTACCTGCCCGGCAAAGTATAGTCCGGAAATCAGGCGCGTCTCCAAGGTATGGCGAAGCTGCGTCGGCGGAAAGAAATCATATTCTATGGCATATCCGGGACGTAAAATCTGGACGTTCCTCAAGGCAGGAATGGTATGCAGCGCGCGCATCTGTACGTCGAACGGAAGCGACGATGAAAACCCGTTCAAATAATACTCCGTGGTGTTCGCGCCTTCCGGCTCAAGGAAAAGATGATGTTCATCCTTGTCGGCAAAGGTGACAATCTTAGTCTCTATGCTGGGGCAATAGCGCGGACCTATGCTCTGGATTTGTCCGTTGTAGAGCGGTGATTCCGGCAACCCTTCGCGGAGAATACGGTGCGTTTCCGGGTTGGTGCGCGTTGACCAGCAAGGCAACTGGGGCAGTGTAGGTCCACCTTCGGGCAGATACGAAAACTTGCCCGGGTCAGTATCGCCGTCCTGACGTGTACACAGACTGAAATCTATCGTGCGTGCATCGAGTCTTACCGGAGTGCCGGTTTTCATGCGGTCAGATTCAAAACCAAGGCTAACCAGCTGCTCGGTCAGACCTGTGGATTTCGGCTCTGCCACGCGTCCGCCGCCAATCTGCGTGCGCCCTACGTGCATCAGTCCGTTGAGGAAAGTACCCGCCGTCAGCACCACCGCACGCGCGGTAAATGTGACACCCCAGCCGGTTTTCACGCCGGTCACGCAGCCGTTTGACGTCAGGATTTCTGTAACAGAGTCCTGCCACATATATAGGTTTGGAGTCAGCTCCAGTTCCCTGCGCCAACGGGCTGAAAAAGCCATTCTGTCGGCCTGAGAACGCGGGCTCCACATTGCCGGACCCTTGCTGCGGTTAAGCATACGGAACTGGATGGACGCGGCATCTGTCACGATACCCATCGCGCCACCCATCGCGTCAATTTCACGCACAATCTGACCTTTGGCTATACCGCCGACAGCAGGATTGCAGCTCATCTGGGCGATTTTATTCAGGTCCATGGTGACCAGCAGGGTGCGCGACCCGGTGATTGCCGCCGCGCGCGCCGCTTCACATCCGGCATGACCTGCTCCGACCACTATTACGTCAAAATCAAATATCATAACATTTCGCTCAAAATAGCGAGGGCTTCATCCTCGTGTTGTTCCATGATTTCGCGCTCGCCCGGTCCTTTGTCGTTAATTCCGCAAAGGTGGAGAAGTCCGTGAGCAAGCACGCGGTGAAGCTCGCGTATGGGATTCTGGTCAAACTGTTCGGCATTGGTTGCCACGGTGTCGAGCGAAATATAGATGTCGCCGCTCACCATCTTTCGCTTACTGTAATCGAAAGTGATGATGTCCGTGTAATAGTCATGTTGGAGAAACTCGCGATTGACCGCAAGAATACCCTCATCGTCCGTAAGGATATAGGTCAGAGTGCCTATCTGCTTGTCGTGGGCGGCTGCAACCTTAGGCAACCACTCCTCTACAAGCTCTTTGACGATTACTTCAGGAAATTCTACGTTTTTAGTTAACCAATTGATAGTCATTTATTTATGTATGGAATTTGCGCACATAAACTCACCGTTAACTCTCCCTTTCGGTAGCAGATAGCGGTGATTTCATTGCCAAAGTTACGCAATTTTTCTGATACAAAAAACCGATTAGTCAAAAAACCTCTCAAATTCCACAAAACCAAATCATTACATAAAATTATCCCCTCTGAGAATTAAATATTTTCATTTCCCTGTCCTCCCGTCCGCACAAAATCGCCCTAAAAAGAACCGAACCATCCCCTTTCGGGAGCGGTCCGGTCATATATCATGTTTCGATTAAGATTTATTCTTTTGCGGTTTGCTTGCGGGCTTCGAGGGCGGCGTCAATCAGAGGAAGGACGATTGTGGGGTTATTGCGGAAATCTTTAGGGGTCAGGGTTCCCTCGTCAACCATCTGCTGCAATTCGGGAAACTCGGACATATAGAATTTAATTACTTTCTTCATTGCCGGAACTATGTCATTGGTGGCAACCCAATATGCTTTTGCCACGTCTTGTCCGTCAATCTTGTAGTAATAAAGCCATGTATAGTTTACCGTAGTCATTGATGGGGTGTAAGAGCCATCTCTACAGGGACGCACATAGCCTTTGACATTATCGCCGGCGTAAGTCAGGCGCAAAAAAACAGGCTTCTTATATGTCTTGGGATTCTTTTTCCATAAATTGGGCATTGATTTCTGGGCAATGACGGGTTCATAAACCGCATAAATGGAATCACCATTGGCGGGCGGAAAAATCAGTGCCGCCACTTCCTTAGATGTGTACTTTGTCTCCTTTCCCTTGAAATCCTTGCTGATTCCAATGGTAGACACACCGGGTTTAATATAGTTAATCAGTTTGGTCTTGGTAAAACCTTCGATGCGCGAGCCGTCCGCCATGATTGCGGTAACTGGTTCGCCGTCCCACTTTGCAAACATCATCAGCGGGAGTAAGCCGGATAAAATGACAGTGATAAGTTTCTTCATGCGTAATTCTAATTTAAGTTTTCGCAAAATTACGCATAAATCCCCATCGAAAATAGGACATTTGTCCCAAACGACATCAGATCATCGAGCGGATGCGCTGAAACTGCCGTCGCGAAACGCCGAAAAAAGAGGCTAATTCCTGAATGGAAATCTTGTCAATTACGTCAACCAAGCGCGGATAGAGAAGTTGGTAACGCTCGAGTGGCGATAGTTTAAGAATCATCAGCGACCGGCTGTAAGCCTCCGCAAGCACGTGTTTGGAGACGTTGGCGATATATATGGGGTTATGTTCCGTCAGGTAGTCGCGGATTTCCTTGAGCGGCACCCTAAGCACCTCTGAGCGGCATCCGGCGACAATCGACGTCCATGCGGGCTGGTCAAACTGGACGGAGCGCACGAAATCAGTGATGATTTCGTGCTCGAACCCAAACCCGGCAATGCGCTCGTTGCCTGAAGTGTCAAGCATGGAATACTTAAAATAGCCGCTCGTGACCAAACCCACATAGCGACATACCGAGCCCTCGCTTACAAAGGCTTCGCCCTTCTCATACACTGCGGGTGTGCCGAACTTACGACAATACTCAATCATCGGAGTCAAATCCGCCCGCACCATAAATTCATTCAGTCGCGCCATAAATCACCACCAAAGTTATGCAAAAATTATTTTTTCGGGGGGACGGGGTCGAAGCCGGAGCCGCCCCACGGGTGGCAGCGGAGTATGCGGCGCAGGGCGAGCCATGAGCCGCGCAAGGGTCCGTGAACGCGCAATGCTTCGATGGCATATTCGGAGCAGGTGGGGGTGAAGCGGCAGCAGGGCGGGAAAAGGGGCGAGATAGCTGCGCGGTAGAGCCGCACGGGAAGTATCAGCAGCTCGCTCAGCAGACGTTTCATAGCGAGGCGAGAAGCTTAATCATGGCGCGTTCGACGCGCGCGTAGGAGGTAAGTCCCGAGCCTACGTAGATAAAGGCAACATCGAGCGGCAGGGTGGGGTCGGCGGTAATTTTGTCGCGGTTCAGGCGGAAGGCCTCGCGAATAAGGCGGCGCATCCTGACGCGGTCAACGGCATGGCGCAGCCGCTTTTTAGGCACACTGATGAGAAACTGAACGGGAGCGGCTCCGGGGCGTCGCGGCGACGTGCGTGGCGCGCTGACAATGCGCAGAGGGTAGGCAATCGCCCCCTTTGCAGCCTGATTATGGTCAAAGAGGGCGTCAATAGCGGTCTGCGAGCAGAGTTTTTCGCTCTTGTGCAGTTTAAGGTTAGTCGCCTGATTCAGGGATTCCATTTTCCTGTTCGAGGTAGGCGTCAAGATTAGCTGTAATCGATTTATTGGCAGAGGCAGAGCCATCAAGGTCGAGACGCAGTCCGGCGTCGGCAACCGCCTTGGCTGTGGTGGTGCCGAAGGTGGCGATACGTGTTTCTCCCTGATCGAATTCGGGGAAGTTCTTCATCAGGGCCTTGATTCCTTCGGGCGAGAAGAATATCAGCATATCGTAGTCAAACGGTTCGTCGGGACCGAAATCGTTTGCCACCGTGCGGTACATGACGGCACGCGTATATTGCAGTTTGCTTTTTTCGAGGTTGGCAAGGATATCCTTGTTGACATCGCTTACGGCAAAGAGGTATTTCTCCTTGTGATGTTTCTGCAGAATGGGGATAAGATCATCAAATCTACCCGTAGGCGAGTGGAAAATCTTACGTTTGCGGTAGGGAATATATTTCTGGATATAGAGGGCTATGCTTTCCGATGAGCAGAAATACTTGAGGGTTTCGGGAACCTGATAGCGGATTTCTTCACAAAGACGGAAAAAATGGTCCACAGCCTGACGGGCTGTGAAGATTACTGCCGAAAAATCGGAAATGGATATTTTTTGCTGACGGAATTCACGTGATGTAAGCCCCTCCACACGGATGAAAGGACGGAACGTCAACTCAACGCCGTATTTGTTGGCGATATCGAAATAAGGGGACTTTTCCCCCTCCGGTTTAGGTTGAGAAACGAGTATCTTCTGTATCTTCTTCACTTTGAAAAAGGCCTTAGGATAGAGGGTTTGTGGTTATTAGCAGAGAAACAGAGCGATGCCGACGGGTATCAGCAACGGTACGGTTTCGAGGGTGCAAATATACAAAAAAAAGTAGAAAATAGAAAATATTGAGTCGTAGAAAATGCGGAAACACTTAATCCATAGGAAACTACGGAAAATGACATAAAGAGCCACCCCAACCCATAAAAAGGCGTAAGCGCGTAGCGGAAACAGGAGCGCGCCAAGTGCCGGAATGAGCATCCAGTAGCCGAGCATGGAGAGTGTGGCGGTAAGGGCGCGTGTCCACGCCTGAGCGTTGGAAGTTGTGGAAAAGGCGAATCCAACCACCCTGTAACCCACAAACTGGATAATGACAACAAGAGCCGCTCCGGCAGCTGTCAGAGCCACTCCCAAGCCCGGACTTAGAGCGAGATTGCCGCCGCGCATCCTCAAGGCGACACAGTAGAGCAGAATGCCCCACATAAGGCAGCAGACCATCAGTGCGGCAATCTGGCTGAGACGGTCGCCCAGAGTGCGTTCTGCCGCCGGTAGTTTCTCGTCGTGACGTATCAGCGAGGAGAGAAACTTACGCCATAGGCGCGTTACGGTGGGGAATGCCGCGATAGCCACAATTATCCCGCCCCATACCATCGCACTGACGGCTGAGTCGTTGGCGGGAGTCAGCGGCAACTGCTCCGGAGTGAGTCCCTGCATGAATCCTTTCACTTTTCAATAAATATTTGTGCCGCCTCGGCGGGAGTCGCGGCTACGCGCCAAAGGTTACCGGGAAGGTCGAAATGGCGCATCATGGAACAGGCGTCGGCGTGTTCCAGCTGCGACAGAAGGTTATCATAAAAGCCATCAGTATTCAGAATCACCACCGGATAGTGGTACAGCCCAAGCTGACACTGCGTCAGCAGGTCCATCAGCTCATCGAGTGTCCCGAGACCGCCTGGGAGGGCGACGGCTCCGCGCCCCAACTGAGCCAGCAGGCGTTTGCGCTCATACATATCGGCTGTTACGTGAAGTTCCGACATGTCCGGATTTGCCCATCCGCGGTCAACCATAAACTGCGGAATGACGCCTACCGCCTTCGCACCGCCCTCAAGCGTACCACGGACCACTTCACCCATCAGCCCTGTGCGTCCTGCTCCGGTAACGGTGCCGAGCCCTACACGCGCGAGCTCAATTCCAAGGTCATGGGCGGCGCGGAGAAACACCTCCGGAGCCTGAGGCGACGAAGCGCAATAAACGGTAATATTATTCTGTTCCATCGGCTGCTACAGCTATTTTGCGCGAGGCGGTGGTAAACGTCTCGCCATCGGTTGATATTTCGGCGCGATAAAGGTAGATACCTCTGTCTACGCGTTTGCCGCCGTTATCAGTCAGATTCCAGCGGATAGGCTCGGAAATCTCCATATTGGAGCGTGTTTCCAGCTCTGAACTCCATATGGGGCGACCGTTAAGGGTGTAAACGGTTATCCTGACGGTCATCAGCGCATCCGGGCGGTTATGTTTCACATAGAAATTGGCGGCAGAGCGTGCCGGCATCGCATCCGTATAGACGCTGAAGATTTCAGGCTTCATGCCGGGAACGACGTTGAATCTCACGGTAGCTTCCGCAAGATTGTCGGCAACGTCCCAAACGCGCAGTTTCAGCTCATGAGGACCGGCTGAAAGACCGCTCAGGGGGTAGGCGAGCGTTCCGCTCATGGCTCCGAACTCAGGTTCGGCGTCAAGGGTGAAATGGCGCGCACAGTCGGCATACTGTCCTTTACCGTCAATAATGACACACATCTTGCGTCCTATGCCGGCGGTAGACACGTTTATACCAATGTCGTCGCTGATACGCGCAATCACCATGGGGCTTTCGTTGACGTTTGAGCCATCGGTAAACTTGTCTGCATTCAGATAGAGACTATGTATGGTCGGAGCCTCTTCGTCGGGCTCGGCGTTTTCATCATAACCGAAGGCGTAGACATTGCGGAGCAGACCCATGGCGTGGCGTGCGTCCGAGTCATCGCCTGCCGCGGCATAGAAACTGAACGTGGCGGGGCGGTAATTGTTAGAGAAGGATGAGGGCATACGTCCCTTTATCGTGAAGCGTCCGTCTGATACCGGAGCGGAGATGGTAAGCAGTTTGTCGCCTATCTGCTCGAAGGTGTGGCGTTCGCCCTCACCCCAGCCGTGGGTGGTCACGGAGTATTCCGCGTCATAAAGGGTTGCGCTGACACGCCCGTTGAAGTCTGTGGCAGGGTTGCCGTCAGGGTCAAGTACCGTGCCGGTGATTTCGAGCGACTGACGCGCTTTCAGTTCAATCTGAGCCTCTGTATCGGTCGCGTCAGCACCGTTGATGGTCTCTACCCTGATAAACGGTCCGGGATAGCTGAGGCGTAGAGCCGGGTCGCCCATCAGTACGTAGCGCAGCTTGTTCATGTCGTTCGCCACGCCGTTTTTCGCCCTGCGGTAAAGCTCGCCGAACGTAAGCTCGCGCCGGTCAGAGTCGAGAGTGCCAAGCGCGTTGCCGAACGATGCCGAAAGGTTACCGTTATTGGAGATGAACACGGGACGAAGCGCGGCAAAACAGCCTATGATGCCGCCGTCGGACTGGAACATGAGCTGTTCCGCCATCGAGGTGATATCATAGTCCCACTTGAGGAAGTTACACGTAGCCGTGTAGAAGAACGGCAGACGTCGCAGATGGAACTGCTCGCGGAAGTCGTTGGGCTGGATAATGGACTTACTGCCCAGTGCCGTTGGCGAGCCGTGACCTATGAAGGCGAAAATCGAAGTTCCGTCGGCAAGGTAGTTGAAAAGTTCGCGGCGTGCCTGCGGATAGGTCGAATTCTGGCGTTCATATGCGTCACAATATACTTTTTGCACCACAAAACGCGCGCCGGCGGCAGTTTTTGCGAGATTTTCGAGCATCAGGTCAGACTGCACCATATGAATGCCCTCGTTTTCATCGTCGACAAGCACAGTCAGGCGCGTACGCCAGTCGTCGCGCGGTTGCGAGTAAATGTAGCGGCGTATTTTGTCGACTGCAATGGATGCGTCGCCTGTATTGGTACAGGGAATACGTCCTACGCATATGTCAAGGTTATCTGACTGCGGGCGGCGACCGTCATAGTCGTCGAGCAGGGCAAAATAGTCATCGGAAGAGTAACTCTGATTCTCGGCAAGTGACTCTTCGCTGACCCAGAGCGGCATGGGGTAACGCACGCTGCGTCCCATGGAGGTCAGCGCACGGTTGTCGGTGGTGCCTTTGCCCATGAGCAGTGCGAAGCGCAGGGGGGTACCGGAGGCATTTCCACGGTCGTAGAGCATCTTGAGGAAACGGCGTATGGCTCCGGGGTCAAATGCGCCTGAGCCGAACTCGTTAAGTATCGGCGCGAGTTCCACCACCTCGACCTTAAGCGGGTCGGCGGCATTTTCGCGGTGGATTGATGCAATATCGCGCGCGGCGGGTAGATAAGGCGTCGGGGCTATGATGACCATATCGGGAATTTCGGTCATTCCGTGGAGGTTCTGGGTCGCCGGGCGTGAAACGAAGCGCGGACGGGGCATAGTGGGGGCTTCGGCTGTCGACCAGCTGACGTAATGGCGCGTTCCGGTATAGTCAGGACGCCACGCGCCGTCGCTGCCCAAGTTAATGCGGAGCGGATTGCGCGGGTCTGTGACGTCCCATAGGCGGCGGTTTGAGTCTACTGAGCCGAGACGGTATTCTCTATAACCGCAAAAGAAGTCAAACGAGCCCTCAAGGCGGCGGTAGTACGTCACTTCAATATAGTCTAAATTTGCCTTGTTGACCACTCCCGAGCATTCAAAAGTGATTCGCAGAGGGAGCTGTTCGCCTTGAAACTGACTCAAAACGCGTGTCGAAAGGGTCGTTTTACCCCAATAAGAGTCGCCCGAGGTAGTGGGCTCTATGCGGTCCGCGCTGACGTAGGGCAGAGCGGTCTCGTTAATCTGGAAGGAGAGCTTGGAGGCTACGGCGGCGGTGCGTGCGTAGAACGAAGTGCGCAGGGTAATGTCGGTCTTGCCGTCGCGCCCCACGAGGTTGAAGTTAAATACGCGGGTCTGGACCGAGTTGAAATCCTCGCCTACCATCAGCCTGCCGGAGCCTCCGGGAGAGATCAGGTCCTGTTCGTGGACAAGGAGAGTCGGGACGGAATTATCAGCCACGGTGCCGGCGTCAAGCGCGCGTCCCGATTCCGCGGGAGTGCGCGCCTCACCCTCGGTTGTCTCCGTAAGGAAATAGTATCCTTTTGTATCGTAGGGATTTACCTTGTGTGTAAGGTTGTCTCCGTCAGCCACTTTCTGCATCGGACCGACGGCATAAAACATCAGACCCGCCGAAGTCTGTTCCACAGGAATTTCCGGTAGGTCATCTATATAGTCCGCAGGATCGAGAACGTCGGAGAGCATTGCGCCGCCATAACCGTGAATTCTTACATTGGCAGGCTTTTTAAATCCCCATTCCGCCAGAGTGCTGGATGGAATAAGGTGCATACCGCTCTGGTCGACGCTGATTTTGACCCACTTGCCGTTGCTCATAACCGACTGTTCGGTGTAGGCGTCGGGCGAGAGTGCCGATGCGGAGAGGGCAGCCGTCACAAAGGCAGCTGCCGATAAAATCAAGCGTCTAAACAGTTTCATATAACCCATTAACGCATTGCCGGTCCGATTTATTGCACAATACGTCCGTCTGCCATCCGGATTGTGCGGTCTGCCATGGCGGCGAGATTATCATCGTGGGTCACGATGATGAAGCTCTGTCCACGGTCGCGTCTGAGGTCGAAGAAAAGGCGGTGGAGTTCGTCGCGGTTCGCGCTGTCGAGTGAGCCTGACGGTTCGTCGGCAAGGACCACTTTCGGATTATTGATGAGCGCGCGCGCCACTGCAGCCCGCTGGCGTTCGCCGCCGCTCAGTTGCGACGGACGGTGAGCGGCGCGCTCGCGCAGTCCCATGTAGTCAATCAGTTCCATGGCGCGACGTTCTGCCTCGGGACGGCTTTCGCCACCTATAAGGGCAGGCATGGCTACGTTTTCAAGCATGGTGAACTCCGGCAGGAGCGAGTGGAACTGGAAAACGAAACCTATGTTGCGGTTACGGAAAGCGGCAAGCTGCTTCTGGGGCAGTTTGAAGAGGTCAGTGCCGTCATAGCTCACAGTGCCTCCGTCAGGACGTTCGAGCGACCCGATTATTTGCAGCAGGGTGGTCTTTCCCGCGCCGCTCGGACCGACAATAGCCACTATTTCCGCCGGCTGGACGCGCAGGCTGACTCCGCGCAGTACCTCCAGACCCTCAAAAGACTTCCGTATGTCCGATACCGAAATCATTTATCATTTAATGAGAGTGTATGTCCCATTCGGGTGCGCTTGGTGTTGAGATAGCGGCGGTTATACTCGTTGGGCACGGTTTCGATAGGTACGGTCTCGACTATTTCGAGTCCGTAGCCCTGCAGACCGACTCGTTTTGTGGGATTATTGCTCATAAGGCGCATGCGGCTTACACCGATTGCGCGGAGAATCTGCGCGCCCACACCGTAATCGCGCTCATCAGCCTTATGACCAAGACAGATATTTGCGTCGACCGTATCCATTCCTTCCTCTTGGAGTTTATAGGCTTTCATTTTCTCCATCAGACCGATGCCACGACCTTCCTGCATCAGATAGACTACCGCGCCGCGACCCTCCTTTTCGATGCGCTCGAGGGCGCGGTGGAGCTGCTCTCCGCAGTCACAGCGGCGCGAGGCAAAAATGTCGCCCGTGGCGCAGCTTGAGTGAACGCGCACTAATACCGGCTCGTCGCCGCTGAGGTCACCCTTGACTAACGCAATATGCTCCAGTCCGTTGCTTTTCTGGCGGAAGGGAATAGCGCGGAAATGTCCGTAAGCGGTAGGAAGGTCAACTTCCACACCCTGCTCAACAAGGCTCTCGGTACGGTTGCGGTAAGCCACAAGGTCGGCAATGCTGATTATCTTAATGCCCCATTCGGCGGAGCGTTCCATCAGTTCCGGCAGGCGCGCCATGCTGCCGTCATCGCTCATGATTTCCATCAGAGCTGCCACGGGTTGAAGTCCGGCAAGGCGTGCAAGGTCAACTCCCGCTTCGGTGTGACCCGTGCGCTGCAGAACGCCGTGGTTCTGGGCGTAGAGGGGGTTGATATGTCCCGGACGTCCGAACGTGGCGGGGGTGGATTTCGGGTCGGCGAGCGCGCGGATGGTGGCGCAGCGGTCATGGATGCTTACGCCGGTGGAGCAACCCTCGAGTTTATCGACGGTGACGGTAAACGGAGTGCCGAGGACCGAGGTATTATCCTCAACCTGACGTTCAAGACCGAGCTGACGCGCGCGGTCAATGGTAAGAGGGGCACAAAGAACGCCGCGGGCGTTTTTGAGCATGAAATTGACCTGCTCGGGGGTGATTTTTTCGGCGGCGACAATCAAATCGCCTTCGTTTTCGCGATCTTCATCGTCAACCACTATCACGAACTTGCCTTGGCGGAAATCTTCAATAGCCTCCTCGATGGAGTCAAGACGGGTTTTGGGAGTTGTCATCGGTTTCTATTGCAGGAATAAGTTTTACTATTTCTTTGATGGACTTGACGGTGCGCGCCTCAAAAAGCAGTGCTAACACCCAGATTACAAGCCCTATGGGGAATACATACATTGCGGTGCGGGTCCAGAATGAACGGGGGGCGGGATGGAGTATCATAAGGTTCTGGACCACAGGTAGCTGATTGAGCCGTTCAATCCTCGCGCGCGAGCGCGTATTACTTAGGTAGCTTACTGTCAGTTCAAGCGAGGCTATCAGATTACGCAGCAGCGTAGGGTCCATGCCGCCGCGCCAGTATGCCGCATAGCCCTGCGGTCTGGGATAGCGCGCAAGGAAGTCGTCGCAAAGCTCCTTGAGGCGGGCAATGCGCTCGGCAGCCTCGGCGGGCTCGACTTCTTCAATAATCACCTCCTTGATAGCCAGCGCGCGCTTGTTCTTGCCCGTGAGCACACGCAGGGCGCGTTGCCAAGCGTCGGCGTTGAACATAGCCGAGTCCTTTACTGATTTGTAAGTAACCCATACGCCTAACGGAAGCAATACAGCCGAACTGAGCCACATTCCCTCCCATACGGCAATTTTGCCGTCGCGCGCCATTTTCATGCCGCTATTGTCTATTATATAGTAGAAAATAAAGAGGAACACGCTGATAACGAGCGGAGTGCCGAGTCCGCCCTTGCGTATGATGGCTCCCAGAGGCGCGCCGATGAAGAAGAACACCAAGCAGGCAAGCGATAGGGTAAACTTCTTGTGCAGCTCAATTCCGTGGCGGCGAAGCACCTTGTTTTCATCGTCAAGATAGAGTGACCTGCCGAGATATTCCATTTTTGCGCGTTCCATTTCCGATTTTGCGGACTGGGCATAGCGGCGGCGCGAGAAAATATCCTCGGCATGTCTGATTGAGTCGGGATTTATGGTCATTTGTGGCTTGACATTCTCTCTGCGCTCATCGGGAGTGATATCCTGTGGATTTACCGAAACGAATTGAGTCGACGCCACTTCGTTGCCATAGGCGCGACCTATGGAGTCAAGGCGCGCATTGATGGAGTCAATCGAGTGGCGGAGCTGGCTAACGTCCTGACCTATGTATAGTGAGCGCATATCGCCTTCATCCATTCGCTCGAAATTGGCGTCGAAAGCTATCAGCAACTCCTTGCGTTTGAACATTTCGCGACGGTAGAGCTGATTTCGGGCAGCGGTGTTGACTCCGGTTGCCTCGCGCAGGTTTTCAAACAGTTCGCCTCCATAGAGGGTCAGGCGCATGTGTTCGCGGTCAGGGGTGGTGGCGAGGGTAGCACTGTCGGCAAGGATGACGCGGCTGCGCTCGAACCCTTGCTGAAAATCATAAATCATTACCTGATACAGCACTCCCGTATCATGGTTTTTCTTTTCTACGTAAATGTTTATGTTGGGAAGCTGGTCATTGAACTCGCCTTCCGCAATGTCGAGTTCCGGGCTTTTCTGGCGCATGGACTTGAGTAGCGTCCACATTCGCGACTGGGCTACCGGCAGCACGTTATTCTGAAAAAAAAACGCGCCGATGCTGACAAAAATCATCAGCACGATAAGCGGACGCATGACCCGGAAAAGCGAAATGCCGCCGCTTTTCATCGCCGTCAGTTCCAGACTCTCGCCCAAGTTGCCGAAGGTCATCAGCGACGCCAAAAGTACAGCCAGCGGGAGCGCAAGAGGTACCATTGAAAGTGCCGCATAGAAGAAGAGTTCTGTTAAAAGTCCTATTCCCAGACCTTTACCAACCATGTCCGTAAGGTGCATCCACAGAAACTGCATCAGCACGATGAACGTACAGATTAGAAAAGTCATGGCGAAGAGCGGCAGGAACGTCTTCAGCATGAAACGGTCAAGTCGTTTTACCTCAAAAAACATTAGTGCAAAGTTACGATTTTTCATTTAAAAATCGTAACTTTGCGCATTATTTGAATAAAAAATCTTAAAGTAGATGAATATCAGTTATAATTGGCTCGGCCGATATGTCGACAATCTGCCTGCCCCCAAGGAGCTTGCGGCTGATTTGACCTCAATCGGTCTGGAGTGTGACACTGTTGAGGAAGTTGAATCGATTCGCGGCGGTTTGCGCGGAATCGTTATCGGTAAGGTACTGACCTGCACCGAACATCCTGACAGCGACCATCTCCATGTTACTACCGTAGACCTCGGTCTGCCCGAAGGTCCGGTGCAGATTGTCTGCGGTGCTCCCAATGTGGCTGCCGGACAGACCGTCGTTGTGGCTACCGTAGGTACGACTCTCTATGACGGTGACAAGGAATTTAAAATCAAGAAATCTAAAATCCGCGGCGTTGAATCGTTCGGAATGATTTGTGCCGAGGATGAAATAGGCGTCGGAACGTCACATGACGGCATCATCGTAATCGAGGACCGCGTTGTAGCTCCCGGCACTCCCGCCGCCGAATATTTCGGTCTGGAGTCCGATTATGTACTCGAGGTGGACCTCACACCCAACCGCATAGACGGCGCGAGCCACTACGGAGTGGCGCGCGACTGGGCTGCCAAAGCTATAAGCCGCGGAGTGGTTCCTAACCTGCGTCGTCCTTCCGATGAGGGCTTCCACTCGCTTGTAAACCACTGCGGCGGTGCTCCCGTGAAGGTAAGTGTGGCTGACTCTGCCGACTGTCCCCGCTATGCCGGTGTGACCATCCGCGGCGTCAAGGTCAAGGAGAGTCCCAAGTGGCTCAAAGACCTCCTGACCGCTATCGGTCAGCGACCCATCAACAATATTGTCGATATCACCAACTTCATTCTCCATGCTTTCTGTCAGCCTCTCCACTGCTTTGACGTAAGCAAAATCAAGGGTGAGGAAATCATTGTAAAGACTCTGCCCGCAGGAACCAAGTTCACTACGCTTGACGGAGTGGAACGCACCCTGAATGAGCGTGACCTGATGATTTGCAACACGGAAGAGCCTATGTGTCTGGCTGGTGTGTTCGGTGGTCTTGACTCCGGTGTGACCGAATCGGCTACCGACATATTCCTTGAAAGCGCATGCTTCAACCCTACTACAATCCGCAAGGCTGCGCGCCGCCACGGACTCAATACCGACGCTTCTTTCCGATTTGAGCGCGGAGTTGACCCCAATGGCTGTCTTTACGCGCTCCATATTGCCGCAATGATGGTCAAGGAGCTTGCCGGCGGTGAAATCTGCGGTCCTGTTGTCGATATTTATCCCAATCCGGTTGAACGCGCGGTAGTTGAGCTCTCTTATGGCGATATCAACGCCCTGATTGGTGCGGAAATCCCTCACGAGGTAGTTCGCTCCATCCTCCATTCGCTCGAAATCGATATTGCTGACATAAGAGGTCACAAACTGACCCTGCGTATCCCGACGTATCGTGTCGACGTGACCCGCCCGTGTGACGTAATCGAGGAAATCCTCCGTATCTACGGATATAATAATATCGGTTTCACAGACCATCTTAACGCCACACTCAGCCAAAAAACTCCCACCGATGTACGCAACTCGCTTACCCGCAAGGTGCTGGACCGTCTGGCGGCTCAGGGCTTCTACGAGATACTGAATAACTCGCTTACCTCTACGGCTTACTATGCCGACGGTGTGACCTTCCCGGCTGACCGCTGCGTAAGCCTGATGAACCCGCTGAGCAGCGACCTCGGCGTGATGCGCCAGACCCTGCTTTACGGCGGTCTGGAATCCATTGCCCATAATGTCAACCGTCGTAACGGTGACCTTATGATGGTCGAGTCGGGCAATGTCTACACATTCAACCCCGAGGTTCACGGAACCAAGGAGCAGCCCCTTGCTCCTTACTCGGAGGGTGCGCGTCTTGCCCTCTGGCTGACAGGCAACGTGCGCGGAGCCTCATGGCTCGGTGCAGCCGAACCCGCCACTCCTTACCATCTGCGCGCCTACGTTGAAGGTCTGATGCAGGTGCTTGGCATTGACTCGCAGGTTCAGATGGCTCCCTCGGCTGACATGACCGACATTTTTGCTGCCGAACTTGTCATCAAGACCCGCTCAGGCAAGGTGCTCGGTCATCTCGGTACTCTCCGGAGCGACCTGCTGCGTCGTTTCGACATTGACCGTCCCGTACATTTCGCCGAGCTTGACTGGAACGCCGTCTGCACTCTCGCCGCAAAAAATACCGTCACTTTCGCCGCGCTGCCCAAGACTCAGCCCGTGCGCCGTGACCTTGCGCTGCTCCTTGACTCCGCCGTTACCTTCGACCGTGTGCGCGAGGTGGTTGAAAAGAGCGAACGCAAGCTCCTTCAGGGTGTTGAACTCTTTGACGTTTACGAGGGCAAGAACCTCCCCGCCGGAAAGAAGAGCTATGCCATAGCCCTGACCCTTCAGGACCCCGAAAAGACCCTTCAGGACAAGCAGATTGACGCCGTTATGAACAAGGTTATCACTAACCTTAAGCAGCAGCTTGGCGCAGAACTCAGATAATTATAAAAGAAACAAGATAAATTTTAAAAATTTTTCATTTAAGCAATGGGAAGAGCATTTGAATACCGTAAAGCCCGTAAACTGAAACGCTGGGGCAATATGTCGAGAACATTTACCCGTATCGGTAAAGAAATAACTATCGCTGCCAAGGCTGGCGGTCCTGACCCCGACACCAACCCCCGTCTGCGTGCGCTCATGGCAAACGCCAAGGCTGCCAATATGCCCAAGGACACCGTTGAACGCGCCATCAAGAAAGCTACCGATAAGGATGCCGGCGACTACAAGGAAATCATCTACGAAGGATACGGTCCCTACGGCATCGCCATTGTTGTCGAGACCGCGACCAACAATAACACCCGTACCGTTGCCAACGTCCGCTCTTATTTCACCAAACATGGCGGTTCGCTCGGTACTTCCGGCTCGCTCAGTTTCCTTTTTGACCACAAGTGTGTGTTCAAAATCAAGGCTAAAGAGGGCGTAGAGCTTGAGGACCTCGAACTGGAGCTCATTGACTGCGGCGTTGATGAAGTCGTTGCCGGCGATGAAGGCGAAGTAATTCTCTACGGTCCCTTCGAGAGCAACTCTGAAATACAGCACTATCTTGAAGAAAACGGCTATGAGATCATCTCGTCGGAATTCGAGCGTATCCCCAACGACCTCAAGGATGTAACCCCCGAACAGCGCGAAAAGCTCGAAAAGCTTCTCGAAAAGTTCGAAGAGGACGAGGATGTCCAGAATGTTTTCCACAATATGCGTGAGGAAGAAGACGAAGAATAACCCCGCCTAATCCTGCATAAACACTATGATTCAAGGAATTCTTAGCATTGCCGGCAAGCCCGGACTTTATAAGTTGATTAATTCGGGTCGCGGTTCGCTGATTGTCGAGCAGCTCGGCACCGGCAAGCGTATGCCCGTTTCTCAGCGTGACCGTGTTATCTCGCTCGCCGATGTGGCTATGTATACCGATGGCGATGACGTGCCTCTGTCAAAGGTGCTCGCTTCGCTGAAGGAAGTTGCCGGCGGCGAGGCTGTTGACCTCAAGGCTTTCGACGAGGGCGGTCTGCGCGACTTTTTCGGCAAGGTACTGCCCGACTTTGACCGCGAGCGTGTCCACCTGAGCGACATCCGCAAGCTCCTTTCATGGTATAACCAGCTGATTGCCGCCGGGGTAACCGATTTTACCGACCCTGAACCTCAGGAAGCAGAGGATGCTCCCGCAGCTGAGTAAATTCAAGTCAAAACTGAAGGCATTTTTCGACCTGAGCGGATATCTTATCCCTCAGGCGGATGCCGAACAGTCAATCCGCGAGGGGGTCAACTTCCGCGGAATGAATATCCTTATACTTATCGTGGCGATTTTCATTGCCTCGCTCGGGTTGAACACCAACTCGACGGCGGTGATTATCGGCGCGATGCTTATTTCTCCGCTCATGGGTCCGATTATCGGACTCGGACTTGCCGTGGGTATTCACGATTTCGAGCTGATGAAACGCTCGTTTCGCAATCTGGCGGCGGCTGCCACCTTCTCCGTCGCCACGGCAGCGGTCTATTTCCTTATTTCGCCTGTCAATGAGGGTCATTCCGAGCTTCTGGCGCGCACTTCGCCTACAATCTACGACGTCCTGATAGGCTTCTTCGGCGGTGCGGCGGGCATTCTTGCCATAGGCTCCAAGAGCAAGGGTAATGTTATTCCCGGCGTGGCTATAGCCACCGCGCTCATGCCGCCGCTCTGTACCGTGGGCTACGGTCTCGCCACGTGGCAACCCTCCTATTTCCTCGGCGCGCTCTACCTCTTTTTTATCAACTCGGTGTTTATAGCCGTCGCCACTTACGTGGGCGTCAAGCTGATGCGCTGGCAAATCAAGCCGCAGAGCAATCCCGTGCGTGCCGAGCGCGTACGCCGCATTGTTTACTGCATAGCCATCCTGACCATGCTTCCCGCTGTCTGGCTGACCTACCGGATGTTTGTCGAGAATAATTTCCAGCAGGACTGCTCGCGCTTTGTGGCTGAGGAAATGCAATGGCCCGACACTCAGGTGCTGAGCCACACCGCCGTGATGAACTCCGATGGCAGGCAGCTTACCGTAGCCCTGATGGGCGCGCCGCTGCCTCAGGATTCGCTACTTGCCGCCCTCGACGCCAAAATGCCCCGCTATCATCTTCAGGGAGTCAGACTGCGAATTATTCAGGGCTCGGGAGTGCATGACGTGGATATGGGCAAGCTGACGGGCTCGATGCTCGGTGATATCTACGCCATGACCCAGCAGAACGCCGAGCGTCAGCAGCAGCGTATCGACTCCCTGACGCGATGTCTGGCGGATGTGGAGGCTGCAGACTCTATCGGCTCCGTGATTGCGCCGGAGGTCCGTGTGCTCTTCCCCCGGGTCCAGAAATTAGCGGTTACCCGAGCCGTAATCTGTCCGGTCGAAGGCTCCTCGCGTCCCGATACGTCAAACATAGTTCTGGTGAGCTATTCATCGCCCATGCCGCGCGCCGAACAGGACAAATTTCGCGAGTACATTTCCGTGCGTCTGCGCAGCAAATCCGTGCGTATAGTCGAACTATAATGCTTGTCCGGGGGTTATTAAAGTGTTATGATGCACTTTAAATCAACCCTTCTATGCGCTTTTGCGGCTATGGCGGCTGTGGCGTGCTCCGCGCCCGCGCGTCAGCCCGACTCCGGAACGGAATGTTCGCTCCCGGACACCCTGCGCATAGGCACACTATATTCTCCATCCTCTTTTTTCATTTATCGCGGCGATACCCTCGGAGTGGATTTCGACATGGCGCGTGCGCTCGCCGATTCGCTCCATCGCCCCATGACCGTCACTGTGGCGCGCTCCATGCCCCAGCTCTTGGCTATGCTTGACTCCGGCACTATCGACCTTGCCGCCACCCCCGTGCCGATTACGTCTGAAACCGCCGGCAGGATTATTTCCGTCGGTCCGGAGACGCTTACGTCGCAGGTGCTGGTCCAGCGGGTAGAACCCGGAACAGACCCCGGGATAACCGATGTCACCGGACTGCCGGGTCATGAGGTCTATGTGCTTGCCGGAGGTAAATACGAGCAGCGAATACGCAATCTTGACTCCGAACTCGGTGGCGGAATTGAAATCCATACTATCGACCCTGACTCAGTCGCCCCGGAGGACCTTATCGATATGGTTGCCGACGGAAGGATAGCTTATGCGGTGCTCGACTCTGACATTGCGCGTCTCCACGGCGGATATCACGCCAATATCGACGCATCGGTGGCGGTCAGTCTTGACCAGCGCGCGGCGTGGGCGGTCGCGCCGCAGTCGCCTTGTCTGGCGGATACAATAAATGCGTGGGCAGACGCGGAACAGCCCAAGGCGCAGCGGCTGGAGCTGCTCAAACAGTATTATCAGCTCGGCAAACTCGAGGCGACGTCGTTCGGAACCATTGACTTTGCCGACGGCACAATGTCTGCCTACGACAATATCTTTCGCCGCTATGCGCCGCAAATCAACTGGGACTGGCGTATGCTCGCCGCCCAAGCCTATACCGAGAGCCGTTTCAATCCGCGTGCGCGTTCCTTCGCGGGTGCGCGCGGGCTGATGCAGATTATGCCGCGCACGGGGCGCGCCTACGGGCTGAGAAACGCCACAGACCCTGAGCAGTCCGTTCGCGCTGCCGTAGGTTATCTCGATGACCTTGACCGTATGTTTGAGTCAAAAATCACTGACCCTGACGAGCGTCGAAAGTTCGTCATTGCCTCCTATAATGCCGGACAGGGTCACATATTTGACGCTATGCGGCTTGCCGAAAAACATGGGCTCGACCCGACGGTCTGGGATGAAAACGTTGAAAAAGCGGTCTTGATGCTTGCAAATCCTAAGCATTATAATGATGATGTGGTCAAATACGGCTATCTGCGCGGTCGCGAGACCTACGACTACGTCGACCGCATTACCCGCCTTTACTCCCTTGCCAAAACCGCCATCCCGGTGTAAAAAAGAAGCGTTATTGGCGGGTAAAAGTTGAATTTGTCGTAAAATATGGCTATCTTCGCAGTCATAATTGAACTTTATAATCAAAATTATCATATTTATGCGAAGAATAGCTTTAAAAGCGGGCATCGTGATTGCCCTGACCGCAGCCTTTGGCTTCAACTCCTGTATCGGCTCGTTTGCGTTGACAAACCGTCTGCTCTCTTGGAATCGTTCTCTTGACAATAAGATTGTCAATGAGTTGGTTTTCTTTGCCTTCTGGGTCCTTCCCGTCTATGAGGTTGCAGCTGCCGCCGATATTCTTGTGCTTAATTCTATCGAGTTCTGGAGCGGTGACAATCCTCTTGCCAAGTCTACCACTAAGATTCAGGGCTCCGACGGTCAGATGTATCTCGTAAAGTGTGACGGAAAGGGTTATGACATCGTATCGCAGGCCGACGGTTCGACCATGCGTCTTGATTTCAACTCTGATGAACGTCGATGGGACGTTACCATACCCTCCGGCGAGACCTATGAGCTGATGACTTTTGTTGACGATACCCACGTTTCACTCCCCGCTATGGACGGCACCCGGACCGTTGTTGAACTCTCTGACCGCGGACTTTACGCTTATCGTAACGCAAATCTTGCGCCTATGGCTCTTCGCTAACCGTTAACCCTATGAATTTGATGTCATGAAGAATAGAGTTTTGGTTTCGCTGACACTCGCCGCTGCGGCGGTGTCCGCTCTCGGTCAGACCTTCAATGAATGGAAGGACCCGCAGGTGAATGCTGTCAATCGCCTGCCGATGCACTCGTCTTATTTCGCTTATGAGAATGAAAGTGCCGCCGCTAAGGGCGACAAGACCCTTTCCTCGAATTTCATGAGCCTCAACGGTCCGTGGAAGTTCAATTGGGTCAGGGACCTGAAAAGCCGTCCTACGGATTTCTGGCGTACTGATTTTAACGATAAGGGATGGGACGACCTTCAGGTGCCCGCCGTCTGGGAACTCAACGGTTACGGTGACCCTATATACGTGAATATCGGTTATCCGTGGCGCAACAGTTTCAAGAATAATCCTCCCCTTGTTCCCGAAGAGAACAACCATGTGGGTTCTTATCGCCGCGTGGTCAAGGTCCCTGCCGACTGGAAAGGCAAGGAAATAATTGCTCATTTCGGCTCTGTGACGTCCAATATTTATCTTTGGGTCAACGGCAAGTTCGTTGGCTACGGCGAGGACAGCAAGCTCGAACAGGAGTTTGACCTGACTCCCTATCTCGTTCCCGGCAAGGATAATCTGATTGCTTTTCAGGTGTTCCGCTGGAATGACGGTACCTATCTTGAAGATCAGGACTTTTTCCGTTATAGCGGCGTTGGACGCGACTGTTATCTATATGCCCGCAATAAAAAGCGCATTGAGGACATCCGCGTTACCCCTGACCTTGAAAACGGCTATACCGACGGTGTCCTGACCGTTGACCTTAAGCTCAAGGGCAACGGAACTACTGACCTTGTGCTTGTCGATGCTGAGGGCAATAAGGTTGCCGAGACCGTGGTCAACGGCTCCGGAACAACCACTATTAAAGTTCCCGGCGCGGAAAAATGGACTGCGGAAACGCCGTATCTCTATACTCTTAACGCCACCCTGCGCGGCAGCGGCGAGGTTATCCCCGTAAATGTAGGTTTCCGTAAAATCGAGCTTGTAGGCGACCAGATTCTCGTTAACGGTCAGCCCGTGCTCTTCAAGGGTGCCGACCGCCACGAACTCGACCCCGACGGCGGCTATGTCGTTTCGCCGGAGCGTATGCTTCAGGATATTGAGCTCATGAAACGCTTCAACATCAACGCCGTGCGTACCTGTCATTATCCCGATGACAATCTCTGGTACGACCTGTGTGACAAATACGGACTCTACGTTGTTGCCGAAGCTAACCTCGAGTCTCACGGTATGGGTTACGGCAAGGAGTCGCTTGCCAATGTCGACTCTTACCTGAAAGCCCATCTGGAGCGCAATCAGCGTAATGTTCAGCGTAACTTCAACCATCCGAGTATCATTTTCTGGAGTCTCGGCAATGAAGCCGGTTTCGGACCTAATTTCCGCGAATGTTATAACTGGGTAAAGAGTGAGGACCCAAGCCGTGCGGTTCAGTATGAGCGCGCCGGCTATAATGAATATACCGATATTTACTGTCCCATGTATGCCTATTATAAGAATGTCGAGGAATACGGTAAACGTACAGACGTCACCAAACCGATGATTCAGTGCGAGTACGCCCATGCTATGGGTAACTCTGAGGGCGGTTTCCGCGAGTATTGGGACCTTTTCCGCAAATATCCTAACCTTCAGGGCGGTTTTATCTGGGACTTTGTTGACCAGTCGCCGCGCTGGAAGGGTCAGGACGGAGTGGAAATCTATGGCTATGGCGGCGATTTCAACCGTTTTGACGCCTCCGACATCAACTTCTGCGACAACGGTCTTGTAAGCCCTGACCGTGTTCCCAATCCTCATATGTATGAGGTTGGACGTGTTTATCAGAACATCTGGGTTACGCCCGCTGCCGACGGTAAGTTCGAGGTCTATAACGAGAATTTCTTCCGTGACCTTGCCGACTATGACCTCCAGTGGCAGCTTCTGCGCGACGGAAAGGCTATCCGCTCCGGTTCTGCTGCGTTACCCGCTGTCGGTCCTCAGAAGCGCGAAGTTATTGACATTGACTATGGCGCGCTTGATGGCGAAGGCGAGTATCTGCTTAATGTGGCTTTCGTCTTGAATACCGCTGACGGAATTCTTCCGGTGGGAACTGAGGTTGCACGTCAGCAGTTTGCCCTGACCGCGCCCCGCACCCCTGACATGACTATTGCAAACGTCAAGGAGACCAATATTGATGTGGAACTGCCGCATATCGTTGACAACCAGCGTAACTATCTCGTTGTTACCGGTCCCGGATTTGATATTGAGTTTGACCGCAGCAACGGCTTTATGAGCCTCTATCGGGTTGACGGGGTGGATATGCTTGCCGAGGGTGCGCAGCTTACTCCTAACTTCTGGCGCGCTCCTACTGACAATGACTTCGGCGCGAACCTTCAGCTCAAGTTTGCCGCATGGCGCAACCCGAAAATGAAGCTTGACGCGCTCAATGCCACTACCGAACCTGACGGAACCGTGCGTGTAACCGCCGATTATACCATCGACGCTGTCAGCGCGAAACTCGCCATGACATACATTATCAACAACGCCGGTGCGGTGCTCGTGACCGAGAAGCTCACCGCCGACCCTGACGCGAAGGTGTCTAACCTCTTCCGCTTCGGAATGCAGATGCCCATGCCGCTCGATTTCGACCGAATTCAGTATTATGGTCGCGGTCCGCTTGAAAACTACATTGACCGTCAGGAAAGTGCCGACCTCGGTCTCTACGCCCAGAATGTCAGCGAACAGTTCTATCCCTACATCCGTCCGCAGGAAAACGGCAACAAGACCGATATCCGCTACTGGCGACAGATTAACCATGCCGGCAAGGGGCTCGAAATCGTTGCTTCCGAGCCTTTCTCTGCCTCTGCACTCAATTATACCATCGAATCGCTCGACGACGGTGAACGCAAGCACCAGCGTCACTCATCGGAAGTTGAGAAGGCTCCCTTCACCAATCTCCTTATCGACAAGGTGCAGATGGGACTCGGCTGTATTGACAGCTGGGGTGCATGGCCTATGGAGAAATATCGCCTCCCTTATGGTGACTACGAATTCACCTTCATTCTCCGTCCCGTAAAAAATATCATTCCCTGACCCTAATCCTTTAGAAAATGACTGAATTTGAAGCATTACAAAGTCGTCATTCAGTAAGAAAATATCAACATCGCCCGCTTCAAGAGGGCGATGTTGATGCCTTGCAGAATGAAATCGCAAAATTGAACGCAGAGGGAAACCTCCATATGCAGTTGGTCCTCAACGAACCGAAGGCATTCAAGGGCTTTCTCTCCTATGGCACGTTTTCTAACGTCGCCAACTATATCATGGTTGTCGGCAAGAAATCAGACTCACTTGAATATCGTGCCGGCTATTATGGCGAGAAGTTGGTGCTCTTTGCCCAGAGTATCGGACTGAACACTTGTTGTGTTGGACTGACCTACAAGAAAGTCAGCGGAGCGTTTGAAGTGGGACCGGATGAAAAAGTAGTGCTGTGTATCGCCGTTGGTTACGGCGAACCTGACGGCTTCAGGGCGCATAAGGTGAAAACGCCGGAGCAGGTCAGCAATATCAGCGCGACAACCCCTGACTGGTTCAAAAAAGGCGTCGATGCCGCCTTACTGGCTCCCACCGCCGTCAACCAGCAGAAATTCTATTTCGAATATATCCCTGAAAACGGCGTCAAACCCATCAAAGGCTCATCGCTTGTCGGCTACACCAAGATTGACCTTGGCATAGCCATGTACAACTTCGAAGTCGGAGCCGGCACCTCTAACTTCCACTGGGTCGACTCCCCCCTCGCATAAAACAAAAGGAAAGGCGGTCTCCGTACCGCCGCAACCCTCTCACACCATTGGAGTTATATTCCGGGAGCGTCAGTCACGTAGGGATACACCCCGGTGCATCCTCATTGGCGTCATCGGTCGAAAATCCGCGCTGAAATTACAAGGGTGTCAAAAAGGTGTTACAAAGCAGTAACAGTGCAAACCAAAGCGAACATTCCCTTGTTAGGCTTTCGAACAAACGATAAAACATCCCATAAACCCTAACCCATAAACTAAAATGATTACCGCCGCTCAGATTTCAGCCATCCACAACAAGTTCGCCAACATGCCCGCCACCGCCGACCTTGTACTTGACCGCAACATGAACGAACTGATGATGTTCGCGCTCGATAGCGACCATGTGGATTTCGACGGCGACCGTCTGACCTTCGCACAGGGAGCGGGTCCCCTGAAGTCGGTAGAAATCGAGCGCATATGCGGCGCGCAGGACCTCGGCAGCCACTATGCCATCGTGATGCCCGCCAGCGTCATCCTCGTCAATAAAACCAACGGCGCAATCGCAGTTTCTTTCACAGAAGAGTAAAAAGTAGTATAGAGAGTAAGTTAGAGAAAAGATATAGTTTCAATACGAAAAGGCGAGTCGCGATGACCCGCCTTTTTCGTTTGCAACGGAAAGGCGATCTCCGTACCGCCGCAACCCTCTCACACCATTGGAGTTATATCCCGGGAGCGTCAGTCACGTAGGGATGCACCCCGGTGCATCCTCATTGGGGTCATCGGTCGAAAATCCGCGCCGAAATTACAAGCATGTCAAAAAGATGTTACAAAGCAGTAACAGCGCAAACCAAAGCGAACATTCCCTTGTTAGGCTTTCGAACAAACGATAAAACACCCCATAAACCATAAACCCATAAACTAAAATGATTACTGCCGCTCAGATTTCAGCCATCCACAGCAAGTTCGCCAACATGCCCGCCACCGCCGACCTTGTACTTGACCGCAACATGAACGAACTGATGATGTTCGCGCTCGATAGCGACCATGTGGATTTCGACGGCGACCGTCTGACCTTCGCACAGGGAGCGGGTCCCCTGAAGTCGGTAGAAATCGAGCGCATATGCGGCGCGCAGGACCTCGGCAGCCACTATGCCATCGTGATGCCCGCCAGCGTCATCCTCGTCAATAAAACCAACGGCGCAATCGCAGTTTCTTTCACAGAAGAGTAAAAAGTAGTATAGAGAGTAAGTTAGAGAAAAGATATAGTTTCAACACGAAAAGGCGAGTCGCGATGACCCGCCTTTTTCGTGTTTATTCCCATATTGCGATTTTTTTTGCGGTCAAACCTATGAACTGATGCGTAACTTTGCATCCGGATTCTGACTCCAACGGAAAAAGGTAGACAGTCCCATGTTGGGGTGAGGATTCAGTTTTGAGCGGACTTCATTCGGTCTTGCCCGGTTAACGACCTGCGGAGAGAGGATGAGATTCGGTCAATTCCCGCTCAGGCGGTCAAGGTGGTGAGAGCGAGAATATGAGTTGTAATTGTAGTATTATTTTGTCTCTTGTTCATTTTTAGTGTTTAGAGGTAGTTCATTATTGAACGATTCTATTTCTTCTGCAATTATCTTCTTGAGTTTATCTTGTGGAACTATCAGTTGATAGTCTGCAACTCCAATGGGTTTGCCCATATCTTCCAGTGCCAATTCCACTTCCACACAATCTTTTTCGGCACATAGAATAATACCAATTGAACGATTTTCGTCTTCTCTACGCTCCAAGCGGTCAAGTAACGATAGGTAATAGTTCATCTTACCCGCATATTCAGGTTTGAATTCGCCAATCTTTAAATCAATGGCGACAAGGCAATGTAGTCCACGATGGAAGAACAACATATCGACCTTACTCCGCTTTCCGTTATATTCGAGAACATACTGATTGCCGAGATAAGTGAAGCCTTTACCAAGCTCCAAAAGGAATTGCTTGACTTTTTCTACCAATCGAGCTTCAAGTTCGGTCTCTAATATTGGTTTTTTTATCCCGAGAAAGCCAAGATTATAACCGCTTTTAAACACCTCGTTGGCGAACATTGCTTGTGTGGCGGGAAGCGTCTGCTTGAAATTATTATCAGATGGTTCGGTCTTGCTTAGATGCATCTTCATAGATATGGCATTTGACAGAAGTTCCCGGTTCCATCCTTTCGAAATTATTTCTTGTGCGTAATATAATATTGCGTTGTCATCATTACCAAACTTGCGCATTAATGTTAACACGTGTCCCCATGGTAAAAGTGCGACACTCTGTCGCAGTTTTAGGTCGCTATCACGGAATCTTTCATAGAACTTCTTCATATCCCAAAGGTTTCTGGGAGAAACACCCAATTGGGGATAGCGTTGCTTGAGGTCGTAGGATAAACGATTTACAACACCGCTTCCATGTTTACTCTCAATTTTTATGTCATGCAGTAGTTTACCTATTTCCCAATGAGCAGTTCCGATAGCAGAGCATATTGTCGTTGCAACCATCGCTCTTGTTCTGTCAATAACTGCGACAGCCTGTCGCAGAATTGCATCATACTCTGGTTCTTGAATTGGTGTGATGTCCGTCATTGGGTAATCTTTTATTTGTTCAGGCGGTCGAGGAGGAGGGGTTTGACTTGGATACGGAGGCAGTCAGGGAGCGAGCCGACGGCAACAATCGCTATGCGGTTAAGCAAACCGTTGATGTATTGTTTGCGATGGCGCAGGGTTTGTTTGATGGCGTTGCGGACAAACCGCTGAGGCGTTTGCAGCGCGCCAAGTCTTACGGCAAGTCGCTGAAGGTTCTTGGGGAGTCCGAACAGGTCTGTGGCTATGCCGCCGGGACATGCCACTGTGACGCTTACTCCGGAGTCTTTCAACTCGAGGCGGAGGGCACGGCTGAACGCACGGATGTATGCTTTGGTGGCGGAATACATGGCGATACCGGGCATGGGCATCCAGCAGCTCATGGAACTCATATTGAGTATCATTCCAGAGCCGCGAGCCGCCATTTTCGGACCTATGGCGCGACAAAGCTGCGTCAGGCTGCGGATATGGAGATCGATGTAGAGGTCAAGGCGGCTTTCTGAGAGGTCACAGACGGCTTTGAAGTCGAATATGCCGGCATTGTTTATCCAGAGGTCGGGAAGTATGTCAAGGGAGTCAAGCCATGCCATAATACGCTCCGTCGAGTCGGAGTCGGTAAGGTCTACGGCAAGGGCGTCAGGGTCACCCGGAAGCTCCGTACGGTCCACTTTGAGCACCCGCCAGCCGCTTTCCGCCAGCTGGCGGCAGAATTCCGCGCCGATGCCTGAGGCGGCACCCGTAACAAGGGCTATCATCGGCGTGCCTCGGCTTTGAGTTTGTCCAGTTCGCGGATAAGCTTGGGCGGGAGGTCGCCGGCGCAGTGGTGGCATGCCATTTCGCGCGAGTACATACGCGCTATGCAGTAGTTGACGTGGTCACATCCTGCTTCGGTCTCGCCCGCGGCAAGGCGGTTGACAAAGTCGGGGCGGCGAAGCAGCGCGCGTCCCATCTGGACGAATTCGAAGCCGGCGTCAAGCACCCGGTCAATGCCTGCGCGGGTGGAACAGCCGCCAACGTAGACCAACGGGAGTTTCAGCTCCTCGCGGAACTTCTTGGCGTCCTCAAGGAAGTATGTCTCCTCGTAAGGAACCGTCGGAATCATCATCTTGCCACACATTTTCACGCCATATTTGAGCCACCAAGGGTGCATATAGTGAGTCATGGACTTGATGGGCATCGGACCGCGCATAACGTACATGGGCGCGCGGCTTACGAAGCCGCCGCTGAGCACCAAGGCATCCGCTCCGAGCCGCTCAAGCTCCTTGGCAACTTTGAGTGCCTCAGGTATCTCCATGCCCCCCTTGAAGCCGTCGCGCATATTGGTCTTGACCAATACGCCAACCTCACCATTGGCAGCCTTCATCACCTCTTCCATACACATCTGCATGAATTTCATGCGGTTCTCTAGCGAGCCGCCGAATTCGTCGCGACGGTGGTTGGTGTAGGGAGATAGGAATTGCGAGATAAGGTAGCCATGACCTGCATGGATTTCCACGCAGTCAAAGCCGGCATCCTTGGCGGTGCGGACAGCGTCGCCAAACGCGCGTGCCATCGGGGCGAGCTCATCGCGACGCATTCCGCGCACGGGGGTAGGCGAATAAAGGTTGAAGCCGGTCGATGCGCCTAAGGGAGTCTCGCCGGCGGTGTTCTTATGGCTCATGTTGCCGCAGTGACCCAATTGGACAGAGGCTTTGGCTCCGGCGCGGTGAATATCGTCAGTGATGTCGCGCAGGGCGGGAACGATTTCAGGACGCATCCAGAGCTGCGACTTGAATGAGAGACCGTTCCGGGTCACTGATGCGTATGCCAAGGTGGTCATGCCGACTCCGCCTTCAGCTACCGACACATGATAGTCGCGAAGCATCTGCGAGGGATTATTGTCCGTTGCCATGCCCTCGAACGCTGCCGAGCGGATAGTCCTGTTTCTCAATTCTACCGGTCCGATTTTAGCCGGCGTAAAAAGCAAATCAGCCATAATGAGTGATGGTGTTATAATCTAAAAAAGGTTGCGCCGGTTCTCAGCGAGAGTGGGCGCAACCTCTTGAAAATAAGTTTGAGTCTGTTTTTTTATTTGGCGAGCGATTCGCACTGGAGGCGGCGACCTTCGGCATTGACGGTCGAGGCAAACTGGGGATAGTCGGTCTCGATGGTCTTGTAAACCTTTGCGGCGTCATTCCATTTCTCCTGAGCCATCAGCACGACTGCTTTTTTGTTGAGCAGGTAGGGAACGAGCTGAGGATTCTTGTCGGCGCGGCTGATTGCCTTGTCGTAAGCCTTGATGGCGTCATCATATTTGTCGAGGTTTACCAAGCAGTCACCCTTGAGTGCGAGCGAGGTAGCTCCGATAATGTTGTCGGTGGGCTTGTAAGCGTTTACAGCCTTGAGAGCCTCTTCATATTTGCCCTGACGGTAAAGGATGATGGCGGCGTTGAGGTTGGCGCGGTTGCCTGCGGCAAAGCCGTGGTCGTTGGCAACCTGCTGATATGCTGCAAGAGCCAGCGAGTCGTTATTCTCAAAAAGAGCGATGCGGTCGGCGTTGCCTATTGCGGTATTACCCTTCTCAACGGCGGGTTGACGGTATCCGAAGATATAGGCGATGGTGCCTATAACTACAAAGGCGATAGCGATTGACGCCCACATCATGATGGAACGTACTTTCTTGTCGTTTTTAACCGTGCTGTTGTCAGCGGGGAGAATCGGTTCTTTAATGTCTACGTTTGAAGCCATTTTATTGGGATTGTTATGTTTCTTTTTTGATTTCTTCGCGCAAAGTTACGCAATTTCCGCTCAATGCGCAAATTTTTCTGCATTTTCCCTCAAATTTGGGGGTTAGAAGTTGTAGCCACAGGCGGTCACGGTCTCCTTGTCGGCGGCAACAGTCGCTCCGAGGGTGGTCAGCAGATCGCCGACAACGGCTCCGTTGATGCCTATGTGCAGGCATTCTTCCTTGGCTTTGTCGCTGAGGCGCGCTCTGCCGCCGGCGAAGCGCAGGGTGGTTCGCGGGTGGATGAACCGGAACAGGGCAACGGTATCTATGATTTCATCTTCGCTGATTAGCGGAGTGCCCTCAAGCGGAGTGCCCGGAATAGGGCTGAGAATATTGATGGGTATTGAATGAGGGTCAATCCGGCGCAGCTCTAAAGCCAGCTCGGCGCGCTGAGCCATGGTCTCGCCCATGCCGATGATGCCGCCGCTGCAAACTTCAAGCCCTATGCTTTTTGCGGCAAGTATGGTCTGGATTTTGTCCTCGATGGAGTGGGTGGTACATAGTGACGAAAAATGGCTTGGCGCGGCTTCAAGGTTGCAGTGATAGCGGGTAACGCCGCTCTCTTTGAGCATTTTCAGCTCGTCGAGGTTCAGCAGTCCCATTGATGCGCAGAGGTGCAGACCGCCCTCGGCTGCCATCTCTTTATAGTAAGTGCAGGCGCGGCGAAGCTCTTCGCCCTGCATTTTCCGTCCGCTTGTTACCATTGAGAATCGCTTGACGCCGGCGCGGCGGTTCATGTCGGCAACGTGGAGACACTCCTCGCGTGAAATCAGCGGGTAGACATCGCAGTGGGTATGGAAATGTGCGGACTGGGCACACCATTTGCAGTTTTCGGAGCATTTGCCCGAGCGGGCATTGACAATTGAACATGAATCGAACTCGCGCGAACATAGTTTTTCTGTCAGTTCGCGCGCAGCAGCGCGCAGTTCGGTGCTGTAGGCAGGGAGCATGCCGGCAAGTTCCATAGCCTCGGCGGCTGTGATGTTACCACCGGCAAGAATCTTGTTTTTCAGTTTCTGAATCATATTTGCAAAGACATAAAAATTCCACGGCAAAGGTATGAAAAAATCCACAAATAGCTGCTAAAATTAGGAAAAGTGTAGCTTTTCTAACGCTACGGGGACCGCGGATGAAGAGATAATTATCTGACCTGACGGGGTATTTTCCTTTTTTAAGGTTTTTTTCTTTTATTTGGCTTGCACAATCTTGAAATTTGCACTACCTTTGTAGGCGATAAACAAGGTAAAATTCATTTAAACTCAACATAATTCAAGTTAATAAGTTACACACTATGAGCAAGATTGATTTGACTCAGTATGGAATTACCGGAACTCCGGAAATTATCCACAACCCCTCTTGGGATCAGCTCTTCATCGACGAGACCAAGCCCGAACTCACCGGCTATGAAAAAGGTCAGGAAACTGAACTCGGTGCGGTTAACGTAATGACCGGTATCTATACCGGACGTTCTCCCAAGGACAAGTTCTTCGTAATGGACGACATCTCTAAGGACACCATCTGGTGGACCTCTGAGGAGTATAAGAACGACAATAAGCCCATCACTCCCGCAACTTGGAACGCCCTGAAGGAAATCGCCGACAAGGAGCTCTCAAACAAGCCCCTCTACGTTGTTGACGCTTTCTGCGGCACCAACAAGGACACCCGTCTGGCTGTTCGCTTCATCGTTGAAGTTGCTTGGCAGGCCCACTTCGTTACCAACATGTTCATCCGTCCCACCAAGGAAGAGCTTGACAACTTCAAGCCTGACTTCGTAGTTCTCAACGCTTCTAAGGCTAAGGTTGAAAACTGGAAGGAACTCGGTATCAACTCTGAAACCTGTGTTGCCTTCAACCTTACCGAACGTATGCAGGTTATCATCAACACATGGTATGGCGGCGAAATGAAGAAGGGTATGTTCTCAATCATGAACTACTACCTCCCCCTCAAGGGCATGGCTTCAATGCACTGCTCAGCCAACACCGACATGAACCGCGAGAACACCGCTATCTTCTTCGGTCTCAGCGGCACCGGTAAGACCACCCTCTCGACCGACCCGAAGCGTCTGCTCATCGGTGACGACGAACACGGCTGGGACGACAACGGCGTCTTCAACTTCGAAGGCGGCTGCTATGCTAAGGTTATCAACCTCGACAAGGAGTCTGAGCCCGACATCTACAACGCTATCACCCGCGACGCCCTCTTAGAAAACGTCACCGTTGACGCCGAAGGCAAGATCGACTTCGCCGACAAGAGCGTGACCGAAAACACCCGCGTTTCTTACCCCATCGACCACATCAAGAACATCTGCAAGCCCTCTGCCGGTCCTGCTGCCAAGAACGTAATCTTCCTCTCTGCCGACGCTTACGGCGTACTGCCCCCCGTTTCTATCCTGACCCCGGAGCAGACCAAGTATTACTTCCTCAGCGGCTACACCTCTAAGCTCGCAGGTACCGAACGCGGCATTACCGAACCTACTCCCACCTTCTCAGCCTGCTTCGGCGCAGCCTTCCTCAGCCTGCATCCCACCAAGTATGCTGAAGAACTCGTTAAGAAGATGGAAAAGAGCGGTGCTAAGGCTTACCTCGTAAACACCGGCTGGAATGGCACCGGCAAGCGTATCTCAATCCGCGACACCCGCGGCATTATCGACGCTATCCTCGACGGCGCAATCCTCACCGCTCCCACCAAGCAGATTCCCGTATTCGGCTTCACCGTTCCCACCGAGCTCCCCGGCGTAGACCCCAAGATTCTCGACCCGCGTGACACCTACGCTGATCCCGAAGAATGGAAGAAGCGCGCCACCATGCTCGCCGAGAAGTTCATCAACAACTTCAAGAAATTCGAAAACAACCCCGCCGGCAAGGCTCTCGTAGCTGCCGGTCCCGTCCTCTAATCCCCATTAGAGAACTCATTCCCATAAAAAAGGAACTGTCTAACAAGTTTAGACAGTTCCTTTTTTATGGAGGGTGGACATGGTTGCTTGGGGGCGGCATGCTTCAATTTAAACTTGTTAGACAGCCTCTTTTTGCATTTACTTACATGATTCCAGTAATCCATCAAGGAAGTACCCAATAAAGTGCCCAATAAATCAGAATTGGCAGTACTTCAATTACTCAAGCAGAAACAGACAAAAATCGAGGGGCAATTAACATCTTTTAATCTTGGTGTGAGAAAAAATAGCCCGTCCTCATCATAACTTTGCAGTCAAAGACAACCCCAATTCCCCTATAAAAAATGTCAACACTCATAATGATAATATGCTTCATCGCATGGCTCGGACAAGCCCTCAAAGACGGCGCAAACATCAAATAACCCATTTTTCCCCATTATTAAAAAGAATTTGAGGCAAAATTGAAAGATTAAAAAGATGCATACCGTAGCCAACAACATACGCCAAAGACGTTCACTCCGCAAATCGCTTGCCGACTCTCTTTCCTCTTTAGCAATCAAGGCAAAAGACTTTGCCGCGGAAATGACCTCCGTAAATGTTCAGCAAAAAGACCTCCATGGACAGCTTAATATTGAGCGTGAACACGTCGACAACAACTCTGCGGTCCGCAGTATGCTTCTCGACCGTGGCATTCGACCTGAGACCCTCCCGCCTGCTGAGAATATAAAGAAAGTGGAACGCAGCCTCAAAGCCGATGAAAAGAAAATTCTCCCCCAAAAGAAAAAATGATTTTCCGCTCGAAGCTTGCTAGGTTCGGACAAGCACTGAAAGACGGCGCAAACATCAAATAACACACTTTTCCGCAACGCCATACCCCTAATTCCGAAAACTTTTGTTAACTTTGCGAAACAAAAACAACCGCAATCTGAAAATGACCGCATAAACACAAAGATTATACGGCGTAAGCCGAAAAACTTTGGAAACTTTCGAGTAGTGGTTACAGGCTTTGGTCAGCCTTCAGATGCTACACAGGAAGTTTTCACTTTTATAAAAATGCGTAAGTCAAAATATCCATCAGGAACTGTGTTTGAAGTTTCGGCAGATAATCCTCAGATGTTTTCTGTTGAAGACATTAAGAGATATATCGAATTAGATAATCTTATATGCCTAAGTAAGCAGAAACGAGCCGAGTATATTAGTATTAGACGGTCACTTGCGAAAACAGTTGATTGTCCGGATGCACGTGTTGATGTCAAGGGAGAAACCTTAGTCATTACATTGTATTGATTAAATTTCTAAATGAGGGCGACTGACAAAATAAAACTTGCTGAGCGCATACACTCTATTGAGGGACTGACCGATGACGAACGGTCGGCTTTACTCGGCTTAGTAAACGAAACTAAGACTTACGGACTTGTATGGGAAGATAAGCCTGAGGATGTGGAAGAACGTCTGCGCGATGAGCTGCCTGTTCTCGTCGAAGATAAATCTAAGGCTCTCACTGAGGGTGGTGCCGCCGCGCCCAATCATATACTGATTGAGGGCGACAATCTCGAAGCCCTTTCAACCCTTGCTTATACCCACGCCGGAAAGATTGATGTAATCTATATCGACCCACCATACAACACCGGCAACAAAGACTTTATATACAATGACTCATACGTTGACACTGAGGACGGCTATCGGCACTCAAAATGGCTTTCCTTTATGTCAAAGCGACTCCGCATAGCCAAGAAACTATTATCTGACCGAGGTGTTATCTTCATCTCCATCGATGATAATGAGCAAGCCAACCTAAAACTCCTTTGTGATGAAATATTCGGAGAAAAGAATTTTGTATGCTCCTTTATATGGAGAGGCGGCAAACGTAATATGGCAAAATGGGTTTCCACATCCCACGAATATATGTTGCTGTATGCTAAAAATCTTTCCTATTGTTCAAGTTTAGGTGTAAATTGGTCTGAAACCAAAAGGGGGATAAATGACATATACAAGGTAGTTAGGGAACTTGTAAGAAAATATGGTTCGAATTTTGAGGATGCCAGTAAAGGATTAAAGAATTGGTATAAAAATTTAGCAGATGACCATCCTGCTAAAGATCATAGTCACTATTGCTGGATAGACGAAAAAGGAGTTTATTTTGCTTCTGATATATCTCGAGGAGGAGGTGGTGGTCCAACATGGAGTATAATTAATCCTCACACTGGTGAAGTAGTAAAAACACCATCTCGAGGTTGGGCATATGCGAATCGTGAACTCCTTGACGAAGATATTAGGAATGGACTTATTCACTTTAATGGCGCAGGGGTACCATGTAAAAAGCGTTATTTAAAAGATAATGAAACCCAAATACTTGAGACCGTATTTTATAAAGATAGACGAGCAAGTAGTAAGCGTTTACGAGACTTAATGGGAAATGATTCATTCCCGTTCCCTAAGGATGAAGAAGTCTTAAAGGATAAACTAAAATCATTTTCTTTACCATCATCAATTATCCTCGACTTTTTCGCTGGCTCGGGAACAACGCTACACGCGGTAATGCAATTGAACGCCGAGGATGGGGGACACCGTCAGTGTATTCTCTGTACCAACAACGAGAATGGTATTTGCGAGAATGTTACTTACGAGCGTAATAAGCGAGTTATCAACGGATATACAAAACCGAATGGCGAACAAGTCGAGGGATTGCACAACAATAATTTACGCTACTATCGCACCGATTTCGTTGGGCGCAGTCGCTCCACTAAGAATATGCGTCGACTCGTTGCGCTCTCAACCGATATGCTCTGCATAAAGGAAAATCTATATAACGAACAGAAACAGTTTGCCGGTCTGCCGACCTTCAAAAATATCTATCGCTATTTCGCAGACAAGCAAAAGAGAATGCTCATAATCTATGACGAGCGATATGTAGATGAAATTGTAAAGATGATAGCAAAGGTGGAGACCGAAACACCTATCAAGGTATATGTATTTTCGCCGAGTGAAGACCCTTGGGAGGCAAGTTTTGAGCCTGTGATTGATAAGGTGGAACTTTGCGCTCTGCCTCAGGCAATCTACAATACCTATAAGCGTATATTGCCTAAAAGAAAGAATAAACCAATCAATGAAGCTGAGAAAGATGCTCTCGATGCCACAGGCGAAGAAGATGGTCTCAGTGGACTATTTGACGAGAAAGGAGGTGCGATATGAAAACACTTCAATATCAACAGGATGCGATTAAGAAACTTACGGACAAGACCGTTAAACTCTTAAACCTCGTCGGCTCACGGCGGAAGATTGTATTCGAGGCACCGACCGGAGCAGGAAAGACTGTTATGACTTGCCAAACACTTGCCAATATCGTTGACGAACTGCGTACCCGCAGCGACAGTCGATATAAGGAATGTGCCTTTATATGGTTTGCTCCGCGCAAACTACATCTGCAAAGCTATATGAGCCTTAAAGGGGCTTTCGGAGAAACCCGCAAACTTACCCCTGTTATGTTTGACGAACTCGACCAAAGCGAGGGCATTCAGCCGGGTGAAATCCTTTTTGTGAACTGGGAAAGCGTCAATAAGGAGAAAAACGTAATGGTGCGCGACAGCGAAAGCAGCGCGTCTATATATGAAATAACCCGAAGGACACAGCAAGAACTCGGCTTACCAATCATTGCCATTATAGACGAGGAACATATGTTTTGGTCTAACAACGCCGACAAGACCCGACAGGTTCTTGAACGTATCAATCCAGCTATCGAGCTTCGCATCTCAGCGACACCGAAGACTGTTCGCCCCGATGCGCTTTACAAGGTTGACCGTCAGGATGTCATTGCCGCCGAGATGATAAAGAAAGAGGCGGTGCTTAATCCTGAAATTGACGTGAACGCCAATGAAGATGAAATCGCCCTGAATGAGAGACTGATTAAGGTTGCCCTTGAAAAACGCGAAGAAATTGCTCAGGCTTACAAAGCGGAAGGTGTAAACATTAACCCTCTGCTGCTTATCCAACTTCCGAATGACAAAAAAGAATCGATGACTACGGAAGATGAAAAAGTTGCCGAGCAGGTAAAGACATACCTGAGATATATGCACGACATTACCGAGGAAAACGGTAAACTTGCCGTATGGCTATCTAACGAAAAGTCTAATCTTGATGGACTTGAAAAGCCCGACAATATTGCTCAGGTGCTTCTTTTTAAGGAGGCTATTGCATTGGGTTGGGATTGTCCGCGAGCCTCCGTACTGCTTATTTTCCGTAAATTATCGAGCGATGAGTTTACTATTCAGACCGTTGGACGCATACTTCGTATGCCTCAGCAACGCCATTATCCCAACGAGCTATTAAATTACGGCTATGTTTATACCGACCTTGCCAAGGATAAAATAAACATAAGTTCTGCCGATGCAAATTATATTTTGAAAGATACACTCGTAGCGCATCGCCGAGCTAATCTTTTCAATGTGTTGCTTAAATCCGCATACTCCGAGCGACCGAACATCGAACGTAACTATCTTGGTCCCGATTTCCGTCAGGTTCTTTACGATACCGCCACCGAGTTTTGGAAACTCGAACAGGGTGCTGGACTTTTCTCCATTACAGAACTCGCCGCTATGCGTGATGAAGATGAAGAATACCAACCTCTACCTGAAACCGATGATAATACCATCAATGAAAATCGTCGCCGCGTAAGAAACTCTATTCGTCTTGATGTCAAAACTATCAATATCGAAATCCCTAAAGATGTTCATTTCCAAAACGAGGTGCAGACCTTAAGTGTGAATCGTGTCAAATTTGCCCGAACCACTAGTGAGATTGACGGCGTTTTCCTTGCTTATATCGATAGTAAGGGAGGGCAATTTGAACGTAAGGGACGCACCGATAAGATTGCAGGTTTCCTTACCGAACTTATTGCTGATTTCTTTGGTATCTACGAAACCGACGCGATGAAAGTTGTGTTGTATCACGAAAATCGCCCGAAATTTGACAGATTGCTCGAAACGGCTCTTGAAAAATATGCCCGAAAACGCCAGATTGCCGCCGCTCGTGCCGCCGCCGCTCGAGTATATAAAGAACATGAATGGGAGGTGCCTGAAAAACGTGTGTATGACTCGGAAACCAATCACCCGACAGAGGGTAAAAATCACGCGTTGTTGCCCTTTATCCAACTTAACACCGCCTCAAATCCTGAAAAGGAATTTGTGAAATTCCTCGAAGCTAATTCGCAGTACATTGACTGGTGGTATAAGAACGGAGACAGCGGAAAAGCGAATTATGCCGTTGAATATCACAAAGGCGAGGGTGGCGAAAAGGCTCTTTTCTATGTCGATTTCGTTATCCGCATGAAGAACGGTCATATATATCTTTTCGACACTAAAAGTATAGGAAGCGATATTTTTGCCGTAGACAAGCATAATGCGCTTTTGCGATATATTGCAGAAAATACGACAGCGGAACAACCGCTTGCCGGAGGTGTGATTGTACAGCGAGGCTCTAATTGGCTGTATAGTCCTAAGCCAATCTTGAATACAACCGACACTCTTGAATGGAGCTGTTTCTATCCTCAGCAAGCATAAACTCAAGGTATATCATAAAACTAAAATTAACGAAATACGCATTATATAAATGTTTAAAGCAAACGTATATAAGATAATGATAGGCGGACCTTCAGATGTTCAAGATGAAGTCAGTATCGCTTTCGAGGTAATCCATAACTGGAACTACATTAATTCTTTTTTACATAGTCTTGTTCTTTTACCGTCTCATTGGTCTATTAATGCTTACCCTACACTTCGTAAGAAACCTCAAAAAGCCCTTGACGAACAGCTCGTTGAAAAAAGCGATATGTTAATTTCTGTCTTTGGTTCTAGAATCGGTACGCCCACTGACGATTATATAAGTGGAACTGTGGAGGAAATTGAGGAACATCTAAAAGAAGACAAGCCTGTTATGGTATTCTTTAGCAAGAATATTGACAAATCCAAAACTAATGCTGAGCAGATTAGTAAGCTTCTCTCATTTCAAGAAGATATGTACTCACGTGGTCTCTGCGATGAATATGCTGATTTAGCGGAGTTCAAAAACAAGCTAACCGATAAATTAGCTCTATATGTTAATGATAATTTTTTCGGATTAAGGGCACTTGATGAAAATCCTTTCAATCAAATGCCCAAAGTAACTGGCAAAACGTCTATTCTTAAAGAATCTGATATTGAGAATTTAAAGAAGTGGATTGAGTCAGGGAGTGCTGAGTCCCACTCAATAGATTTTATAGGAGATCAATCAATAATAAAATTAGGCAGAAATCAAATCAATCTCGCAAATGGTCGAGAGAAGGTGGCATGGAATGGCTTTTTCGAACGACTGCTTGAAGTGGGGTTTATTGAGATTTTTGGCTATACAAATAAACAAAATAAACCGAAGTATCGCTTAAAAGAGGCTGCGTATGATTTTATAGATTCGATTTCTTCTTGATTTATGTGAGATTGATTCTAATAATCAGCAGACTTTATTCTAATTTCTTTAAACTCGCATAAAATGTTATTATTTGATGCGTAAAGTGTGTGAAAGTTTGCTATAATGTTCCCTCAAAGTGAGGGAATTTTCTTTGAGGCGGGTTTCAGCAAGCGGGAGCTTGCCGTTTCATGGGGGATTAGGGGCGGGTGATGCCGACGCCGGGGAGGGTTACTTTGCCGTCGATGATTTGGATGCCGGCGAAGGGATCGTTGGTATATGGTGTTGATTTTAGCTATGGTCTGATTTATGAGAGGGACGATGCGTTCGGTGAGCCACAGATGTTTTCAAGCTTTTTTCCCCAACGCAATGGTGCGGATTACGGAAAATTTGTTAACTTTGCGGTAGAGAAGTTAGTCAATGGGGGCTATGCTGTTCTGTTTTAATAGTTAATTTGTGGATTTTTTGCTATGTATAGGAAGTTACTTTTGTTGATGCTTTTTCCGTTCATTTTTGCGGCTTGCGGCGATGAACCGGAGCTTGATTTGTTCCATCTTACTTTAGGTACAGAAGCCGATGCGGAGGTGGCAATGGGTGCACACTCCGCCGAGGTGACCATCAATGGCTATGCACGGTGGATTGAGGTCGGTATTGCCGGAGATTTTGACTCTTACGTTCTCTCTGACAATATTCCGGAGTGGATTTCTATTTCTACGGTTACGACTCTACCTAATCGTTTTAAAATCAATGTGTCCGCACTTGATGGAAGCGACTCGCGCATTGCCACGGTAGGCTTCACCGTTTTCAAAGGTAATCGGTCACAAACGGGGGCTGTTACTATCACACAGAATCCCTGTACCCTTGATGATTTGAAAAAGACCGAACTGCGGGCAATGAAGAAGTATCTGTCGAAGTTTGATGTGGTAGATAACGTGCCGGCAATTAATGATATTCAGGTCGGCTCTGTCGCGCCGTTCTATAAGCTGAATCCGGAGGGCACAGTATATATGCAAGTTGTAAAGATGGGCACCGGACCTTCCGCAACCGACGGAGAGAAGATTTATTTCCGCTATATGCGATATAATCTTCTCTCATATCTGGAAAAAGGCGTTCTCCCCAATGGTGAGGGTAATCTCAACTCAGTGACGCAAGACGTCACGTCCTTTACCCTTGGCTCTACCTCTCAGTGGGGTATGGCAATCCAGATGCCGATGCTCTTAGGTTTACCCATTGATAGCGAAGTGAACCTTGTAGTGGCATCCGAAGCCGGAGTTACATCTGACGTAAGCTCCGTTACGCCGTTTCTTTATAATATCTGCTACTTCTAAATCGGGTTAAAGAACTAATCAGCCGGGGTGCCGTCGGCGCGGAGGGTGCGGGTGGTGAGGGTCTTGCCGCGCTTTTCGATGATGGTCATCGTGGCTTGGTCGGGTCGGGGTCCGCCACCAACGATTACTTGCCAAGGGTTGCCTTCCGCTCCGGCGGGAATATTGCGGTGGGCGTGGGTGTGACCCACAATGTTGACGTCAAATTTGCCGTGACGCTTCAGCTCGTCGCCCCAGAGCTCGGTGCAGGGCTGATACTCGTCCGTATTGCCCCAGACGGGTATATGGTGGATAAGGACGCGGTTCTGTGCTTTCTTATAGGGCTTGGAGGTAAGTTCTTGGCGGAGGAAATCGAGCTGTTCGCGGCGCAGGGCGGTAAAGTCGTTCAGCCCGTAGTATACCCAAGTGTCATCAGGCTTATCCTCGCCGCAGTCAAGGGTCACGAAGCGTATGCCCGCAAGCGTGAATGCACCGTAGGTCTTGCCTCCCGGACGGTCAAAGAGCGACGGCATTCCGGAGGAGTAGGCATTGCGGATTTCGTGGTTGCCACGGATAAAGAGCGAGGGGTTCTCGGCGAGATTAAACGTGCGGGCAAGGTGGTGGAGCTCATCGATGGCGGCTTCGCGCGATGGCGGCTCGGAAAGGCAGTCGCCGTTGAAAATGATGAGGTCGTGAGGAATAGAATCGGCGAGCTTAGCCATGGCGGCGATTGTCGGGCGGTAGTTATGCAGGTCGTTGAGCACAATGACGGTAAAGTCGCCTGAATTTTCCTGCGGCACGGTGAACCGATAGAATGGAGTTACGCTTTCGCGCCCGAATTTCTTAGAATAGGCTTTGTTTTCAAAGATTTCGCGTGCGCGTACGCGATAGAAATATGTCTGCCCGGGAATGAGCGAGTCAAGGCGTACCTTATGCTCAATATCGTGGACCACCTCCTGACCGGCAAGCAGCTGTCGGCTGCTTCGCAGCGCAGTGGTGTCGGTACCGAACTCAACGGCGGTAGTGCATAGCCCGTGGGTCTGATACATGACGGTTGCCCCGTCGGGGGTAACATTTTGCAGATAAGGCTCATATCTGAACAACACACTATCCGGAACCTGCTGGGCAGCGGCAGCAGCCGCACATCCGACCGCCGCAAGCATCGTAATCAAAGTTTTAGCAAAAAACGTCTTCATAACGTCACAAATTTACGAACTTTTCCGCAAACAGACAACCTCCTGACGGGTGCGATACATTTCTTCCTTTATGCCGCCTTTTTCAAGGAAAATAGCTTTTGCTCTCTCAATAACGCAATAGAGCATATGCAAAATGCTTCCGGTGACCGTTGGCGCAACTTGTGGAGATATAGTCGTCGGGGTTATCGTGGGTTCTGGAGAAATTGCGTACCTATAATGTCCTGACATCCTCCTTATCCCATAGTTGCAAGTTATGATGACGGATAAAGTCGCGGTAATCTTCTCTAAGTTCGCCAAGACTCGCTTTGGCAATATTAGTCAGCTTGATTTCAGTTTCGCGGGAGGTTGCGGCAGGCATTGACCCTTCAACAATGTTCTGCTTGCAACTGCGAGCCGTCTGTACCATCTGGTCTACCGTTCGGTCACGCTATTTGTCAAGATAGGTCTTGACAAATAGGTCTGTAAGGTCTACGATTATGAGAGAAAGCTTGTAGACATTCCAATCCTCGTATTTGCCGGTAGGTCTTATGAAGTCAATATTTGCCATTGTGGTAATTTTAGCGCAAATATATTGATTTTCCACCTACCGTCGCAACTTTTCTGCCAACTTTAGGTCTCGCTGCCACGAAAGATGAACACCCCGGAGCTATATACCCCGGGGTGCAGAAAGGGTTGTCGTAGATTAGTCTCCTACGATACCTGAGCAGTTAGTACACATCGAGCAGTGTACCGGAGTGATGACGCGCTTGTCGCTGTCAACTGTTGAAGCGATGCGCTTAGCCTCTTGAAGAGTGGCTAGTCCTACCATTTCTTGCATAGTGAAATTGGATTAATTGGTTAATAAATAGAGAAAATGTATTCGCTCAAGCGAATAAGAAGTCTGTTTGATGTACAAGTTCATAAGCCTTAATTACAGCATCGAGCTTTTCGATTGATTCTTTGTCAAGTGTATCCTTGCGTCTCATGAAATATTGAATCTGAAAGCTTGATATAACCTGCAATTCGGTCAGTAACATCTTGCACTTGAACATATTGCGATTTTTAACATCGCCCCTGTCAAGTAAGTTGTAGCCATAGCAAGTACGACATAATTTGGCTATCGGACAAGCAAGACAATCCGAGTCAATGAGTGAGGAGTCATCATTAAAATCAATCTTATGATTGTCAATCTTGTATTCATCGTTCTGCCGCACAATCGGTATGAACAGATGGCACGGATAAGGGGTACCGTCCGTATCATACGTCAGGGTCTTTGTCGCGCATCCACAGTTTTTTGGTGGGACTTTCACATTATACAGGAGTCGTTCAAAAGGCATATCGAAAGGCTGTTCGATTTTATATTGCGGATTATTGAGATAAAACTCGGCGATATCGAGCAATTGGTTACGGTATATGTCAGCATCCTGCTGATTCCAATCTATACCTTCGGCTAACGATGATGTTATACGGTATCCCTTTTCGGTCAGTGATATAATTCCTTTTGCATAGTTGGATATAGTATCTTTCGAAAGCGTCATCTTGAAATATGTATTGGGCCAGTTCCGGACAATATATTCAAGCGGTAAGATTTCTGTTGAAATACCGCGTGTTGAACGGTGCATATCTTCATCGCCATCAATTGAAAGCACGACTCTAAAATCATATTTACGTTCGGTAAACCATTCTAAGATTTCAGGCGTGAAGAGAGTTCCGTTACTGGTCATCTGGAACATGACCGGAATCCCGGGGTCGTTTTCTTTAACCCACTGATAGACTTGCTTAATCAAAGGAAAATTCTTTAGAGGTTCACCCCCGAAAAATTCTATTGCCAATCGGGCTTTAGGGTCTTCCTGACTCTGGCGAAACCCATTGAATTCCTTGATTAAAATTTCTTTAGCCGTATCGAAGGTCATAAATTGTTTGCCGATATGCTTATGTTGTTCAAAGCAATATGTGCAGTTTAGATTGCAACCGTGGGTAACGACCAAGGAAACTATTCGTTCGGTCTTATAGTCTTTCGATGTCGTAATCATAGCGAAACATTATGGATTGGATTGGTGTTGAAATAATCTTTTAGCTTGCGGTTTATCCCTTTATTGAAGCGGATAATATTCTCAAAAAGGCAGTCTTTAGTAATAGGGCATTCATTGCAATTGAAACAAGTTGGGAATTTGTAGTTTACCATCACATTCTCAGGTTTTGAGAAATCAGAACAAACGGCATCAACAATTTCCGGCTCGTAAGTCTGATGTATTTCCTTCTTTTTGAAATACGATAGAGTGCAATTGAGATACGCATTATCAGGGTATCCTGCCGATCTGCGGCGTTCTATGAAGCGGGAAAGCTCTTCGATAGCCTGATTGTTGTCACCATGTTTGACAGCATCCATGAATAACAGAAGATTGATATCCACTCTGTTACTTTGCGAGAAATTATATGGGAAAAGTTTTATTTCCGAAGAAAACATCCTCGGGATCTCGGTTGCGTTCTTTATTTCATCATGACTACTCCCCTTTACATTGTAGAGAGGAACAATACCCATACGTTCTTCACTCATTAATTTGCTGTCGATGTCGCGATTATCAGTTAGTTGTGCGAAATAGTCGGATATGAACGGCATGAGTTCTTCCGTTTGGTCGGAGAGGCCGGGCACAAAAATATGGTATGAACAAAACCCGGCAAACGAGTTGTTACGGATATAAAGTTCAAAATCACGCTGATTAAGCCACCTGACAGCCTTGTGTAATGTGGTACGCGAGTCTTTCAATCGCCGCCAATTCCATATACAAGGCTCATATGTAGGTTTACTCTTAAAAAACGAGTCAGGATATCTACCGCTGCCATCGCGTAAAGCCTTTCTGTAATTTTTACGCTTTTCGCAGTTGGGTTCTTTATCAGGGGTAGAATAGTCTACAAATGCATTGTCGATTTCTGATTGCTCACCTTGGAATATTTCCGTAACACATCGTTCCAAAGCTACTGATTGATCCGGGTCGGAACCAAGACGAACCATTTTTCTGCCAGACTTTGAATTGGTCAGAATAAGCCCCATGACAGGTAGATCTAGACCAAGAGACATGTCCTTAATCTCGCATACATAGCCTTCCGCCTCCAGTTTATCAAGACATACCCCTACACGTGTGTTCGAGAATATTGATTTGCTGATTGTTGGCGGTGTGACATCTTTTAGCCAGATATATTGAAGAGCATAGCGTTCAAATATTTCACACAGACCTTGCAGAATTGCTTCGGCAGGAGTATTGCCGGCACACATTCCCGTTGATGAATTCGCTCTAATCGGTACAATCGGTAACCTTACCGTTTCTGTCGAGAAGGTTGAATCATTATTGGCACTCAGAACTGCAAAAGGTATAGAACGGTAGCAGACGTCATAATCCGAATATAATGCTCGGTTAATCTCTTGCTTAATGGTTTCCTTAGAATTGGGGAATAGACGAAGTATTCGATGCAAAAATCTGGTATATGGGAGTCTTTCCATACGCTCATCGGGAAAGAATAGAAATTCATTGGATTTACCATTCGGTACAAGAGGAGCAAAACGTATGGCTTCGTTAGCTATGAATCTATTCTGCAATCGTTCCATAAACTCAGCGTACCCGCTTGCAAGAGCGAGTTCCCGGGTCACGCCTTTACCATTGGTCCCTATATCTAACGGACGCAATCCATCTGACACAACGCGGATACGGCATGAATAAGTAACATCGTTATGGCTAAATAAATCTTCTTCAACCCCAACTCCCATATCGCTCAAGATTGAACGAATCTTGGCGATAGTATGTTGGGGCGAAGCATCTTTGTAATATGGTATGCTCATGCTCATACTAAGGTATGGGCTACTTTTTTACCACATCTCTTGCAGCGGGTAACAACAACATTGCCTTCATGACTTACAATATCCAGATGATTGTATCCACATTCGTTGCATTCAAATACATATTTCTTTCCGTTATAGCGGAATTCTTCTTCATGGTTGAGTCCAAGCAATATAGCTGTTACAAAGCTACCAAGCAAGAAAACCCCAAGAGCATACCAGAAACCATTGGTAATCCATACCACGACTGAACCGATAACAACTAGGGCGTAAAATACATAATCTATCCACTCATATTTACTACGAAGAGCGCGTACAATTGCTACCAATACGACTAATCCTACAATAAAACCAATTAAGCTTCCCATAATTATAATAAAATGTTTGTTGTTGTGCCCCGAATCCCAATTGACACAAATGAAAAAAATTAAAAAGCGCAGGATCCGTACTTTACTCGTCCTTCGCTTCTTGGCATCTGGCATAGCCGTTACATCATTGAACGAGTAACGATGAGCCTACGCCGTACGATAATAACACACGTAAGAGATACGACCATAAAGCACGTATCCTTCCGTTGAGGATTTATCATACACATGGCATCTACCGTTACTTAATTCTTGATGATGCTGGGGAAACTGCCAGATTTCAGAAGCGACAAGAATCAAGCGTCAGCAAACGCTTTTAAATATTTGATTTTTATTCACGACATTCGGCTCTCTTGCCTCTAATATCGCGAATACAACCGCAAAGATAGATAAAATATTTTTCCCATGCAAAAAGCACTAAAGATTATTTATCTCGCAATTTCCGGAGTTTTATCAAAATCGGATGCTATGGTGTTGGATGATGATGTTAGTTATAGTAATGCACTTCACGCCTCAAAGATGGGCGGATTCCTTATGCACGGCTTTTGTAAACTCTCCTTTATGGATTAAGCTGTTTGTGTTTCTTTTAGTGGTACAACTTGTAGTTGAATTGATGACAGCCGAGGTTGTGCCGTTCATTTATTTCCAGTTCTGAGTATTACTTCTTCGGGTTGTTTCGCTATTTTCGCCAAATATTACGCTCCGAAAACTCTTAGAGTAATTAAAGGGATTGCTATGAGACCTTTAATGCCTCTGATTGGATTGATTATTTCGGGCGGCTATGCGGGCGCGATACATTTCTTCCTTTATGCCGCCTTTTTCAAGGAAAATAGCTTTTGCTCTCTCAATAACGCAATAGAGCATATAATCTAGTTGATGGCAAAGTGTGAGGGCGATATTGCAGAAGGCTTCCGGCGACCGTTGGCGCAACTTGGGGAGATAGTCGTCGGGGTTATCGTGGGTTCTGGAGAAATTGCGTACCTGTAATGTCCTTATGTCATCCTTGTCCCATAATTGTAAATTATTATGACGGATGAAGTCGCGGTAATCCTCTCTAAGTTCGCCAAGACTTGCTTTGGCAACATTGGTCAGCTTGATTTCAGTTTCACGGGAGGTTGCGGCAGCCATTGACCCTTCAACAATGTTCTGCTTGCAACTGCGTGCCGCCTGTACCATCTGGTCTACCGTTCGGTCACGATATTTGTCAAGATAGGTCTTGACAAAAAGGTCTGTAATGTCTACGATTATGAGAGAAAGCTTGTAGACATTCCAATCCTCGTATTTGCCGGTAGGTTTTATGAAATCAAGGTTTGCCATTGTGGTTATTTTTGTGCAAAGATACTGATTTTATGCCTACCGTCGCAACTTTTCTGCCAACTTTTGGGTTCGTTTGGGGTTATTGGTATTAGAGGTATTATAGTATTTAGAGTAATCCAAGAATCAACATTGTTCTCAATTGAGACAACAGGGATGTCGGTTATCTGTGGGGGAGGAGGTCGGAGAGGAGGGAGAGGGGGGTGCGGCCGATGGTGGGGGCGGTCAGGCGGAGGGTGACGATGAAGGTGATGAAGGTTGCGGCAAATTGTCCCCAGACAAGGAGGGCGAGTCCGTCGGGACGGTTGAGGAAGGGGAGGGTGGCGAGGAGGGCGATGAGCGCGACGGAGTCGCGAATCACTTCGCTGACTACGAGCAGGCGCGAACGCCCCACGGCTATCATGAAGTTGCAGTAGAGTCCGCAAAGCACTACGAAGATGCCGCGCCCCATGAGTATCTGGAACAGCGGTATGGCTTCGTCCCATTTTGTGTCGAACAGGAGATGGAAGCCGGCGGGCGCGAGGATGATGGCGAGGATGAAGGAGGGGAAGAGCAGGAGGGCTACCTTGCGGTGGATTGTGCGGGTCATGTTGGCAAGTCGCTCGGGTTGGTCCTGCGCTTCGCTGAGGGCGGGGAGGAAGGATGAGGTGATGACCTGACTGAGGGATGCCGACGCCATTTTGCTCCATTTGTCTGCCTGGGTGTAGACGCCGAGGGGCTCCATACCTATGCGGTTGCCTATGAAGAAGCCGTAGATGTTTTGGAAAACGGTGTTGAGAAAGGACTGGAGCATCACTCCGGAGCCCACGGCGAAGAAGGAGCGCAGAATAGACAGGGAGAAAAAGAGAAGAGGTTTCCAGCGGACAAAAATCCAGAGCAGGAGGGTGCGGCAGCCTGCCATGGCTACCTGTTGCCAGACCAGAGCCCACGCGTCGCAGCGGGTAAAGGCGAGCCAGAGTCCGACGCCGGCACCGAGCACCTGACCAATCAGATTAGCCATGGCTACGGGGCGGACGTTGAGCTGCTTGACCATACGGTTGGTCTGTACAATGCCGGCGGCATTGAGGATGAAGGTGAGGAACATTACGCGCGCCAAGGGGATAAGGCGCAGGTCGTTCTGGTTCCAGCGGGCAATCAAGGGGGCGCAGAACCAGAGTATGATGAAAAGTGCGCCCGCCATCATCATGTTGAACCAAAAGACGGTAGAATAGTCGCGCTCAGTAGGCTGTTTGCGCTGAATGAGCGCGGAGGCGAAGCCGCTGTCAATAAACATGGAGGCAAACGCCTGAAAGACAAGAATAGCACCGACAAGACCGAAATCCTCTTTGGAAATCAGTCTTGCCAGAATAATTCCGGTTACGCCATAAAGAACCTGTGCGGAGATTTTATCGACCAGATTCCACTTTATGGCACCGACGGTCTTTTGCTTGAGCGTAGTCACTCAATCATCTGTATTTTTACCCCGACGGTTTTTTGCGTGATTGCGGGTGTGCCTTTGATGTAGACCGTGCCGGAGCCGGCACCCTTTATGCTGAGGGTCTTGACTGCCCAGACGCCTATGTTGCCCGTGCCGGTACACCAGACAGAGGCTTCATCGGCGCGGAGGGCGTCAGCCTGAATCACTCCGGCTCCGTTTACCTTAAACGATGCCTTGTTGCAGCTTCCGCTGATGGCTACGATGCCGTGTCCGGCATGAACCGAGCCGCTTACCTCGCCTGCTTTGATGTCGCGAACGCTGATACGTCCGTTGCCGGTCACGATGGCTGAGAACTGGGCATTGGCAACCGGGGAGTTGACAATCACGGTGCTGTCACCGTCGTTCTCCACCTTGGTCAGATATGAGGAATAGACGCGCACGGAGGGCAGATTTGCCGGGACTGCCATCTTGTCGTCAGGCATTCTGAGGTTCAGGGTCAGTTTTCGGTTCGATCCTGAAGCCTCGACCCAGCTGAGCTGTTCCTCAGCCGCGCCGGAAATCAGGATGATGCCTGCGCTATCGGGCGATGACACATACTCGACGTTAAGATTGCCGCGCACTTTAAGCTGCTGGAAATCATGCGTTTTAAGCGTAAGCGGACCGGCGGCTGCGACTGACACCGGAAGCAGCAGGGATGCGATTAAGCCGATGGTTTTCATTTCACAAAACGGATATTGCGGTCACAATTAGGGCTGATTTGAATGTCGCCGCCAATTTTCTGCTTCTTGATTACTATTTTACCGGTGCCGCAGTTGCTCAGCTTCATTTTCTTTGAGGAGCTGCGTAGTCCGGTCACATCGCCGGTTCCGGAATTTGAAATATCGCTTTCTGCCGAGTTGATTTTAGCTTTGACGTCGCCGGTACCGGAATTGTGGATATTGAGCGTGACAGCCTTGCCTGAGTCGAAGTCAACGTCGCCGGTTCCGCTGTTTTTGAGGGTGAGTTTCTTGACATTGACCTCTTTGATTTCAATGTCGCCGGTTCCGGAGTTTACAATGGTGAGATTAATCGGGGCGTTGATTTTCTTCGCTTGTAAATCGCCGGTACCGCTATTGGTTATACCTTCGATATATGAGTTGTAATAGACCTTAACGGTAGAAATTCTGTAATTTTTCTTGCGGTTGGTCTTGATAAAGAGCTTTCCGGTGGCGGAAACGGTAATCTGGAGGGGAGCTTCAACCTCCGGCGAGTCATAGGCAACGACAATATTTGCGGCGGCGGTGGGCGAGTAAATCAGTTCGACATCCGCTTCCGATGAGTTTACCACCTCCGTAAGCGCGCGGTCAAACTTCATTTTGTATTCTTTTGCTGAAACACAGAACGGAAGAATACATAAAAGGAGAAAAGCAAGTTTTTTCATGATGAAAATGTTGGTTTATTCGTAAAATTCGTGTTCAATTTCGTCAATAAGCCGCAAAAGGGTCTCCGGGTCGGGAGTCTGGAGGAGCTGGATGCGACGCTGGCGGAAATTGGGAATACCCTTGAAAAGGGGTGTGACCGCCAGATGACGGCGTATGTGAAGAATTCCGCGAGTGGGGTCGATGCGTTCGACGCTTTCGTTAATCTGTCGGCGCAGCAGGTTGAACTGCTCGCTTACGGGAACGGGACCGCGCCCCGTCAGTTCGCTGAAAATCCACGGTGCGCCGATTGACGCCCTGCCCACCATAACGCCGTCAACTCCGTAACGGCTGAACGCTTCCTCAACCTGCGGGCGCGTCTGAATGTCGCCGTTACCTATCAGCGGAATCCGCAGGCGCGGATTTTCCTTCACGCGCGCAATCATTTCCCAGTCGGCAGAACCGGTATACATCTGCGAGCGAGTGCGTCCGTGGACCGTCAGAGCCTGAATGCCGCAGTCCTGAAGGCGTTCGGCGAGGTCGACTATTATGCGGTTGTCATGGTCCCACCCCAAGCGGGTCTTGACCGTAACGGGGACGTTGACCGCCTTGACCACCGCCTCGGTGATTGCAAGCATCTTGGGAACGTCGCGGAGCAGCCCGGCACCCGCGCCCTTGCCGGCAACTTTCTTTACCGGACAGCCGAAGTTTATGTCGAGAATGTCAGGTCGCGCCTGTTCGACAATCTTTGCCGCCTCGACCATTACGTCAGGCTCGCGCCCGTAAATCTGGATTGCTACGGGACGCTCCGCCGGGTTGATTTCGAGTTTGCGGGTAGTGGCGGCTATGTTGCGAATGAGGGCATCGGCACTGATGAACTCGGTATACACCATGTCGGCACCTGATTCCTTTGCAATCAGGCGGAAGGATGCGTCAGTAACATCCTCCATCGGGGCAAGCATTACGGGACGCTCGCCAAGTTCAACTGAGCCGATCTTCATAACGTGATGCTTTCCGCGTCAATGTGTTTGCTGAGAAAGAGCGACCCCATTTCCGAGAATTTGGAGGCTGACTCAGTAGTCAGATAGCGGCATGACCCTCCGCGGCTCACTTTTGCGTCCATTTCGGGATGGCGCAGCAGATAGTCGCGCAGCGATTGCGCCACAATGTCGCCCTGAGTGACCACGCTGACATTTGCGGGGACGTTCTTGCGTATTTTATGAATAAGGAGCGGATAGTGGGTACAGCCAAGGAGCGCGGTGTCTATTCTGGGGTCGCGGTGGAGCAGCGAATAGATGTATTTCTGGACAAAATAATCTGCGCCGGGTCCGTCAGCCTCGCGGTTTTCAACAAGGGGAACCCACATAGGACACTCCTGACCGGTAACCTTGAAGTCGGGATAAAGCTTGGCAACCTCCATTTCGTAACTGCCGGAGCGGATGGTTCCGGGAGTTCCGAATACTCCGATATGCCCCGTGCGGGTAACTGAGCCGAGAGCCTCGACCGTCGGACGGATTATGCCGAGCACACGCCGGTCAGGGTCGATGGCGGGGAGGTCGTTCTGCTGAATGGTGCGCAGAGCCTTTGCCGAGGCTGTGTTGCAGCCCAGCACAACCAGATGGCAGCCTTCGGCAAACAGCCGCTTGACCGCTTGGAGAGTAAACTGATAGACCACCTCGAAGGAGCGCGTTCCGTAAGGAGCGCGCGCATTATCCCCGAGATAGAGATAGTCAGGCTCGGGCATGAGGCGTCTGATGCCTTCGAGGATGGTCAGACCTCCGTATCCGGAGTCGAAAATGCCGATGGGTCCCGGCGTGGAGGAGAGGTTCACTGCTTGTTCTTGAGAAGGTCGCGGATTTCGGTCAGCAGCACTTCCTCCTTGGTAGGTTCGGGAGCGGGTTCGGGAGCTGCGGGTGCTTCCTCTTCTTTCTTTTTGAATTTCATCATGACGCGCAGAGCCACGAAGATACTGAAGGCGATGATGAGGAAGTCAACAATGTTCTGGATAAACATACCGTAGTTGAGGGTAACCGCCTCTTTGAGGACTTCGCCGGTGGTGGGGTCAACTTTTGCGCCGCTGAGTTCGGCGGAGAGGGTGGTGAAGTTAACGCCGCCGGTAGCCAGTCCGACCACGGGCATGATTACGTCATTAACGAGTGAGGAAACGATTTTGCCGAAGGCACCGCCGATGATTACACCGACAGCCATATCAACTACGTTGCCTTTCATTGCAAAGGCTTTGAAATCAGAGATGAAGCTCATTTTGGGTTTAGGGTTTAGGGTTTATAGTTTAGGGTTTAGTGAAATCGGAGAGCTCGGAGAACTCGGAGGGATTGGAGGGATTGGGGTTAGATGAAGCTGTCTTTGAAGCCGAGGAAGTAGAGGACGCCGTCGAGTCCGATGGTCGAGAGGCTCTGTTCGGCGGTCGCTTTGACTTTCGGTTTGGCGTGGAAGGCGATGCCGAGACCGGCGGTGGCAAGCATGGGGAGGTCGTTGGCACCATCGCCCACGGCAATCGTCTGGGCAATGTTTACGTTTTCAACCTGAGCCAGCAGGCGAAGCAGCTCTGCCTTGCGTCTGCCATCGACCACGTCACCGATGTAGCGTCCGGTGAGTTTTCCGTCGGGACCTACCTCAAGCTCGTTGGCGTAAACGTAGTCAAATCCGAATTTCTGCTTGAGATAGTTGCCGAAATAGGTAAATCCGCCGGAAAGAATAGCGGTTTTGTAGCCTGCGCGCTTCAATACGGTCATCATGCGTTCAAGACCTTCGGTAAACGGCAGTTTTTCGGCAATATCCTGCATTACGCTTACGTCAAGACCTTTCAGCAGAGCCACACGCTCAGTGAAGCTCTCTATGAAGTCGATTTCGCCTCTCATGGCGCGCTCGGTTATTTCCTTGACGCGGTCACCGACTCCGGCGCGGATGGCAAGTTCATCGATAACCTCGGTTTCGATGAGGGTCGAGTCCATATCGAAGCAAATCAGGCGGCGAGTGCGGCGGAAAACGCTATCTTCCTGAAACGAAATGTCGACATTATGCTCCGAGGCGATTTCGAGGAAACGGCGGCTCAGGTCCGAACGGTCGGCGGGATTTCCGCGCACAGCCATTTCAATACATGTCTTGCTCTTGGGACCCGCGTCACGTTTGAGCGAAATGCGTCCCGTAAGACGCTTTATGTTTTCGATATTCAGACCCTGACGCGCCACTTCGGCGGTAAGCACGGCAATATGGTCGGCGGTAAGGCGTCGGCCGAGCATGGTGATAATCCACCGGCTCTTTCCCTGCATGCTGACCCATTTTTCGTAGTCATCGGGGTCGGTAGGCGTAAAGCGTACAATCAAATTCTGCTCGGCAGCCTTGAAAAGAAGCTCCTTGAGTATATTGCCGGAACGGGCAGAGTCGGTCTTGATAAGAATTCCGAGGCTGAGGTAGTGGTGGATGGTGCTCTGACCGATGTCAAGAATCGTGGCTTCATGGCGACCGAGTATCTCGGTGAGCGATGAAGTGATTCCCGGTTTGTCAGGACCGGTTATGTTAATCAGGATTAGTTCGAGTTTGGGTGTTTCAGTCATAAACCGAATGAAATTTAACGAGACCAGCCATAGGACGGGACTCAATACGTATGATTGAAATATCGGAGGGGCAAGTATGTCGCAACTCCGGTTCGAAAGCAGAAGCTACTCCGCCGGTCAGCGCAACGTCACTGCAATCGTATTTTTTGACGACCTTTCGCCAAAAGTCGGCGAAAGCTCCCTCAATCAGCGATTGGAGCCGGGGAAAATCTGCGCTGTGTTTCCGTATAAACGGAACAATCGATGCCAAGAATTTGTTTGCGCGCGGCCGGCGATAAACTCTGTCAAGCACGTCGGCATATGTCAGCCCGGTTTCGGTTTCGAAAAGTCCGGGCAGCTGCGGCTCCAGTTCGCCGCGATAAAGGGCACGGAGGAAACGGATGGCAAGGTTCGCGCCTGATGCCTCATCGCCCATAATGTAGCCGAGCGGCGGCACGTTGGCAATGATTTCTTTGCCATCGTATAGCCCGGTGTTTGAGCCGGTACCGAGAATACAAGCGACTCCGCGTTGCGTACCGAAAAGGGAGCGCGCGGCGGCAAGCAAATCGCCCGCCACTTCGACGGTCCCGGCGGGAGGGAGTGCGGCACGCACTTTTTCGGCTACCGAGGGCGAGGTAACTCCCGCGCCATAGAAATATACAGACCGCAACGGCGGCAGGGTGAGCGAGGAAAAGATTTCCCGCAGTTCCGTCTCCGTTGCGGTCAGGGCGTTGACCCCGGGCACCTCAAAGTCACGGACAATGCCGTCCGATGCCAGCAGGCACAGGTGCATTTTGGTGCTTCCGGAGTCAACTATCAGTTTCATCAAAGGGTCTTATACGCGGTAGGAGCTTTCAGCCCGGCGCGGCTGAAGTATTTGGTCAGCGTTCCGTCAATCATCACTTTCTTGCCGACAAGCGAGGGATTGTCAACAATGTTGAGCGCGGTACGGATAGAGCCGGAAGGAAGCTCGACGGGGATACACTTGGCATAGTCGGTTTCAGTGGCTGATGCGGCAAGCAGCAGGTTAGTGTTTGCCGCGCCTTCGGTGCCGAACACGGGAGCCGAGTTCTTGATTGAGCCTACAATGTAGCCTTCAACCCAGCCCTTGACAGAGCCGTCGAGCACGTTGAGTGTCAGAACGTCAGCAACATCATAGGGCGAGGTTTCGGAGCCATCGCCGTTGACATCGCCCGACGGAGGGGTAACGGGAGTGTCACCGCCAGAGCCCGCGCCTTCAAGTTCGTAGGCGGTAGCGTTCTTGACGCCCGGGAGACCGAAGTACTTAATGAGTTCGCCCTCGATTGAGAGGAGCTTGCCGAAGTTTTCAGGATGGTCTACAAGGTTGACGGCAGTACGGATGTCGCCCACGGGGAGCTGGACGGCAACGGTTTTGTTCTTGTCTGTCTCGTTGGGGTTATCGGCAATAGCCACGCAGGTGTTTACCGAACCGGCTGATGCCTCAAGTGCGGAGTTATTGTCGTAGTTGTAGACGCCGACGATATAACCCTTGACCCACGCCTTGGTGCCGGGGTTATTGAGGGCAATAACTGCGGCGCAGTTATAGGGCGATTCTTTGGTGCCGTCGCCATTGCCGTCGGCAGGAGGGGTAACGGGGGTGTCACCGCCTGAGCCGCTGCCTTCGCCGTTCAGTTTGAAAGCGGTAGCGTCCTTGACGCCGGGCAGTCCGAAGTACTTGGTGAGCGAGCCTTGGATAGCAAGCTTCTTGCCGAGGTTTTCGGGGTGGTCGGTAAGGTTAACGGCAGAGCGGATATCGCCTACGGGGAGCTGGACGGCAACGGTCTTGGTCTTGTCTGTCTCGTTGGGGTCAGCGGCAATAGCCACACATGAGTTAACGGAGCCGGCGGCAGTTACAAGAGCGGAGTTGTTGTCATAGTCATAGTAGCCCACAATGAAGCCTTCAACCCATGCGGTAGTGCCGGGGTTGTTGAGGGCAATTACCTGAGTTACGTTGTAAGGCTTGGCTTCAGTGCCGTCGCCGCTTTCAACGGGGGCATTGGGGTCCTCGAGTTCCAGACCTTCGATTTCAAAGGTTGATACGGTACCGGTATTGTTGATTACGGCGTTTGCGTTCATTTCTTCGCCGAGGCGACCCTGAACCTTGAAGAACTTGCCGAGGTTGTCGGGATTGTCAACGAGGTTGCCGTACTCGGCAATGGGTGTGCCCTGCGGAAGGTTTACAATCAGGATATTGCTGATGTCATAGTTGTCGACATTATCAACGATTACGAGCGAGTTGTTCATGATGAACGGCTCGGCGGTGGTGATGTCGGCAAGAGTCTTGATTTCGGTAACCTCGGGAGCCACTGTGCCGATGATGTAGCCGCCCACCCAGCCTGAAGCTGAAGATGAGCCGCCCTTGATTACATTGATGGCGTCGGTGATGGTGTAGGGGTCGTTCTTGCTGCCCTTGTTGGTGGGGTTGCCTATGTTCATAAGACCATTGGCATCGTTGAGAATAAGCTGCCAGTTACCGTTATAGTAGTCGAGAATGCCCACGATGTCAAACTCAGAGGCGGGAAGGGGGGTGTTCCAGAATCTGGAGTAACCGGAGGTACGGACGGTTACCTGAGTGTCGCCTACGTTGAGAGCTTGGTTCTGTTCGTCGCTCACGGAAGTCTTGTAGTTAGCGCAGAGGGTTGCGCCTTCAACTCCGGCATTGGCAAACTTGACGTTGTTGAGACGGATAAGCTGGCTCTGCCATTTCTGCAGTTCGGCGGGCGACGAGCCGATGGTAGAGAAGTTCTCAATCAGCATGGTGTCTACCTTGGCGGGTTCGGGCAGTCCGTTGAGTTCGCAGTGGGAGTTAAAGAGCTCGGGAGCCATGAAAGAGGTCTGCCAAGTGTTGCCGTTGGCATACCAAGAGGGGAAACCGAGCTGGAAGCATCCGGCATACTTGCCTGCATACATTCCTGTGAGGTCAATGACCAGTTCCTGACCTACGCGATGAAGCAGATAGAGGTTATACTGGTTGATGCTCATTGCGAGAGCGGCGGTTTCGTCCTGAATTACGAGCTTTTTGAAGATGTTGCCCTCGTAGTCGCTTGAAACTACGCGACCCTTGATGACATAGTGGGTACCATCTTCGCGTGCAGGGATTTCATCGCAATAGTTTGATGCTTCATCCTGCCAGAACATAGCCTTGAAGTCAGCTATAGTGATATTAGCCGTCTGAGTTGCGACGGGGACCTCTACGGCCACATCGTCAAACTTGTCCTGACAGCCGGTCAGCACCGAGCCGCCGAAAATCAGTGCGGCGAATGCCTTGAAATATTTTGAAAGATTCATTGTCTAAGAATGTTTTGACGTGACTTATTTGGGTTGATAGAGGGTAGGTTTAACGCCGCGTTCGTCGGGATACCAGCCATAGGACTTATAGTTGGCATCAAATTGCATGGTTTTCTTCATTCCGATGTTTTCAACGGTAGCGGTGCCGTCGGCAGCGATGGTGATGTCCCAGAAGTAGCCGTTGTCAGCAGCGTCGAGGGTCGAAGAGAGGTTTATGCTGTTAAAGGTGCCGGTCATCATGATATAACGGCCGTCGGGGTTCTGGATGGTCCATCCGTTATCGGTCTTTGTGAAGGTAAAGCCGTTTGCTTCGACCGATGCGGCGATGGTACCGTCGGCTGCAGGGGTGCAGTCGGTAACGTTCATGTAGCCGTAGCTCTTGTCGGCGGCAAAGGCGATGCCGACCTTATTGGAAGCCCAGAAGGCATAAACTCCGCCGGAAACCACTTCGGTTGCCTTAACGAAACCGGTAGTTTCGCCGGGAACTACTGAGGAGCCGCCAATGGCTTCTCCATCGAGGGTAGCTTCGCTTCCGTTCTTGACGCCGGGCAGACCGAAATAGGCAATCAGGTCGCCGCTGATGGCTAATTCCTTGCCGATATTTTCAGGATGAGCCTTAAGGTTGACAGCCTCGCGGATTGCGCCTGCGGGGAGCTGGACAGCCACGGTCTTGGACTTGTCGGTCTCGTTGGGGTCAGCGGCAAGGGCAACATTGGAGTCGGCGGCACCCTCAGCTGAGTTGACAAGGCTTGAGTTATTGTTGTAGTCGTAGTAACCTACAATGTAACCTTTGACCCATGCGGTGGTTCCGGGGTTATTGAGGGAGATAACCTGATTGACGGTATAGGGAGCGTCCTTTGTGCCGTCGGTGGTGTCCTGACCGGGTTGATCATCGCCGCCGGGTTCGTCGGTTCCGTCAAAGTTGCTCAGACCGTTGGCGTCGACTAAATAAAGTGCCCACTGGCTCTGGCGGTTGACGCTCTGATACTTATAGCAGAGAATACCGGTTACGGAGCCACGTCCGGAGGGTGTGGTCTCGTAAACGAAATCGGCATATGCGCTTACGGGGAGATACATCTTGTTGCCCTTGGAGTCAGTGATGGAGTGATAGTAGCAGTTGGTCACACCGCTGCTCTGGGTATAGGGTACGGCAGTGTTGGCAAACGGCTTACCGGCACCGTCGATGGTGACGTCATTGAACGTAACCAGCATGTGACCGTACTTGATGAGGTCTTCGGCATCGGTTGCGTTGATAATGTCGCCCATTTCGAGGACGGTAGGCTCAACGCCTTCGCCGTTGGGCAGACCGTTGAGTTCAACGTGGCTCTGGAAGGTTTCGAGCTCCATGCGGCCGGCTTCCCAAACCTGCTGGGCTTCATACCATTCGGGTTTGCCTACAAGCAGCTCGGTGTTCCATTTGCCTATGTTCATTTCAGTGAGGTCAACTACGACTTCCTGACCGAGTTTATATGACTCATTGAGTTTGCTTGCGTCGATTGAGAAGCCGAGCGCGGCGGTTTCATCCTGAATATAGAGATATTTGTAGATATTGCCGCTTACGTCAACGCCGGTCACACGACCTTTGACAATGACGTGCTCGCCTTCGGAGGTAAGTCCGATGGTTTCGATATAGTTCTTTTCGTTGTTCCAGTACTGGGTCTTGACGTCAAGAATCTTGCTGTTTACTTGGCTGAGCATCGGAGCCTGCGGCACAACCATGGGGGGGAGTACCGGGTCCTCATGACATGAAGTAGCCATCAGGGCACCAAGGGCGAGCAGAGGAAGAATTCTATATGATTTCATTCTGTTGGATTGTCTTTATATATAATATGGTGTTTTTAGAAACGGACGCCCACGTTGAGGAACACTTTTGTGCCCTGTGAGTAGGAAATCTTGTTGGGGTACTTGTTGACATCCCAGTTTTTGGTGTCAAGTCGACCCTGCTGCCAAACATTGTTCTGGATGTTACGGTTGTTCAGCACATTGTCCACATTAAGATTGATGTTCATCGAAACCTTGCGGTTGATGTAAATCACCTTGCCGAGGCTTACGTTGAGGACAAAGGCATTGTTCATTTTGTCCTGACGGGTGATTTCTTCCATCTTTTCGATGAGTGCGTCTTCGGTGGGATATGATTCCCAGAGGGTAGGCTGCACTTCATGGTAACGGGGAGCGAGTTTGACGTAGCTGCTGCACATATAAGAAGCGTTGACGCCTACGAACCAGCTCTTGGGAGCAGCCCAGTCAAGACCGATGTTGACTGCGGTCTGAGGGGTGCCGCCTACGCGGTAGTTCTTCAGGTAGATGGTCTGTGTGGTATCGGCTTCCATGCCGTTTTCAAACGAGCGGGTGCCTTCGGGATTGTTCTTGTAGCGGTAAGAGGCAACGGTACCTGCCACAGTGGCGGTCAGCGAGGGGAGAATCTTATAGGCGAGACCCACTTCGATACCCTTGTTGTTGCGGCGAACGCCGGAAAGCACATAGTTGGTAAACGCCGAGTAGTTATCGTCATAGAACGATGTACGCTCTATGGCGTTATAGAAATCGGTATAATAAGCAGTGATTGAACCACGGAATTTAGCGTAGTTCCATCCGTAGGTAAGGTCAGCACTGAAAATACGTTCGTTTTCGGGATTGGCAATGGCTGTATCCTTGATACGGGGAGCTATGTAGATGTTTTCAACGAGCGGAGCGTAGGTGCCGTACTCAACATGTCCCATCAGGTAGTTCTTGCCGTCAGCCTTATAGACTGCGCCTGCCTTGAAGACGGCATTGTCAAAGTGGTGGTCCTCGCCGCGACCGTAAGAGTTTTCCGGGGCGCGACCGTTGCGCATGTTACCCCAGCGGTGGAACATGGTCATGCTCATGTCCATGCCGTAGTTGAAGTCCCAGTGGGCAAGCTGAATGCGGTTCTGGGCAAAGGCGTTGACCTTCCATACGTGGAAGTCATAGTCATAGCCAAATCTGTCGCCTACGCCTACGCGACGGTTAGGATTGTTGACGTCGTTCTGGAGAATGCCGGGCACGATGGTGCTCTCGCTGTTTGAATAGGGGTCGATGTCAATCCAGAACTGACCGCCGAGGAGGTCCTTGATAGTCTTGTAATATGAAGCCTTGGCGTAGCTTGCGCTCAAACCTGCCTGAAGGGTCATGAAGGAGTTCAGCCGGGCGTTGAGGACGGAACCAATCTGAGCCTGCAGGTTGTTGCTGTGGCGTTTTTCAAGGATATAGCTTGAACCGAGCTTGTTTTCTTCGGAACGGTTTGCGTTTTCGACATTGTTGAGCTCATTGATGAGGTAGAGGTTGTCCCAGTTAATCTGACGGTAGCTTTCGTCGTTGCGCCAGAGGTTTTCGATATATTTGCTCTGGGCGGTAGGTTCGCCGTCAGACAGGAAGTAGCTCGGAAGGTTGCGGTAGTAGTCCGGGCGCGGGTCGCTGGCGTTGAACCAGTTGAGCGCGGAGGTCGAATAATTGACCGAGCGGAACATTGCCGAGGTGGTCAGAGTGGTACCCTTGTCGTTCTTGTAGAGCCATGTGAGCATGGCGGTGGGGTCAAAGCTTTCTACGACGCGCGAAGAGCGTTTCTTGCCGTCATAGTAACCCCAGTTAGGGTTGTAAAGGTTATTGTCGGTAAGGTCATATGCTTCCTGATAGGTTGCGCTGGCGGTTGCGCGCTGGGTGGGTGCGCCCCATGCGGTCAAAGTGAGCGAGTGTTCGGGATTGAGGATTTTCTCGACACTCAGGAAGAGACCTGCGCTATTGTAGAATGTGCCTTTGATGACACCTTCGTCGGCATAACGGCCGATGGCACTCAGGGTAACGCCCCAGCCGTGGCGGTTGATACCGGTAGAGTAGGTTGCCATGGCGCGCAGCATATAGTTGCTGTTGGTGTATGCCACGGAGCCATTGAAGCCGGGAGCATAGTCGGAAGTGATGGTAGAGATGTTGCTCGAGCCGCCTATGGAGCCGAAACCGTAGTTTGCCGCGCCGAGACCAATGGTGGTGGTCTTGTTGCGGAATGCACGTGAGGTCATGCCGCCAAGGCTTGAGTAATTGAAACGTCCGCGGATGGGGTCATTCATGTCCAGACCGTTGATATATGTGGTCTGATACTGGTTGTCATAACCGCGGAAACGGAAATACATGGTCGAGAAATTATAGTTCGACGCATTGTAATAGATATTGTCGCTTGCGCCGATGAGCGATGCTACGCTCTGTCCCGCACTCTCTTCGTCGTCGATAGCCGCTTCATCGAAAAGAAGGTCTTCCTGATCTTCGTAGAATTCGTTGAGTACGTTGGTGGCACTGATTTTGATGGGTTGCTCCAAGTTGGTGCGCTTGCCGTCGGTTAGAGTGACGGGAACTACTGTGGAGTAATAACCTGTGGCGGAAGTGCCTAAGTTGAATTGACCGGCCGGAGCTCCGGTAATGATGAACTGACCTTCAGCGTCAGACGATGCGCTGATTCCCTGTCCTACAATGGTAACAACCACTCCGGACTTGGGGACTCCGGTGTAAGCGTCGACAACCTTGCCTGCAACCGACGCATTCTGCGCCCACGCAGCCGAAGCGATGCCCATAACGCCTACAAAGAGCGATAAAAGCTTTAATCTCATAAAGTGTAAAAAAATGTGAGGTTTTAGTATATACTTAGCGCAAATTTACAAAAATTTCTTAAATTCCGCCAATTCCCTCAAAAATTTCCCCGAAAAAGTGCAAATTCCATAGAAAAACTTGGGGAGACACGCGAGACGTGTGCCGCTCCCAAGTTTTGGCAAGAAAAGTAATAGTGTGTCTTAAATAGCTACCTTGATAATCTTATTTCCTTGGCGAACAATGTAGACGCCCTTGGCGAGTCCTTCGAGGCTTTCGCTGACTTTCACACCGTTAAAGGTGAACACTTCATACGATGCGTTTGCGTCAAAATCAGCTGAAACTTCATCAATGCCGGAGAAATCGCAAGCGACAATATGTCCGAAGTTCTTCCATGGGTCAATTTCCTTGCATTTCGCTATTGCCTTTTCCGGCACATAAAGAGTGGCGTTTCCGTAAGTTTCATCGGAAAATGTGTCTAAACCACATTCGATAGGTTCCTCTGCCGCATAATATACCGAGGTCAGACCGCTACAGTCCAAGAAAGCATCCCATCCGATTGAAGTAACGGAATTGGGAATATTTACCGAGGTCAGACTACTGCAACCACAGAAAGCTCCATTGCCGATTGAAGTAACGGAGTTTGGAATATTTACCGATGTCAGACAGTTGCAACGAGCAAAAGCATTGTTGGAGATTGAGGTAACGGAGTTGGGAATGGTCACCTCAGTCAGGCTGTTGCAATAAGAAAAAGCACTATCTCCGATTTTAGTGACGGATTCAGGAATCCGAATTGAAGTCAACCCACTACACTTGGCAAAAAGATAACTGCCTAATTCGGTCACTTTGTTGCCTAATGTGATAGAAGATAGAGTGGTACTATTATAGAATGGTGAATAAACCTCGTAATATATGTCGTGATAAGATTTATAAGTTAAATCTCTACCTAAATAAATCTTCTCTATTGGACAGCTTGAAAATACGTTATCTCCTAATGAGATTGATTCAGAGCTATCCATAAAAGTTATTGACGTAAGACTACTACAATCATTAAAAGTTAAACCACCAATCACTTTAACAGAGTTTGGAATATCAATTGAGGTTAGTTTATAACAATGGCTGAACGCTTTTTCTCCGATTTCGGTTACAGAGTTAGGGATAATCGCAGATGTAAGACTGTAGCAATCACTGAATGAGTACTCTCCTATTGATGTTACAGAGTTAGGGATAATCGCAGATGTAAGGCTACTGCAATTATAGAAAGCATTCACACCTATTGATGTAACAGAGTTAGGTATGTTTATTGAAGTTAGACCATGACATTCACTAAAAAGCCATGGATTAATTGTCGTTATGGAATTCGGTATATTCACTGAAACCAAACTACTACAACCAGAAAATGCACCATCGCCAAGTGAAGTGACAGTGTTGGGAATATTTATTGACGTAAGGTTAGAACAAGAGGAGAATGCACAACTTTTGATTTCTGTGAGAGAATTGGAAAGTTTTATAGATTGCAAACCATTGCAGTATGAGAAAGTAGAGCAACCTATGGATGTTACAGAGTTTGGAATCTCTACTGACACTAAATTGCAACAATAGCAAAAAAGATAATCACCTAATTCAGTAACTTGCTCGCCAATTGTTACCGATGTTAATGTTTCTTTATCATAAAATGGAAATCCAGAATAATCATCTGTGAAATTTATATTTCTTCCAATATACACTTCTTGTAGTGGACATCGATGGAACACGTCTTTCTCCAAGGAAATAGGAATGGAACAATCTTCAAATCTGACTGATGTTAACCCACACCCATAAAAAGCCGAGTCGTCTATCGTCATTACGGATTTGGGGATAGTCACTGAAGTTAATTTATCGTTGTTATAAAAGGCGTACGTTTTAATTGAAGTGACAGATTGTGGAATTTCAAGAGATTTTATGTTACAGGCATAAAAAAGCATTTCACCTAATTCAGTAACATTCTTACCGATTGTGACATAATTTACATCTTTATAATAAAAGGGAGAATAACCATCTTCGTATGTTGTCGAATATATTAGGTCTCGCCCCAGATAAACGTTATCAAAATGACAATAAGAGAAGATATTAGAGCCCAGAGATATAGGGGTAGGATTATCCTCGAAAACAATTGATTTCAAGCCACTGCTATTGAATGCATCAGCCATAATGGATGTGACAGAGCCGGGAATCGTAATTGAACTTAATGAATAGCATCCTTTGAATGCATCTTCGCGTATTGTTGTAACGGAGTTGGGAATAATTACTGATGTCAATTCTTTACAATCACGGAAAACACCCTTGCTGATTGTTGTTATGGAGTTCGGAATAGTTATAGATGTAAGACTTGAACAGTAATAAAATGCATCTTCGTCAATAAATGTTACAGAAGTGGGGATATTTACCGAAGTAATAGAATAACATTGTGAAAAGGCATTCTTGCCAATCGATGTAACAAAGTAATATCTTCCGTTACAGAAGATTTTAGAAGGAATAATAAGATTTCCTTCATAGCTATTGTCGATAGAGATGACGGAGGCAGTTTCGGTTTCATCGTTCAGTTCATACCAAATCTGGTCGATTGTAACTGTCTGCGCCTTGGAAACGAGCCCCACTAATCCCATAATCAGGATTAGGGAAAAACGAGTAATTTGTTTTTTCATACTGTGAAATGTTTTTTAGGTGCCTCGGTCATCCCCTCGTTGGCGTAAACGGTTGGTTTATAAATGAAAAAGCGCGGGAATCTGACTCATTGCCGTCCCACGTTTCGAGGCTCTCGCATTGCCCTAACCAGTTGGACGGCAATGGCGAAGCCCACGCAAATATGAGTATTGCCCCCAATGCATAATAAATGCATGGAGGGAACAGTCATATCCAAGTGGCGCACTCCATTGCTTAGCCCTTGACTGGTTAATGAAATTTGCGAGATTTCGAAACGTCAAGTGACGAAGCGCAAAGTAACGCTTTTCCGTATGTTAAGATGCCGACCCGCCCGCTGACCCGTCGACGGGGCTCCGCGTGGTGGTCGACACCGCAAAATTAGTTATTTTTTTCAATCTCACAAAATTTTAGCCTTTATTTTAATATACGCGTCGGAGACGCTGCGCGTCTGGCACGCGAGACGCGTGCCGCTCCCAAGCGATTGCGCATAAATAAGGCTGCACCGGGTGGGGTGCAGCCTTACGTTGGTGGATGTTATTTTGGATTGTTGGGGGATTAGTCGGCTTCGTTGAGGATGCAGATGGCTACGCGGTTCCAGCTGTCTTCCTTGAACATGTGTCCGATGCCTTCGCCTTCGGCTTTGATTCGGTCAGCCTTGATGCCGTACTTCTGGACGAGCATGTCCTTCACTGAGTTGGCGCGCTTGGCAGCGAGTTTGAGGTTGAAGTCGAGGTTACCGTCCTGTGATGCATAACCCTTGATGACTACGGTAGACTCGGGATTGTGTTTCATGTAGTCGGCAATCATCTCTACGTTAGGCTTCTGGTCAGCGGCGATGGTCGAAGAACCGATGCGGTAGTATACGTAGCGGACGCTTTCGAGGGTATTGTTGGTTTCAACGACGGTGTTGGTCACTACGGGAACGGGGCGATTTACACATTCGTCGAGCTGAGCGGCAAGTACACCGTTTGCGGCGAGGACGTCGGCATTAGCTGCGGCGAGAGCTGCATTTTCAGCGCGGAGGGCGTTAATCTGGTCGTTGTAGGGGGTAAGGTCGGTAGGCTCAACGAAGGTGAAGCTGTGGGTTCCGTTGGAGTTACCGAAGTGGTAGGTTACGCCGGCTTCGAGTTCAACGGCAGCATATTTGCGGTTAAGCGCGGTTGACTTTGAGAGGTCCCATACGACGGCAGGTTTGATGCCGATGGTCCATGCGCGTTCTGAACCGAGGTTAAAGTTGAAATTGATACCGGTTTTTGCGCCAAAGTCGTTGTAATCCTTGCCCTGAGCGGCAGGTTTGAATCCATGAATCCAGCCGAGACCGCCTACGGCTTCAACTTCGAATACGCGGGGTTGACCGGCATAGCCTGCAAAGAGGTTATTGAGGTTGACGGCACCGAAACCGCCTACGTAGATATTATCGACAACGTTGTGCATTGAGGGTGCATGGTTGAAAGTGGAGGTATTGAACGCTGCCTGACCTTCAACGCCGAATGCCAAGGTGGGGGTAATCTGTTTGCGCACTTCGAGACCGGCGATGCCGCGCATGTTCTGTCCGAAGGTGTAGCCCTGATTGTTAAGAGCCGGGGAAACTACGCCGCCTTTGAGCGTGATTGAGTAATTGTCGAAAGGTTTGCTGGGAGTCAGAGGAGCAAACTCTGCATTTGCTGCGCCGGCACAAGCGAGGGCGGCTGCAGAAGCGAGGATAAATTTTTTCATGTTTGTTGGAGTAGGTTAGTTAATAGTTGAAATTTTGATTTGTGTATTTTTGAAACGTGTCAGCGGTCATTTTTGTTCACTAACCTTACTAAATTCTTTCGGAAATTATGTTCCGGAGGTGTGTTTTCTTGCCCGCGGATGGTGGAGCAGAAGCTCTTCACGCAGGCGGTGTTTGTCCATATGTATATATATCTGTGTGGTTGAAATATCTTCGTGACCCAGCATTTCCTGAATGGCGCGCAGGTTTGCTCCTCCTTCAAGCAGATGGGACGCGAAGGAGTGGCGCAGGGTGTGGGGCGAGACGTCGCGTGTAATTCCGGCGCGCGCCGCCAGATTTTTTACAATGTCGAATACTCGGATGCGGGTTATGCGTCTGCCGGTACGCGGGGCAAGAAATACCGAGTTTTCCTCGCCGGGGGCAATTTTGCCTGTGGCGCGCTCGTCGAGCCAGTCGACCAGTGCGTCTGCCGTTATTTCGCCTAAAGGTACCAGACGCTGCTTGCGCCCCTTGCCGGTTACGGTCAGGTAGCCGTCGGCAAGAAACAGCGCGTCAATCCTCAGGTTTATCAGTTCGCTGACACGCAGCCCGCAGCCATATATGGTCTCGATAAGCGCACGGTCGCGCACAGCCTCGCGCGCCGAGGGGTCAATCGAGGCAATCATCGCGTCGATTTCCTCAACGGCAAGTACCTCGGGCAGATGCATTCCGCTGCGCGGAAGCTCGAGAAGCAGCGCGGGGTTAGAGGATATGCGCCCTTCGAGCTGAAGGAAACGGAAAAAGGAGCGAATGCCGCTTACGGCTCGCGCCATGGAGCGGGGTGACAGTCCGCAGTCCATCAAGGATGCCATAAACGACTGCAGACACTCCGGCGTTACATCTGCCGGGGCGATACCTTCCGTTTCGAGAAATGAACAGAGCCGGCGCGCGTCTGTCCCGTAGGCAAGGCGCGAATTCTCACCTGCGCCGCGCTCAAGGAGCAGATAGGCATCGTAGGCTTCAAGGAGTTTCTTGTAGTTGGTCTGCATAACGTAATGAACCATAGACTTAGCGAGGACAAAGTTACAATTTATCTGACATGTATCCAAAGAAATGAGTCCAAATGACACAATTGTGTGACATTAACATTATTTAACTTTTGCCATTTATGCTGAATATCCGCAAATTGCTAAATTTGCGTACATTTTGTAGACCGAAACTATAACAATTCACCTATTAATTAGATGCGAGTAAGAATTTTAGTTATTGACGACGAGGAGTCAATCTGCGAAATACTGAAATACAACCTCGAAAAAGAAGGTTATGAAGTCAATACCGCCTATTCAGCAGAGGAGGCTTTGACCATGGACCTTCCGTCCTATCAGCTTTTCATTGTAGATATAATGATGGACAAACTGAGCGGATTTGATTTCGCCGGTAAGCTGAAAAACAATGAAGAACTTGAAAACAAGCCCATTATATTCTGTACGGCATTGGCAGACGAGGATGATACCGTCATGGGTCTGAATCTCGGAGCCGATGATTATATCACCAAGCCGTTTTCTATTCCTGAGGTTCTTGCGCGCGTGCGTTCGGTGCTTCGTCGCAGTAATATTCAGGACCATCTTCAGGCTAACCGCTCGAAGGCAAAATATGAGGCAGACATTGTCTTTCAGGGTCTGCGCCTGAACCGTAACGAGAAAGTATGTTACATCGACGGTCAGGTAACCCCGCTGAGCCGCACGGAGTTTGACCTGCTTCTCTTCTTCCTTGAACACCGTAACCGCGTGTACTCTCGCGAGGAAATTATCCGCAACGTCTGGACAAACGTGGTAAGCAACCGCACGGTTGACACCAGCCTTACCCGCCTGCGAACCAAACTCGGCGCATATGGCAAACATATTGAAACGAGAGTTGGGTTCGGTTATGGATTTAAAGAAAACGTTTAGTCTTCAATGGCGGTTGTTTTTACCGCTTACAGCCCTGTTATGGCTGATTATTGGCTGTCTCGTGGTCTACATGGTCCGCCACGAGAAGGAGGTCAAGCGCGATAACATAGAGCTTCAGCTGAAGAACGTCAGCACTACCCTTGTAAAGGCGTATGAGGACGGTCAGGATTTACAGCATGTTATAGAGTTCATTGACATATATAACGATAACACTATTCTGGACGCCTTGCGCGTCACTGTCTACGACCAGTACGATACCCCGATAGCGTCGACTCCGGTGCCGGTGTTGATCGAGGATGACAGGCATAACGTCATTCCCGAGATTAGGGAAATTCGCGATGCGGATGAAATTGATGAGGTAACATCGATTCGTCCCTCGGTGGCTGACCGGGAGCGACTGATGATTAACGCCATGGAGAGTAATGACGGAGCCATTCAGGTGCTTTCCGCTACTCCTTATAATAATGTGATTACACATGCGCTGTCGTATGACACCATGGTATGGGCCATTGTGATTGTACTCACCGTGGTGGTGACCGGCGTAGCGTTTTATCTCTGTTCGCTCGTCAGCCGCAACGTCTATACTCTGCGTGACTTTGCTACCAAGGCGTCGGAGGGTAGAATTCCGGATATCGAGCATATGACCTTCGGTCACGACGAGCTGGGCGAAGTCAGCCGTCAGATAGTGCGTATCTACTTGGCTAAGGATAAGGCTCTCATTCGCAGCCAGCACGAACATGAAGTGGCAATGCGCGCCGTCAGCGAGCGCGAGCGCGTAAAGCGTCAGATGAGCAATAACATAAACCATGAGCTCAAGACCCCCGTCGGAATTATTAAAGGCTACTTGGACACCATCAATTCAGACCCGGATATGCCGGAAGGTCTGCGTAGGTCCTTCCTTGAGAAGGCACAGGCTCATGCCGAACGCCTGACACAGCTGCTCAAGGATGTCAGCTCCATCACGCGTCTTGAAGACGGTAACCAGCAGGTTGAACTGACGGATTTTGACTTCCACGACCTTGTTTACTCCATAGCCAATGACCTTGAGGTGAGCCATATAAACGGAGCCCTTGAGTTCAGTTATGAGGTTCCGTTTGATTGTATGATTCGCGGTAACTACACCCTTCTGACCAACGCACTGATGAATCTGGTGCGTAACTCTGCTAATTATTCCCACGGCACACGCATTGATTTGCGACTCGTAGACCAGACGGATGATTTCTATAAATTTGAGTTCAAGGATGATGGTATAGGTGTTGCCGATGAGCATCTGCCGCGCCTTTTCGAGCGATTCTATCGCGTAGATGAAGGACGCGCGCGCAAGAGCGGCGGTACGGGTCTCGGTCTACCCATTGTCAAGAGTACCGTGGTAGCGATGGGCGGTGACATTACGGTGAGCAATGCCGACCCCCACGGACTCTGCTTCACGTTCACCATCCCCAAGGCTGGTTCCAATATAAGTTCGAATACTTCGGAAAATACTAATACCAATAAATAAGAATTACAATGAATATCGCATTAGCCGTAATCGTGGTAATCCTTGCAATCGTCGTGATAAGCGCGGGTGTCAAGGTTGTACCGCAGTCCGAGACCAGAGTAGTTGAGCGTCTGGGACGTTTCCACAGTGTGCTTCCTCCCGGTCTGAATTTCCTTATTCCCTTTATTGATAAACCCAAGACAATATATACCCGCCGGGTAGAGACCGCAGTGGGCGGACGTCATATTGTACGTAACTCTGCTACGGCAGTCATTGACCTTCGCGAACAGGTCTATGACTTCCCTTCGCAGCAGGTAATCACCCGCGATAACGTAACCACCGAAATCAACGCCCTTCTCTACTTCCAGATTGTTGACCCGAAAAAGGCGGTTTATGAAATCGATAACCTCCCCAACGCTATCGAAAAACTGACCCAGACCTCGCTGCGTAACGTTATAGGCGAGCTTGAGCTCGACGAGACCCTGACAAGCCGCGACACCATAAACTCAAAGTTGCAGGTAATCCTTGATGACGCCACAAACAAGTGGGGCGTAAAGGTGAACCGCGTGGAGCTTCAGGACATCACTCCGCCCGAATCGGTCCGTGTGGCGATGGAAAAGCAGATGCAGGCGGAACGTAACCGTCGCGCCGAAATCCTTAACGCCGAAGGTAAGAAACAGAGCCTTATTCTCCAGTCCGAGGGTGAGAAGGCATCGAAAATCAATGCTGCCGAGGCTGTCAAGCAGGCTGAAATTCTGCGCGCTGAAGGTGAGGCTCAGGCCATTATTCTCAACGCTCAGGCTGAGGCAGAGGCTATCCGCCGGGTTGCTGACGCGGTTGCCGCATCAAATACCGACCCCGCTACCTATATGCTCGCAATGAAATATATCGATACCCTCCGCGAAATGACCTCCGGTCAGGACAACAAGACGGTTTATATTCCTTACGAAGCATCATCTGTCCTTTCCTCAATCGGTTCTATCCAGACCCTCTTCAAGAAATAACAAAAGGAGACCTATCAGACCATGTCAGTTTGGATTATTTGGATATCTGTTGCGGCTTTGCTGCTGATAATCGAGGTGTTTACTCAGATGTTCTGGACGCTTTGTCTGGCAATAGGCTGTATAGGCGCGCTTGTGGGTAATCTGCTTGGCGTGGGTACGGCTTGGGAACTTATTATTCTGTCTGTAGTGTCATTTGCCGCCTATGCTTTGCTCGCTCCGGTATTCGAGCGTTGGCATCAGCGTCAGCTGGCAAAGTCGGGACGCACGGACCGTACCGGCATGGATGCCCTTCTGGGTCGTAAGGCTATTGTAACGTCTGAAATCAAACCCGGGGAGATGGGGCGCGCACGCATTGACGGTGACTCATGGCAGGTTGTCGCACCCCATGCCGCCGAAACCATCCGCAAGGGTGCGGAAGTGGTCGTCGAGGGTTATGATTCGATAATCCTGACAGTCGCTCCTCGCGTATGAGCGATGTCATTAAGCTGCTCCCGGACTCCGTCGCCAATCAGATTGCTGCGGGCGAGGTAATCCAGCGTCCCGCCTCGGTGGTGAAGGAGCTGGTCGAGAATGCCGTTGATGCCGGTGCTACGGAAATCAGTGTCATAATAAAGGATGCGGGACGCACGCTTATTCAGGTCGTCGACAATGGCTGCGGAATGTCAGCCACCGATGCCCGTCTCGCCTTTGAGCGTCATTCCACTTCGAAAATACGTAAAGCCGATGACCTTTTCTCGCTCCATACAATGGGGTTTCGCGGTGAGGCATTGGCGTCGATATGTGCGGTAAGTCAGGTAGACTTGCGCACCATGCGCCGCGGCGATAACTGCGGCACCCGTATTATCATAAACGGGTCGAAGGTTGAAAGCCAGCAGCCGGAAGCATGCGTTCCCGGCTCGAACCTTATGGTCCGCAACCTGTTCTTTAATGTACCCGCCCGGCGCAAGTTTCTCAAAAAGGACTCGGTTGAGATGTCTAATATCATCCACGAGTTCGAGCGTCTCGCATTGGTCAATCCCTCGGTCGAGCTGACGCTGGTCCATAATGACATAACGCTCCATAAACTGCCGCCGGCACCCATGCGCAAGCGTATTGTCGACCTTTTCGGCAAAAGCCTTGACGCCCAGCTGATACCAGTGGAGACGGATACGGATATGGTACGTCTGAGCGGCTTCATTGTGCGTCCGGAACATTGCCGGAAACGTGGTGCGCTGCAATATCTGTTTGTCAATGGCAGAAATATGCGCCATCCGTACTTTCATAAGGCGATAATGCAGTGTTACGAGACGCTGATACCCGCCGATGAGCAGCCCAACTACTTCATTGACTTCAATGTCGACCCTCAGACCATTGATGTAAATATCCATCCTACTAAAAACGAAATCAAGTTCGAGCAGGAGCAGAGCATCCGCCAGATTCTCTATGCTGCCGTCAAGGAGACCATAGGTCGTTACAATGCCGCTCCGCAGATTGATTTTGCATCGCTGACGGAGGAACAGCCGGATATTCCCGCCCCCGGATTTTCGACTCCCGGCGGGCAGTATGCGCGCCCCGTCGCACCCCCGGCAGGCAGCGGCGGTTACAATCCTTTTTCCCGCTCGGTCTCATCGGTCAAGAACTGGGAGGAACTTTACAGAAATTTTGAGGCAGACCGCGCTCAGGCTCTTGAACGAGTCGAACACTCCATTCCGTCGACCATCAACGGTCTTGACGAGTCTGTTTCGGAGCCTGATGCCGATTGTCGGACGCTTCACGTCGGTAACCGCTATGTCGCGCTTTCCGATTCACGCGGACTGCGCATCGTTGACCTCCGGCGTGCCCATCAGACCGTGCTTTTCAATCGTTTTATGGGAGCGTCAGGCTCCGTGGCGTCAGGTCAGCGGCTGCTTTTCCCTGAAACCGTCCATTTTGAGCCTTCGGAAACACCCCTGATGGATGAACTCGAGCCTAAACTTGCGGCTATGGGTTTCGATTTGGCTCCGCTTGGCGGAGGCGATTGGGCGATAAATGCCGTCCCTGCGGGTACCGACTCCCATAATCCTGCGGAAATGCTTACAGAGGTGGTCCGCACCGTTGCCGCCGATTCGCGCACCGATACGGCGTCGCCGCTTGCCGAGCGTGCCGCCGTCGCGATGGCGGTGGCTGCCTCGTTCCGTCCTGACCGCCGTATGAACGATGCCGAGGTGCAGGCATTGCTTGCCGACCTTATGTCGTTACAGCTTCCCGGTTTCTCGCCCACGGGCAAGCCGGTGTTCACTGTAATTTCCGAAACCGATTTAGCAAAATTTCTGTCATGAAGAAAGCTCTCCTGATAGTCAACCCCAAGAGCGGCACATCTGCCGCCTCGAAGGACTCCATAATTGAACTGGCGCAGCGGATTTTGCCTCAGGCAGGACTCGAAGTGGAGGTTTCGCGCACTGAGCGACGCGGTCACGCCTCTGAACTTGCCGCCGCGGCTTCGGCTGCCGGAATTCCCGTGGTTATTGCTGCCGGAGGTGACGGAACCGTTAATGAGACCGCCCGCGCCCTCTGTTATACCGACACCGCCATGGGCATCATTCCCTGCGGTTCGGGCAACGGACTTGCGCGCCACCTTAATATCCCGATGAACCCGGAAAAGGCTATCGGGGTAGTAGCCGCCGGACGTACCGACGTCATAGACTTCTGTACCGCCAACGGCGAGCCGTTTTTCTGTACGTTCGGTATGGGGTTCGACGCGGCAGTGAGTGACCGTTTCGCCTCGCGTCCTGACCGCCGGGGACTGAAAAATTATGTCCGTGCTGCCGTTGAGGTTTTTCTACGTTATAAATCACAGGAATATACACTCTCTACCCCTGACGGGAAGCTGACGGAGCGGGCATTCATCGTGGCGTGTTGTAATGCCTCGCAGTATGGCAACAATGCGTTTATCGCTCCCCGCGCTTCACTTACCGACGGGCTCATGGATGTTACGGTCATTCATCGCGGTACTTGGCTGAGCCACGCCATGAGCGGTCTGCGCATCATGACCGGTTCGCTCGGCGAGTCGGGAAGCGTCAGCATGATTCGCACGGCTGACCTCCACATAAGCCGTCCCATAGCCGGACCTGCCCATCTTGACGGCGAGGTAGCGCGTCTGGGTAAGGAAATTGACGTGAAATGCAACCATAAAGCCCTGAGGGTGTTTACTCCCGGCGAGGTTAAAGTGCGCCCGCTGCTGACCACTCTCGGAATTAAATAAATGAACGAACTGAGCCGAAATCGCGGACAAGGCATACTGATGGTGATACGCATTGCCGTCGAGGCTGCCGCTACGTTCTTCATCACCGCTGCATTGCTCCGCTACGGTGCCTTATCGACCGCCATAGGCAGCCAGTTCATAAGCTGGCAGCCCGAGGTTGCCACTTTTGCCCTCTCGCTGACGGTCCTTGCCGTATGGCTCGGTATAACCCTCATGTTCGGCAGGATCTACTGCTCGACCCTATGCCCGCTCGGAGCCATAATGGACCTCGGGGGCAGGGCACGGTCACGCTCACGCGTCTATCGCTATTCGCGTCCCGTCCAGTGGGTGCGCCTTGTGGTGTTGGTCGTCGTGTTGCTTATGCTTATCAGCGGTCTGGCGTTCCCGCGTGAGTGGCTGCTCCCGTTCGGGCTTTATGCCTCGCTGGTTGACCATCTGCTCAGTCCGCAGGTATGCGTCGCCTCCTTCGCTTCCGCATTCGTTGTCGGCGTCATCGCCGCCGTGTCTTTCCGCCGCGGGCGTCTGCTGTGTAATACCCTCTGTCCGGTGGGGACTATATTGGGATTTATGTCGCGTCGGGCAGCCTTCCATTTCGATATAAACACTGACCGCTGCACTCAGTGTCGCCGCTGTGTCGACGTATGTAAGGCGCAATGTATCGACCTTAATGACCATGTTGTCGACATGAGTCGCTGTGTGGTCTGCTTTGACTGTCTGCCCCAGTGTCCCGACGACGCGATAACCTACACCCTTGGCAGACATACCCTCTCTGACCCTCTGCTGATGCCTAAATTTAAAACTTTTGAGAAAAAATGAAACAATATCTTGATTTGCTTAACGATATATTGACCAATGGTGTGAAAAAGACCGACCGTACCGGCACCGGCACGATTTCCGTATTCGGACGGCAGATGCGCTATGACCTTGCTGACGGTTTTCCGCTTGTAACCACTAAAAAGCTCCACCTTAAGTCGATTATCCACGAACTCCTCTGGTTTCTCAAGGGCGACACCAACGTCCGTTACCTTCAGGAAAATGGAGTCCGCATATGGAACGAATGGGCTGACCCGGAGACCGGCGACCTCGGTCCCGTCTATGGAGCGCAGTGGCGCGCATGGCCTGACGGAAAAGGCGGCTTTATCGACCAGATTTCGGAGGTAATCGAGCAAATCAAGACCAACCCTGACAGCCGTCGCCTGATTGTCAGCGCATGGAATGTAGCCCAGATTCCGGACATGGCTCTGCCTCCATGCCATGCCTTCTTCCAGTTCTATGTGGCGGACGGACGGCTTAGCCTCCAGCTCTATCAGCGGTCAGCCGACTGCTTCCTCGGTGTGCCGTTCAATATCGCGTCATATGCCCTGCTACTTATGATGGTGGCGCAGGTTACCGGACTGAAACCGGGCGAATTTATCCACACCACGGGCGACACCCACCTCTACACCAACCATCTTGAGCAGGCGCGCCTGCAGCTCTCGCGCGAGCCCCGTCCGCTGCCCAAGATGCACCTCAACCCCGACGTCAAATCCATCTTCGACTTCACCTACTCAGATTTCACCCTGACCGACTACGACCCACACCCCCACATCCCCGCCCCCGTCGCCGTCTAACCCTTAGATATTTATTATTATGGCTGATGAAATAATATTGTATAAGACTGTTGATGGAAGAAATCAGGTAAATCTACTTTCGCGAGACGGAATGGTCTGGCTTAACCAGCAGCAGATGGCGGAACTTTTTGCCACCTCCAAGCAAAACATCGCATATCATATAGGTAATATATTGGAAGATAGGGAATTGTATGAGGAATCAGTTGTAAAAGATTATTTGATAACTGCCACTGACGGCAAAAAGTATACGGTGAAATTTTATTCACTGGAAATGATTATGGCAGTGGGATTTCGTGTCCGATCTGTCCGGGGAGTGCAGTTTAGGCAGTGGGCAAATGTTCATCTTACCACATATTTGCAAAAAGGATTCGTGATTGATTCCGATCGGCTTAAAAATCCGGATGGAAGACCGGATCATTTTGATGAACTCCTTGCTGAAATCCGCGAGATTCGTGCATCGGAAAAGCGATTTTATCATAAAGTGCGTGATTTATTTAGTCTTAGCGATGACTATGATAAGACAGATAAAGCGACTCAAATGTTTTTTGCTGAAGTACAGAATAAATTTTTGTATGCAATTACAGGACAGACTGCTGCGGAAATCATAAAGAGCCGTGCGGATGCTTCAAAGGAAAATATGGGATTGACATCATGGGATGGTCGAAGGGTAAATAAAGCTGATGTGGTTAGGGCTAAGAATTATTTGAGCAAGGATGAATTGGATGACCTTAATCGCATTGTTGTTATTTTCCTCGATACAGCTGAATTTAGAGCTAAACGGCGACAATCGACCACCATTACATTCTGGCGTGAAAATGTAGATATGATTTTATCATCAAATGGGCTGGAACTTTTGGATTGTAAGGGTGGAATAAGTGCTATTCAGGCAGAGGAGTTTGCCAACGCAGAATATGAAAAGTTTAAGATATGGCGACGCAAAATGGCACTTCAGGAGTCAGATTTTGACGATGAGCAGACTCTTAAAGAAGCTCAAAAAGAAATTTCGACCCGAAAGAAGCCGTGAAAGTATCTGTCATTGTTGCCTTAATGGCAGTTCTGTTGTGCGGGTGCAGCCGTAATCCGGTTAGGCAGACTCTTGACGCAGCCGAAGCCATGATGGAGGTGCATCCTGATTCTGCCCTGACGTTACTAACTAAGATTGACGGGAGAGTGCTGACGGGCGAAACTCAGGCTCGCTATGCACTGCTGTTATCGCAGGCTTATGACAAGAATTCTGTTGACATTACCAATGACTCGCTGATTTCAATCGCGACAAATTACTATGACACTACCGATGATCTGCAAAATCAGATGCGTTCACGCTATTATCGGAGCGTCGTGCATATGAATCAGCAGGATTATGATGGAGCCTTGGCTGAGGCTTTGGATGTTGATAAACTTGCCGCAGACCTTGGGGAGCAGGCATATCTGGTGCGGTCGAAGATTGTGATTGTCCGCGCTTATCTTTTTTCCGGTAATACTGAGGGAGCGCAGGGGTATTTCAAGCAATTGTTGCAGTTGGTTTCCGATAAGATAGACAGGCGCGATATTGCATCCGTAGTGGACCTGTATCAGATTCAGGTTGAGTTTGATAAGTATGAGAAGGAAAAAATCAATTCGGAACTGCGCATAAAGAGACTGATTGGTATCATTTCTGCGTCGGTTTGTGTAATAATTATTGTCTATCTTATTTTAAGGATTAGAAAGAAAAAAAGTGAGATAGAGGCAGGCAAAGTTGCGACGAAGGAGCTGTTTGTGGATAAATTCGCTTGGATAGAGGAGCTGGGGAATATATATATTGATGCGGAGGCGTCAAAAACTTCGTCGGACAGAGCAAAGAAGGACATGGCTAAGCGGTTAGCTTCGGTAAAGAACCCACAATTTATGCGGGAACTTATAGATGCTATAAACCAATACAGGAACAATCTCATCGCGAGGATAACCGCAGAATGTCCATATATTTCAGAGTCTGAAAGGAATATAATCGCCCTGCTTTGCGCAAATCTGTCTACAAGAGTTATCGCCTATATTCTCGATATGAAGCCCCAGTCCGTATACAATGCCAAGTCATCCATCAAAAAGAAACTTGAGTTAACCAATCCGGACCTCCTGCAGGAAATGAGCGATATACTCCGCGTAAATACCTGATTAAAATCTAATATTAGATTATTTATTGTGAATACTACTGATAACCAGTGTGTTATTGGGTGTGAAAAGTAGTTTAATTTCGGCTTATTTTTGATAAAAATCAAAAATTCTGTCGAACTTTGCGATAGATTTTTTACACTAATTATTAATTCAAAAAAACATCGCAAATGAAACGAATTTTATCAATTTTCATCACCTGTGTTTTTGCACTCTGTGCTTTTGCGGACAATAGAGTGCCGTTAACAGTATTTTCATTCTCGACAAATCAGTATGAAAAATCAGTAGTTGACACATTAGTAGAAGGGAGTCGATTCAACATTATTCCAATACAGGTGTCTAACGGAGGCATAAATAAATCCGTTACAACATATAAAAATGCGCTTGATTCAATTCAAAAGAGCATATCTTTATATGTTGAATATGCGATTTTGGCTGCCGGAACTGTCGGCTCTGCTGCGGCAACGATTTGTGCGTCGGAGAGCAGTCCTAAATTCCTTGTTCTCATATCCGCCGTAGGTGTGGATGGTGCCGATATGGTAAAGCGGTTTTACACTTCCTCGACATTTTTTATTGAGCCCGAATTATCATCATTCATGCGCAAAAGGATTCAGTCTGAGATAGCTTGCGGGAAAGTCGGCGACATAATCAATGAGGATTTTAAAGAATTGCTTGCATATCGTCCATCTCAATTCCTCCGAATGATAAATTGCCCTACGTTCTGCGCATTTGGGACCGCTGATGCAGTTGTTGACTGGTATACAAACAGCATTGGTATGGATGAAGGTCTACCAGAGTCGGGACAGCATCTTATCCGTGTTTACACTCGTACAGGCTATTGTCTCAGAGAAAGTGATACTGACATAAACATCCCATTCTTTGGTGATAAAAGGCAGCAGCCCTCAAAACTTAATCCCCAAGCCATAGCCGATATCACCTCTTGGATTTCAATTCATGAGGAATGAGGACTTAGAGGAGATGGGAGTCATCGGCGTAGGAGTAGTAGGCGGAGGGGGTGACGATGAGGTGGTCGAGGACGCGGATGTCGAGGGTTTTGGCTCCGGCGAGGATTTTGCGGGTCAGTTCATCGTCCTGAAGCGACGGGCGCAGTTGTCCGCTGGGATGATTGTGGACCAGTGCGATTGTTGATGCCTGATGGTCAATGACCTTTTTGAATAGCAGCCGGATGTCGACCAAGGTGGCGGTGATGCCACCCTGACTGACGCGCTCGCATGCAATCGGCGCAAGCCGCTGATTGAGGATTATTATCCAGAATTCTTCGTGGGGGAGCCGCTCGAGGCGCGTGCGGATATATTCGTAGAGTGACTTTGAGCCGGAGATGGATTCAACCGCTTGGGCGCGCGCCATGGCTCCGCGCGCACGCAGTCCGAGCTCCAGAGCCGCGATAACGGTGATTGCCTTGGCGGGTCCCATGCCGGGAACCATCTTGGCGAGTGCCATAGGGGTGGTGCGGGCAAGACGGGCAAGGTCATTGTCATGCTTCTGGAGGATTTCGCGCGCCACGGAGAGCACACTCTTGCCGGCGGTGCCGACCCGCAGCAATATGGCGAGCAGCTCGGCGTCGGAGAGCACGCCTATGCCTTGACGCAACGCCTTTTCGCGAGGCTTGTCATCATCGGCGAGATAGCGCATCAGTTCGGCGTTGTCACTCATTTTTGCCCTTTCGGATTTCGACTTCTGCCGCAGCGTTACGTCCGGTAATCATTGCTTTTATAAATCCGGCTCCATAGCCCCAAAGCTGAATGAAAGAGGCTGGAACGGCATAGAGGGCAACCTTCAACCCGTCGGAAACGAGCGAGGAGATAAACAATGCCACCGCATATACCCCTAACGGCAGCAGCCACCACGGACTGACAAATATACCCATCAGGACAAGGAACAGCGAGCCAAGTAGGAACAGAGCCGGCAGGCAGTGGACCGCCTTGAGCGAACCGGGATAGAGCGTTTTGAGCGTTATGCGGCTCATGCCGAATACGTAGACCTGACGGGCGAATTTACGCCATGACATGCGGCGCGCGTGATATACCGGAGCTTCGCGTATCAGTTCCATTCCGAAGCCTTCGCGGCGAATACGCATTGACATGTCGATATCTTCGCTGAACATTTCGCGGAAGCCGCCAACGCGGTCATATACTTGACGGCTGAATCCCATGTTGAAGGTGCGCGGAGTGAATTTTTCGAGCCTTATTTTGCCGCCGCGTATGCCTCCGGTGGTCAGGAAGGAGGTCATGGCAAAGTTGATGCCCTTCTGGAGTGTAGAAAATGACTCATGGGCGGAGTCGGGACCGCCGAAACAGTCGGGCAGCGGCTGATTTGCGAGCAAAGTCTCGAAATATGTCGGCGGAATGATGCAGTCTGAATCAAAAAAGATGAAATAATCGCCCTCCGCGCGCTCCATGGCATAGTTTCTTGCTATGGAGCGACCCTCATTTTCTTTCCAGTAGTAGCGCACAAAGGGATAACGGGCACACACGTCGCCACAGGGAGCGGTCGAGCCGTCGTCGACGGCGACAACCTCAAAGCATCCCGGCGCGGTCTGGCGGCTGAGGCTTTCGAGCAGAGCCTCCATCTCGTCGGCACGGTTGTAGACGGGTATGATGACGCTGAACTTCACGACATTCTCGATTTATAGTCCTCGTAAGTGTACTCGCGGAGTATTTCCTGCGAGCCGTCGGCACGCTGAAGCACTATTGAGGGGTGCTGGATTCCGTTAAACATGGTGGTCTTGACAGTCGTATAATGGTTCATGTCCTCGAGGGTGAGCCGCTGACCCGGTCGGAGCGGAGCGTCAAACTGCCACGGACCGCAAAAATCGCCACTGAGACATGAGTTGCCGCCAAGGCGATAGGCATATGCGCCGTTTTCTGATGACTCTGATATTAGCGGTTGATATGGCATTTCGAGAGTATCAGGCATATGGCAGGCAAAGCTGGCGTCGATAATGGCGGTGGAGACCCCTTGGTTCTCAACAATATCGACTACGGAAGTTATCAAGTCGCCCGTACGCCATGTCCATGCCGACCCCGGCTCGAGAATGACCTTGACGCCGGGATGGCGTTCACGGAATCCGCGGAGAATTTCAACGACGCGGTCTGTATCATAGTCCGCCCGCGTCATCAGGTGTCCGCCTCCCATGTTTACCCACTTCATGCGGTCGATATGGTTGCCGAATTGCGATTCGAACGCTTCGAGCACCTTGGCAAGGTCTTCGGGCGAGCCTTCACATAGCGCGTGGAAATGAAGACCTTCAATGCCATCGGGGAGAACCTCGGGCATATCCTCCGGACTGACACCGAAGCGGCTGCCGGGCAGAGCAGGGTTATAAAGATCGGTCTCAACCACTGAGCAGCGCGGATTAACCCTCAGTCCGGCGGAAACTTTGCCTTCGCGAGCCTTCACTACGGGCAGGAAACGCTCCGCTTGGCTCAGGGAGTTGAAGGTGATATGCGTGGAGCCGTCAAGATACTTTTCGATGGTCTCCTCGGTATACGCCGGACAGTAACTATGGATTTCCGCACCGAGTTCCTCGCGTCCCAGTTGCAGCTCGTTGAGCGATGAAGCCGTTGCGTTCACGCCATATTCGCGTAAAATAGGGAATGAACGCCATAGCGCGTTCGCCTTGAAAGCCATGATAATCTCGACTCCCGCGCGTTCAGCTACCGAGCGGATAAGCTCGATGTTATGGCGCAGTTTCGTTTCGTAGACAATATAATAAGGTGTCTGCATCTGTTTTTTTCAGCAAAACTGATTGATTATTCGTGAAATCTCCCTGACGTCATCGACCGACGTGGCGCGGCTTATCGGCAGGCTGACCACTTCGGCGCAGAGCCTTTCGGAAACCGGAAACTCCAATGACGCATACTCGCGGTAACAGGGCTGGCGGTGAATGGGGGTGGGGTAGTGGATTCCCGAGCCGACTCCACGCTCGGCAAGAAACTTGCGGAACTCATCGCGACGGCGGTCGGCAACGCGAACCACGTACTGATGCCATACATGCTCACGGGGGTCTGACGGCATTTGTGGCACGGTTATGAGCGGATTCGTGATTTCTTGGTCATAAACCGTCGCTTTTTCGCGCCGGAAAGCGTTTTCTGTGTCGGTATGGGGCAATTTTACGCGCAAAAACGCCGCCTGAATAGGGTCAAGTCGGCAATTCAGCCCCTGATATATATTTTCATACTGCCGCAGCGACCCGTAATTGCGCAGCGCGCGGATAACCTCCGCCAGTTCGGCTTCATCGGTCGTGACAGCTCCGGCATCGCCCAATGCTCCTACATTCTTCGTGGGATAGAACGAAAACGCTGCGGCATGACCCGTCCGCCCGGAGTTTTTTGCGCCGATAGACTGACAGGCGTCCTCTATAATGATAAAATCGCGCTTGAACTCTTCGGGAACGGCACACACGTGCCCGTAAAGGTCAACCGGCATTATGACGCGCGTGCGCTCGGTCAGCGGCAGCCGCTTCCAGTCGAGATTCATAGTCATCGGGTCGGCGTCGGCAAACCTGATTTTCAGTCCCGCCTGACTTGTGGCGAGGGCGGATGCTACAAAAGAATTATCGGGCACAATGACTTCATCGCCCTCCTGAAGACGCCCCAATTCCCTGTAGGCAAGAAGAATAAGGCGTAGGGCGTCCAGTCCGTTGCTTATTCCAATGGCAAACTCCGTCTGACAGATGGACGCCATTTCCGTTTCAAAGAGCTTAACCTCGTCGCCACCAATGTATTGACCCGATGTGATTACGCGGGTAGCGGCTTCCACAAGGTCTGTCATATACGGACTGTTTGACGGTCCGAGCTCAAGAAACGGATATTTCATAATTTTGTATGTGTAAGACGTTTGAATTCGTCAAAATCGCGGACATAGTCCTCCTCGGCAAAGTTTTCTGACGTAAGGACAAGGCAGATTGCCCCGGATGAGAAATTGTCAATTTCGCGCCATATTCCCGGAGGAACCAGAAGTCCGCGATAAGGACGGTTGAGAAAGAAATCCTGTTTTTGTTTACCGTCTGACAGCGAGACAACAAACGACCCTGCCGCAGCGACAATCAACGAGTAGTTTCCTCGGTGGGCATGCCCTCCGCGGCTTGCATCGCCCGGAATATCATAGAGATAATAAACGCGCTTAATGGGGAAGGGAAGGTTGGCGTCGTTAGCGTTCTGCTCGAAAGTGAGTGAGCCGTTAGGGTGAATGATGCGTGGAAGGTCAATGATTTTGCAGTTTTCGACAGAGCTGTAAGTGAAAACTTCATCGGAGCTCTCGGAGCTTTCGGAGAACTCGGAGAACTCCGAGCTCTCCGGGTTCTCTCCGAGCTTAGAGAGCTCGGAGATTTCCTCGATGTAGTCGGCGGGGTCGTAGAGCGTGGAGGAAATCACCATCGCCACTGAGTTGGTCGAAAAGTTGCGCAGCGCGCGCCATGTCCCGGCGGGAACATATAGCCCGTAGTAGCTGCGCGAAAGGTGGTGGGTGATTTCAAGTCCGTCGGGGTCGGTCAGCACTACGTCAAACGAGCCACTGAGGGCAACAATCAGCTCCTCGGCGCGACGGAAGGCATGACCATGACGTTCGCGTCCGCCGGGAACGTCATAAATCCAATAGACACGCTGGGGCGAAAAAGGGAGCACCCCCGTCCGGGAATGTTCGATGAACGACAGATTGCCGCGCTGATCCTCGATTCGGGGAATACGGATAATCTCAGCCCTCTTTTTCGGCATTGTGGATGGGGTCGATAACGTCAGTTATGGCGTTGAAAATCTGCTCTATGTCGCCGCTGCCGTTAATGGGATAGTAGGCAAGGCGGCGGTTATAGTATTCCTTAAGCGGCTGGGTCTGACGGTGATAAACCTCAAGGCGTTTTGCAATGGTGGCGGCGTTGTCATCGGCGCGCCCTGACGCCTTGCCGCGGTTAATCATACGCTCCGTAAGCTCCTCTTCAGGCACTTCCAGACCTACTACGGCGTCAACCTTGGTGCCGCGCTTTTCGAGCAGCTTGGTCAGCTCCTCTGCCTGAGGGATGGTGCGCGGAAAGCCGTCGAAAATGACACCTTTGGCTTCGGGATGCGCGTCAAGCTCTTTTGAGAGAATGTCAAGCATCAGCTCGTCGGGAATAAGATTGCCGCGCGAAATCAGCGCATCGGCAACTTTACCTAACTCGGTTCCACGGGCAATGTGGTCACGAAGCAGTTCGCCGGTTGAAATATGATGGAGCCCATATCGCTCCACTATGCGTTCGCTTTGGGTTCCCTTTCCGCTTCCGGGAGCACCGAAAATTACTAAATTCATATCGTTTAAGGCTAAAAAATTACGTATTATCAGTTCTCCTCATCCGCCAATACGTAAATATCGCGGAGGTTGCGCGCCTGACCGTCAAGGTCAAGTCCGAAACCTATAATGAACTTGGGCGGAATTGTGAAACCGATATAATCCGGATGGATATCTACTTGGAGACTTTCAGGTTTGAACAGCAGGGTGGCAACCTTGACATCGGCGGGATTCATGGCGCGAAGGTCTGCGAGAAATTTCTGCATGGTGCGACCTGTGTCAATGATATCCTCAACCACGATTACAGGTCGACCTTCAACCGGTTCGGTCAGTCCGATAACCTGACGGACCTTTCCGGTCGATTCTGTGCCGGAATAGGAACTGAGGCGCACAAAGGCAATCTCAGCGTCGCAGTCAAGCGCACGGAAAAGGTCGGCGGCAAAGGGGAACGCACCGTTGAGCACACAGATAATCAGCGGGTTCTGTCCGCTATACTTTTCCGTGATGTCGGCGGCAATCGCTCCAATGCGGTCTGCAATTTCCTGTGCCGTAATAAATGGTTTGAACGTCAGTCCTTTATAAGTTACAGTTTTCATTGCTTGCATAAATATTTTGACAAAGTTACATAAATTTCGCCATTTATGATAAATTTTGCCCGAAAATAATGCAAAAAAAAGGAAAAACCGGACAGAGTATGCTGACCTCTGTCCGGATTAACTGCAAAGTATGAAAAAATTTAATCTGTTGCCAAAAGGGGATTTTTACTTGATGGCGCGTGCGGCGGCAAGAGCTGCGCGATAGTCAGGTTCGGTCGATACTTCATCAACGAGCTGTTCGTAGACAATGCGACGGTCACCGTCAACTACAATTACGGCGCGTGCCAGCAGTCCTGCCAGAGGACCGTCAATTATCTGCAAACCGTATTTCTGTGAGAACATGGGGCAGCGGAATGCCGAAGCGACAATTACGTTGTCGATGCCTTCTGCGGCACAGAAACGCTTGGCGGCGAAAGGAAGGTCCATGGAGACGTTGATTACGGTAACGTCAGGAATGGATGCTGCCTCTTGGTTAAACTTGCGTACGGAGGTAGCGCATACTTCGGTATCGAGGCTGGGAAAGACGTTCAGTATGAGTTTACGGCCCTGAAATTCAGTGCAGCGGATTTCTTTGAGATTTGTGTCGACAAGGGTGAAACAAGGTGCTTTTTCGCCGACGGGAGGCAGTGTGCCGTAAGTGTGGATGGGATTGCCCTGAAAGTAGATGGTTTCCATAGTTGAGTGAGGTTATAGAGATGATTATAGTTGCATTATCATCTGTATAACGTCAGTACGGGTGTCTTTGTTCAGACCTATGATAAGGTTTGCTACGGTTCCGTCGGGACGGCATGCCAGAATTACGGGTAGAGCGGCTGCCCCGCAGTCGGCTGCGAGTGATTTCGCTCCGATTACCGCCGTCTCCCCCTGACGGAGCGTTCCGAGCAGGTCAGTGGCGGAATCAGGATTGCGTTCGGCGCATGCCCAGATTACGTCTGCGTCAACCGGGCAGCTGTCAATCGCGTTGCGTATGTCGTCAACCAGCTGCGGCGCAAGTGCCGACTGTGACTCAAGCAGTACGACGAGTGTTGGCTGACGGAACTTATCGTCCGCGGCATGTGTCATGCGTCCGCGACCGTCAGCAAGCTGAAGCGAGAACGCCGGCAGCGGTTCGCCGCGCATATGTTCGATGGCGAAATTGCTCTGACGGTAGTGGGTGAACGCTTCAGGATAGCGGGTGCGCAGCAAAGTCTCATCGATATCGTTAAGGTCATACATGGCGCGAGAGTAGCGGGCATAAACCTGCTGTGAAGAGATTGCTCCCGGGTTATAGTCGGCGGAGTAAGTCAGCGGACGCATGCTTTCCGGGTCAAATGTCCAACGCAGTTCCGCATCAATCTCTCCGCCGGTCATACGGTCGGCACTGACCGTTATTTCGGTTGTTCCCGGAGTGACGGTCACGGCGTAACGGTCAGGATTGTCAGCCATTTCGCGAAATTGGGCGGCAATACGTTCGGGTAGCAGTTCGGTAAATTGTGCCCGCGGCGGGTTCTGACGGTCCCAGCCCGAGTGAATTTCCTGCAGACGGCGGTTTCGGAACGAATAGAAATTGCCGTCAAACTGTGAGGTCCATCCCTCCTGACCTGCCGAGGGTACTTTCCAATCAATCAGCCACGCGTCAGTGCGGGGTACGCGGAGCGTCACCTCATATACAATGTCATCGTCGTTTTGAGGCAAGGTTATCGAATATTCAACTTTTGCTGCATAAGGAGTAAGAGAATCCAGAGCGGCGGCAATATCGACCGCCCTCTGAGCCGTCAGGCCCAGAGGTGGCATAATAAGGGTTAATAATAAGAAATAATTCCCGAGTCTCATAAAATAAATAGTTATTACACCAGTATAACGCCGCGCTCTCCCAAAAAGTTTTAATTCTCCCGAAAAGATATTGTAATTTGATTGAAAAATTATTACTTTTGCACTTAAAATTGGGCATACCCACCATGATTAGCGAGAAAATACAACAACTTATTCCAGTAATAAAGGAATTTTTCAAAGGTCAACCGGTTAAAAGGGCTTGGCTCTTTGGTTCGTGTTCCAAGGGGGAAGAAACATCCTTAAGCGACATTGATATACTTGTTGACTATGATAATTCCAATGGTTTGGTGTCGCTGTTTAAGATGGGAGGCATACTGATGGATTTAACCGATTTGCTCGGGCGTAAAGTTGACCTTGTAGATAATCGTGGACTTAAGGAATTTGCGCGTAAAAGTGTTGACCGCGATAAAGTTCTGATTTATGAGAGAAACGCTTAAAGATCGCGGTCGTTTGGAGCATATGCTCGAAATGGCTCTGTTGCTTGATGTTGAACGGACAAAACATAATGTTGAAGTAATCCGGTCAGACAAGGTTCTGTTTTATGGACTGTCAAAAATGGTTGAAATTATAGGGGAAGCGTCTTATATGATTACTAAGGATTTCAAACAGAACCATCCGGAATTGCCATGGCGTCAGATAGAGGGAATGAGGCATATTCTTGTTCACGGGTATTTCTCAATCAGTCCTGAGGTTCTATGGGATGTCATACAATACGATATTCCTACCCTTGTGCCTATATTGAATTCCTATTTGACCGAATAACTTATCGGAACTTTCTAAAATTAGCGGCGGGAGGTGAAGAAGGAGCGGAGGAGGGTCAGGCACTCGTCGGCAAGGATGCCGCTTTCTGTCACGGTACGCGGATGGAGCGCGGGACGGTTGCCGTTTACTAATGAGGTGTAGCCCCGCCGTGGGTCGTCGGTGCCCCATACCACTCTGCCAACCTGACTCCAGCCAATGGCTCCGGCACACATCAAGCATGGCTCGACGGTTACGTAGAGCGTGCAGTCGGTAAGATATTTCGCGCCAAGGGTCTGCGTGGCGGCGGTGATGGCTTGCATCTCGGCATGGGCGGTGACGTCGTGGAGTGCTTCGGTCATGTTGTGACCACGACCTATGATGCGTCCGTTAAGGCTAATTACCGCACCTATCGGTACTTCGCCCGCCGCCAGCGCAAGTCGCGCCTCGCGCAGGGCTGCTGTCATCATCCTTATGTCGTCGGCTGTACTCATAAGTCAATTCTCATTCCTTCGTTGGCGGCGATTATCTCGCCGTGAAATTCTTCGGCAGCTTCGTTGACAAGTTGCTGTTCAGATGAGTATCGCTTTGAGAAATGTCCTAATATCAGCCTTTTGGCACCGGCACGCCGCGCAATCTCCGCCGCCTGACGCGCCGTGGAGTGTCCGCGCGGAGCTGCCAGATGTGCGTCGGCATCGCCATAGGTCGCATCGTGGAAAACCGTGTCGACTCCGCGAATTGACGCTACTATACGCCGGTCAAACATTGTGTCCGTGCAGTATGCGTAGCTGCCTGAGGGCGATGGCTCCGACGTAAGCCATTCGTTAGGAATTACCGTTCCGTCCGGCTTGACGAAATCCTCGCCCCGTCGGAGCGACTCCATCATGTAGTTAGGAACCTCGTGATGGCGTGCCATTTCTCCGTTGATATGCCTGCCCTTGGGCTTTTCGGCAAAGAGAAAGCCAACGGCGGGAACACGATGATAGAGCGGAAAGGAGCTGACGGTAAATGTCTTGTCATCAATCAGTATTTGACGCTTGGCAGGGTCAATGATGTTAAACCGTAGGTCGAAAGGAGTGTCACCTATTATGAAGTCAAGCATGGAGCGCAAAAGTTCCGCGCCACGTTCAAAGGTGTGGATGGTGACGCAATGACCTTTCTCATGAAGTGCCATAGTGGAAAGCAGTCCCGGTAGTCCGAGAAAGTGGTCACCATGGAGGTGGGAAATGAAAATATCGTTAAGCCGACTCATTTTCAGCCGCATGCGCATGAACTGGAGCTGTGCACCCTCGCCGCAGTCAATCATGTAGAGGCGTTGGCGGTGTTCAATTACCTGTGATGACGGCTGATGGCGCAGCGAGGGAGTCGCTGAGCCGCAGCCAAGAATATTGAGTCTGAAGCAATCCAATTTTAAACGGGGAAAACGGAAGATTATTCTTTGATCAGATGAACATCCATCTGCGGGAACGGGAACTGGATACCTGCCTCAGGAATCTGCTTGTAAATCTGCTCGTTGACGGCAAAGAAGGTTGACCAGAATTTATCTTCCGGCACCCAAGCGCGGGCGGTGATATTCACCGAGCTGTCGGCCAGTTCCTTGATATATATCGCAATCGGTTGGGCGGGATTATCCTTTATTACGTCGGGATATGCCTGTAAAATATTCAGGATAACAGACTTGGCTGCCTCAAATTCGGTTCCGTAAGCCACCGCAACTATCCACTCTACCCTGCGGTGGGGCTGTTTGGAGTAGTTGTTGATTGTACCCGAAAAGAGCGGACCGTTGGGAATGATGATGGTCTTATTGTCGGGAGTGGTGATTACGGTATTGAAAAGCTGTATGGCTTTGACCACGCCCATATAGCCCTGAGCCTCAATCGTGTCGCCCACTTCATAAGGGCGCAGAATCAGGATTAGGACACCGCCCGCAAAGTTTTGCATCGTGCCGCTCAGTGCCATACCGATGGCAACACCGGCGGAGGCGAAAAGGGCGATGAATGAGGACGTTTCAAGTCCTAAAATACCGACAACGATTATAACCAGCAGGAAATACAGTGTGATTTGCAGTCCGGAAAGCACGAATGTAGTGATTGACGGGTCGACATTGCGCTTTATCATCAGTTTTTTTACAAGATTGAAAATCTTGCGGATAATAAACCTGCCGGCATAAAAGACCAATATGGCTACAATCAGATGGATAACGAACTCCACCAGATTGCGGGTAAGGATTGAAATTACTTCATCAAGGGCCATGCCCTTCTCAATTTTCAATGATTCCATGGGTTATTAATCGTTACTTTGTGTATCAATGGTCCATGACAGGGTCTGATATCCGTAGGCTGTTGACGACGGATTGGGATTTATGCTCAGCCCGGAGCAATATGTAATCGGCTTGGTTCTCCAGATGGACGGTGTATGACGTTCATGGAGCACCGCGCGGTCAAGCGCGTCGTTAAAGTTATCAGTGAGGTCTGTGGAAGGCGATGTCAGTTCCATATATCGGCGCAGGTCAACAAACAGGGAGTTATAAGGCGTCGAAATAGAGAAATACTGGAAAGTGCCAACCGGATTCTCGGGGTCAGCGAGAATAGGCTTGGCAGCAGCTGCAACCGCATCCATTGCCGATAGGTCGATAAGCGACAGGGTTGACGGACAGTCCTCGTTGGTTTCGTTGAGATAATAATCAACGTTTGCATCGATTGCCCTCTTGAGTCCGTTGGGCAGGTCGGTTTCAAACATGTGATTGATGGTGCGGTCGTAAGGCATGCCGGGAAGCGGCACCTCGCAGACAGAGGCAACCATATAGTCCGCTACATCCCTCAGCTCATAAGCCACTTCGACGCAGCCCATATAGCATGAGTCAAAAAAGATAAAGTCGAGTTTCGGAACCGTCCGCAGGGCGTCGGCAAGGTCAGCCAGTTCAATCTGGTGACCTCCTTCAAGTCCGAAAGAGCGACCGGCAGGAGCAACCTTCTGCGCAGCTTTCCACCCCGAAGAGTGGCTCCAGAAAATGATGCCGTTTTCGGCGGCGGGAGCCATGGCGCGAGAGTCGGCAAGCACCTCCTTCAGCGTTTCGACATCGGCTCCAATCGTGCCCTCCGGATAGGTCTTTAGCTCCTTGAGCCCGCCTGCTGTAACCTCCGATAGTTTTGACTGTTCGCTATAACATGAGCGGAAAACCAACAGGCGGCATCCGTCAGGAATATCGGCGCGAAGCATTTCGCTGATGTCATCCAAGTCATTGCCCGACAGATAAGGGTCGCGGGCAGCCATATATACGAGAATGGTGCGACGGACCTCCTCCGGTTGAGCTGGTGAGGGTTCCGGCTCGTCAACGCCACAGCCAAAGGTGAAAAATCCCGTTATTATGGCTAATATTATCCATAAAATTCTATTCATAAATACAAAGTTACCGAATTTTTTTGACTCTCACAAGTTAAAAAGTGTCATCAAGGTGTCGCCGAGGTGTCTCGGCGGGTTTTCGGCTATGTTTTTTCGTTGTCTTCTTTTCTTTACGTATTGACGGTTCGCTCTGGCTTGCAGGGACTATTGTGTCCGGTACCGGAGCGGCGACGGGAACGGTCGGGGTGGCTTCGATGCCTGTTTCAGGAGTCTGCCGCCTGAGGGCAATAATGCCGAGAAGGGCGGCGAGTATCACTGCCAGCAGACAGAGTCCGGTCCGTTCGGCTCTGGATAACTTACCCATCAGAGCAGCGGCGAGATGAGCACCAGCAGAATCAGTGCCGGAGCTATATAACGGATAATGAACAGACAGATACCTATGATGCGTGAACGCAGGGTGCCGTTGTTGGTAAGCTGACGCTCAAGAAGCGAGTGAGGAGCTATCCATCCAACAAATATACATACCCCTATGGCTGCTATGGGCAGCAGAATCTCTGCCGTCAGGAAGTCGAGAAAGTTAAACATAGGTATGCTTAACGAGCATACTCCGCTGAGTAACAGCAGCGGAATCATGACCCAACAGCAGGCGGCACGGCGCGAAAGGTGAGCGCGGTCCTGAAGGCAGCGGATAACCACCTCGATGATACTTACGGTCGAGGTCAGCGCGGCGATGGCAAGTAGCAGGAAGAACAGCGATGACCACAGACCCGTCAGCGGCAGACGCACGAAAACCTCCGGCAAGGTGCTGAACACCAAGGTAGTGCCCGCAACTCCATGGTCGGCAAGTCCGAACGACGTGACCGCCGGGAATATAATCATACCCATCATGACGGCAACCAAGATGGAAAGAAGCGACACAGTGCTTGCAGTGCGCGCCAGCGGGGTTTCAGGCGGATAATATGACGCATACGTAATCAGAATGCCCATACCGAGGCTCAGCGAGAAAAATGCCTGTCCGAGTGCCGAAAGGATAACATCGGGAGTTATTTTTGAAAAGTCGGGACGGAAAAAGTAAACCAGTCCCTCGGGAGCCTTGGGCAGAGTGACGGATACTATGCAGAAGGCGAGCAGAAGCAGGAAGAGCATCGGCATAAGTATGTTGCTCAGACGCTCGATTCCTTTCTTTACGCCGCCCAAAAGAATGGCAAGATTAAGAAGTACCACTATGACGGTGAAAATCAGCGGATGGACACCTCCGGAAATATACTCATCCATTTTCATGGCGAAAAGCTCTGTTCCGGGCTCCACACCACCTTCCGGCGCATAGAGATTTCCGGTAAGTGACTCATAGAGGTATTCTAACGTCCAGCCTGCCACCACCATGTAAAATACACCGATTAGAAACGCCGTCATTACCGACAGCGCGCCGACAATGCGCCATTGTTTATGCCGGGGTGCTACCTTTGAGAAGTCGCCTATGGCGTCTGTACCTCCTGCCCGCCCCAGCGAGAACTCGGCGAGCATTACCGGTATACCTAAAACCAATACGCACAGGATATAAACTATAAGGAATGCGGCTCCACCTCCCTGCTGAGCTTCAGCGGGAAAACGCCATATGTTACCCAGACCTACGGCTGAGCCTACTGTTGCGGCTATTAAGCCTATTTTTGAAGAAAAATGTGTATTATTTACTGACATAACGTGCTGCAAATGTATAACTTTTCTGTGAATTTTGCAAATTTGAGGAAAAATGCTTAACTTTGCGGTGTCTGCTCGAATGGTGGAATGGTAGACACGAGGGACTTAAAATCCCTTGACCATTGCGGTTGTGCGGGTTCGAGTCCCGCTTCGAGCACGCTTTAAGAGACTGTTTGACAAGTTCAGACAGTCTCTCTTTGTTTGGGAGAGACATGCTCGTCCTCGCGTGCCTGTAACTGACGGTGGAAGTAAAAGGTTATTGCAATAAAAAAGGTGCCTCCTTTCGGGGCACCCGGGTTAGTGTTAGTAAGTAAAGATTGTTGTTTTTATATATGTATGGTGTTTCGGTTTCGAGGAGAGCTGCTTACGCTATTTGGCGATTGCTGATGCGTCGATTTCAGACGCAGCGTTGAGGCCGACGGCCTGCAACGGAAATTTCTATCTCCGGCTGACCGCCGGCTCCCCTCATGGAGTAGTATTAGAGAGAAATTCTTTCGTTTGTCTATATAACGCGAGGTCCGGGGATTTTGTTCGGGGCAGCCGGGTAAAGTTTGCAAATTTTTAGAGGAAACGATTGGATATTATAGTATTTTGTTTAAATTTGCCGCCATAGTCGTGTTATTATCACTGGTTTCACTATTTAAATCACATTCTTCTATAATGAAATTGCGTTATTTTTTGCTAAGCGTATTGTTCTGGGTTGTTGGCGCGGCTTCAGCTCAGGAAATAATCACGGATGTCAATGACTACATAGTCACTACTGATACAGAGGAGGTCATTCCGGCTGCCGATAAGTCGGTTGTTATTCTTTCAATCGATGAGTATAAGCGGCTGATTCAGTTTCATACCACGGCTGAGTCTTTGCGCATGAAGGCTCGCACGTATCGTTCAATCGGATGGATTGGCGGCGGTGCTATTGCGGGGCTTGGCATTGTCTTAGGCGGTACTTGGTGGGCAATATCGGATTTTTTCCCGATAATGGTCGTATATGCGTTGCCTACAATCGTTGTAGGTTCAATATGGTGTCTCGCATGGAATTTGAGTGCTAACACATATGACCGGCGGGCACGCGCCATGGAGACCACGACGGCGTCAATTTTCAGCAACGAAATTTTACGCTTCGGCAATAAATCGCTGACTGCCGGCGTAAACGTAATGAACAATCAGCATACGCACACCGCCGCCGTAGGCGTCGGTCTCTCCCTCTCCTTCTAACCGGTTATTCGGTGCGGGGAGCGGGGGCGTAGGCTCCGAGTGTGGTGCCGCGGTCGCGTCCGTGGCGGTCCGTGGCGGATAGTTCGGGATGGTCAAGAGCGGGGTTGGCTGCGGTAATGATTGGTGAATCCGTCAGCGGGAGGTAGTCAAAGGTATACTCCTTGAGGTCATAGTCAAGCAGAGGGTCTTTCTCCCATATACAGTCAAGATAGCGGGCATCATCTTTTCCCTCAACGGTGAAACATACACGCCTGAACCATATATCGGCGGTTTCCGGAGTTTCGGAGTATTTGCCCACGGGGGTGTCGCGGCCGTAGATTATAGTGTTGACAAACTCGGCGTGAGTGTTTTCGGGGTCAAGGAACTCCACAATCGCCATGTCGGGCCATTTGAACAGGTACCAGTTGGCAAGCGTAGAGCGATGGAACTGAAAATCACCCCCTTCGGCAATCAGCAGTGCCGAAGCCGCGTTGCTAAGCTCGGAGCCGAGGCTCAGTATTTTCGACCCGCCGCGGGCAGCAATCAGAGTGGAACCGGAGTTATATATGCGGCAGTTTTCAAGACGGAGGTCGGCGAGCGAGTCAAGCAGCACGCCGTTGCAGGTATTGACAATTTCCGTATGGCTCAGCCTGTTGCCGGTAGATTGGCGACCGAAGGTTACACCCGCCCACTGGTTCGACATTATATCATAGCTGATGTCGGCAACGACATTGCCCGTGCGGTCGCCGCGCATTACTACCGGCAGCTCAACGGTGCCCTCGGTAATCAATGTGCCTTCAACCTTCAGTGCTCCCTTGTCGTGAAAGAGCAGGGCTGTGCCTGCCTCAAGCGTAAGGGTCGCTCCGGGTGCCACACGCAGGGTGTCGAATATTATATGTGGCATCTCGGCGGTCCAGCGCGCTGATTCTGTGATGGTCTCATCGCGATGGCGGCTCACATTCTGGGCAAGAGCCTTGACGGTTACGGAGCGGGTAACTCCGTTGGTGGTCACGTCGAGCTTATCGTTCATTTCTAATGGCGTGGCTGTAGGTGTCTCCGGAAGTGTACACTCCACAAAAACGTAGATGGAGTCATTGGGGCGAATTTCAATATCGGTAAACTCACGTCCGCTCCGTCCGTCCACGTTGATGCGGAACATGGAGCCGTCGCGTAGAGCCACACGGCTGAGATTAATCTGCTTGGAATTGCGGTTGTAAATCATCAGCATCGACGTTGGCGACGGATTTTCAGTAAACTGCACCCCCATGTCCAGCTCCTCGACCGAGAACGAAGGCTGCGCCGACGGATGAGTGTCAAACCCATCCTCAATACAGCCTGTAAGCGTCAAAAATATTGCGATATAAAAAAGAATGCGCTTCATCATAATAGATAAACGCAAACTTGATGGTGTTTATTATATGGAATCCGCGAGGAAGAGAGGTCTTCCTCCTGACGGTATTTAAAGGACTGCCGCGATTCTTCTAATTCGCGAAAGCCGTTCGATTAGTTTTACATCTTTTGCCGCTTTGTTTTTGTTATAAGCCGTTTGCAAGTTAATCCAAAAGTCAGCATCGATTCCCAATGCGGCTTCAAGCATCATGGAGTGTTCAATGGTAAAGTCTCTCTTACCGTTAATCATTTCGTTTATAAGCGACGTGGCAACACCGATTTCAGAAGCCAGAGCCGTTTGGGTAATGCCTCGACATTCAATCTCTTCCCTAAGTATTTCCCCCGGATGGGTAGACGAAAATGGAATGAGATTATTGGCTATCATGTTACTGTCAATGTTTGGGAGCTGTATCATATTATTTATAGTGATTTGAGAGTTCAACAATATTACAAATAGTTAGTTCGTCTTCAGTTAGAATAAATTCAATTCGGTATTGGCTATTGACTCTTATGGAATATCGTCCTTTTTTGTCACCTTTTAGAGCTTCGAAGTGTAAGGAATTAAATGCATATAGGTTTTCTGGCTTGGGAATTGCCATGAGTGTCTCAACCCTTTTTCGATAGCGCGTAATAACGTCCGGTTGATAGCGATGTTTCTTGTCGGAACATTTTCCTTTCTCAAAAAGCTCTTTTAGATATATTTCTTCAAAAATTACAATCATACGTACTTTTTTCTCTGCAAAGATAGCATTTTTTCTCAATTTTCACAAATTTGTGAAAATTATTCTTTTGTGGAGAGCATTTGAAGAAGCCGGCGGTTGAGCTGGCGGCGTTCGGCGTCGAAAATCCAACCCCATTTGTTGAAATAGCGAATCATGTTGACCATGTGGATGCGGAGCATCCGGAGCGAGCGGTAGCTTGCAGCACGATGGGCATGTACAATCGTCGCGCCCGGCCAGAAAACCGTGCGGTAATGGCGGTGGATGCGGCGCGTAAGGTCAATATCTTCGGGATACATGAAGAAACGCTCGTCAAAGAGGCCGGTGCGCCGGAGGGCATCGGTGCGCAGAAACATAAAACTTCCCTGATGGTACGGCACATTTATCTCCTTCGTGTGGTCACGGAACGCAAGCAGATAGCGACGGTTGCGTTTTTCCGTTAGCCGGGAGGGCAGAAAGCGGCGGAAAATTAAATCAACCGGGGTGGGGAGCATCCTGACAACCTCCTGCTCTCTGCCGTCGGGATAGACCGTGCGCGGAATCAGTTGCCCTATGTCCTTGTTAGCATCCATGTGGCTAACAATCCGGCTGATAACCTCCGGCGTGAAATGAACATCGCTATTGATAACGAGATGGTAATCCACTTCCGGACGGGAGAGTGACCGCCTCAATTCGATATTATGGGCTGCTCCGTAGCCAAGATTGCGTCCGGGGTAGACATATTCCGTGCCTAACTCGGCGCAAAATGTCCGGAGCGAATCGTCGGGTGAGTTGTCAACAATAGCCACATCCGTGACGCCCGCCGCATGGAGCGAGCCGACACACATGCGTAACTCTTCGCGGTCAGTGCGATAAGTGACAATCGAGGCTCTGACTCTGGAGGAAAAATCATTCATAATCACCGACAAATTTACACAAAAATTGGTTAATTGCTGATATTTGCGTAAATTTGTGGCGTAAATCATCATTTTTTCAACTATGTTTGCCCGCAATATTTCTATATTTTTTGTCAGCGCGATGTCCGCGCTTGCTATTTCGGCTCAGACGCCTGACGTATCCATTGCAGAACTGCTTGGCGAATTGGAGATTGAAGAGACCTATCCCGATGCCCTTTCTGCTGACTCCCTCGCGGTCGAGGCTTTTGAACTTGACTCGTTTTTGGTTGAACCGCTCCGTCCGGTCGTTCCCCTCTCGCGTGTGATTTTCCTTCCCCCCATATATATGCCTTTCAGCTATGAAATCCAACCCATAGTTCTCCAAGTAGGCAACAAACATATCATTACCGGGCTCGAATGGCTTCAGTCCGAGGCTGATGCGCGTGCATTTTCCGACCTTATCCGCCAGACCCACGCATTAAATCATCCTTCTGACGTTCACCTCAACCTCTATACGCTTCCTGAGCCGCCGAAGGTCTACGTCCTGACCGCCGACCCGGAACACGCCACATATACCTTTACCGAGGCTCCCTCGCTCTCTACCGCGCCGGTTGATATTCCGCAGACCGAAATCAAAAAACAGCATTGGCTCAATAAGTTCACTACCAACATCCAGTTCTCGCAGGCTTATGTCAGCCCTAACTGGTATCAGGGTGGCAATAACTCCCTTAACCTGATTGCCGATTTTAAGTATGAGAGCAAGTTGAACACCAAGTTCCATCCAAATCTCCTGTTCGAGAACTTCTTCCAGTGGCGTACCGCCCTCCAGAACACCCCTGACGACCCGTACCGCAAATACTCCCTGACCGAAAATCGCTTTCAGATTAACACCAAATTCGGTTATAAGGCTGCCCACAACTGGTACTATACCATCACCGGTATGCTCAAGACACCTATCTTAAACGGCTACAAGAAAGGGACCCAGACCCGCACGGCTTCTTTCCTCTCGCCGGGTGAACTCAACTTCGGTGCCGGTATGACATATAACATGACAACCCAGAATAAGAAGTTCTCTCTCGGAGTTACCCTCTCGCCTATCTCATATAACCTCAAGACCTGTATCGACAAGAAGATTAATGAAACCTCGTTCGGTATAAAGGAAGGTCACAAGGCGTTACACTCCTATGGTTCTTCGGCTGAAATCACATGGTCATGGAATATATGTTATAATGTCAGTTGGTCAAGCCGCATTTTCGCCTTCACTAACTATGACTACTTCCAAGGCGACTGGCAGAATCAGTTCAAGTTTACCATCAACCGCTTCCTGACCGCAAACCTTAACGTTGACCTCCGTTACGACACTTCCGCCGGTTCTGATTCCTATTGGCACAAACTTCAGCTTCGCGAGATTTTCTCCCTCGGCTTTACCTATACCTTGTCCCATTGATTGCATAAATGGCTAATCCCTCGCAGCGACTCGAGTCGCTTGACATTCTGCGCGGTTTCGACCTCTTCATGCTTGTGTTCCTCCAGCCCGTGGTCATAGCTATCGGCAGAGTGTGGTGTCCGGGATGGCTCGAACCTGTAATGCATCAGCTTGACCATGAAGTATGGGAGGGTTTTCGCTGCTGGGACCTCGTTATGCCTCTTTTCCTGTTCATGACAGGCACGGCAATGCCGTTTTCGTTCGCAAAATATGCGTCTGAAGGTGCTAATTTCGCGCTTTATCGCAAAATTGCTCGGCGTTTCCTTATTTTATTCCTTCTTGGCATGGTGGTTCAGGGCAATCTGCTCGGCTTTGACTTCGACCATATCTACATTTATACGAACACACTCCAAGCCATTGCCGCCGGTTATCTTATCAGCGCGCTCATTATACTGAACGGCAACCTCCGTTGGCAAATTATACTGACCGTACTGCTGTTAGTGGTCTACTCACTGCCTATGCATCTCATGGGTGACTTTACCCGCCACGGAAGTTTTGCCAACATGATTGACGCCGCAGTCATCGGACGTTTCCGCGGCGACCCGTCATACACATGGCTCTGGAGCAGTCTTACCTTCGGCGTGACCGTCATGCTCGGCACTTTTGCCGGCTCCCTCATACGTTCGCGCCGCTTTTCCGGCAAACGTACCGCCCTTATCCTCGCCGCTATCGGACTCGGATTAGTGATTGCCGGCTGGCTCTGGGGATTTTATCAGCCTATAATCAAACGCCTGTGGACCGGCAGCATGACCCTCTATTCCGGCGGATGGTGCTTCCTGCTGATGGCTCTGTTCTACTGGTGGATTGACGTTTGCGGACATCAGCGCGGACTCCGCTGGCTTAAAATCTACGGTACCAACTCAATCCTCGCCTACATCCTTGGCGAAGTCATCAACTTCCGCAGCATCGCCGCCTCGCTTTCCTACGGACTCGCCCCCCGCCTCGGCGACTTCTACGGTGCGTGGCTTACCTTCTGCAACTTCCTCATCGTCTTCCTGATTCTCCGCTTCCTCTACCGCCATCACCTCCACCTCAAAATCTAATCATACCTTTCTTTCGGGGTGGGTTTGCGGGTTTGGATTTTTATCCGTAAATTTGGGGCAATAAAAAGTAAAGAGATTGTTATGATTAATCAGACGGCAGAGACTGTATCCGGACATACTCCCGAGGAAGAGCGAATGATTGAGGAGGCGTTTCAGGAGGTACTTCAGGGTTATCTAAACTCTAACCACCGCAAAAAGGTGGAAATCATTGAACGCGCATATCAATTTGCCAAGCATGCTCATAACGGTGTGCGCCGCCGTTCAGGCGAACCTTATATTCTCCATCCGATTGCAGTTGCCCGCATTGCCAGTCAGGAAATCGGGCTGGGATCAACGAGCATCTGCGCCGCTTTGCTCCACGATGTGGTTGAAGATACTGACTACACCGTCGAGGACATCCGCGCTCAGTTCGGCGACAAAATCGCCCAGCTTGTCGAGGGTCTGACCAAGATTTCCGGCGGTATCTTCGGCGAACACGCCTCCGCTCAGGCTGAAAACTTCCGCAAGCTTCTGTTGACCATGAATGACGATATCCGCGTCGTGTTGCTGAAGATGGCTGACCGTCTCCACAACATGCGCACACTCGGCTCCATGGCTCCCAACAAGCAGTATAAGATTGCGGGTGAGACCCTCTACATATACGCCCCGTTGGCACATCGCCTCGGGCTCTTCGCCATCAAGACCGAACTCGAGGACCTGAGCTTTAAATATGAGCATCCTGCCGCCTACGAGGAGATTTCAAAGAAAATAGCCGATACTGAGCGCACCCGCCGCATGATTTATCAGGACTTTGCCGCTCCTATCGAACAGAAACTCGGCGAGATGGGCATTACCTTCGATGCCAAATACCGGCTCAAGAGCGTTTACTCTATCTGGCGCAAGATGGAGAACAAAAAGATTCCGTTCGAGGAGGTCTATGACCTCTACGCCATGCGTATTATCTTCGATTGCCCTGACCCCTCGCAGGAAAAGGAACTCAGCTGGCGTATCTACTCTGCCATCACGGATATCTACAAACTCCACCCCGACCGTACGCGTGACTGGATTTCAGTTCCCAAGGCAAACGGCTATCAGGCACTTCATCTTACTGTTATGGGTCATGACGGCAACTGGGTCGAAATCCAGATTCGCTCGCGCCGCATGGACGACATTGCCGAGCGCGGTTTCGCCGCCCACTGGAAATATAAGGACGGTGAGAGCGATGAAGAGCGTGAACTGACCCTCTGGATTCAAACCATCAAGGATATCTTGGAGAGCCCCGAGCCTAACGCCATCGATTTCCTCGACACACTGAAACTCAACCTCTTTGCCAGCGAGATTGTGGTCTTTACCCCCAAGGGCGAACCTATCACACTCCCCGCTGACGCTACGGTGCTGGACCTCGCGTTCACTCTCCATACCGAGCTTGGGCTCCACTGCATAGCCGGTAAGGTTAACCATAAGCTCGTGCCGCTCAACGCCAAGCTCCAGAGCGGCGATCAGGTAGAGATTATCACCTCCGATTCCCAGACCCCTCAGTCCGACTGGATTAGCTTCCTCGCTACGGCAAAGGCGCGTACCCGTCTGCGTCAGGCTCTGCGCCGTGACCATCAGCCGCTTATCGATCGCGGTCGCGAAATGATGGACAAGGCTCTTGAGGCGGCAGGAATGAAAAACTCCAATGAGTTGATAACCAAAATGATGGGCTACTACCATGTGTCGTCCCATGATGACATCTACATGGGCATTGCCCGCGGAGAAATCAACCCTGCTGACTCCATTGCCGCCTTCTCAAAGAAGAAAAGTCAGGGTGGGGCGGGTGCCATGTTCAAGAAATACCTTATTGACCCCTTCGTCCCTGCCAAGAAATCGCCCAAGGGTCGCTGGAAGGCGGACGAGGACGAGGATCTTGTCATTCCCGCCGATATCAACGTCAAGGAAACATATGTCCTGCGCGATGACGGCAAGACCCGCAATTATGTGACCGCCGACTGCTGTAACCCCCTTCCGGGCGATGACGTCATGGGCTTCCTTGAAGACAACGGCTCCGTGACCGTCCACTCCCTTACCTGTCCCCGTGCCGCCGTCCTCAAGGCTACCTACGGCGGACGTATCCTTGCCACACGCTGGGAAAGCCGCGGACTGCCGAAGTTCACCGCCGTGGTGCGCATGGAGGGTATTGACCGTCGTGGCATTCTTCAGGAAATCACCGCAAAGGTCAGTGCCGCTACCGGAATCGACATCCGTAGCCTCAATATCGAGGCTACCGACGAGGTCTTTACCGGACGCCTTACCGTCAAGGTAACCGATGCCGAGGCTGTCGATGAACTTTGCCGCCGGCTCAAGGAAGTAAATGGTGTAACATCTGCCGCTCGCTTATGATTAAGAAGTTCCCCTACTGGACCCAGCTGGCAATTTTCCTTGCCGCCACATTAATTATTGTCTGGCTGATGCCGCGTACCTCTACCTCTACGTATATTTATGAGGTAAACCGCCCGTGGAACTACAAGCTCCTTACCGCGCCGTTCGATATTCCCGTGCGCTTGGACTCGCTGAGCATCAAGGCTGCCTGTGACTCTATTGACCGCACATTTGTCCCGGTCTACCGTCGTAATCAGACTATCGACGGTCAGGTGCGCCTGCGCGCCTCTCAGGCCCTCGGTGCCGTCAGCGGCGTCAGTGCCCAGACCCGCTATCGTATCGAGCAGAAACTCCGCGAGCTCTATCAGTCCGGTGTGGTCGATGAAAACTCATATACCGACATCCTTACGGGGCGCATGCCTTCCGTCCGCATGGCTGCCGACAATACCTTGACAACCCGCTCCTCCGCCGGGCTCCGCTCCCCGCTCAAAGCGTATGAGTGGCTTAAGGAGCAGCTCCCCGGCGATGAAACCCATTATGCCATCGAGCAGGCAAAGATTGCCGGAATGCTCACCCCGAATATCGTAATCGATACCGAAACATCCGATCGCATGCGCCACGACCTATATAATAAGGCGTCTGCCCCCGTTGGCGTCATTCAGCAGGGCGAGCGCATTATTGACCGTGGCGATATCGTTACCATCCAGCTCTATACCGTCCTCCGCACCTATGAGCAGATGATGGCTGAGCGTGGCAACGGCGTAAACGGCAATGCCCTCTACGTATGGATTGCAAAATTCCTCTATGTGGGGCTCCTTATCGCCTTGTTCGCATGCTTCCTTTATGGATTTCGCCGGCGCATGTTCGTTCAGGTCAATGCCGTGATGTTCCTGATGCTCAATGTGGTGGTGTTCTGCCTCTTTGCCTTCCTTATGAACACCTCCTTCACCTCCGGACTCTATATCGTCCCCTTCACCATGATTCCTATTATGGTGCTGGTGTTCTTCGACGGGCGCACGGCTCTATTCACTCTATTGGTGACAATCCTTATCTGCGCCGTTATCGCGCCGTACCCTACCGAGTTCCTTGCCATGCAGTTCGTGGCGGGCGTGACCGCAATCACCTCCCTGCGCGAACTTTCGCGCCGCTCCCAGCTCCTGCGCTCTGCCGTCCTCGTTTTCCTCGCCTATTCGTTGGCTTATGTTGCCATTAATGTGATGATGACCGGCTCGTTTGCCTCGCTTTCCGGACGCGTTTTCGGCTTCTGCGCTATCAATGCCGTGTTTGTCAGCTTCGCTTACGTCCTGATTTTTGTCTTTGAGCGTCTTTTCGGCTTTACGTCGCTTGTCGCCCTTGTCGAGCTCAGCGATATCAACCATCCCCTCCTGCGCGAACTCTCCCGCGAGTGTCCCGGAACCTTCCAGCACTCCATGGCGGTCAGCAACCTTGCCGCCGAAGCTGCCGCTAAGGTCGACGCCAACGTCCAGCTTGTCCGCGCCGGCGCGCTCTACCATGACATTGGCAAAGTCCAGAATCCCGCCTTCTTTACCGAAAATCAGCATGGTGTGAACCCCCATGACGCTCTTGACCCCGTCCAGAGCGCGCGTATTATCCTCGGGCATGTGACCGACGGTGTCCGCAAGGCTGAAAAAGCCAAGCTCCCCGCCGTTATCCGCCATTTTATCCTTGAGCATCACGGTCGCGGAACGGCGCGCTACTTCTACCTCACATGGCAGAAACAGCACCCCGATGAGACACCTGACCCCGAGCTCTTCACCTATCCCGGTCCCAACCCTCAGAGTCTCGAAACCTCAATCCTCATGATGGCTGACGCCGTCGAGGCTGCATCACGCTCCCTTAAGGAATACACCCCCGAGGCTATTGCCGATTTGGTCAACCGTATTATCGACACTCAGATTGCCGAAGGGCTCCATAACGAGTCGCCGCTGCGCTTCCGCGATGTCGCCGTTATCAAGGATACGTTCATTCAGCGTCTGCGTACCATTTATCACTCCCGGGTAGCATATCCCGACAGTAAGAAATGACCTCCCGACGTTTGACAAGAGACTTCGTAGCCGATACTTCCCTCTGGACCCTCTGTGTCCGTGTTTCGGCTGACTCGCTTTCGGCTTTGGTGGTAGGTCCCGTCAGTGCTGACTCATCGGTGATGGACTGCGTCGAGCCCCTCCCTGATAGCTCCCTCAAGTCGCTCGAGGACGCTATCTATGACAATTCCCTTATCCTCGGCGATTTTGCCCGCTCTACCGTCGTTATTTCTACCTCGCAGTTGGTCCAGATTCCCGATGGTATACCCGCTCCGCTCGCCGAGAAGATTGCCGAAGCTTTGCTCCCCGATTGTGACGCCCCACGCTCCTTTATCGTGGCTCCCATGCCTCAGGGGCAGGTCGTTGCCGCTGTTTCCTCTGAAACCTTCAATTTCCTTAAGCGCACCTTCCCCGATGCGGCATTTTCCGTCTCGCTCAGTGTGCTTGCCTGCGCCGTTGACTCCATCCGCCCGGCGGATGATGCGAGAATGTACGCCTTCTGCTATCCCGATGAACTTGTCGTGCTTACATTCTCTTCCTCCGGCTCGCTCGTTTTCGCCAACCGTTTCGACGCCTTCTCGCCCGCTGACTGCGCATATTATATCCTCGCTGCCGCCGGCACGGAGCGACTGCCCGTCTGCTTGGGGGGCGAACCTGACTTGCGTAACGGCGTGATTGACTGCCTGAAACAGGCTGCGCCCGATATCGAGCTCGAGCCGCTGACCCTCCCTGACGCTCTTGTGGCTGTCCGACACCGGACGCCCGGGATTTCCGATGACCTTATTTTTCTTGCCCGCCAATGAGAATTATTCGTGGAAAATACGGACGTCGTCGTTTCGATGTCCCTACTAACATAACCGCGCGCCCCACTACCGACTTCGCGCGCGAAAACATCTTTAACGTCCTCGAAAACCTTATGGACTTCGAGGGCGCGGACTGCATTGACCTCTTTGCCGGCACCGGGGCGATTAGCCTTGAAATGGTGAGCCGCGGTGCTGCTTCCGTCATTGCTGTCGAGAAGGCTCCCGTTCAGGCGCGTTTCATTGATAAAGTGCGCCAGCAGCTCAACTGCTCCGAGCTCCGGCTGGTCCGTGGCGACGCTTTCAAGTTCATTGCCTCCCCCGGTCCTGTGGTGAACCTTATTTTTGCCGACCCGCCTTACGACATGGAGAACTTCGATGATGTCCCCGGCGCGATTCTTGCCTCTCCCCGCTGCGGCGATGACACCATCGTGGTGGTCGAGCACGGTAAGACCCGCGATTTCTCCTCTAACCCCGCGTTTTTTGAACATCGTGCCTATGGCTCGGTCAATTTTTCCCTCTTTCGTAAAAATCACGAATGAAAATACTTATTGTCAGTAAGTTTTTCTGTGTTCGCGGAGGTGCCGACGCCGTCGTGATGACTACCCGTGACCTCCTTATCCGCGCCGGTCATCAGGTTCAGGTCTTTGCTATGACCTTCCCCGCCAACATTAATCTCCCCGAAGCCTCCACTTGGGCTTCCGAGGTCGATTTCAGCGGTCCCCTCCCCATGAAGGTCAAGGCGTTTGCCCGCCTGATGGGTGTCGGCGATGTCTCCCGTAAGTTCCGCAAGGTCCTGAAGGATTTCCGTCCCGACGTGGTTCATTTCCATAATATCCACTCCTATCTGTCGCCCGTGGTCGTTTCCTTGGCTCATGCCTTTGGTGCGCGTACCGTCTGGACCATGCATGACCTCAAGCTTGTCTGCCCCGCCTACCTCGGTCGACGCCCCGACGGCTCTATCTGTTCCGACTGTGTCGACGGTAAGAACAACCTTATGAAATATCGATGCCTTAAGGGCGGACGCGTTGCCTCCTTTATGGCTCTGCTTGAGTCAGTGCGTTGGAGTCGCGCCCGTCTCGACTCCGTTACCGACTGTTTCATAGCTCCTTCCGGGTTCCTCCGGGATATGTTGGTGCGCGGCGGCTTTACCCCTGAAAAAATCAAGGTACTCAATAATTTCATCGACCCGCAGAAAATCGCTGCTATTCAGTCCTTGGGCGTCCGTCGCGGACCTGCTCCCGAACCATACTTTGCCTATGCCGGTCGCCTTTCGCCTGAAAAGGGTATCCGTACCCTTGTCGAGGCTGCTGTCAAGGCTGGAGTCGTGCTCCGCGTTGCCGGCGATGGTCCTATGCGTGCCTCCCTTGAAGAACTTGCGCGCGGCTCCCGCGTCGAATTCCTTGGCAGTCTTGACCCCGAGGGCGTCATGACGCTCATGCGCGGAGCCGACGCGAGCGTAATGCCCAGCGAGTGTTACGAAAATAATCCCCTCTCCGTAATCGAAAGCCTTTGTGCCGGCACCCCCGTTATCGGGGCTGACATTGGCGGTGTGCCTGAGCTGATTGTCCCCGGTGTCAGCGGCGAGCGTTTCGTTAGCGGCAGTGTCGACTCCCTTGCCTCCTGCCTTCGTGACTTCCGCCCCGAGCGATATGACCGTGAAGCGATTGCCTCCGATGCCGCTATCCGCTTTTCTGCATCTACCCATCTTAAAATCCTTCTTCAGATTTATTCCGAACCATGAAAATTGTAGTGACCGGAACCCGTGGAATTCCAGAGATTCAGGGTGGGGTGGAAACCCACTGTCAGGAGCTTTATCCCCTCTTGGCTCAGAATGGTGCCGACGTGACCATCGTGCGCCGGCGTTGCTACGCCCCTGACTCCAAGACCGAATTCCGCGGCGTGAAAATCAAAGACCTCTATGCGCCGCGTAAAAAGTCGCTCGAGGCTGCCGTCTCTACCTTCCTCGGAGTGATTTACGCCAAGCGTGCCGGTGCTGATCTGGTCCATATCCATGCCGTCGGTCCCTCTATTGTCGTCCCCGTGGCTAAAATGCTCGGACTCAAGGTGGTGATGACCCACCACGGTCCCGACTATGAGCGTGAAAAGTGGGGGCGCATGGCGCGTTGGGCTATCAAGACCGGCGAGAAATTCGCCGCGCGTTATGCTGACCGCATGATTGTCATTTCCCGCGTGATTGCAGACCGTATCGCCGCCGAATATGGCAGGACCGACACCATCCTCATTCCCAACGGCGTCCCTGCGCCCGTCCGCTCTACCCGTACCGACTTCCTCCGCGAACTTGGCGTCGAACCCGGGCGATATGTCCTTGCCCTCGGTCGCTTTGTGCCTGAAAAGAACTTCCATCAGCTTATCGATGCGTTCAATGTCCAAGGCTACAAACTTGTCATTGCCGGCGATGCTGACCATCCCGGACCATATTCCGAACAGCTTAAGGCTCAGGCGTGTGCCGCAGGCGTTGTCCTTCCCGGGTTTGTCCGTGGCGAAAAGCTAAATCAGCTGCTCACCAATGCTGCCCTCTTTGTCCTCCCCTCCTCCCACGAAGGGCTCCCAATAACCCTCCTCGAAGCCATGAGCTACGGGCGCGACGTGCTGGTGAGCGACATCCCCGCCAACTGCCTCCCCGAGCTCACCCCCGCCGATTTCTTCCCCGTGGGTAATGTCGGCGCGCTACGCGACGCGCTCCGCCGCAAACTCTCCGCCCCTGTCGCCGAGCGTCCCTACGACCTCTCCGCCTATGACTGGCAGACCATTGCCTCGCGCACTTCCGCCGTTTACTCCGATTTGCTAAAAAATTCGTAACTTTGCACCGAGATTTTTAATTTTGCATTTTTCATTTTTAATTTAAATAATGTCACTTCAATGCGGAATAGTCGGATTGCCTAATGTAGGCAAGTCCACCCTGTTTAACTGCCTGAGCAACGCCAAGGCTCAGAGCGCCAATTTCCCTTTCTGTACCATCGAGCCTAACGTCGGCGTCATCACCGTCCCTGACGATAGACTGACCCGACTTGTCGAAATGTGTCAGCCTCGCTCCGTAGTGCCGGCTACCGTTGAGATTGTCGATATTGCCGGTCTCGTAAAGGGCGCGAGCAAGGGCGAGGGTCTTGGCAACAAATTTCTTGCCAACATCCGCGAGACTGACGCTATTCTCCACGTACTGCGCTGTTTCGACGACGATAATATAACCCATGTCGACGGCTCCGTCGACCCCGTGCGCGACAAAGAAATAATCGACTACGAACTTCAGCTCAAAGACCTCGAGACCGTCGAGTCACGACTTGCCAAGACCATCAAACAGGCGCAGACCGGTGGCGACAAGACCGCCAAGATGCAGTCAGAGGTGCTCCAGAAATTCAAGGATGCCCTCGATGCCGGAAAACCCGCCCGCTCCGTCAAGTTCGACACCCCCGATGAGCAGAAATTTGCCCGCGAGCTCTTCCTCCTCACCTCCAAGCCCGTGCTCTACGTCTGCAACGTCGACGATGCCTCCGCCGCTACCGGAAATCATTACGTCGACGCTGTCCGCGAAGCTATCAAGGATGAGGGTGCTGACATCCTCGTTGTCGCTGCCCAGACCGAAAGCGAAATTGCCGAACTCGACACATGGGAAGAGCGCAAGGAATTCCTCGAAGAAATCGGACTCGAAGAGTCTGGCGTCAGCCGTCTCATCCGCGCCGCCTACGCCCTCCTCGACCTCCAGACATACTTCACCGCCGGACCTGATGAAGTCCGCGCTTGGACCTTCATTCGCGGAAGCAAAGCCCCAAAATGTGCCGGAATTATCCATACCGACTTCGAAAAAGGCTTTATCCGCGCCGAAGTCATCAAATATGATGATTATGTGACCCTCGGCTCCGAAACCGCCGTCAAAGAAGCCGGCAAAATGAGTGTCGAAGGCAAAGAATACGTCGTTCAGGACGGCGACATCATGCACTTCCGCTTCAACGTCTAAAAATAGCTAAAAAATAATCCTCAATGAAAAGATCAGACCTAATCAAAAATATCCGCGAGAAACGCTCGTTCCTCTGCGTCGGACTCGACCCCGACATCAAAAAAATCCCCGCCCACCTGCTCGAAAAGGAAAATCCCCTTTACGAATTCTGCAAAGCCATAGTTGATGCCACCGCGCCTTACTGTGTGGCATACAAGCCTAACCTTGCATTCTTCGAAAGCCTTGGTGCCGACGGACTCCGTCAGCTCGAAATGACCGTTGACCATATCCGTCGCAACCATCCTGACCAGTTCATCATTGCCGACGCAAAGCGTGGCGACATAGGCAACACCTCCGCCCTCTACGCCCGCGCCGCCTTCGAACACATGGGTGTCGACGCCATCACCGTCGCCCCCTACATGGGCGAAGACTCCGTCAAACCCTTCCTCGGCTACGAAGGAAAATGGGTAGTCCTCCTCGCCCTGACCTCAAATCCCGGCAGCCACGACTTCCAGCTCTCCACCGTCGACGGCACCGAAGAACGCCTCTTCGAAAAAGTAATCCGCACCTCCTCCGGCTGGGCAGGTCCCGAAGAAATGATGTACGTCGTAGGTGCCACACAGGGCAGAATGTTTGAAGACATCCGCCGTGTAGCCCCGAAATCTTTCCTCCTCGTGCCCGGAGTTGGCGCGCAGGGTGGTTCCCTCGAAGAAGTCTGCCGCTACGGCATGCTCCCCGACGGCGAATGTGGACTCCTTGTCAACTCCTCGCGCGGCATCATCTACGCATCCTCCGGCACCGACTTCGCCCAAGCCGCCGCCTCCGCCGCCGCCACCCTCGCCGCCCAAATGTCCACCCTCCTCTAATCCCTCCCTCCGACCCCTCTGAGTTCTCCGAGTTCTCCGAGAACTCCGAGAACTCCCCGGAGCCCCAAAAACCTAAAGCGGGTATTCCCGGTTGTTGACCGAGGAGTACCCGCTTTATTGTGTGTCTGTCGTGATTATAGAGCTATCTTAAATACATCTTTCGCTCCGATATTTAGTAAATATACACCATTCGCCAGACCGGATATCATGGACTCTGAGGTGCGGCGGAGTTCTGAGCCGTTTACGTCATAGACCACCACCTCTGTGTCTGCGTTCTTGCCTTTAATGATGATGCTGTTGCCGCGGGGGTAAACAATGAGCGGAGCTGTTGCGGTAGCCGCTGACAAATCTGTAACGGTGTCATCAGCGTACGTAACCGTCAGCGTGTCATCACCCGAAAGCTTCGGAGTCTGATAATGATTGTCGGCGTTTACATCAGAGGTAACATCCTCGCCGTTGAAATGGACGGTGTTGACTCTCTTGCCTGATTGAGGCATAAGGCTTACCAATACCCGGTCGCCTACATTAAAGTAATGCGCAACCTTGAGGTCTCCGCTCTCTATGGTCAGTCGGGAATCCTTGTCAGCAAGGAGTCCTACTTCGAGGGTCTGATTTGCTTCTGCTGCCTGAAGGGTAATATACTTATTGGTGAGCTGGTCCATAACATCCTCTCCGTTCAGGGTAAGCGATGATATGTAATAGCCGTCGTGAGGAACAATGTGGACGGTGTGTGCAGCATCATTGACGACTGATGACTGTTTGATACCGTCAATATAGACAGTTGATTCAGTTGAATCGGCATCGACAGTCAGATACGTCAGTGTCTTGAGTGTGATGCTATAGTTTTGACTGACCGAACTAAGTGATAGTACCCCTCCATGCATCTGTGATGTCATATCTACGCCGTTAGCAAATACCAGCGTATTCTCAGGCAGGGAGTTGAATGACACAGATACAGGCTCATTGTCGCTTACACCGAAAACGTGGGTGCGATGTCCGTTTATGCTGACTGATTCCTGAATATCCTCCGCAGCGTTGACGGTAACGATATTCAGGTCTCCCATATAAAGGTTTGGTCGATATAGGAGAGATTTTATTTTTCCACCTTTTGGGCCATATACTGCCTCAAAGTTACCAATTAAATTGCGATTATTATCTTCATCACCATCATAATAATAAGCGTTTTGAATATTCGCTAAAAATACTACAGTGGGTTTATGGTAATTAGAGTTATCATATCCGGTATTAAACAGCATGTAACCCATTGAACTCTTTTGGACAGGATATGCATAATAAGTCAGGGTATGGTCAAGGTGGCTGATGTCGGGACCTCCTGAACCATAGCGATATGAGCCTATGAAGCCTGAAAAATCAAATATTTCCGTAATTTTGTCACACCATTCAAATGCGCCGTCATTGCAGATTCTGCCTGTATATGATTTTATATCTGAAGCCTGAGGGGTAACAAGCCATAGCTCTTTGACACTTTTGTTTATGTTATAGTCATATCCATTCCTGTAAATTAAGCCATCATTCATCTTATAGTAAACATTGCCGTCTGCAATTTCAACATTCTTAAGGTTTGGCAGATCTTTTTTGTGGAGTGGGTCAATTTCACATTTTTCACCTATAAATATATCCGTGATATTTTTACCCTTGATTATGAGATTTGTTACGTCTGTACTCTCATCGGTGTCTGGATAACCATTGGAAAACGTTACGTTGGAATAACGTTGTATATACCATCCGTCAATAGTGAGTTTCTGAAGATATTTGGGATTATTGAAGGCATAATATGTGCAATCGTAATCAAGTGTAAATTCGGTGTCTCTTTTTGCATCCGGATATTTTATTAAATATTTTTTCCATTGCGTAGAATACAATACGCCATTTTCAGATTTAAAGTATTTGTTATCCGATTCTACAATTATCTCTTCCAGATTATCATTCTCAAATGAACCATCATAGATATTTGTTACGCTGGCTGGAATAGTAATAGAGGTAATGGCAGTATTATTCATGAAATTTCTGCCAATAGTTTTCAAAGTTTCAGGTAAAGCGAGGTAGTTAAGGATTTTACAGTTTGAGAAAGCTTCTGCGCCTATTTGGGTTAAGCGTTTTGGTAGGGCAATAGCTCTCAAGGAAGTGCAGTTACTAAAAGCTCCGTATCCGATTTCAGTGATATTCGTTGCGGAAAGGTTTATATATGACAGGGATGTACAATTAGCGAACCCATTCCATGGTATCGATGTTATATATGTTGACGAGAGTGTAACCGTTTGTAACTTAGGGCAGTTGCTGAAATCAAGAGCCGTTATAGGTAAAGGCGTACCTTCATATGATACGGTAGACGGAATTGAAGCTGATGTGATAGTGCTTTTATTGACCGGCGAGATTGTAACAGTGTTTTGTGAAGACACGGTGTAGGTATAATTACCGATACTAAATGATGAGGGGACAGCTTTTGCACTTATCCGCGCTGACATGAGCAACATAATGAATATTGCTAAACGATAATGCAATGGTTTAAAATTTTGCATAAAAAATGTAGAAAGACTGATATCCTGCCTCCTGACTCCCTAATTCGGCAATTACGTATGAATATAAGAAAAGAGGGGAATTCATCGCACCTCTATCATAGACAAACTGGCTCGCCAAAGCCAACAGACTGAATGATATATGAGGGTAGAATAAACTGCCCCTCTGTGTTGTCTTATATGGATATACGACAATACAGAAAGAGCGTCTAATCTCACTCTGTCTCAGTCTGTTGTTGAATTGGCGATTCGTTTGTCTGAGAAAGAAAGCTTGACACTTTTCTTTTCCGGCGGTATTTCTCCTCCACCGGATAGCGCAAAGTTAAGCAATTTTTTTGAGATAGACGCCCTGTTTAAGCAGTTTATTCTACAGAATTATGCTGATTTTTTGATTTACATATTTAGGAATAAGTCTGAACTTTTCTGTATATTTGCGGTTATAAATGTAGACACGTTTCAACTATTTATTTATGACCGAAAATCAAGAGCAGTCTACTGAAACCGCTAAGAAGACGCATCACCCCCGCAGGTGGTGGCGTCTGTTATGGCTGATACCGTTGGTGCCGATAGCATTGGTGGTATTGGTTGTGGTGCTGCTCTATATTCCCGGTGTGCTTAACCTCATCGGCTCGTGGGCGTTGCCCAAGGTTGAGGATGCTTCGGGCATGCACATTGAGGTCGCGGATATGCGGCTCCGTTTCCCGCTGACGCTCAGTGTCGAGGACGCTTTGGTCATTCAGCGTGGCGACACCATGCTGACGCTCAGGCGCGCCGATGTCGACGTTAACCCCCTGCCGCTGATTGCCGGCAAGGTGAAGGTGAGCGACGCCGTGGTGCGCGATGCTTTTTACCAGATGGGCGGTGCCGATTCGCTCTATATCGGTGCGAGAATTGACTCCGTTGGTGCCGCTGCTGTCATGAATCTGTCGTTCAGCGACATAAACGTTAAGCACGCCGATGTTGACGGCGCGCGCGTTCTCCTGCTGATGGGAACAGACACCACCGAGACCCCCAAGGACACTACGGCGACTAAGCCGATGCTCATAACCTCCGGACCATTGTCGCTACGAAACATAGACTACCGCATGTCAATGGCGACGACCGGCGACACCATCGCTGCCTCCGTTACCGAGGCGACTCTCTCGGAAGGTCGGCTCCTTGTTGCCGACACTATCGACATCAAGGCGGGAGTGCTGCAACTGAAACTCTCCCATGGACTTTACGGCAAGATAGGCGTCGAGCCCGTTGCCGGACTTGACCTTGACTGGCTCGAGCTGACACGCGCGGCGGCGATGGTCGATTCGTTTGCCATGCATGGCAGCGCGTTGCGCGTGCCGTTACGCCGGCTGACGCTGACCGAGCGTTGCGGTCTGGACCTGAGCGGCTCCGGCGTCTTCGAGATGGATTCGACCATGCTTGCCGCCCGCGGATTCAGAATTCAGGCAAACTCCACGTCGCTGACCCTTGACGCCGAGATGGGACTTGACTCCGTTGCCGCCAAGGCTCCGGTCATGTTGAAGGCCGCCGCAAGCGTCCTCCCCGCCGACGTCCTTTTAGCGATGCCCGCGTTGCTCCCCGTTCTGGCTCCGCTGCCTCAGGATTTACCCCTCCATCTGGGAGTGGACGCACACGGAACGATGGCACATCTGAGCGTCGACACCGTTTCCGCTTCCATGGAGCGTATTTTCGCGCTCCGGGGTGCCGCCTATGTGGAAAACCTCAAGGATATGGAGCGTCTGAAGGCTGACGCGTCGCTCTCCGGTTCTATGACAAACCCCGCGCCGGTCAACGCCCTGCTCCCCAAGGGCTCAGGCATCCACGTTCCGCCCCTGTCGCTCAACGCTAAGGCTACCGCCAACGGCAATTCATATACCGCTGACCTTACCGCGCGCACCGGCTCCGGACGCCTTGCGCTGAAAGGCGCGATGAGCGGCTCCGCTCCCGGCTATAACGCCAATCTGCGCCTCGATTCCTTCCCCGTGGCGGCTTTCATGCCCGCTCTGGGCATCGGAACCGTCAGCGGCTCTGTAAAAGCCTCAGGCATAGGTTTCAACCCTATGGCACGCGGCGCGAAGCTCAACGCCGAGGTCGATGTCCGTTCGCTTACCTACAAGGGTGACCATCTGGGCGGCGTCAGCCTGACCGCGCGCCTCGACACCGCGCTGCTTACCGCACGCCTGATTTCAAGAATGGCTCCCGTGCGCGTCAAGATTGACCTCAGCGGACATCTGCGCCCCAAGTCGATAGACTGGAACCTCGACGGCGACATAGCCAATATCGACCTCCGGGCATTGAAGATGACCGACTCGATTATGGGCGGCTCCATGCGCTTGGTTTCCAGCGGGTTCATGGTGCCCGGTCAGGACTCAATCAATGCCTCTGCCGCCATACGCGGCCTTAACTTCAATTATGGCAAAATCAACCTACGTACCGACTCCTTGGGGCTCAATCTCCTTACCGGAAAGGCTCTTACGGAGGCGCGGGCGGGCAATCGCGGCTTGGACCTCAAGTTTGACGCACAGGCTCCGCTGAGCGAACTCGGCTCGAAATTCGGCACTGCCGCAACCTTGGCGCAAAAAATGTTTGCGTCGCGGATAGTTTATGCCGACACGCTCGCCGACGCGCTGCCGCAGTTCAGCCTTTCGCTCGCCGCCGGGGCTGATAACCTTATAAACGACTATCTGCGTCCGCAGAAGATTTCCTTTGGCAATCTGAATCTTACGGCGCGCCGTGACTCGATAATCAACCTTGACGCGCGTGTCCTCGCGCTACGTTCCGGCGAGTCGCTCAGAATAGACACCTTGACCGCCTCTGTCCGCCAGTATGGACCTGCACTGACGCTCGACGTGGATATGGATAACCGTCCGGGAACGTTCGATGAGTTCGCCCATGTCTGCTTTGCGGGAAAATGGGACCGCAACCGCGGCGATTTTAACCTCAAGCAGAGCAATATAGAAGGGAAAACCGGTTATAGCATCGGTTTGGGGCTTGAAACCACCGATTCGCTTCTTACCTTGACTTTCAACCCGCTCAATCCTATCATCGCTTACAAGGACTGGACCATCAACAAGGGTAATTACATATCGTACAATACGGCGACAAGGCGCATTCAGGCAGACCTTGTGGCAACCGGCTCGGACTCGCGCCTGAAACTGGCGTCACACACCCGCCCGGCAAGCGAGACCGACTCGACCTCCATAGATGACCTGACGCTCCGTATCAACAACGTGCATCTTCAGGACTGGCTGAAAATCAACCCGTTCGCACCGCCCATTGCCGGCGATGCATCGGCTAACATCAGCCTCGTGGCAGGCGAGACGTCGCTCAACGGACAGGGCACCCTTAGCCTTGAAAACCTTACCTACGGCAAGCAGCGTGTGGGTGACCTTGACCTCAACCTCGACGTTAAGACAGACCGCTCCGGCTTTATCAACGCTACGGTCAATGCCGAAGTTGACGGCAAGCCCGCGCTTACCGCCCATGGCGTGATGAACGACACGACGCGCACCGACCCGATGGCGGTTGACCTGCGCGTGATAGACCTCCCGTTACGCATAGCCAACCCGTTCCTGCCCAAGGAGTATGCCTCGCTGAGCGGCTCCCTGACCGGCGAGATGGATCTTACGGGCAAGTTCAGCGCGCCGGTGCTGAACGGCGCGATACGCTTCCGCGACGCCCGCGTAAAGGTAGGAATGATAGGCTCCTCGTTCACCTTCGACTCTGTCGACGTGCCGGTTGACAGCAACTTGGTCCGCTTCAACCGCTTTGCCATAACGGGCTCGAACGCCAACCCCCTATATATAGACGGTACGGTCAATATGCGCAATTTCTCCTCTCCGCGCTTGGATATAGACCTGAATGCCCGGAACATGCAGATAATCAACTCCAAAAAGGGTAAGACCGTCAATGTTTACGGACGTGCGTTCATTGACCTTGACGCGAAGGTACATGGCTCCATGCAGTTCCTCAACGTCAACGCCCAGCTGGCATTGCTGCCGCAGACCAATGTGACCTACGTAGTCGAGTCGGCGGGTGCGTCAACCATCGGACTTCAGAATGACAACGACATGGTGCGCTTTGTCAACTTTGCCGACACCGCCGCAACCATCAATGCGGACACGATTGCCACACCGTCGATGATGATGACCCTCAACGCACTGCTCGACATACGTCAGGGCTCAACCGTGACGGTCGACCTGAGTGCCGACGGACAGAACCGCGCGCAAATCAAGGGCGAAGGCATACTTGACTACACCATGAGTCCGACGCAGCCTGACGGACGTCTGACCGGACGCTTCACCATCAACTCCGGTTTCTTCCGCTATTCGCTCCCGGTTATCTCGGAGAAGAACTTCTCGTTCAATCAGGGCAGCTACGTGGCGTTTAACGGACCGATACTTAACCCGACGCTCAACATTCACGCCACGGACGACGTAAAAGCCAATGTTACCCGCTCAGGCGAGAACTCGCGTCTGGTAGTGTTTGACGTTATCCTCGGAGTGACCGGCACCTTGGAGCGCATGGAGGTGGCGTTCGACTTGGAGACCAACGACGACATAACCGTTCAGAACGAACTGAGGTCCATGAGTCCGACCCAGCGCGCCAATCAGGCCATGAACCTGCTGCTCTACGGAGTTTACAGCGGACAGGGCACTACGGGCAACGCCAACCTGAGCGGCAACGCGCTCTACGGCTTCCTGACTTCGCAGCTCAACACATGGGCGGCAAACTCCATCAAGGGCGTTGACCTGAGCTTCGGCATGGATCAGTATGACCGCACGCGCGACGGCTCGACAAGCACTGCCACCCAGTATAGCTATCAGCTCTCCAAGTCGCTGTTTAACGACCGCTTCAAGATAGTAGTAGGCGGTAATTATTCGACCGATGCCAACGCCGAGGAGAACCTCGCGCAGAACCTTGTCAGCGATATCTCGTTCGAGTATCTGCTCAATGACGCGGGCTCGATGTATGTCCGGCTGTTCCGCCATACGGGCTATGAGTCAATCCTTGAAGGCGAAGTGACTCAGACGGGTGTCGGTTTCGTGATGAGACGTAAGGTAAGTCGTCTTGGCGATTTGTTTATTTTCCGCAAAAATCAGAAAAAATGATACGCTCTTTAAGATATATCCTCCTGTTGCTGCCACTGCTGCTGGCGGGGTGTTCGACCACCAAGCGAATAGCCAACGACGATGCGCTCTACGACGGCATGAAGTTGAAAATCGAAGGTGAGTCGGGCGAGAAAATCCCTTCCGGACTCAAGAGCGAAATCTCCAAGTCGGTCAGCGTGAAACCCAACAATCCGTGGCCTTGGACTAAAATCCGCAATCCGTTTCCTGTGGGACTCTGGATTTGGAATCACTGGAGCGGACACAAGCATGGGCTGAAACACTGGGTTTACGACAAGTGGGCGTCAGAGCCGGTGCTGATAAGCGACGTGCGACCTGATTTGCGCACGCGCATGATTGACCAAGTGCTTGAAAACAACGGATATTTTCGTGGCAGCGCGGATTATAAACTTACCCACGGACGCAATTCCAAGATTGAAACCGTTACCTATATGGTGAAAACGGGTCCGGCTTTCCTTCTGGATACCATAGAGTATCTTCCGGATACTACGGCATTGGCACACATGATTGACTCAGTGGCGCGTAAGATACCGTATCTTCAGCCGGGCAGCCGCTATAGCGTTGACTCTCTTGCCAACGCGCGCACGCAAATCGCGCAGTCACTCCGAAACCGCGGGTATTATTATTTCTCGCCGGAGTTCATAGAGTATCTTGCCGATTCGGTGCAGACCCCCGGAAAAATAGCCTTGCGGCTTGCCGTGGCGTCCAATGTGCCTGCTCCCGCCCTTAGACGATACAAGACGGGGAAGGTCACGATGATAGTTCGCCGGGCAAACGGTGAGCCGGGAACTCCGGACACCATCAGGACCGGGCGCGCTACTTTGGTCAAGTATATGCCCGTCAGGTTCCGTGACGCCCTTGTCGACGAGTGTATCGTTACGCGCACGGGACGTCAGCTGACTCTCCGCGGCATAAACAATACGCAGACCCGTCTGAGCCGCCTCGGTATTTTCAGCAGCATCGACATCAACGTTACGCCGACCGACAGCATGGCACTACGCCGCGGTTCGGACACGCTTGACGTGACGGTAGACTGTATGCTTGACGTGCCGCTTGAGGCGCGCCTTGAGGCGAATGTCTCATCGAAGTCGAACTCTTATCTCGGTCCGGGTCTTCTGTTCGGCGTTACGAACCGCAATCTCTTTGGCGGCGGCGAGCAGCTGAACGTTACCCTTACGGGAGCCTATGAGTGGCAAACCGGACGCAGACGCTCATCGGTTTTCAACTCATATGAGGTGGGGCTGCAGGGTTCACTTGCTTTCCCTCGCCTTCTGGCTCCGAAGTTCCTGCCGCGGTTGAGGCGCGACCTGAGCTGGACGCGAATTACCCTCAACGCGGACCTGCTTAACCGTCCCCACTATTTCCAGATGGCGCAGTTCAACGCCTCTTACGGCTATGACTGGAATCCCTCGCGTTACTCTTCGAATACGCTGACTTTGCTTAAGCTAACGTATACGAACCTGCTGAAGACCACCACGGAGTTTGACCGGCTGATGGCTGAGAACAGGGCAATTGCGGAGAGTTTCCGTTCGCAGTTCCTCCCTCAGATAATGTATACCTACAACTATGACCGTATTTTCAGCGGAGTCAACTCGCTCAGCTGGACTGCGACGGCACAGGAAGCAGGCGGCGCATTCTGCGGCATCTGGCGGCTGTGTGGCGCGAAACATGAGAAGCGACTGTTCGGCATACCTATCTCGCAGTTCTTCAAGGTTTCGGGTCAGTTGGTTTACGGACGCCGTCTGGGTTACTCAGATACATGGCTCTACGGCAGGGTGGCAAGCGGTGTTGCCCATGCTTATGGCAATTCATCGCAGGTTCCTTACGCGGAGCAGTTCTGGGTAGGCGGCGCAAACTCAATCCGTGCGTTTACGGTGCGTTCGCTCGGTCCGGGTTCCTATCGCCCGAAGGCAGACCGTAACGGCAACTACTTTGACCAGACGGGTACGTTTAAGTTCGAGGCGAATGTAGAGCTCCGTTTCCCGATTTTCGGTCCGATACATGGCGCGGTATTCGTTGATGCCGGCAATGTATGGCTTCTGAAGGCAGACCCGGAGCGTCCGGGAGGTCAGTTGAGAGCCAAGACTTTTGGCAGAGACTTGGCGTTAGGTACGGGAGCCGGCATCCGAGTCGATATCGGCATGCTGGTAATCCGCGGTGACCTTGGCATCGGCATCCACGCTCCTTACGAGACGTCGCGCCATGGTTATTACAACATGACCTCGTTTAAGAATTCGCTGGCGTTCCACTTGGCGATCGGGTATCCCTTCTGAGAAATGAAAAATGAAAAATTAAGAATGAAGAATTTTTTATTTTTCATTTCTCATTTTTAACTTGCAGGAGGGGGCGGGGTCGGGACTGGCGGAGGGCGTAGGCGGCGATTGCGCGCGTCATGACCATGTCGTCGTGCATTCCGTCAGGGGCACCCATGGAGCCGTTTTGCCGCCGGGTATAGGCGGCAAGTTCCTCAATTGCGGCGGCAGAGCGTTCAATGAGCAGTCCGTCACGCATCATAGCCATCAGGTCAGCGATAGCCGCCGATTTGGTGGCTACGTTAGTATGGAATCCATAGCGGAATTCCTGCCTTCCGTCGGCACTTTCGTAACATACCCTCTGGTATAGGTTACGGTAACCCGAGGCTGCCAGTCGCTCCAAGACTCCGAGCGACTGACTCTCGAGGGTGTTGCTCTCGATGACAAGGAGGGCGTCATGGTAACGCCGACCGAGGGCGAGGGCAATGCGGCAGAGAATGTCGTGGTCGACATGTCCGCGCCATTGCGCTACGAGTTCCATCGCGCCGATGCGCCGGGTGTCGAAAACGGCAATGACGCTCCAGTCGGCACCGCTCCACCTTCCGCCCACATCGACGGTGATTACGTAGGCGGGACGATAGCCTATTTCCTCCGGCGGACATGGCTCTGACCAGACTTCCAGTCCGCCGCCGGGGGCGTCGAAAAACTCTTCGCGCTCGCGGTCAAAGTCACGCACCGCCAAGGGGGTGCAGACTCCGCCGCGCAGAGCCTCGACATGGCGCGCGGGGAAGACGCATGTTTCCACGGCGGCAAATGCCTCGGTAGGCGACGTCGGGTATTCCGCGGTCATCTGGTCATGTGAGGCATATTCGAGGCTCTTGTTGTGATACCAGTTGATTTGCTCGAGACTCAGGCTATGACGGTCCATAATGTCGCGTTCATAGTCCGTAAGGCGCGCCATCAGCTCCGCGGGCGTGCATGTAAGCAGTTCGCGATACATGTCAATTTCATACCACGGCACGAAAACCGGCAGCTTGTCTGACTTGCCTTCGGACGCGCGCACCCATTCGCGGTGGAAGAAATTGCCCACACCGTTGGCTGTGCTTTCCATCACAATCAGCGACAGCGGCACTCTTGCTACCGAGCCGCAGATTGCGCGGACAAGGTCGGCGGCTTTCTTTCCGGGGGTATCCGCCCAGAAAGCCACCTCGCTCAGATGAGCCATGGAATAGTCGGCACCGCGGGCGGCATCGACATTTTCAGCCGAGCAGACCGAAATCCTGCATCCTCTCCCGGCGAGCAGTTTTACGGCTCTCAGCCCCTCATAGGGAACGAGTTTGACCCCTTCCGGCAGACGACCCTGCGGATAGTTGTCAATCAGTTGGGAATAAAGTCCGCGGATGGTGGTAGAAGCGTCCTTTACATGGGCGCAAATCAGCGAATGCCAGTTTTCGGCATGATAAAGCTGAATCCACGCCATGTAAAGAAGAATCAGGGTAGACCCGCCCCATTGTCTCGCCTTCAGCATGATTAGCCTGATAGGCTTTTCGGCTCTGCGCTGTTCCTCCATCATCGCTAAAACCCTCAGCTGGGGCTTGTTGAGCTCCCAACAGACCATCTGTCCCGTCAGTTTATGGCGAATCATGACACATTCACGCGCCCATCTGACAAAATCTTCCCTATAAATCGAATCCATAGTCTCCATAATCGACTGCAAAGTTACGGGCGTCATGGAGGGGGTGACCGCAAAAAATAGCACAAAAGAGCTAATTTTGAGAAAAATTTATTATCTTTGCGCGGTTAAAATATACTAAAACAACATTCATTTTTACATCACACATCTATTTTATAATCCGCAAAACGAAATGTTCGCACCTTCCAAAACGAAGCGTTCCATTCGGAAAAACGAAACGTAACTCAAATCTCCTTTTTTCAAAAAATTTCGACCCGGCTTCGCCGGGTGTCTTAATGCCTCCCGGCTCTGTATTTGAAAAGCCTTCGGACTATGTTCGAAGGCTTTTCTTTTCGCTTTACGCTTTCTCGCTTACGCCACCTCGTGTATCGCTTTATACGCCGCCACGTTCTGCGCTTTAACGAGTTTACCGCGGAAGGCCAGACGCGAGCCGACAT
>CAZPHN010000003.1:0-107429 GCA_964586765.1 uncultured Bacteroides sp.
GAGGGGCAGTTTATTCTACCCTCATATATCATTCAGGTTGTAGGCCTTGGCGGGCCTGTTTAGCTATGATAGAGGTGCGATGAATTCCCCTCTTTTCTTGTACCCAAATCAAACCGCCGAATTAGGGAATCAGGAGGCAAAAGTTATTAACACAATGAGAAACTTAGTATCATTACTTTGCTTGACATTATGCTTATGGAGTTCGTTAACGTCATCTGCACAGCAGTCTTTTTCACTTGACGGCATTGACTATCTGCTTTATGATAATGGTTCTGCAACGGTTACGAGGATTTATCGGGATAGTTATTATAAAACTACAGTTATAGTTCCATCAATTATTGATGATAAATATAGTGTAACTACTTTTGGAGCTGGTTCGCCGGTGTTTGGAATGGATTGGTTTGAAGGAGGTTACGTGGGTGATGATAACCCAAAATGGTATGAAGATCCTTACTTTTTAGAATTTAATGTATCAAACCTGAAAGCTATAAAGCTACCGGAATCACTTACTGAAATTGGGAAACTGGCGTTTTGGGGGTGTAATGGATTGTCTTCAATTGAAATTCCGGGTAGTGTTTGTTTAGTTGATTCCTGCGCATTTGATGGATGTAATAGTCTTAAAGAAGTACATACGCCTGATGTCAAAAAGTGGCAGGAGATTAATTATGCACGAGCAGAAGACAACCCACTATGGAGTGCTCACCAACTATATGAAAACGGAGAAAAGGTCACTGAGCTTACACTGTATCACACATGGTTGAATAATATAGGCGATTATGCATTCGCGGGATGGGATGGTACTGAAGCAAATTTTATTCGAGGTGTTCAACAAATAGGAAAGGGCGCATTTCAAGATTGCAGAAATCTTGAAAGTGTTTGTATTGAAAGTTGGTTTGCTGATTCAATTGGTGCATTATGTTTTGATTGTTGTACAAATTTAAAGAATGTTGAGTTGCCAAGAGAATTGAAAAAAGTGGGATATCTTGCATTTCAGGAGTGCATTTCGTTAAAAAGCATCAAATTGCCGTATTATGTAGAAGTAATAGGACATGGAGCGTTTTGGATGTGTGATTCTCTTGAGGAAGTTAATATTCCCAGTAACGTAACAGAAATAGAGCAATGTGCATTCGGCTATTCTGGCATAAAGAGTATTAATATCCCTAATGGCGTAAAGAGAATCGGTGAGTTAGCTTTTTGGGGGTGTGACTCATTGTCAACAGTCTCAATTCCCAGTTCTGTTGACATAATCGAACGAGCAGCTTTCGGCTGGTGGGATAGCAGACCTTATCTTGGCAAACTAAAATCAGTAACTTTTGAAGATACAGATTCTAAGTTGATTTATGATAAAGATATATGTACAATGGTGTTATTTGGTCCGTCTTTATTATTCGGCCCAAACAACATAATCGAAGAAATGTACATAGGTCGCGATTTAGATGAGGCGATTAAGGAGTCAATGTGTAATTTACCTAAGTTGAAAACTCTTGAATTCGGTGATTATGTGACTGAAATATTGCCGGATATGTTTAGTCAAGATGCTGCAATCGAGGATATCACCATCGGCGGAAATGTTAAGTCTATTGGCGAGAATGTTTTTGCAGGTAGTGATGTGGTGAAAACAGTGCAGGTTCATTCTGAGGTTCCGGTGGATGCTCCTCTATCATCATTTTCGACAAATGCGTATAGAAACGCCACGTTATATGTTCCTGATGGTTCCCTCTCGCTTTATGCCAACCATCCGACTTGGTCTAATTTTACAGATATTCGCGAATATAATGGCACGACAAGCGTTGACGTTCTCGAAAGCGAGTCCGTACCTACGATTATTGCGAAGTCTAATGCGATAGTTGTTTCCGGAGCGGAACGCGTTCAGGTTTTCAACATGTCGGGAGTTGAAGTGTATTGCGGTCCTTCGGGTACAATCGAATTGGCTCCCGGAATATATGTAGTTATAGCCGATGGTGTAAAACAGAAAATCCGCATATATCATAGTTAAATTTTCGATGTACTAATCTACCATACACCTCGAACAAAACTCCTTGGGAGCGGCATGCGTCCTCGCGTGCTGGTAACTGACTGGTAAATAGTGGTGTTACAGGCGCGCGAGGACGCGCGCCGCTCCCAAGGGACAGGTGAACTCTGCTGCGCCGATTAATGTTGGCAAATTCCAAATGTTTTAGTATCTTTGCGACATCTTTCCAAATATCAACTCTTTAATAGATAATTTAGTATGAAGAACTTTATGTTAAAAATGCTCTTTGTGTCCGTTCTCTCAATGAGCGCGCTTTTTTCCTATGGGCAGTGTGAAGAAAAAATCAAAGAGTTCTACGTAACATATATGCAGAACTTAGAGAAGGATGAGGATGCGAACGTAAAATTGATGAAAAATCATATGTCTCCGGAGTTGATTAAGAAACTCGCAGGATATACAACTAAATATGATGCAGATGCAGTCATTCATGCACAAGATGTTTCCAAATACGGGATGGAGTCACTTGTAGTTGAGCCTTTAGGGTCAGAGGACGGCTATATGGTTAAATACAAATGGTCGCCTGAAAGCGATTACACTTGGATTGTGGTGCAAGCAGTCGATATCGATGGCAAACTTCAATTCAAAGATATATTTCCTGTCGGTCCAGACGCCGAGGGTAAGAGCTATATAAAACGTAAATAACTTTCCTGTTTTTTCCCCATAGTTTGTGGGCTTCGCCCTTGTCAGGGGAGGAAGTTTGCCACTGGGTTGCAGAGGATTTTGGGTAATTTTGCGCCATAAATTAGAACAGAAGTATGAAAAAAGTATTTTTTGTCGGAATTATGGCGTTTGCTTTGACTGCTTGCAGCCATAAGGACCATGACCACGACCATGAGCACGAGGGGCATGACCATGCTTCGGAACTTGCCGAGGCTGAGGAACATGACCATGAAAAGGAGCCGGATGGTATAGTAGTTCTCCATGATGAGATGGCTGAGCGTTTCGGCGTGAAGGTTGACTCCGTTTATGCCGCTCCGATGGCGGAGAGCATCCGCTGTTCGGCTGTGATTGAGCGCGCCGCCGGCTCGGAGGGCGTGGTTCCGGCTCCTGTAGCGGGCATTGTCCGCTATCGGGTGAACGTAGGTCAGACGGTGGGAGCGGGCAGTCCTGTCGCGTCGGTCAATGCTTCGGCGGTTGCCGGCGGTGATGCCAATCTTGCGGCAAAGGCGGCTCTCGATGCCGCTCAGGCAGAGGTCAACCGACTCAAACCCTTATATGAAGAAAAACTTGTCACTGCGGCTGATTATCAGGCGGCTGTGGCTGCTCTCGGTCAGGCGCAGGCGGCTTATTCGCCTTCGGCTGCCGGTGGCGTGGCTGTGTCGCCGATTGCCGGAACGGTAACCGCGTTGCTTGCTTCAGATGGAACGTATGTTGACGCGGGCAGTCCTGTCGCATCGGTCGCAGCCGACGGGCGGTTGACACTGCGCTCACAGACGTCTGCCGACAATTATTCGCGTCTGCGCGATATTACCGATGTGAGACTCCTGACCTCTGACGGCAGGTCGATTCTGCTCAGCAGCCTCGGCGGTAAGTCAGGCGGCGTTTCTGCCGCAGACGGCTACGCTTCAGTGCTTTTCTCCTTTAATAATGACGGAACGCTCGCGCCCGGTTCGACGGTAGAGGCATGGCTGCTTTCTTCTGGCGGCGAGAGTGTGATTTCCCTGCCGCTTACAGCCATAACGGAGCAACAGGGCGAACATTTTGTCTATAAAGAGGTGCTTCCTGAGCATTATTTGAAAACCCCGGTGACGCTCGGAGTGTCTGACGGCGAGAGGGTCAGGATTCTTTCCGGAGTAGGAGAAGGCGACCGCGTGGTGACCGCCGGCGTCATTACCGTAAGGTTGGCTGAAAGTAGCGGCGCAATTCCATCAGGTCATAATCATAGCCATTAAGCCGTTATGCTGAACAAGATTTTAAGTGCGTCATTGGCAAACCGAGTGGCAGTGCTTGTTCTGTCGGCGGTTATCATGATGGCGGGAATATGGTCGCTGACACGCACGGAGGTTGATATTTTTCCGGATTTGACCGCGCCCACTGTGGTAGTGATGACCGAGGCTTCCGGGCTTGCGCCTGAGGAGGTTGAGCGTCAGGTAACGTATCCTATCGAGTCGGCGGTAAACGGTGTGACCGGCATACGCCGCGTGCGCTCGGCGTCAAATCCCGGCTTTTCGGTTGTGTGGGCGGAGTTTGACTGGAATACTGATGCTTACCTTGCGCGTCAGATGGTTACCGAGCGGCTGGCTACGGTAGAGCTTCCTGCCGGGGTGAACGCTCCGGTGCTTGGTCCGCAGTCGTCAATTCTCGGCGAGATGATGATTATCGGGCTGACGTCGCCCGGCGATTCCGTCTCGATGATGGAGTTGCGCACTATTGCCGACAAGACCATCACGCCGCGATTGCTGTCAATCAGCGGAGTGGCAGCAGTGGCGGTTCTGGGCGGCGATGCCAAGGAAATGCAGATAGCCCTCGACCCGATGAAGATGCAGGCTTACGGCATTTCGCTCGGTCAGGTCGCCGATGCGGTCAGCGGGATGAATGACAATGCCTCAGGCGGTGTGGTCATGGACTTCGGCAATGAATATTTGGTGCGCGCCGACCTCAATACGACTGACCCGGCGGAGATTGCCGCTGCTCCTATCGGCGGCGGACTGACCGTAGGTCATGTGGCGAAGGTGGGCAATGCTTCCGCCGAGCCTAAAATCGGTGCGGCAAGCATCGAAGGCACTCCTGCGGTAATCATCACCGTCACGAAACAGGCTAACACTGGAACCCCGTCGCTGACGGCTCGGATTGATGCCGAACTGGAATCAATCGCCTCTCAGCTTCCGGCTGGCGTTAAGATGCATACCGATATTTTCCGCCAGAACGATTTTATTGAGACAAGTATCAACAATCTGCAGCGTACACTGCTTGAAGGTGCGATTTTCGTAGCCATAGTGCTGTTTTTCTTCCTGATGAACCTTCGGACAACGCTGATTTCGCTCGTTGCGCTACCAATGAGTATCCTCGTTACGGTTCTGGTGCTCCATCTGCTTGGATTTACAATAAATACGATGAGTCTTGGCGGTATAGCCATCGCCATAGGCTCACTTGTTGATGACGCGATAGTAGATGTTGAAAATGTATACCGTAGGTTGCGTCTTAATCGCGCATTGCCAAAGGAGGAACGGCTGCCGGCTCTGAAGGTTGTATTCGAAGCAAGTGCCGAGGTACGTATGCCTATTTTCAACTCCTCGCTTATCATTATGGCGAGCTTCCTTCCGCTTTTCTGCCTTAGTGGTGTGGAAGGTCGACTGCTGATTCCGTTAGGCGTGGCGTTCATTATCGCACTGGTAGCATCGACTTTTGTTGCGCTGACCCTCACGCCTGTACTCTGTTATTATCTGCTCGGCAACAGAAAGGAGAGCGCGAAACTTGACGCCGAACCTAAATTCAGTGTCAGATTCAAGAAGTTCTACAACCGGACGCTTTCGGCGACCCTCAACCGTCCGAAACCGATAATCGTCACTACCGGCGTATTGTTCGTGATTGCTCTGGGGTTGTTCTTTACCCTCGGGCGCGGATTTCTTCCGCGGTTTAACGAAGGGTCGTTTACAATCAACATAGGAACCCTGCCGGGAGTTTCGCTTGAGGAGAGTGACAAACTTGCCCGTGAGGCGGAACGCGTGATAATGTCCGTTCCGGAAGTGCGCACCGTTGCGCGCAAGACCGGGCGTGCCGAGCTTGATGAACATTCACTGAGCGTGAATGCGTCGGAGTTAGAAGTGCCTTATAAGTTGACAGACAGGTCGCGTTCAGAGGTCGAAGCTGAATTACGACATAACCTGACTGAACTTCCGGGTGTAAACGTGGAGATAGGTCAGCCAATCAGCCACCGTATTGACGCGATGCTTTCGGGCTCAAAAAGTCAGGTGGCAATCAAGCTCTTCGGTCCGGATATGTCAACGCTTTACTCGCTTGCGCAGAAAATCAAGGCGTCGGTGAGCGAAGTTGACGGTATTGTTGACCTCAATGTAGAGCAGCTTGTCGAGCGTCCGGAGTTGCTTATACGTCCGCGGCGCGATGCACTTGCCGCCCATGGACTCTCGCTTGCCGATTTCCGCCGGTGGATAAGCCTTGCGTTGAGCGGCGAGTCCGTCAGCAGGGTGTATGATGGTGATTATCCTTATGACCTTACGCTGATACTCTCGCCGGAAAGCCGCCGGAGTGCCGATGCGCTCCGCTCCCTCCCGATTGATACCCCGTCGGGAACAGTACCGCTCTCTGCCCTTGCGGAAATAATCTCTACGTCAGGTCCGAGCGCAATAAACCGCGAAAACGTCAAGCGTAGAATTATCATCAGCTGTAATGTCGAGGGGCGTGACCTTCGTGGCGCAATCAATGATATCCAGAGTGAAATTGCCGATGATGTCACCCTTCCCGACGGATATTATATCAATTACGGAGGGCAGTTTGAAAACGAAGAGGAGGCGGGTCGAACATTGTTGCTCACGTCAATAGGCGCGCTACTTATCATTATGCTTCTCCTGTTCGGTCAGTTCCGCTCATGGAGTCAGACGGCGTTGATTTTGTTGAATATGCCTCTTGCGCTTATTGGTGGCGTACTGATTTTGTGGCTTACGGGCGGAGAGGTCAACATTCCGGCGATTATCGGCTTTATTTCGCTGATGGGCATATCTACACGCAATGGTATGTTGCTGATTTCCCACTATAATTCTCTGTCGGCAATGCCGCTTCGCGAGCGGGTTATCAGCGGTTCTACAGACCGTCTGCTGCCTATCGTGATGACTGCGTTGACGTCTGCTCTCGCGCTTGTACCGCTCGCGGTCAACGGCTCGGAGCCGGGTAATGAAATCCAGTCGCCCATGGCTTTGGTCATTCTTGGAGGTCTGATTTCCTCTACCGTTTTAAATCTTTATGTAGTTCCGGCTATTTATTCGCTGATTAACAATAGAAAATAATGAAAAAGGTTATTCTTGCCATATTTTTTGCAATTCCGGTGGCGATTTCGGCACAAACCGCGCAGTTTAACCGGATTTTGAATCAGATTTTGGACTCGATTTCAAATATTCGCTCACTTGAAAGCGGTTTTGATGCGCAAATAATGGCTCTGAAGGCTGAAAACTCGCTGTCCGGTCCCGAAGTAGGGTTTGAGTACAAATGGCCGCAGCAAGTCGGTGCGGGAAATCGCTGGGGATTGGAGGTCAGTCAGGAGATTGAGTGGCCCGGAGTGTACGGCGCGCGCCGTCAGGCTGCCGCAAATCTGGCAGGAATAAAGTCAAACGCTGCGGCACAGACCGAACGCTGGCTCCGCTATGAGGTAGCCGACCGGCTTCTGCAACTGATTGATGCGCGCAAGCGTCTCGATATTCTTAGCGAAATTCAGTCAAATCTGGAAGAGGTCAGCGCGTCGATGGAGAGGATGCTTGACAATGGTCAAGCCACAGTGATTGACTGCCGGAAGGCGGAGTTTGAACTGCTTGCCGTGCGTGAAAAGATTGCCGATGTCCGCGCGGAATATGACCGTATGGCAATCCTTGTGGGGTTCGGACAGATTATGCCCTCCGGACTTGACCGGCTGACTGACTATCCCGATAGTCCCGTGGAGCTTCCCCTGATGACTCCTGACGAAATCGAAAAGCAGATTGCCGCTCAGCGTTCGCTTGATGATGCGCGCATGGAGCGCATGAAAAACATGCCGTCACTTTCGGTAGGTTACGTCCATGATTTTGAGGAGGGTGTTCACTTTAATGGATTCTCGCTCGGGCTGAAACTTCCAGCCTACAGTGCGCGCAAGAGCAACACCGCGATGCGGCTTGAAGCGGAGGCGCGACAGATGGAACTTGACCAAGCGCGTGAGGAGCGCATAGCTTCCCTTGCTGCCGACGTCTCCGAACTGAGCCATCTCATGGAGCTGATGGGTGAGTACGAGCGGGTACTTGGTTCCGATGATTATCTGCGCCTGCTGAGAAAATCCTTCGACGCTCGCCAGATAACCCTCACCCAGTTCCTCCTTGACCAGAACCAATACCTCTCAACCCGTCTGGACTATCTGGCACTCCAACTCCGCTACCATCGTCTCCTTCCTGCCCTTACGCCCCTCTTTGACCACAAACCTCAGTAATCAAGGAACGATGAACTTCCGGTTCATGGTTTTGCCCTTCCATAGGTAAATGCCTGAGTTCAGTCCTGTCCATTTTCCGAATTCAACATTGGTTCTGAGAGGGAAACCTTGAAGATTGTAAACTGTTCCGGTCTCCAATGAATTGGATATTTCGATATTTTCTATTCGCGAATCTTCATCTTTGTTGGATTGAGGGAATAATGGCAGCGACGGGAACCAGTAATTCATAATCATGTCATAGTCCCTTATCTTCTCTCCCGTAGGCGAGTAGCGGCGGGTGATATATGTAGGGGTCCCAAATTCGTGATATAGAGCCATATATATTTCATCCGTCTCCGGATGAACTCCTATGGCGCATCCATACAGTTTCCAGTTCGCACCCTCTTCTTCCAAGTCTATAAATAGCGTCTGTCGATGGGTATCACAGTCAAATTTATAGATTTTCGTACCTGTAAACCATCGGTTGGGACCGCCTTTCCAATAAAGGCAATTCTGAACCGTGGAGGCGACAAACGCATCAGGAGTCCACGCGTACCATGAATTTGACGGTGGATACATTCCTTCGGGAATGTCGATGATTTCATATTCGAGTGTCTCAGGGTCTAATTTTACTATATAATTCAAAAAAGCTCCGGTCCCTTGCAGGTTTTTCGCTATTGACAGCCATAGATAACCATCTTTTGATTTAACAATGGACCCTATTCCGGCTCCCTGCTGCACTATATCCATGGAAATGACGTCAGTAACTTTATCCTCAACAGGGTCTACTATGAGCAGACCATATTGTTGATGAGCTATGAAGACTTTTCCTGCTGCTGAGACCATCATGCCTGACTGTCCATGATAGAGCGAGCCAGTCGGATCAGTGTTGGGCTTGTCATTGTCGCCGCCTGCATTAGGATTGTCTGACCCTTCAACCTGACCGGTAACGGTATAATTGTCAAGATTGAAGACCCACACCCCGTTACTTGTTGAAATGTACCCTTTGTGTTCATCTATACCAAGAAATCCGCGACCGTCGCACTGCGCTCCCGATGGGTCAATAAGGCTCTGCTGATGGAGGATTTTCATGGTTTTCGCATCGCATACGGTTATTCTTCCGCCGGTAATTGTAGCACCGGGGTCCTTGTCCTGTTTGGCAATCAGATGCAGTCGGTCATGCCATAGCGCACCGTATTGGTTGGTACAGCCGAGCTCCATGCCGGGATTTTCCGATTGAATGATGCGATATTTCCAAAAATCGCCGTTAGGTTCATCCGGCAAAAGGTAATTAACGGTAGAATTCTGATGACCGTACCAGTCTTCATTTACCCAGATTATCCCTTGGGTATAATCCGCCTCCTGAGCGGTGATGGTCGAAACCATCGCCGCTAAAAAGGCAGAAATCATAATTAGAGCTCGTTTCATTTCCGTATAATCACTTTTGTGGTTATGTTTGTGTCGGAATTCACAATAAAAATTCCGTTATGGGAACCGAAATCAAACGTATAGTTTTCACAATCTACATAGAAATCGGCAACTTGACGTCCGGAAATGTCGAAAATCTGGAACTTGTGACCGCTTAATCCGGTGAAATAGATGCGCTTGCCGTCACACGATATGGAGCCGCGATCATTTTTAACGGAATCGATGCCGGTTGACGTATCTCCAACATTAACCGTAATGGTTTTGCTTACGGTGCGTCCGTTTGACTGAGCTGCAAGGGTGAAGAAGTGTTTGCCTGCCGATTTCGGAGAAATGGTCAGTTTTTTGCCTTCAAGGCTTATTTCAGCATGGTTTTCAGCCAGAATATCATCATTTGTCAACAATATCGGCGTTTCAGGAATTGAAAGTTTGATATTTGCGTCAATATTATCCTTATCGGTTACAAATTCGGAAAGGTCAAGAACCTTGTCGCCGTCAGTGAGGCTTACGGAGATATCCTCAAGGTCTATGACCGCGTCATGCTTGTCAGGGAAAATTGCAAATGACTGGAACCAATAATAGGGACGTAAGGCAATGGTACGCATTATTTCGCCTGTTTCAGGATTTACAAAATGAGTCCAGTTATATCGATAGTGACCCGAAGCGGAATCTTCTGTAGTCATTACGATTAGCTCGCCCGTACGGTCATCAAAACGCAGGCTACCGTAAGTTTTCTGTTTTACCTGTGAATGAGAACCGGTCAGGTTTGCCGTTTCCATGTCAAATACCGGCTTGAGGTCATTGGGGTCGGAACCCACTTCCCAGCCATAGTATTTGTCCTTAGCTGAACCGCCGGCTATACCGCCGCCGGCTGAGAACCAGATAGTGTTGCGGCTGTGACTGCCGACAAATGGAGTTTTTCGCCAAGCACCCCAAGAGCAGGTCGGGTAAGAAACCGTTGAGGGGAATGTCACGCTCATTGCCTCATTTTCTTCCAGCGTTTCGGGGTCGATGCAGGTAAAGTGTCCGCAACCGTTAATGTTTGAGGCTATCCAGATGTTTCCGTCGGCTGTCTGAGTGATGCCATGCACGGAAACCATGGGATATTTCTTAATGACTTGGTCTGTTTCAACGTCAATGGCAAATGCGCCGGTTGCCTGTTTTATGCCGAAAACATATTTGCCGGCATGAACCAAATCACCTATCTGTCCGGAATAGAGGTCTGCTCCACTCGAACCGCTCTCATCAAAGTCTGAAATCTTGCCTATTACTTTGATTTCATTGATATCCACTATGTAGATTCCGTTCGACGTTCCTACATATACTTTCTGTGGAGTAGCACCCACTACGGCACGACCGTCGGCACTCTTGGTCTCGTCGCCAAACATTAGGTCATCGATTGAACCTAAACGCTTGAGTGTCTTGGCATCTGCCACTACAACTCTGCCCCCGCCGGGGAGCGGGTCACCTGCGTCGACAGCCTGTTTGGATATAGCTATGAATTTATCAGCCCAGATTGTAGCGTATTGCGATGTGCATCCGAATGACATTCCGGGATTTTCGCGTTCATATACCTGATACATCATTTCTCCGTCAGGTGTAATGTAGTTCAAGCCGCCGTTTGTATGTCCGAACCATTCTTCGTTCAGTATCAGGGTGCCGTCGGTATAGCCGCCGTCGATAGGAGTTCGGTCCTGTTCCTCCACCTTGACCGTATATGTTTTCGTAACATTACTGCCGTCGGTAGAGGTCAACGTAAGGGTACATTCGCCGGCACGATGTCCGCTGAGTTCATAGAACTGGATGCGGGTGTTGTGTTCATCCCAATAATTTACCTTATACATTGATGCGATGAGTTCATCTTTTGACGAACCGGCTCCCTCAAGGGTAACATTGAAATCGGGGATATCTGCATCAGCGGGAATGGGATTGGCAATGACACCAATCATTTGTTTTGGATTCAGGACAATTACATCATCCTCTACATCTTGGATTACAAAGTCTGTTACCGGATGCCGGAGCTCTGAAACAATGTCGAAAGAGGCTTTTACCTCCGGATTCCACGTTGAAGTTACCGTGATAGTTGCACTTCCTGCTACCTTTGTTGTCTTTATTGCCGAAGCACTTGCCGTTGCAACTTTATTATCGCTTGTCGCGTATGTCAGTGCCGTATATGTTGCGTTTTCTGGATATATGGTAATTGGATTCTCAATGGTTGAGTTGAGCGGTGAATCTATTGATTTCTTGCTGAACTCGATGCTTTCAATAGGTGTTACCGGAGGTAGCAGTGTTAAATGGCATATATTGCTGTAAGAATATGATGAGCCTTTACCGGTGCGTGCCCTTACATGAAGATAGACATCGCCGGCTTTATTGCCTGCATAGGATAGCTGACCGAAGGTCGCGGCTACGGTGGCGACAGATTTCACTATATCGCTTGAATTGCTGCTATGGTTGGCGGTAGCATCATTTCTGCGATACCAAGTGTAGTTTATGGCGTCATATGTCGCCGCTCTCTGGATAAACATCGGGATATAATCAGCGTTATCTGAAATCGCAAAGGTCAGTTTCTCCGGTATAACGACAGTCTCGACACCCGCCTTCGGCATATATAGCAGATATTCGGGCTCGGATTCAATATTGCATGACAGTAGCACGCAGTCTTCATATTCCGTGAGCGTCCAGTTGCCTTCAGCTGCCGTATCATCGCCTGATGTGTTGAACACTCCGTCGCCATCGGCGTCAATGCTCAGTTTGTTGCCTTCAACTGAAAATGCCGGGTCTTTGCCAAGTGAGGTTAAAACGTCACTAACTGAAGGCAATACCGAATTGAAATTCAGACGTAGTACTACGTTGTCAATTTTACTTCTATCCGAAAATTTAACGATGAGAGGTATGGAACTGCCTCCTTTGCCGATGGCTCGCACGCATTTTGATGCATCAATCGCATCTGTGAGCAGCCTTTCGGGCATGTAGACTATCTCCCCGTTTTCACATGGAGCGACACCTTCGCCCATACCGCCGACCATCGCACTTTCAAACTGAGTGAAACTCCATCCGTCAACGGCACCGTCAACGAGCGTGCGTCCGGTAAACCCCGAGCCGGAGTACATCCAATCCTGCGAGAAATTATTTGCACACCAATAGCTCCAGTAGCCTTCATACCAAGCCGATAGCCATTTGGGCTCATAGGCAGTCATGCCAACTCTATCTTCAGTATCTGTATCGATATCCCAGCAGTCATAATCATAGGCAGGATAGCCATATGTGCCGTAATCAAACGGATGCTGAATGTAATGAGTGCCGGCGATGGCTTTGCCGATGGCTGCCTGAGCCAACGCCGGAGCATTATCGCCCGGTGCTTCGGTCTGTCCCATGAAGGAGTTGACGTGATAATAATCAAAATTGATGAATTCGAATACTTTTGCCTTGTCGAAGTTGAAAAAGACGTGGTTCAGTATTTCCTGATTGAGACTATAGCCGACGCCACAGAGGGTACTGCCCATGCTACCGGTGTACTGCGTGAGCATGGCGAGACGTGAGGAGTTGGCACAAATTGCCTTCATCATTGTCTCGCCTGACGGTCTCTCGCCGTTTTCCCAGCGATAACCCCATACGTATGCGTCAGGACCGTAAGTGTCACCATTAAACTGGATGACTAATGCCGCACGGTTTGGTCCTCTTCCGGTCCAATTTCGGATTTTGTCGAAGTCTATCGGGTGTGCCGATGCTGTCATGGCAGCTAATCCAATAGCTAATGAGATTAAATTTGTTCTCATGTTTGATTTATTATTTAGTTAATTAATAAAATGAAATTCAGGGAGTAGGGAGCCCCGGAAGCTCTATGTGAAGATCCTGCGCACGACTCAGTTCCGTTGATGTCTCTCCAAGCCATCCGCAATATTGGTTGACACCCGTATATACACGGATAAAGTCCACCCCGGGCAGATTTACGGGTTGTCCGTTGGAATCAACAGCCCATGAAATGTCGAAGGAGTTGAGGTCAGCAAATTCGTTAGGATGATTGTCAACATAGCCCCATGGATAACTATAAAGAATGTAGTATGCGCCATATCCGCTGATATCTTCAGCATTTGGAGCTAAAAGGGAACCTTTAAATGAGATATCGTCACATGTAATCCACTTAGGGAAGTATTCTTGATTATGAAATATGTTTTTTGCTAAAAATCCTGTTTCACCGGTGTTATCCTCCCATCGGATATAATAAATATCGTCAAGGCTGTTGTCATCATCGGCTATAATCTGTCGGTCATGGTCAGGTCGATGATAGGTGATTTCATATCCGTGGAAGGTATTTTCTGAGTGATATTCGCTTCCGGCAAGTTCATACCATTCATCATCAGGAATACCGTTGCAATTCTCATCATAACTTACCATGATTATGCCCGGTTCAGCAGACCCGCCTTTCTTTTCCGGTTGAAGAAGTTCGTAAAAGCAGTTGCCCCAAATGCGGAAGTCTTTCTCGCCCGATACATTTATTACCGTATGGTCAAATCCAAATGTTACATAGCCGCCGTACCCGCCAAGGGTTATCATGATGTCATTGGTACCGGATATAGACTCTTCTGCTTTCTGAAGTATGTCAGCGTATGTATCGCCTTCTTCATATCTCGGCATTTCGTTGACAAACTGACCCGGAGCCGGACAATATTCATAGACTTTCGATATATATGGAGAATACTCTATTTCCTCATGAAGCACGGTTACAGTAAACTCAAAATGATATGGCGTTGCATCATCAATTATGTCAAACGATAGATTATAGGTTCCTTCATCCTGCGCCATAAAGATATAACGGCGGTCGGTCGACACGGTCGTTCCATTGACTTTCCAAAGATATTCTGCACCTGTCAGTGCAGATTCCAGCGGCAACTTTGACATACGCGGTATATAATATGTATAATCAATCCCAAGGTTGACCATCGGTATTTCCGTAGTGCAGCCAAGCAATGACAACAAAACCGTTAAAAAAGAGATTTTCTTATTCATTTTTCAGGAAAGTTATGTGTGCCGGAATATCGCCGGTGCGCACGCTCCATTTTTTCTTGCCATCGGGCGAAAAGCAATAGAGTGTGCCGGATGATACATAGTTCTTGGCATCTGTTACGAAAATATCGCCGCTCTCAGGGTGTATGGCAATACCATAAGGAATTGTTATATCTTTCTCGGTTCCGTCAGTAATGAAGTTATCAGATATGATTTCTTTTGTCCGGATATCGATTATGCCGTAACTGATGCTATTTGACGCGGAGTAATTATTCCATTCAGTAGCATAATAATACATTCTGTCACCAAAGAACGCCATATTTGAGCAAGCTATCGGAATGGTATCCGTGACTGTCATCTGATTAAACCCCGGTTTCTTTTGCATGATATATAGTCGCGACGGACGAGACTGGTAATCGCCTCGCGATGTTACCCATAATTTGTTATATTTGTCTTTTTTCAAGCGATGAAGGTTGATTCCGACCGGAATCTGTTGAACCTGTTTGAAATCCACCATCTGTATTACGGAAACAGTATTGTCGTAATTCGGTGCTCTGTATCCTCCGGAATTGGCAACGTACATATAGTCATCTACAATTTCCATTTCTTCTGGTTGATAACCTACCGAAACTTTACGTGTGACGGCAAGCGAAAGGGTGTCAACCTCATAAACTGCCCCTTTAGGAGCGTTCGGGTCAATCAAAACCGGTCCTACATATGAACTTACGTAAGCATTTCCTCTGTGGAAGCGGATGTAGCGACAGTTGGGAATGTCGACTTGCCCCAGTCGGATTCCGGTGCGCGCGTCAAGCACTTCCACCTTATGTGAGCAATTTACCACTACATACAGTTTGCTGCCGTAGATTCCTATGTCATTGCCAACATCGCCAAGTTCTTTGATTACATTGGGATTTCTTTCTGCATAGAAGTTACGTGAGTACAATCCCGTATGATAGTCATAGAAATCAAGGGTACATTTGTTTGAACCCATATTCCCTTCATTGACCAAATAAAACCCACGTATTTCACCGGTACGTGTCTCATCGCCTATTATTTCATACTCCGTGGGTACCACAAGTTCGTCCTCACGACAACTTGTGGTAACACCCAGCAGGAGCGGCAGAAAAATATATAAGAAAAAATGTTTCGTATTGTTCATAATTCAACTGTTAAGGTGAATCGGTAGTTCCGTTTGGGCATAGGATAGTTGAGGATTACGTCATAATCCTGACTAAGCAGGTTGTTGACCTCGATTAATCCGCGTAAACTGACTTTTCCGAGCCTGAAATCCTTACTCAGGGATAAATCAGATGTATACCACGGTTGAGTATAGTTATATCTGATGTTTTCTTGTTGATTATATCGTTCACCTACGTATATCCACGAGTAGTTCACGCTCCAGCCTCTCCATTGAGCATTGGCGACAGCCGAGCCTGAATGAAGCGGAATATATGGAATCTGGTCCCGGTAGTAATTGTCGGTGGGATTAGTTATGTCTATTGCCCGTTGGAATGTATATTGTGCTCTGGCTGTAAGATATAAGTCTTTTAAGGGATTTATAGTAATCAGTCCGCTAACGTCAATCCCACGGATATCAACCAGTCCGAGATTGAGCATTGTCCATCGGAATTGTTGTCCCTTTGGATAGGCAATGATTTTATCTTTTACCTTATTATAATATATGTCGGTACTCAGGCGCGCACTTGAAATAAATGTGGTTGATGAGTTATGTTCGTAAACAATACCTATATTATATTGTGTAACCCGCTCAGGAGAAAGCTTGGAGTTGCCCATGTCAGCGTAATACAGGTCATTGAACGTTGGCATCCGGAAGGATTGTTTATAGAAAGCCCTGACCGAAAAGTCTTTGTTCTTGAGTGGATTGCCGCTCATAAAGAGAGCGGGCGAAAGAATGTGTTTGTCTGCCGGAGCCTGTTGCCCCTTGATATTGTCGTGAATGAAGGTGCCGAGAACACTTGCCTGAGCTTTGAACCGGTCAAAACTGAGAGCGGTTGCAACCGAAAGGAATTGGGATATGCGGTTCGGTTTTACGAAACCGTAGACATCGGCGTCAAGAGAGTTCCACATGAAGTCATAACTTCCGGAGATGCGCCAATAGCCGGTAATTTCAAATTCATTTGCAGATGATATGTAAATTTCTTTCTGCTTGTAGAGATTATCTATTTTGACCTGTTTGTCATCATTATTGACATAATGAGTGCGATAAAAAGCATATTTTACATTATTCAGAGTCGTGAATTTGCCGAAAAAGCCCATATAGCGTCCTTGCACGAACGAATTTGTGTCCCAGATGCGTTCACCGCGCCGCCACACATTATTTACGATTGCGCCGGGCACCCCTCGCTCGGAGTTGTAATTGTATGCCTTGAAGGTCCACTCGCCGGTAGTGAGTGTGCCATGTGTGTTAAGCTCAAGTCTGGTAGCATTTATATCGCCATTCCGGCGCACGGCTGTCGTGTCGTATGCCAGTTCCCCCGCGGGATTGACACGCCGGTAACGGAATTTATACTTTCCGCTTGAGTTAACCCATTCGGTACTCAATGAGGCTGATATTTTTTCGCTGAGTTTCAGTTCAACCAATGCCGACGGATTTAATAAGTCAAAAGAGCCAGTTCTTATTGTTGCCCTTGCATGATAGGTTTCTCCTGCGTTAAATATCGGGGTACGTGTCTTCATATAGATAGTTCCCGCCGAGCCGAAATCTTTTGCCGGCTGGAGTATCTCACTTTTCTGACCGTTGTAGAGCGAGATGGCATCAATGTTGTCGAGCGAGAACTGACCGAGGTCAATCTGACCATTTTGAGCATTTCCAAGTTCTATACCGTCGTATACCACTCCGGTATGGTTCGTACCCATCGAGCGTATGTTTACAGTCTTTATGCCGCCGACACCTCCGTAATCTTTTACTTGTACGCCTGAGAAATAGCGCAGGGCATCGGCGACACTGTTGCTGTTAAGTCGGTGTAGTTCTTCGCCGCTGAGGGTCTGTACGGGGATGATGTCGCGGTTCGTATGCCGAGCCGTGACCAAAACTTCTTTAAGAAGATATGTGGAGTCCTTTTGTTCTTCAGCCTTACTCATACCCGGAATAATGCTGCAAGCAACAATGGACAGGATAAAACGATAAGCCATTGTATTAACTGATTGTTATAAAAAAGTGACCCGAAGAAATACCGGTAAAGGTAATTCAACGGGTTATGGGGTATTCTTAACGTAATCAGTTAAACCTGCATATGACAACATTTGCCAACCGTAATGCGGTTGTCATTAAGTCAAACCCATAATCCCGTGGGTGCTTTCTATGTTTGAAAGGCAGGTCTTCTGACTTATCCCGGTTTTATCGCGCCTTCCCGGTCTAAAATAGGTGACCAGTGGCAAGTTGCGAAAACCTTCTGCTTTTGGATATATTATACGCCAAAAGCGGGAATTACAGCAGCGGGTACTGTTGAGGAATCACACCTCATTCCCTTTTGATGCTCATTTATGCCTCCACTCTTGGATGACAGAGCAACCATTTCAACTGCAAAGTTACAAAAAAATTTACTTTTTCATCAAAATTTGATGATTTTATATGATTTGTTGCCTGTTTCGGTATTTACAAGCAAAAAATACAGACCTTTTGGCAATGGAGAAATGTTTATAGTAGAGTTTTTTGTTTCGCCAACCTTTACGCCTGATTTATCGAACAGAGAGAGCAGATTGTGGCTGCCTGTCACGTGTAAATAGCCAGAATCCAATGTGTAGGAAATATCACCGTAGGATGTTGGTGTCGCTATTGATGTTGAGATATCGTTGTAATTTATATCTTTGAGCCATTGAGCGATTTTTGATTCACAATTCCCTATTTCTGATGAACGCATCCACAGTGCAGGTTCAAGAAATTCGCCGTCAGGTATCAGGCGTTTCGCATCGGCAACGACTCCGCTAATTCCTGATGAGTGACTCGATACTATCAGCCCGATTTTCTTTCCTGCCATCTTTTTACCATTGTTGAATAGGAAAGTCTGTAGGGGAGCAGCCATCTGACTCCACCAAAGCGGCGCACCAATGATTATTACGTCATATTCGTCAAGGTTAACGTCGACAGGGTCAATTTCCGGATATGATGACGCTCTGTCCGGATTACTGCGTATGGCTGAGATCAATGCGCTTCCAATCGCATAGTTATTCGCGGCATAATCGAGACCTTTCTCCACCGGTTCTATCTCCACGATATCACACTCTATCTGATTGCTGAGATTATCTATGACTTTTTCCACATTGTTCGTATAACTGTAATAAACGACCAAAGTCTTGGCATTAAGTGATACGGCTGCCATGCAAATACTTAAAAATAAAGATAAAAATTTAATCATAATATTGCTTGTTTTTTTAATACCAGTCATGCTTTTCGTTTCGGTTCAGTGCCTCTATCTGTGCCATTTCCTCGTCGGAGAGATTGAAGTCGAAGATGGATATGTTTTCTTCCATGTGGGCAGGATTGCTTGAACCGGGAATGACCACAACACCACGCTGCAAGTCCCATCGCAGGATTACCTGTGCAACAGATTTTCCATATTTCTGTGCAATTTCAGTAAGGACACTGTCACTGAGCAGTTCCTTCTGATGACCTCGACCTCCCAGTGGGTACCATGCCTCGACCACAATTCCGAGCGACTGAATGTGGGTCACAACATCCAAGTCTTGATAATAGGGATGCACTTCGTTTTGAACAAGCACCGGTTTGATGTCAACCTGCTTGATGAAGTCGTCAATTTCCTTGATGTAGTAGCATGACACTCCGAGTGAACGGATTTTACCCTCTTTTACAAATTTCTCCATAGCCTTGTATGCTTTTACATCATTGGAACCCGGATGGTGCAATAGCATCAAGTCGACATATCCTATGTCAAGTTTATTGATGCAGTCCTCGATTGCCTTCTCAGGATTGGAATACTGATTAGGATAAATCTTTGTTGCCACGAAAATCTCCTCACGGGGAACACCGGATTCCCTGACACCGCGTCCGACTTCTGCTTCGTTTCCATACATGTGAGCAGTATCAATCTTTCGGAACCCCAGTGATATGGCGGATTTCACGGAGTTGACGCACACGTCTCCTGTAAGGCTGTAAGTGCCGAGCCCGACAATGGGCATATCATATCCGCTGCTGAGTCGGATAGTCGGAGCCTGTCCGTTCTTGCCCTCAGCGAGTGGGAACTGTGCATAATCTGGTTTCATATCTTCCTGAGTATTCTTTTCTAATTCTTCATTACCGTGAGTGCAAGCACACACTGTAAGGGAGATTGCCAATAGTGCAGTCAGTGATATTAGCCTCATTTTCATTTGTTGAAGTTGATGTTGAAGAAGTCAACTATGCGCTTGAATGGGATTATATCCATCTGGTCATAGAGGTCAGTATGACTTGCTCCCGGAACTGCGACAAACTCTTTATTGTCACCTTTTAGCTTTCCGAAAGCATCCTTGCCGAAGTAGAATGAATGAGCTTTGTCGCCATGCACAATCATCACTGCATTTTCCAATTCATCGGCATACTCAAAGAACTTGAAGTTAAGGAAGGGAAGGTTTGAGGTCAAGTTCCAGCCTCCGTTGGAGTTAAGCGAGCGTTTGTGGTATCCTCGGGGTGTCTTATAATAAGCGTAGTAGTCTTTGACAAACTGAGGTGCGTCAGCAGGGAGCGGATCTATAACTCCGCCACCGAGTTTGTAGTTCCCGTTTCGGTAGTCAGCCGTTCGTTGAGCTGCCAAGGCAGCGCGTTTTGCATTACGCTGTGCCGGAGTGTTTTCGCTGTCGAAATATCCGTTGGCGTTCACTCGGGTCATGTCATACATGGTGGAGGCAACCGTAGCCTTGATGCGCGGGTCGTTGATTGCGGCTTCGATTGCTATACCTCCCCAACCGCAAATACCTAAGATACCAACTTTTTCCGTATCGACATCATCGCGTGAAAGCAGGTAATCAACCGCGGCACTGAAGTCTTCGGTGTTAATATCCGGTGAGGCTACATAGCGCGGATTTCCGCCGCTCTCGCCGGTGTATGAGGGGTCGAAAGCAATGGTGAGAAAACCTTTTTCAGCCAATTCCTGAGCATACAGACCGGAACTTTGTTCTTTGACCGCGCCAAAAGGTCCACTTACGGCAATAGCCGGAAGTTTCCCAACGGAGTTCTTAGGCTTGTAAAGGTCGGCGGCAAGTGTGATGCCATAACGGTTTATAAAGGTGACCTTTGAGTGGTCAACATTTTCACTTTTCGGGAAGGTCTTGTCCCATTCCTGAACGAGGTTAAGGTTTTCAGTCTTCATCATATTTTCTGAATTTTGATTTTGTGCATTTATTGTAAATCCGGCTACCAGCGCAACCGCTGCTGCTATGAGTGTCTTTTTCATGCGTCAAATATTTTTTATCAGTTTCGCAGGGATACCTCCAACGATGGTTTCCGGTTCCACATCTTTGGTTACGACTGCACCTGCGGCAATAATTGCTCCGTCGCCGATGGTGACACCCGGAAGGATTGTTACGTTGGCACCTATCCACACTTTATTACCAATCTTGACCGGAAGGCAGGTCATATTGCCACGCCGCTGAGGGTCTTTTGAATGGTTTACGGTGCAAATCGTGCAGTTGTGACCAATGAGGCAGTCATCGCCGATTGAAATGCCTCCCCAGTCTTGAAATGAACAACCCATATTTATAAAGGTGTGCCGACCGATGGTGATATTCTGACCGCAATCCGTATAAAATGGAGGAAAGAGACCAAATCCATCATCAATAGGTTTATCAATCAGTTCGGCTATCAACATCCGCAAATCATCAGCAGGGTGGTAGGAGTTGTTAATTTGCGCCGTCAAGCGCAATGCCCGCTGACTCATGGAGTGCATAATCTGATGAATATCGCTGCCTGCCACGATGAGGTTGCCTTCGGCTGCATATTTGAGAAATTCTTTATCTGTCATAAATTGGAAGTTTTGATAGTGCAAAATTAATTCATAACCTCATGGGTTGAGGTACCTAAGTTACGGACAAAATAACCAAGATTACGGAATATGTTCTATCGCTTTGGAATATTGGTTATTAATCATTAATTTTGCAGTATAAAAAGCAGAATTATATGGAAATTTACCAAGCTGACAGTATAGAGAAATATAACCGTTATTTTGGGTTTGAGACCAGACATCCTTTGGTCAGCATTGTTCATTTCGATGACTCAGTGCATCAACCTACCCATTGTATGCACTTCGGGTTTTATGCCCTTTTTTTGAAAAAGACTACTGGCTGCAAAATCAACTACGGCAAGACCAACTATGATTTTGATGATGAGACAGTGGTTAGTTTCGCTCCCGGACAGACAGTAGGAATTCATAGGCTGGATGATGGTCCGGCACCGGAAGCTATCGGTTTGCTGTTTCATCCTGATTTCCTCAACAGAACACCATTGGCGCAAAAAATGGGGCAATATTCCTTTTTCTCCTATGCATCGAATGAGGCACTACATCTGTCGGCGGAGGAGAGGATTATTCTTCAGGATTATATGGAGAAGATTCGCAGGGAATTACAGCATCCCATAGACCGATTCTCCAAGTCGCTTATCGTCTCTAATATTGAAGTGATGCTCAACTACTGTATGAGGTTCTACGAGCGTCAGTTCGTTACCCGCGAGGAACTGAATAACGACGTGCTTGCCCGCTTCGAGACTTTGCTTGATGATTATTTGCAGTCCGGAAAGGGTATGTCAGACGGAATCCCGACCGTAAAGTATTTTGCCGACAGGATTTGTCTTTCTCCAAACTATTTTGGCGATCTTATCAAGTCAGAGACTGGTAAGACCGCCAAAGAATATGTTCAGCTCAAGATGATAAACCACGCCAAAAGCGCGTTGCTTGACCCAGAAACATCTACAAAACAGGTTGCAGAACTGTTGGGATTTCAATATCCGCAGCATTTTATCCGATTTTTCAAAAAACAAACCGGTCAAACTCCACGGGAATACCGACTGGCTATGTCATAAATAGACTGCCAATCGGGTAATATATGCTGTTATAGCAGGATTTTGTGGAGCCAATCGGCTACAAGGATTGCCGTTTCCTTTGTGGTATTGGTGAACGTATGGTTCTCGTCGGGAATGAGTTTCAATTCACTATTACGGATTTTCTCGTTATATCTTTCTGCGTATGTATATGGTACGATTTGGTCATGCGTCCCCTGTACGATTAAAGCCGGACCATTATAATTTGCAGCAGTTTCGTATATGGGAAGCCGGATGGCGGTCTTTATGTAATCTTTTCCTAATAAAAGTGCGCCGGCTTCAGGGGAATGCGGTAATTCTATGTAGTCATCATTGAAATTCCATGGGTCAAATTTCGCACCAAATGTAATTCCGCGAAGGGCATCATCGCGTAATACAGCCGCGGCGGCTAACAGGACTTCCGCCTTAATCTCTTTGTCGCCTAACTCGCCGCTGACCATGCTTACGACAACACCTCCTTGGGAATGACCGACAAGGCTGATGTTCTTTACCCACGGTTGTTGTTTTGCCCATGAAATCACATCTTTAAGGTCATCAATCTCGTTGAGTACAGTCATATCCTTGAATTCACCGTCGCTGCGACCATGTCCGTTAAAATCGAAACGAAGCGTGGCAATACCTTGTGATACAATATTTTCAGACATACTATTCATGAACGGGGAGGAGCAATTTCCGCTAAATCCATGGCAGATAATGGCAAGTGGAACCTGACCTTTTGCTGCCGGACGATCTATTATTGTAAAGAGTTTACCTACTGCTCCGTCTAATCGGAGAGTGTCGGATGACTGTGCGTTTGCCGTGAAAAATTGTAAAGCACTCATTATTGCTACAAATAAAATATTCTTCATGTTTATCGATAGTTTGTTTATTAGATAACAATAATGGAGGATAGGAGGTTCAGCAGACACGTTAATAAGCAGTATAATTATCCCTTTTTGCTTAAATGTGCTAATGCCCAGTTGATTAAAGGATTCATTGCGTCAAGAAATGTCGCTCCATAGTCTGTTAGCTGATATTGGGTGCGAGGGGGAATCTCCGGAATGACAGTTCGTGTCACTAATTCTTCATCTACAAGCATCTTTAACGCTTGTGATAGCATCTTTGGTGATACATCCGGAATTAAACGACTCAGTTCTCCGAAAAATTTGGGCTGGCGGTCACTCAACGTGTATACTACCAGCATAGGCCATTTCGCCGCAATAACAGCAAGGACGCTGCGGATTGGGCATCCGACAACGTCCTCGACAAGTTTTTTCGGTTCTCTCATGACACCACAGCGTCAGTCATAGTCCATTGAGTGAGGCTATTTGCCTTTACTTGGATGCAGACTTCGGTCATATCCGTTTCAGCATGAATTTTGCGCTGAGCGGCGGGAGCGACGCGCAGCCAGTCACCGGCTTCGAGTTCAACTTTTTCGCCGTCAATTTCCATAAATCCTTTGCCGGAAACAATGAAGTAGATTTCCTCATTTTCCTTGTGGCTATGGAAGAAAGGAATTACTGTACCGGCAGGAAGATTGTTTACCGATACTTCTGCACCCGTCAGCGAGAGGATGTCATGAAGCTCTGTGCGCGGTGCGCCGGCTTCTACGTGAGTTTTGCTGTAATTGCTCATATTCTTGATAATTATTTTAGTTATGATGTTGCAAATTTACGACCATAATCTATATTTGTCAAGTAGTTACCAATAAGTAACTACCTTACTTTATTGAATAATGTTTCAAAATCATAGCATTACAGAATGGACATTAACATACCTTAACTCATTCAAATTATTTAGAATTGATAAAACCGTAATAAATCCATGAATTATTCAACTTTCTGATTTCGGAAATGTTATATTAAAAAAGATTATGAGCAAACGAACAATTTACAGCCGCTTTCATGATATGGTCAATAAGTATCCTGAAAACCCTGCGATAATCGAAGATAATCGCACAATCAGTTATACGGAACTTGACTCAATGGTCAATTCCATTCTTGCCAAGTTCTACGACAGGAAAGAGAAATTCATCGGCATCGTGATGCACCACGGTGCCGAGCAGATAGCCGCAATGCTCGCAGTATTGAAGAGCGGAGCTGCTTACATCCCTGCTGAGCCCTTCCTGCCAAAGGATCGTATAGATTATATGATGAAGACCGCAGGAGTGAAACTGGTGATAACCGATGATTTTTGCGAGGACCTTACCCCGGCATCCGGGACTTTTGAAGACCGTTCGACTCCCGATGGCATAGCGTATATATTATATACGTCAGGAACTACCGGCAAGCCAAAAGGTGTTATTCAGGAGAACCACTCGGTAGTAAACTACTGTGAGGCGTTCGAGGCTGAGATGCACACGGGCCCGGGCGATGTGATGCTCCAATATTCGGTTTGTTCATTCGATATATTCGTGGAAGAGGTGTTCACAACACTCCTTAATGGTGCGACACTCGCTATACCTACTATTGACGTACATAACGGACCTCTGAGCGGGTTGATGGACTTCTGCGCGCGTCACGGTGTGACAATCATCGACGGTTTCCCTTATCTCATTGCTGACCTGAACAAGAAACCCGACTTGCTCCCGAAATCGGTAAATCTGATTATCAGCGGTGGTGACGTTATCCGCGCAAGCTATATCACCAATCTGCGCAACAAAGGCATAAGGATTTACAATACTTACGGTCCCTCAGAAACGTGCGTCTGTTCCAACTATTTACGTGTGGATAATGCCGAACCTCTCGAGGACGGCACGTTCTCTATCGGCAAGGCTATCAAGGGCGTTGAGGTCAAGATACTTGACAAGAACCTCAAGGAAGTTCCCAAAGGTGAAACCGGTGAGATATGTATCTTTGGCGAAGGGGTAAATCAAGGGTATCTCGGAAACCCACCTGAACAGGCAAATTTCGTAACGCTTCCCGACGGTACGCATTTTTATCGCAGCGGCGACATGGGCTATGTGCTTCCTGATGGCAATATGGCGTTCCTCCATCGTCGTGACGAGCAAGTTATGATACTTGGCAAACGTGTCGAGCCTGAGGAAGTGGAGAATGTGCTCAACGAGTATCCAGAGGTGGAACGTGGTATCGTCCGCGCTTTCCTTGATGAAGGCGGTCTGCACTACCTTGTTGCCTATATCATACCGCGCAAGGGGTTCTCGCTTCATGATGTGCGCGAGTATCTGAAATCGAAACTCACCGATTTCATGGTACCGGAATTCTTCATTGAAGTCAACGAATTGCCGCTTACCCACCGCGGTAAAATCGACATGAAGTCGCTCCCCAAAGTATTGAAAGAAGGAAACTATAAATAATGGTTCAACTAAAGGAAGTAACGGATATATCCGATCTGATGCGATGGCGCGCAGAGGTCATTGAGCACGTTTTCGGTCAGAAAGCTGACGACAATTTGCTCTTGGCAAACCGCCGGTATTATGAGACGCATATTCCAGCCGACACTCATTATGCTATTGTGGCAGAATGTGATGGGGCGGAATGTGGCTGCGGGGCAGTATGCTTCACCGATGAACTCCCATCGCCCGACAATCCCTCAGGCAAGTGCGCTTATCTAATGAATATTTATGTCCGGGCTCCTTTTCGGAGTCAAGGGATAGCTCATAAGATTGTTTCGCGCCTGATAGATGAATCCAAGAGTCGAGGATGCGGGAAAATATATCTCGAAACAACCGATGATGGCAAACGGGTATATGCTTCTGTCGGATTTGTGAATATGCCCGATATGATGAAATATTATGATAAATAATTTTGAATACGCAGGATTGAAATGTCAGTACTGCAAAGTGGAAGGCAGTAATCAGGTTGCCTACATACTCTATCCGATGAATATACTTTCTGACTGGATTGAGTCTGCGAGTGAGAAATATAAGGTGAATATAGTCGTAGTTACAGGCATGGACTGGCAGAATGTATTCAGTCCTTGGGCGGCAAAAGGAGTGCCGGCGGGTAGCCCGGATTTTAAGGGCGAATCGCCTGAATTTCTCAAACTCCTGCAACAAGATATTCTTCCGAACGTAGAATCTGCACTGGGTCTAAAGGCAGATGTGGAACGCACATTGGTCGGCGTTTCGATGTCAGGTTTGTTCGCGCTATGGCAGTGGATGGTATGCGATACGTTTCAGAATATTGCGTCTCTTTCGGGTTCCTTTTGGTATGAGGGATTCCTTGACTGGATGAAAAGTCGACCTATTCCTCATAAAACGGGCACGGCTTTCTTGCTTCTTGGCGACAAAGAGTCGCAATCAAAGACAAAGGCATTTTATGTAGTGGGGCAAAACACTCAGGAAATAATATCAATACTTCGAAGTCACGGAATTCAGACAGAGTTCGAGAGCGTTCCCGGCAATCACTATGCCAATCCAATTCCACGACTTGACAAAGCGTTTGCTGCGTTTTATTCGGATGTTCACCCGGAGTAGATTATGTAGTTTTTCGCTGTCAATTTCCATGAATCCTTTGCCGGAAAGGATGAAATAGATTTCCTCATTTTATCTGGTTAATTAGTTTGCTATCCGGATTAAGGGGTATCTGGTCGCACAGTTCAAGCGACTGTACCATATGGAGAGTGCCTTGTTTGTATTTCTGAAAATGCGCGGAGGCAATATGAGATTTATAGGCATCCTGACTCGCATATGTCTCCAGTATAGTGATAAGGCAAGGATTGTTCTTGTCTGTAACCGCATACATTGTCAGTACACCCGGCTCCGTCCGCAGTGACGTATCACCAACTTCGGTTGCCATCTTTATGTATTCATCACGATAGTCAGGATAGACTTTAATCCGCGAAAGTCTCACAATTGCATCTTCTGCCATTGGTTGTTTTTTGCATTGTGACGCAACGACCGACGGAACATGTTCACCATTAAACAAGGTCAAAGCATTGTTTCACAAAATTTGCTCCTTATAGGGAGATAGCCGTTCGTTGTTGTCGATTGATGAAACAAGGTTTGCGTATACTTTTTCTAATGCTTTTGCAGGAACAAAGCTATAGTCCGAGCCATAAAGTATGTGCCCCGGATCAGTAATTGTCAGGAGGAGGTCAAGAGTTTCAACCGTGGGTCCACCGGCAATGTCATAGTAGAGATTGCGCATATTCGTGTCAATATCGAAAGTCTCTTTGATCAGGTCCATTGCCGCTAACATAGGATAGCTGTTTTTTAGACGCGCAACCGCAGTTGGAAGGAATGAGCCCGCGTGTGGTACAACAAATTTGATGTCGGGATAACGGATCATTATGTTGTGAGCCACCATATTTAGGACAGCCCGTGTGGTCTCGACCGGATACTCATAAACAAATATCGGACCGGAGGTGAACACACCATCAGGCAATGATTCTGGCCGATGGGGATGGATTATCACCACTGCCTTGCGGTCATTTAGCTCCTTCATCAAAGGGTCAAGAGCCGGATTGCCCAAGTAAATCCCACGGCTGTTTGTCGGCAGTTTTATTCCGTCAGCATTCAGTGAGTCAAGGGCATATTTGGTTTCATGAATGGCAGCATCCACGTCAGGTAACGGCACGGATGCACAATACATGAACCGACCGGGATGTCGCTGCTTTACGGTCGCACCTTCCTCGTTGACCGAGCGGATAACTTTTTTTGTCTCATCCAAATCCCCGAAATAAGGATAGGGCGACGAGAGGGTGAGCACGGACGTAGCTATGCCCAATGAATCCATGAATGCGAGGTGGTCTTCTTCACTCCAAGCTGGAAGTGGAAAACCATCCTCCATAAGAGCACCATTACGCTCAAGAAATTCAATATAAGGCTTGGTCATGAGGTGCGAGTGAACATCAATCGCTTGTATAGGATTGTCTTGTGCCGTTGCAGCCATAGAGATGAGCATTCCGGTTGCCGCTTTTAGATAACGCTTAATTCCATCGTTTTTCTCCGTATTTATGTTGTATGTCATATTATACTATAGATTTGAGTGGATTTTTTTTAGAAAAATGATGCCGTTTTCGTATTCTTCATCGGTTATCCCTCTGCGCGCTTTGCTTGAGGCAATATTTATTGCTGCTGCTATTTTGTTGCGGTTTTGGATTGCCTTTTCGGTAAGGAATATGCCGTTTTTTGAACCGGAAATAGCTTGACGGCGAATGAAACCATTGTTCTCTAATGCGTTTAGCGAACGGCTTATTCCCGCCCGATCCTTGCCTACGCTTCTCGCAATATCGCTCTGGCTCTGCCCATCCTGTATGAACAATTTTTGAATTATTACGAATTGAGCATGATTGAGAGGCAACCCAAGACTATGAAGCGACCGATTAAGCTCCGCAACCAGTGAGTTGAACGCGAAATCAAGATATACTCCCAGTAAATCATATTTTTGCTGTTCCATGACTTTTTTTAAGAAAATGATACTACAAATATAGTAATTTTTGTTGATATATCAACAATTTAATCTGTTTCTTTGTTTAAAATTTAGAAAACATTCAATTTCATCCTATAAAGATATGAAAATAATAGCATTAGAAGAGCACATGGTCAGCAAATCGATAGGAGCTGCCGTGGCAAAGACAATTCAGGAAGCGTATCCCTACGCGCAACAGTTTCTTCATCCGGCACCTGCCGATGCGCCCAGCACACCTGACCTCTTTGAGTTAGGGGAAAAGCGTATCGCCGAACTTGATGAAGCCGGGATAGACATGGAAGTGGTGTCATACACAAATCCTACGCAATGGCTTTCTGGCGACGAGGCAGTGACTTTGGCAAAGCAATCCAACGATGCATTATATCAGAACATAAAGGCATATCCCGACCGTTTCAGGGCTTTTGCAACTTTGCCGTGGAATAATCCTGCGGAGGCCGCAGATGAGCTTCGGCGTACTGTGAATGAACTCGGCTTTGTAGGTACGCTTATCTCAGGACGACCGCAGACGGGCAATGTTTTCCTTGATGACAAAATGTATTATCCAATCTGGGAGGCACTTACGGAACTTGACCTACCGGTGTATATCCATCCCAATTATACCTCGGTTGACGCCTGCAATGCATATTATTCCGGACTAAGTTCTCAGTTAGATACCATCTTGAGTACGTATGGATATGGATGGCACTATGAAGCCGGAATGCAGGTAATCAGGATGATTCTTGCGGGCGTTTTCGAGAAATACCCTGCTCTGAAAGTGCTTTCAGGACATTGGGGAGAAATGGTGCCGTATTTCTTAGCCCGGCTTGACCAAATGTTTATGCCCGAAGTGACCGGACTATCGGATACAATCACTAATATTTATAAGAAACACGTATGGATTTCGCCAAGTGGAGTATATGACCAAGATGCCCTCAAATTCTGCGTCAACAAACTCGGCATAGACCAACTCGTATTCTCTGCTGACTGGCCCTACGTCCCAATGACCGATGCCCGTGCCTTCATAGAAAATGCCTCCCTCTCAGCATCCGACAAAGAAAAATTCACCCACCTCACCGCCGAATCCCTCCTCAAACTCACCAGATAATAAAAAGCCGAAACGATTATCGTTTCGGCTTTAGTGACCCCGGAGAGGCTCGAACTCTCGACCCACTGATTAAGAGTCAGTTGCTCTACCAACTGAGCTACGGAGTCAGGTTTTGTTCCCTTTTTGCGCTGCAAAGTTAGGGAGTTTTTTTGAACTGACCAAATTTTTTTGTCGCTTTTTTTGATATTTTTTTAGTGGTCGGTTACAATGGGTTGATTTTTAGTCGGTTGATATTTGTGCTGACGCGAAGTGCCAAAGCAGTATTCCGGCGGTTACGGCTACGTTGAGCGAGTGTTTGGTGCCGAATTGCGGAATTTCGATGCAGCAGTCGCAGGCGTCGACCACCTGCTGGTCTACTCCGTAGACCTCATGCCCTAAGACTATGGCATAACGTTTCGCCGGGTCAACCTGAAACCGCTCCAGCGATATGCTTCCCTCACATTGCTCAATTGTGCAGAGCGTGAAGCCTTCGTTGCGCAAGGCTTCAAGAGCCTCGAGTGTGGTGGGGTAATATTGCCAGCTGACCGAGTTTTCAGCTCCGAGGGCTGTCTTGTGAATCTCGACCGAGGGTGGGGTAGCGGTAATACCGCATAGGGCTATGCGGTCAACGCAGAAAGCGTCTGATGACCGAAAAATCGACCCAATATTGTTGAGCGAGCGTATATTGTCAAGCACAACGGCTATCGGGAACTTCTTTTTTGCGCGAAATTCTTCCGTCGTGTCGCGGTTGAGGTCGGTTATTGTCTTTTTTATATTCATATGTATAGGCACAATAAAAAAGGGTAAGCTCCCCACATCGCACCTGCTACAACCCGATACCGTTGCTTCGATCAAGACCTGGCGGAGTTCTCGGGGAGCTGGTCGTGTAGGACTTACCCGACTGCAAAGTTAATGCTTTTTTTTTATATATGCAAATCTTTTTTAGACTTCGACGCGGGCGAAGGGAGGTAGGTCGATGTCGCAGCGTTCGCCGGCATTGTAGCGCATCAGTCCCGCTATGGCTACCATGGCGGCATTGTCGGTGGTGAATTTGCGTTGAGGAATCCAAGCGCGTATGCCGTGTTTACGGCAGAATTCTTCGATGGCGGCGCGTACTCCTGAGTTCGCGCTGACGCCTCCGCCAATGGCTACGGATTTTGCACCGGTCTGTTTGACGGCAAGTTCGAGTTTGGCTATCAGGGTGTCGATTATCGCTTTTTGAACAGATGCGGCAAGGTCGGCGCGATTATGCTCGATAAAGTCGGGGTCGGCTTTCAATCCGTCGCGAACGGTATAGAGAAACGACGTCTTAAGTCCGCTGAAACTGTAATCCAGTCCCGGAATGTGAGGTTTGGCAAAACGGAATGCTTTCGGATTTCCTTCGGCTGCAAGTCGGTCAATGTGTGGTCCGCCGGGGTAGGGGAGTCCCATCACTTTGGCGCACTTGTCGAAAGCTTCGCCGGCGGCGTCGTCGATGGTCTTGCCCATAATTTCCATTTCGGCAGCAGATTTTACCCATATGAGCTGAGAGTTGCCGCCGGAAATCAGCAGGCAGAGAAATGGAAATTCCGGTACTTCCTGCTCGGGTGTTTCCTTGACAAAATGGCTGAGCACATGACCGTGGAGATGGTTGACGTCGACTAACGGAATATTCAGCCCGAGAGCCATCCCCTTGGCAAACGAGGTACCAACCAGTAGCGACCCGAGCAGTCCCGGACCGCGGGTAAAGGCTATCGCGGTCAGGTCCTCCTTGCGGAGACCGGCGCGCTTGATGGCGGCATCCACCACTGGAACGATGTTTTGCTGATGGGCGCGCGACGCCAGTTCGGGCACCACGCCGCCATATTCCTCATGGACGCTCTGTGACGCTATCACGTTACTCAACAGCAGCCCGTCGGCAATGACCGCAGCCGAGGTGTCGTCACACGATGATTCTATTCCAAGTATAATTGTCTGATATTTGCTCATGCTTCAAATTTATCTGCGCAAAGTTACGCAAAAAAATCCAAACCTTCGCGCACCGATTTTTTATTCCTTAGTTGAGCATGAGCGACATTTTGGGGCGGCGGGCGGGGAGTCCCGTGATTTCGGCAATCCTGCGCGAGCTGAACAGCATTGCTGTCAGCGTTTCTGGCGTAAGGTCAAGGTCAGGAACAAAATCCGGGTCTGCGACGATATCAGATACCGTCAACTGACCTTCGCGAAGCGTGTAAATACCCGTGTTTTCGGTCAGGATGGGGTCAGTTAGCCTGATGGTCAGTTCTAATTTCGGATTGACGGCGGCAATGGCGGCAAGAAAAGTCTCAGGATTGACCACACGAGCCATCCCTTCCGGCGCGAGATTTCCACCGATGTTATCGTCTGACGCCACACGCATCAGCGTAACCGGTCGGTCTGGCATCTGCTTCTGTAGCAGCCCGATGGCGGCATTCGCGGCATCGGTGTCGTCGGCAAGCAGCTCTGTGACGATGATGTCGTCTGAGGTATCCTCATGTCTACCCCAAGCCATTGCGCAGGGTCTGTCCTCATCATCGGCGCGACATACGGCGGCAAATCCGTAGCCGCTCATACGCGAATCCTCCATCGCCGTAAGAAACTGGGCGGAAGAATGTTGGATGCAATAGTCACGCTTGCCCATCAGCCGCTCAAAGGCGGGATAAAGCTCCGGCGCAGGACGTGAAGACGCGTCAACATAGCTGCCCTCGACCGGAAAACGATGGATTGACGTGTACCGCTCAGGCTGACGGTAAAAGACCGACGCAAAGCCAAAGCGGCTGTAATAGCCCTGAAGCGATTCCGACGCGGGTATAAGGACAGCGAGCGAGTCGCCCCTGTCGGCAGCCTCACGCAGGGAGCGTTTCAAGAGTCTGCCCATATGCCCCTTGGCGCGGAACTTCTTCAGCGTCCCCGCACCATAAATATAGGCAACACCTAAGCTCTCGCCACAGAAATTCATAGAGTAGGGGAGCAAAAGCAGCGAACTGACCGTAGCCCCGGTCGTGGGGTCAGTCTCGGTCATAGCCTCCTCGTCGACATAAGCTGCGTCGAAAAACATTCGCCTCCATTGTGGCGAATCCTTGGGGAAACATTCCTGCCAAATCTTTAATATTTCTGATTTCTTGCTCATCTTACCCTAATAACGCTCCACCACCCCCAAAAGTTCCCCTCAAAATAGGAAAGGCGCACTCCGTTGCGCCGTTAAGATAGCGCACTGAGGATGCATTGCTTGGGGGCGATACGCGTCCTCGCGTATTGAGACGCGTCAGCGTCTTCTGGGAGAAGTTACCGGCACGCGGGACGCATGCCGCCCCCAAGGATTGTCTGCGCCCCTCAAGATTTTTTATCATTTTTTGCTTGCGGATTCAATAAAAATCGTTACTTTTGCGGAGTCAAACCGTCAGCAGAAGCCCGGTTATGGGATTAGCGGGCGGGAATTGACAAAGACATATTTTTGAAGCGTTTATCTGACGCTCCTTCTTGGCTTGCTGAAACTTCGCAACTTTCTAATTGGAGTCAAGAATGAGACAGGGATAGACGCCTTGTGTGGTTACATATATCTACGTGTGTAAATCCGCGTGAGGCTTCTGCTCTGTCCGTTCTACTCCAATTGGGCAAAGCGAAGGCCTCAGCAAGCGGGACGGACAGAAGGTAAGGTCCTCGCGCTTTTTCATTTATAAACCAACCATTTAACTGCCAAAGTAGTGGACCCGGCGGCAACATTTAATTCATATGAAGAAATCATTCATCTTGAATCGGTTATGGCTTCCACTTCTCCTATGCCTGTTGCCACTGTTCTCACACGCGCAAAGTGTAAAAATCAACGGCTTCACATCCTCGGGAACCTATAATGGTTATCCGCTTTTTGAACTAACGGGGAGCGTAACTTCAATTTCAATCAGTTCCAATGCAGGTCAATTTGACTACGTTATTATAGACGACCAACAACTTGATTATAATACGAGTAGCTATTGGGATACATATACCTTGAATATATCAAACTATAAAGACGGGAATACGCACAAACTGCAGTTAAAAAGAAGTAGCAATGATTATGGCATTTGCTATTTTAAGTTACCAATGCCTATTAAATACACGGTGTTAGGCAATAATGCTTATGTATCGAGTGCTGATAAAGATATTGTCGTAGCAAATATTCTGTCTGAATATGAATACAATGGACAAACATACCCCGTGATTGGTATTGACTATAACGCTTTTACTAATTGCACTAATCTTACAAGCGTTACAATCCCAAACTCTGTTACATACATTAGCCGTGAAGCTTTCAAAAATTGCAGCAGTCTTACAAGTGTCAATTTTGGAAATGCCATAACATCTATTAGGGAAGAAGCATTTTATGGTTGTTCATCATTGAAAAGTGTTAAATTGCCTGATGCGTTGGAGAGTATCGGAGTAAGAGCTTTTTACGGTACCGCGTTGACTTCTGTAACAATTCCGGAAAAAGTCTCTCGCATTTACGGAGAAGCCTTTTATAACATTGCGAATCTTAAAAACGTTTATTTTTATGCAAAAAATTGCGAGTTTCCTCAGGAATACGATGATGATGGTGACCCTTACTCAGCTCAAAGATTCTCTGGTTCTGTAGAGAATGTAATTATAGGGCAAGAAGTAACAAAAATACCAAATGATATATTTAGTTTTTGTAAAATTACTTCAATTGTTATCCCTGAGAGTGTAACGTCTATTGGCAAAGACGCTTTTTGTGGTACCGGTTTGACATCAGTGTCTATTCCAAATTCGGTAACGACTATTGGTGCAAACGCTTTTTCTGGTTGCAAGAATCTGACAAGTGTCACACTATCCAACTCTTTGAAAAGAATTGAAGGTTCAACATTTAATGGATGCTCCGGATTGACAAGTATTTCTCTGCCCAATTCGTTAACATATATCGGAAACTATGCGTTCTATGGGTGCAGTGGACTAAACTCTATCGACATACCTGATGCTGTAACAGAAATCGGGGAAGAAGCTTTCAGTGAATGCAGTTTAATAAGTGTTGAAATCCCGGAAAAAGTCAATAAGATCGGTTTTGGAGCTTTTGCCTGTCCAACATTAAAAATATTATCTTATAATGCGCGTTCCTGTACTTATGGCAAACGCTATGACTACAATGAGGATTATTGCGTAACTGAATATTTCGGAATTATTCGAAGCTGGCCTTATTATTATGAAAAAAACTTGATATTTGTAATGTCATCATTGGTCAAAGCGTAGAAAAAATACCCGAATATTTCTTGTCCTTTTGTATTAATGAGAACTATGAAAATGATTATTATGACACAACTTTGTATTGCGGTAGTAAACTTAAAAAATTAGAAATTCCAACATCAGTAAAAAATATTGGAGCATATGCTTTCTATGACAGCGAAATAACATCAGTTTCCATACCTAATTCTGTCGCTACAGTTGGCAGTGGTGCTTTCAAAAATTGCAAAAACCTGACGAATATTACAATTGGTAATGGTGTAACCGATATATATGAAGAAGCATTCAACGGATGCACAAGTCTAAAAACTGTAACGACCAAGGCAAAGACACCTCCAACCTTGAGCTCTGGTGTATTCGAAAAAAACATAGCAACTTTATATGTTCCTAAAGGTTCACTTTCAGCATATCAAGAAAGCGATTGGGCTACATACTTTAATACTATTGTAGAAGCCCAAAACAGCAAATTGTCTGTTGAAATAGAGGGCAATGGCTGGGTTTACGATAGCTCTAACGGAAACATTATTAGCGGTACCATATTTGAAGGTTCTGATTTCGAATTCTTTGTTTTCCCCGAAGATGGCAACGTAGTTTCTTCTATTACTTTTGAGGGGCAGGATATTACAAGCAGTCTTGTCAATCATAAGCTGACAATTTCTGACTTCAAGGGCGACGGCGACGGCGTGTTGAAGATTGAGTTTGCGCCGGAAGCTGATGCAACTTTGGTTGTGAAAGGAGCGGACACTCACGCCGTACGCCATACTTATAAGGAGGGTACATCGGCAGTGGTCGAGCTGCAACCCGAGGACGGTTGGAAAATCCACTCGGTCACTTATAATGGCGAGGATGTAACCGACCGACTCGAGAATAATGTGTTCATGACTGAGCCGCTCCATGGCGAAAACAATCTTAACATGGTACTGGTAAGCAATTCGACCGTTGACATTGAGGCGGTTAGTGCGGCTGGCAGTCAGGTGCGTATTTCGGTTAATCGCAATACTGTTTCGATTATTGGACTTGATGAGGATGAGCCTGTTAGCGTCTATGACGTCAGCGGCAAGACCATCTATACCGGTTTTGACCGCTCCGTGACCCTCAAATCCGGCGAGGCGTACATCCTGACCACCCCCTCCAAGACCTTCAAGGTAGCTATCTAATAATCTAATTCACACATAGTAAAACAGCAGCGGAAATATTTGTTCCGCTGCTGTTTTTTGGCGCAGTAGCCGGCGGCCGGGAGACCGCCTTTCCAATTTGCTTGGGGGCGGCATGCGTCTCGCATGCCGGTAACTTGCTTCCCGAAGACGCTGGCGCGTCTCAATACGCGAGGACGCGTATCGCCCCCAAGGGTGACACCACCGAAGCGACGGGATTTTTTTGCTTGGGGGTTTTAATTCTTCGGGTAAAATGTTTAACTTTGCAGGCAGTATGGACTTGAAGATTTTTCCTCCGGAGGAACTTGCCGATGTGGCGATAAACCTCCCGTTGAGCAAGAGCGAGAGCAATCGCTCGCTGATAATTTCCGCGCTGACCCGAGGCGGGCAGCGTCCCGCACGCCTTGCCGAGTGTGACGATACCGACGCTATGCTTGCGGCTATGGACCGCACGTCCGGACCCGTCAATATCGGTGCTGCAGGGACCGCAATGCGATTTCTGACAGCATATTATGCGTGTACTCCCGGCGTGGACGTGACCCTTGATGGATCCGAGCGGATGCGTCGCCGCCCCATCGGCGAGTTGGTCAATGCCCTGCGCTCGCTCGGTGCCGACATTGACTATTGCGGAACTGAGGGCTTTCCGCCGCTGCATATCAAGGGGAGGATGCTTGAAGGCGGCGAGGTGACCATTCCCGCCTCCGTCAGCTCGCAGTTCATTTCAGCATTACTGATGGTCGGTCCGACAATGGAGCATGGGCTGCGCCTGCGCCTGAGCGGTCGAATCATTTCGAGACCTTATATTTATATGACGCTCGAGATGATGGAGAAAGCCGGCGTCAGGGGCGATTTCAACGAGGATGAGCAGCTTATCACTGTGCCTAACGGGCAATATACCTCCTCTCTCCCGCCGGTTGAGGCGGACTGGAGCGCGGCGTCATACTGGTTTGAGATTGCCGCGATATCTACTGACCCCGTGCTGCTCAAGGGTTTGCATCGTAAGTCCATGCAGGGCGATGCGGCTGTGGCGCGACTCTTTAAGGTAACCGGATTGGAAAGCCATTGGGAGAGCAACGGCGACCTTTCGCTCTGTCTGACTCCTGATGCGGGAGCCCGGTTGGAGCTTGACCTGACCGATACGCCCGATTTGACTCAGACGCTTGCTGTGACTTGCTGTCTGTTGGGGCTTCCGTTTACTTTCGTGGGACTTGAAAGCTTGAAAATCAAGGAAACTGACCGCCTTGCCGCCCTTCAGATGGAGCTGAGCAAACTCGGATTCATTCTTGAGATTCAAGACCCCGGAGTGCTGATTTGGCGCGGCGCGCGTTTCGACCCCGGCGAGGAAATCGAGCCTATCGCAACGTATCAGGACCATCGGATGGCTATGGCGTTCGCTCCGGCGGCTCTGTTCTTCCCCGGCTTGCAGATTAACGAGTGTGAGGTTGTTTCCAAGTCCTATCCGCGCTACTGGAAAGACCTTGCCGCCGCCGGTTTCGTGCTTGAAGAAGTTGAAAAACCGATTCCGGGAAATGACTGACCTCTTAGCCTATTCATTTTTCCAATATGCCCTTTTAGGGGTTCTGATTCTCAGTGTGGCAGCCGGCATTCTGGGCTGCTACATCGTTACGCGCCGCTTGGTTTCGATTTCAGGCGGCATTACCCACTCCTGCTTCGGTGGCCTCGGTCTGGGATATTACCTCGGCTTGCCCCCGGTAGGGCTCGCTACGGTTTTTGCCGTCGCCTCCGCGCTTGGCGTCCAGTGGCTTTCGCGCAGCGGCAAGGTCAGGGAGGACTCTGCCATAGCTGTGGTCTGGGCGGCGGGCATGGCTGTCGGCGTCACTTTCGTATTCCTGACTCCCGGGGCGGTGCCTGAACTTAACTCGTTTCTTTTCGGCAATATACTTACCATAACCGCCGCGTCGCTCTGGTGGATGCTTGCCTTTACCGTGGCTTTGATAGCCTTTGTGGTCTGCTTTTTCGGCAAGATTACCGCTTGTGCGTTTGACTCTGATTTTGCGCGTGTGGCGGGCATCCGCACCGAGTTTTATAACGGAGCGATGATGATTTTCGTTGCCGTAGGTATTGTGCTGATGATTCGTTGCGTGGGCATGATGCTCCTGATGTCCATGCTGACGCTACCGCCGCTCGTCGCCGAGCTGTTCACTTCGCGCCTCGGACGCATGATTCCGCTAAGTGTGGCGGTCAGTGTTGCCGGATGTGTGGGCGGTCTGTTCCTTGCCGCTATGATTAATGTCCCTGCGTCTGCGTTAATAGTTGGTTTGCAGGTGCTTATCTACGCCGCTGCGCGCTTTGTTGCTTATTTGCGAAAAAATGCGTAAATTCGCAAGGTAAAATCAATCCAAATTATCCCAACTTCATCCTTTTTCCCAATCATGAAGAAACTGCTTTTCGCTGCCGGGACGTTGCTCCTTGCCGCCTCTGCGTTTGCCGAGCCCCTATGGCTTCGCAATTCCGCCATCTCGCCTAATGGAAGCGAAATCGCTTTCACCTATAAGGGCGACATCTATACGGTGCCCGTCAATGGCGGCGATGCCGTGCGTCTGACCGTCAACGGCTATAATACCAAACCCATCTGGAGCCCTGACGGCGATAAAATCGCCTTTGCCTCTGACCGCGAGGGGTCAATGGATATCTACGTAATGCCTGCTCATGGTGGCAAATCAACCCGTCTCACCACCAATTCCGGAAAGGAAGAACCGCGCGCATGGCTCGGTAACGACACCATTCTCTTTTCCTCCTCTTTGATGCCGGCTCCGGGTGCCGCTCAGGCTGCCTTTGGCACACAGGTCTATAAAGTCAGCGCGTCTGCCCCCTGTCGCCCCGAGCTTTTCGCTTCATGGCCCATGCAAGCCATATCTGTTGATAAAAAAGGTCGCATCCTTTTCCAAGATAAGAAAGGATATGAGGACGTGCTGCGCAAGCACGAACACTCCAGCGGCACTGCTGATATCTGGCTCCTCGACAACGGCAAATACACCCAGCTGACCCATTCGAATGTCCAGAACCAAAATCCGGTCTGGGCTCCGCAGGGCACCTTTTACTATACCTCCGAGGCTGGCGACGGCACTCTCAATGTCTATACCCGTTCGCCGCTGGACGCCAGCAAGGAGGAGCAGCTTACCCATTTCAAGGATCATCCCGTTCGCTCCCTCTCGGTGTCCGATAGTGGTAAGCTTGCATTCAGCTGGAATGGCGAACTCTACACGCTCACTCCCGGCAGTGAGCCTAAAAAGGTCAAGGTCAACATCGCCACTGATGACTATAACCGCGAGCTCATTCGCCGTATGTATCGCAATGGTGCCACAGACATGAGCGTCAGCCCCGACGGTAAGGAAGTTGCCTTCGTGGTTCGCGGCGACGTTTATGTTACTAATGTAAAATACGGAACCACCAAGCAGATTACCAACACTCCCGAGCAGGAACGCCGAGTTGACTTTGCCCCCGACGGTCGCACACTGGTCTATGACTCCGAGCGTGACGGTCAGTGGCAGCTCTTTACCGCTACCATTGCCGATAAGGATGAAAAGCAGTTTGCCTACGCAACGGAAATCATCGAGACTCCGCTCTATAAGGCGGCAGATGGTTCGCCCGCTTTCCAGCCCCAGTGGAGCCCCGACGGCAAGGAAATCGCCTTCCTTGAAAACCGTACCGCTCTGCGCGTGGTCGACGCCAAAGGTAAGAATGTCCGCACCGCCCTTGGCGGCAAGTTTAACTATTCATATACCGATGGCGATGTTTCATTCGAGTGGTCGCCTGACAGCCGCTGGTTCCTGATTGACTATATCGGTATCGGCGGATGGAACAATTCCGATATCGCGCTTGTCAAGGCTGACGGTTCCGAGGTCATTGACCTCACCGAGAGCGGATATTCGGACGGTAACGCCCACTGGGCACTCGACGGCAACGCCATGATATGGTCTACCGACCGCAACGGCTACCGCAGTCACGGTTCGTGGGGCTCGCAGCGCGACGCCTACATCATGTTCTTCGACGGTGACGCATATGACCGCTACCTGATGACCGAAGAGGAAACTGCCTTGGCTGATGAAGCCGATAAGGGTGACAAAAAAGAAGACAAAAAGGACGATGAAGACAAGGATAAGGACAAAGACAAGAAGAAAAAGGTAAAACCGCTTGAATTTGACCTTGAAAACGCAAAATATCGCGTAGTGCGTCTTACTCCCGGAGCCGGCAGTCTGGGTGACTATCTCCTTTCTTCAAAGGGCGACAAGTTCTACTATGTTTCCGGCGGAAATCTCCACGAACGCAACCTTAAGACCGGCGACAGCAAAGTGCTTGCAAAGGGTATCTCCGGCTCGCTTGAAGTTGACTCAAAGGGCGAAAACGTTTATGCCAATGGCTACGATATAAAGAAAGTAAACCTTTCAAGCGGCAAGGTCGAGAATGTATCCTTCTCTGCAGACCGTGAATATCGACCCTTTGCCGAGCGCGAGTATATCTACAACCATATGCTCAAGCAGGTCAAGGACAAGTTCTATGACCCCACGCTCCATGGCGTTGATTGGGACATGTATGGCGAGGCTTACCGTCGTTTCCTGCCCCATATCGATAATAACTATGACTTTGCCGAACTCCTCTCGGAAATCCTCGGCGAACTGAACGCCAGCCATACCGGCGGACGTTACTATGGCGGTGGTGCCGACCGTTCAACCGCCGTTCTGGGTGCTTTCTATGACGAAGCTTATACCGGCGACGGACTGAAGATTACCGAGGTCATCAAGCGCGGTCCGCTCGACGTGAAGAGTGCCGATATCAAGCCCGGTGACATCATTCTGGCTATTGACGGCAAAGAAATCAAGGCTGGTAAGGACTATTATCCTCTCCTTGACGGTCGTGCCGGAAAGCGCACTCGCCTTACCGTTAAGCGCGCCAAGGGCGGCAAGACCGAAGATATCAATGTAAAGCCCATCAGTTCCGGCACCCAGAACAGCCTCCTTTACCGTCGTTGGGTAGAGCGCAATCAGGCTGTGGTCGACAGCGTCAGCGGCGGTCGCATTGCCTATGTCCATGTTCAGGGAATGGACTCTCCCAGCTTCCGCACGGTATTCTCCGAACTCCTCGGTAAGTATCGCAACCATGACGCCGTGGTGGTCGACACTCGCTATAACGGTGGCGGATGGCTCCACAACGACATTGCCGTACTTCTCAGCGGCAAGGAATATGTCCGCTTCGTTCCCCGCGGTCAGTATATCGGCTCCGAGCCGTTTACCCGCTGGACCAAACCCTCCGTGATGCTTGTTAACGAGAGCAACTACTCCGATGCCCACGGCACCCCCTATACTTATCAGACTCTCGGATTGGGCGAGGTTATCGGTGCGCCGGTTCCCGGAACTATGACCGCTGTATGGTGGGAAACCCAGATTGACCCCTCGCTCGTGTTCGGTATTCCTCAGGTTACCTCTATGGACATGAACGGCAATGTTCTCGAAAATCAACAGCTTAATCCTGACGTAATTATCTATAACAAACCCGAGGAGGTTCAGCGCGGCTATGACGCTCAGCTCGTCGGTGCCACCAAGCGTCTCCTCGAAAAACTTCCCGCAAAAAAATGATGAAATCTCCTTTCTCCCGTCCCCTCTACGTTATGGCGAAGCCCGCAGGCAGTCATTGTAACCTTGCGTGCTCTTACTGCTACTATCTTGATAAGCAGCGTCTTTATAACCCCGAGGATAAAAAACACATGATGAGCGATGAAATGCTCGAACTCTACGTCAAGAACTATATCGAGGCGCAGACCGGAGCCGATGTTTGCTTCACGTGGCATGGCGGAGAAACCCTTATGCGTCCCCTCTCGTTCTATCAGAAAGCACTTGAACTGCAAAAAAAATATGGAAAGGGACGCAAAATACTTAACTGTCTGCAGACAAACGGCACCCTCCTCACAGAGGAGTGGTGTCGCTTCCTGCGCGACAACGAATGGCTTGTAGGAATCAGCATTGACGGCCCGCAGCAGTTCCATGACGAATATCGCCGCTCGCGCGACGGACGTCCCTCCTTCTTCAAGGTGATGAAGGCAATCCAGATGCTCAATGCCTTTGGCGTCGAGTGGAATGCAATGGCGGTAATTAATGACTACAATGCCGACCATCCCGAAGAGTTCTATGACTTCTTCAAGTCCATCGGATGCCGATTTATCCAGTTCACGCCTATCGTTGAGCGTCTTACCGATGCCGATGACATAGCTTCGCCCATCGAGAAGGGTAAACTTGCCGACTTCTCCGTATCGCCCGAACAGTGGGGCGAATTCCTCTGTCGCCTTTTTGACCGCTGGGTCAAGGAAGATGTCGGAAAGGTATTTGTCCAGATTTTCGACGCTACGCTTGCCAACTGGGCGGGAGTCGAACCGGGTGTCTGTACCATGGCGGAAACCTGTGGTCATGCTGCCGTAATGGAATATGACGGAACGGTATATTGCTGTGACCACTTCGTATTCCCCGAATATCGCCTCGGCAACCTCCGCGATAAGACCTTTATTGAAATGATGTCATCGCCGCGTCAGCTCGCCTTTGGTGCATACAAACGCGACGCCTTGTCACGCAAATGTAAGGAATGTCGCTGGCTCTTTGCCTGCCATGGCGAATGTCCCAAAAACCGCATTGCCCGCACCCCCGACGGCGAACCTATCAACTACCTCTGCGAGGGCTACCGCCGCTATTTTGCCCATGTCGCCCCCTACATGGACTTCATGAAAGCCGAACTCGACGCCAAGCGTCCCCCCGCCAACGTCATGACCGACTTCCATCCCTCCCCGTCAAAGGAGTCCTGATTACTTTTTCTTTTTGATGGTTATCTGCTTCTGCTTAAGTTGGAGCCGATAGTCCTCACATTGACGTTTGCTCAACCATTTGCGGAAATTTTTCGCTGTGGTTTCGCGAGGCATCAGGTTAATCTTCTCTGTGCCTATGTTGACTGTCTGCTCTGCCGAGCGGTTCTCCGTCGTTTTTGACCTTGAGAACGGATTGGGCGAAAAAACAACGTAAACCGTATTAATGTCAATCCATTTGCGGGAATATAGTTTTAAAGCCCTCGCATATTTCGCAACTTCAGGTTCAGCCGTTCCTTTCGAAAAGAAAATATATTTCTGGTCAGCCTTGACAGGATATGCTTCGCCTCCCATACCTTCGTAGGGGAGGATTGCCTGCATGGTCTGATTTTCATCATCATCTCGAAGATAAACGGTCAGATACCCGTCTATGGGTGAACAGAAATAGAGATAAAAGTTATCGCCCTCGTCATAATCCCCTTTACATTGCTGACGGTCTGCATCAAGCCCGTAAAGGTAACGTATGTCAAGGTCCACGTGCTCGCGGGCAATGCGGCGACCGCGTCCTTTTACCGTAGCGATATACCAGCTTCCGCCTTCCGCCGGTTTAACCGTGATTTTCGGCTCTGCCAAATCCTGAATCCACTCTCCGTTAACGTCAGTGGTAGATATGGCGAACGCCTGAGTCCCCTCCTCAGACCTCTCAGCTATTTCATACATATGCGAAATCGACATTCCGAATGCCCTTCGCAGACCTTCAAGCTGAGCGGCCTCTATTGCCCGCTGTCTGGAAGAGGCTACGCTTTCGTTGTCTGTGGCAAATATCTCTGCTGTTTCGGTAATATCAACAACCTCCGCCTTCTGACCGAATGTCGACTGGGCTGTAATTGATATCATTAAAAAGAGAAAAAAATTCCGCAATGTCATCATTATATTGTTTTCTTTCGTTTTTTTGCTTAAAATACATAACCGAAACCTATCTGAGCACCATGAACAAAGTTGGCACCAACGTATATCCCGTGGTGGCTTTCATAAGAAGGCGTGACTATGAGGTTATATCCTATTGTAAGGTTGAAATGATATCCGATTTTATAGATAAAGCCGAAATCGGCGGCAATACCGGGTCTATATTCCCAGTGTAAATAATTTTTCCATGTCAATAAATCCGGATCTAAGGTCAAGTATGTGTAATATCTTTCAGCCATACCATATCCGGCTCCGGCATATATAAATAATTGACGCTGATATATACTTTTAACAACACCGGCAGTTACACTGAAATTTCCGTTCCAGTCGCAGTTACCTTTACCATAAAATCCCCATTTTCCTAACATACCTGCCATAATGCCGAAGGAAGGCGCATTGACATCACTGGGTGACCAGTTGTAACGCCATCTCCCTTCGCCTTGCATATTTCGCGAATATCCTAACGTTAAGGTCAGGAATGCAGGATTTTCGCGCTCCTTTTGTAGGCTAAAAATGAGGTCGGAATCAGGTTTGATTCTGATGGTTTTTGTTTCCATGCCGTCGTAAGTGGCAATGAGCTTTTTGAGATTGGATTGGACATTCATGCTGAATGACCCGTCGGAGTCCGTGATTGCTGATTCATCGCCTCCGCGAGCCGTCACCTCAGCTCCCGGAATAGGACATCCGTTCTTATCAACTACATAACCTTTTACCGTTATATAATCGCTTTGAGCCATCATTGAACTGACGCTCAATGTAAGTGCTGCTATTATTGAAACGATTCTTTTCATAGATTAAAATACATAACCGAAACCGAGCTCTAAGCCGTGCACATAGTTTGAACCGACGTTTATATCGAACCTTCCTGTGTAAGGAAATGTATAAACAATATTATAGCCGAGTGTCAGGTTAAAATGAGTTCCGGTCTTAACGATAAAACCGATGTCTCCTGCAATGCCGGAACGTTTGTCATTACAATAGTAATAATTACCAACATTATTATACCCTCTATTTGCCATACCATATCCTGCGCCGACATATAGATAAATTGTACGGTAATATATACTTTTTATCATACCTGCTGTGATACTAAATCCATCAGTATTATAGTCATAACCGCCTTTGCCATAGAACCCCCATTTACCTAACATTCCTGCCATCAATCCAAAGGATACGGTATGCTTATAATGTGTATTCATATTATGAGAGTAGCCTAAAACAGCGTTTAAAAATGCTGAATGGTTTGGCTCTTTTTTGAGAGTGAACACAAGATATGGAGTGGACTTGAGTCTGAGGGTTTTGGGTGCCAAGCCGTCGTAGGAGGCGGTTAGTTTTTTCAGCAGGGTATGTACGCTGATGCTAAATGACCCATCGGAGTCCGTTAATACAGACTCAATGCCACCGGGCGTTGAAACCTCAGCCCCGGGAATCGGGGTACCGTCATTATCAATTACAAAACCCTTGACAATTTTATAGTTGTTTTGAGCGGAGACTGAGCTAATGCTCAAAAATACAACTGCAAGAATATAAATGATTTTTTTCATCTTTAATCAAAGTTTAGAATACATAACCGATACCGCCTTGAACATAATGAACGTAGTTAGCTCCTACGTGTATATCTTTGGAGTTTGTATACCAATTATATTCAGTAAAAGGTAAAGTCGAGATGAGGCTATAGCCAACTGTAATATTAAAATGACGTCCGGTCTTGAAGATAAAACCGAAATCACCTGCTATACCCGGACGTGTGTTCCAGTCATAATTATGCCTCCAACCGCCGGAATATGTACCTGTCGAGTAGTTATAGTTATAATATTCATCATAATATTCATAGTTGAAATATCTTTCAGCCATACCATATCCCAAGCCGGCATACATAAATATTGCATGTTTATATATACTTTTTATCGCACCTACAGTGATGCTGAAATTACCATTCCAGTCACAGTTGCCTTTTCCATAAAATCCCCATTTCCCTAACATTCCTGCCATTAAACTCCAAGAAGGCCCGAAATACTCGTATGTCTCATAACTATCACCATCCCCATTCATATTATAGGACAGACCGAATGATGCACTGATAAATGCGGGATTTTTGCGCTCTTTTTTGAGAGTGAATACAAGGTCTTTTTCGGGTTGGATTTTGAGGGTTTTTGTGGTCATGCCGTCGTAAGAGGCGGAAAGCTTTTTGAGCAGGGGATGTACGCTCATGTTGAATGAACCGTCGGAGTCAGTGATTACCGACTCGCCTCCACCGGGAGTTGTCACCTCAGCCCCGGGAATCGGATTGCCATTCTTATCCACCACATAACCCTTGACGGTCTTGTAGTTGGTTTGAGCTATCATCGTACCTACACTCAAAACAAATGCTATTGATATTGTAATAAACTTTTTCATTGCGAATTAAGGGTTAAAATACGTAACCGAGACCGAGTTGTAATCCTAGAACATAGTTTGCTCCAACGTATACACTAGCGTAGTTATGAAAGGGGAGCGTATAGAGAAAGTTAGAACCTATTGTCAGGTTGAAATGACGCCCTGTTTTAAATATAAAACCGAAATCCGCAGCAATACCGGGTCGATAGTCGGAATCATAGTCCCAATATTCATAGGTAGAATTGGGATATGAATAAATGAAATCATATTCGTTCCATGCCATACCATATCCTGCTCCTACATATACAAAAGCATTTCGTTTATATATACTTTTTATACCGCCTGCAGTGATACTGAAATTACCATTCCAATCGCAGTTGCCTTTTCCGTAAAATCCCCATCTGCTTAACATCCCAGACATAATTCCCCATGAGGGTCCATTTTCATCATACCCACTATCACTTGATTGATTATAAGAGAACCCTAAAACAACATTAAGGAATGCAGGATTTTTGCGCTCTTTTTTGAGAGTGAATACAAGGTCTTTATCAGGTCGGATTTTAAGAGTCTTTGTTGCCATACCGTCGTAAGAGGCGGTGAGTTTTTTCAGCAGGGGGTGTACGCTCAGGTTGAATGAACCGTCAGAGTCAGTGATTACCGACTCGCCCCCGCCGGGAGTTGTAACCTCAGCTCCGGGAATCGGATTACCGTTCTTATCCACCACATAACCCGTGATAGTCCTATAGTTTTTTTGAGCAGCAACAGAGCCAACGCTCAAAATCATTATCGTAAAAAATGTAAGAATCTTTTTCATTGTGATGTAATATTATAAATCGGTAAGTTTGCGGGTCTGCCATGACGTACCGAGAGCTGCCGATGCGGAAACCGTAGGAGTCTGGTCGCCATGGAGTTTGCTCTTTACGTCGATAGACACATTTTTTCTGACAGTTTCTCCAAGGTCTGACAGCTGAATTGCACCCTGCGTGTCCTTCAGGGCTTTCAGCAGATGGTATGTAAAGAATCCATGACCTTTTTCCTTATATGGATTTGCCACTTGCTGACCGTTGCCTGCGCTGAAAACCACAGTGTTGCCCTTCGCCTCCTGTTCGGCGGCATCGTAAGCCACATAACGGGCACTGTAAAGGGCATTACCGTTTCTGCCGTTGCCGGAGAAGCATGCATCAAGGAAAACGGTCACGCTTTTGGCGTTCATATCATCAAAATCATCATAAATCTTATTCAGACTTATCATTTCGTCATTGTTTCTTGCCGGCATATCGGTCGGGACAAGGTAGCTGGACTTATTGTCAAGCAGGTCAGGCATTCCATGACCGGCGTAATAGAAAATTACATTGAAATTGTGGTCAATGTTGACCAAATCCTTTATCCGTTTCAGTTCATACTCCATACGGCTTTTTGACGCATCATATACGCAGAAAATATGGTCCGGATCAGCTCCGAGTACTTTTTCGCTATAGTTGCGGAATGCCTCGCCGTCGCGTCGGGCAAATTCAACCGGTGCTATTCCATGGTCATAATTCTCATTTGCAATGATGAGTACCAACAGACGGTCATTCTTAATTCCCGTTTCGGGAATATCAATATCTACGTCAGAGATAATATTTTCCTTTTCGCCGGCGGCAATCTGGGCTGTTGCCGCTGCGTTTTGTTCAATGATTAATGACGGTGCATAGTTCTGAACCAACGTCGGAAGGGCATTGAGTTCGACGGTTGAAACATTCATTGACTGCAATGCGCGGTTGGCTTCCTGAAGGCGGGTGCCGTCATTATTTACACTATGGCAGAAGGCAAGGGCTCGAGCCACGTTTGCGGCAGTGGGAATATTAATCAGTACCGTCTGCAGATGAGGCGCAGCTTCGCTGTAAAGTTGGCGTGCCTTGGCTTGCTCACCATCATCACCACTCTGGCGTGAGCGGATGTAATTTATGGTCGCGGCATTATAAAGGTCGAAGCCAAGATGCGTCAGATAGTCAATTGTCGGACCCTTAATCGTTACAATTTTGTCAAATGATTTTGCGGCATCCTCGTAACGCTTCATGCGTTCATATAGCTTGCCCTGATACTCCAGCAGACCGCAATGTTCCGGTTTAAGCTGCAGAGCAAGAGTAAGCATCTGTTCCATTTCGGGGTCATTGCCGTTATAACCGGCAGATTCTATACCAATTAAAAGCAGATTTAGATTGTTAGGGAAAATTTTTGAACCCTGATTGGCGATTGATGCAGCCATGGCATATTTTTGCTGCTCGAAATAGCATCGTGCCAATCCTTCAAAGGCATTTTCGCGCGCGGTTTCTTCATTGCTTTCCAGATAAGCTTGAAAATATGAAATAGACTGGTCATACTTGCGTCGGTTATATAGATTTGTAGCCGCAAGATTGGCGAGTGTGCCGTAGGTGTGGGAATTTTTCAGACCTTCGTTGCTCATACACGGAAGAATAGAAACATCAACGTAGGCACAGGCAAATTTCAGCACCTCTTCCTGATTTGACTTGGAGGCATAAAAGTATGCTCCGTCGCCAAGTTTCGGAAATAGTTCCATTAACGCTTGTTTACATTCTCCAAATTCCGGGTCGGTGGCGCGAAATTCATCGATTGCCGCAATGTATTCTTTTGCAGCATTATAAGCTGCCTGATAGGTTGACTCGCCCATGCCGGCTGACGCCTGTTGGCGATAGATGTCGTGTAAAGCCTTTGCTGAGTTAAGACGGCTGCCGACCTCCGTATTTTGCGCGAATGACGCGAAAAAGACACCAAGTGCTAAAATCAGGGTATTTAGACGGTGGGAATTGAAAATTTTCATAATATCTATTTTTAAAGAGCGTCAATAAATTCAAACGAAACAGCAATGCGGCGGAACTCAGCTCCCTTTTCCTGCGCTATTTCAATATTGTATTCGTAAGTTTTGTCCATTGTGTTTAGTTGGGGCAAGAGTTCCGTAAGGCGTTTTTCAACCCCCTTGGCTCGCATGAAACCTAACTGTTCGTTGTTTGTAATTCCTTTTGAGGAGTCAATAGAGAGGGTGGTCAGTAATCCATTGACTTTACAGGGTTCATCAATGAAATTGCCAAGTGAGCCGTCGTAGGCTAATCTGCCGTTAATCGGCATGGCATCCGCACTTCCCGTTATCTTGATTATCAGCTTTTTGCCGCCAACAATATATTCGCCAATAGCGTTATCGAAAGCATCTTTAATGATTTCAAGCATTGAGGCGGCGGCCGGTGATTCCGCTACCTTAAATCTTCCCGGCGAGAAATCTTCTGTTGCGGAACCTTCAGGGTCAACTTCATAAGCAAAGTCGATGATTCTGTTCTGGATTTTCTTTCCGTTGGCATCATACGTCTGTTCGGTGCGCGTGTCAACCAGCAATTTGGTATAGTCAGACAGCCGCTGAGCCTCCTTGGCTTGATTTAGAATTCTATCCTTAATGTCAATCAGCATTACATCCTCGCGCTGAGCCTTGAGAATAAGGTCGAGCGAGACAAAGCTATCGTCAAGGTTGAGAAAGTCAAAAGATTGACCTGCGGAAATGTCGTAAGCATAGGTCTTGCCGTTTGTCGGGTTATATACGTCAAGATAAATGAGTTGGAATGTGTTTTCCGGAGTTACGGTGTAGACGGGGTTTCCAACTTCAAGATTATTGCCATCGCCAAATCCCGCCATGTCTTCCATCGGAACCTGAATGAATATTTCGCACCGGTCAAGCGATATGGTCAAGATACCGGTTTCGGGATTGTAGCGTCCGAGTTTTACCTCACCTAAGTCGCCAAGTCCGGCGGTCAATGCCAATTCTGTGGCTGCTTGATTTAAGAATACTAATCGTTGAGCCTTCATGGTTTCTTCGTTGACACGCTCGCGGTATTCAAACTCGGTTTCGCCCGGGCGCATTTTCGACCATTCAGCCATAAGTTCATCAGCCCTTTTGTTAACAAGCACGAGGTTGTTTTGTGAAAATCCGACTATATGGCGATAGAGAATATTGTTTCCCGCTACGTTAGACAAAAAGAGAGTTTGCTGTCCGTCGCGAAGAAAGCGCGGATTTGATGCCCCTTGTTCTGATATTGATGGGCGGTCTGTCGTGTCGAATAAATTGACAAACTGAATACGGTTGCCATCGGCTGCAAAACCTGCATAGTTTTCATCGGGATGAAAAAACAAACCCTCGGTGTGTGAACCGAGATTTGTTATTACCGTAGCGGGCTGAAAATCTGACGTATTGTAGATGGTAAGATTGCCGTTTGGTGTTAACAGACCTATCTTGTTTGATGATTCAGTGAAGGCTACAGAGTTATTCCCTGCACCGGGAAATGAATGTCTCAGTACTCCACTTTCAAGATTGTAAATATCAACGCGGTCCGGATATACGATTGCTATGTAATAGCCGTTGACACTGACAATGAGGTCTGACGGTGTACCCGAGCCGATTGAAAACTGTTGCTGCAACTCGAGCGTTTTTGAGTCAAGTTTTCTGATGTAGCCTTCATCCGCAACTAAAAGTTGGCGGCTATCGGGTGTATAGCATATTGCCGTAGGTGTGATGACTGATTTGGCGGTTTGGGGCTTGTTTTGATTATTTATTCGGTCTATAGTCAGTTTCGTTTTGCCATCCTTACCCGAAATCATTGCATATGAATAACCCGCAGGATTTACCTTGAGTGCTATGATTGGTCCTCCCGCACCGCTCATTTTGTATCCTTTTAGATTGTAAGCACTCTTTTTATTAGAATAATAGGTAGAGAAAAGGTAATTATCCGTTAGTTCGGGATGTACTTCCTGCTTATACTTCATCATCTTGTCAACGCTAATCTGAGCGTTGACGCTAATGATATTTAGGGCAAACAGTATGGTAAATAGGGGAGTTTTCAAATGTGATGACATAATTTTGGCTTATAAGGTGCAAAATTAAACAAAATTTCACATTTTACCCCCCCGATTCGTTAAACTGTGTTAAAACAAAACTCGACTGCTGCAAAAATACAGCAATCGAGTCAATGAGTTATGAAAAAATGCTTTAGAGTTTGGGACCGAAGGCAAGGTCGCCGGCGTCGCCGAGTCCGGGTACTATGTAGGAGTGGCTGTTGATTTCGGGGTCGACGGCTCCAATCCAGACTGTGGTCTTATCCTCGGGGAAGGTTGCCTTGACGTAGTCAACGGCTTGCTGAGAGGCTATCACGGAGGCTACGTGAATTTTGGCAGGGGTACCTTTGGTCAGCAACGCGCGGTAGCTCAGTTCCATTGATGCGCCGGTAGCGAGCATCGGGTCAACGAGTATCAAGGTCTTGCCGGTGAGGTCTGGCGACGCGATGTATTCAATAAAGACATCGAAGTTTTCCTTTTCTTTGTATTTGCGGTATGCGCTGACAAAGGCGTTTTCCGCATGGTCAAAGAAGTTAAGGAAACCCTGATGGAAGGGGAGTCCGGCGCGGAAAATCGTTGCCAGAACCACATCCGAGCCAATTACGCGACAGTCGCAGGGCGACAGCGGGGTCTGGATGGTTTCTGTCTTATAGTCAAGTTTACGCGAGATTTCGTATGCCATGATTTCGCCTATGCGTTCAAGGTTGCGGCGAAAGCGGAGCATGTCGGTCTGTACGTCAACGTTGCGCAGTTCCATCATATATTGACTTACAAGTGAGTCTTGTTTCGCAAAATCAATGATTTCCATGGGGTAGGGTTTATGGTTTATGGTTTAGAGTTTAGTGAGTCACAAAAACAATTTTGTATTTTGTATTTTGTATTCAGAACTTATATTCCGCGCCTGCCATGATTGCTATGCCCTGCGAGGGAATTGCCGGACCGAGATACCAGTGGCGGTTCAGAAGGTTTTCGCCGTTGATAAAGGCTGTCCAGTTCGAGTTAAACTGGTAGCCTACCGATGCGTTTAGCTTGTTTATGTTCAGGAGGTTCTGGTAGCCATCGGGAGTCTGCGGCATTATGTCGGCGACTTTGTTACGACTTGTGCGCAGATGGTAGCTAAGGGTGATGTTGAGCGGGTCGATGGGGCGCACGGTGGCAGCGGCAATAAGGTTAAACTTGGCGTGGTCGCCCCAAAGCGCATAGCCTGTGGTGTACTCGCCGACAGGTCCCTGAGCCATTTCGGCGCGCACCTTCAGCGACAGGTATTGGCGATAGTCATAATTGAGTTCGCCGCCCCAATGTCCGCCACAAACGTTCACGCCGTGCATCGTCCCAAAACCGACTTGCGGAAGCATCCAGTCATTGGTCCATGCATAGCCGCCAAAGAAACCGATTGATGCGCCTGCCCATGGTCCGAGCGTCATGCCGGCGTCAGCGGTAAAGATACGTGAAAATCCAGCTTCGAAATCTGACTTGAGATACGGCTGTATGTCATACAGCATAGCGCGTGAGTTTGACTCAAGTCTGCCGTCGGTCTTGCCCCACAGTGTGAAATGAGAAGACGGATGCCACGAAAGGTCGATTTTCGGAACCACAAGTCCCGAATACTTATAATATACGTTACCGTTCTTGATGTCAATGCCGGCGGCAATGCGGGCGGTAAACTTATCTGCTACAAAGGTATATGCAGGCTCAACGTGGGTGACACCCTTGTTTGCGCCTGAGGTTGAGTGCATCAGCGTCTGACGCAGAACCAGTCCCCAATGTGAGCGTTTCGAGTAATGCCAGTTGGCGGTAAGGTCGATATTCCCGATATTGTGTGTCGGATTTTCCGGAAAACCGAAACCTAACAATGTATAGTCGATTCCGATGCGATAATCAAGCTTTTTGTCAATAATTCCGTTCCATCCGGCGTTTGCGTTCAGGAAATTGGCATTAACCGAACTCGGATCGACCGGAAAAGGCATATTATAATTCGAAAAATTATAAATCAGCGCGCCTGACAGCGACCCTTGTGACGTAATCCAATTAGTCCTTCCGCCAATCAGTCCGCTGTTACGGCGCAGCTGTACCTTGCGGTTATCTTGGAAAAAGTTGTCGGGATACTCTGTTTTATATTTGAAACCGTTAAACTGCATGAAGGCGTCAACCTGAAGGCTGTCGCGGTCAATGGCGCGATAACCTGCCGAGGCATTGAGATTCCACAGCGGACCGTATGACAGAGCGGCATAACCGCGCTGAGACGAGCGGAGCAGACGCGCCGCCCATTCCGCGGGTTCAAGCGTGACGATTTCCGGCGTAAGTTCAGCCATGGTAACGGACGATGCCATAGGCAGACGTCCGGGGGTGACGCTGGGCAGACTTACGGTTGGCTGCAAGCGCAGGCGTGTCGCCGCCTGTTCTTCCGGAACAACCTGATGGGTAACGGTGATTTCCGAGTTCAGTTCCTGACTTCTGACGGCGGCGGGCATAAGTGCCGCGAATATCAGCGGATAAATATAGCGGTTCATTTATTTGGAAAGGCGTTGGTCAATCATTTGGAAAATGTCGGCTTCGGTGCCGGGATAATTCGAGCGGAGAACCTTAAGATACTCGTTTGCCTCGAAATCGGAGCCTTGAGCGCGCAGAATGTCGCTCAAAAGCACGTATGCGCGTGCCAGCCAGTAAGCGTGAGGCGGATTTGCATCAATAAGTGACTCGATACGTTCCTGCGCTTTGTCCAAGCTGCCGTTGCTGAACTCATCGGCGGCAAGGTCGTAGGCGGCGCGGGTTCCGTAGAGCGTTTCGGGATGCTTGGCAAGCTCTATGCGCAGCTTGTCGGCGTCTGCCGTCTTGCCGGTTTCGGCAAGTGCATAAGCGCGTATGAACTTGACTTCCTGAAGGTCACTTCCGGCGGCTGCCGAGCTCTTAAGAATATTGTCCGACGTTGAAAGGATTACGTCATACTGACCCATGTCGCGTGCGCTGCGAAGCATGCCCATACGTGCCGAGTGGCGCATGGTGGCGGTCGACGCACGCTCCTCCAACGCGATGAAGCGTTGCAGCGCGCGGTCGGTCATGCCGAGGTCATACTCGGCTTGGGCGGCAATGCCCATAGCCTCCTCAGCTCCCTCTGCATCGGGATATTTCTTAAGCATCTGGTCGCTGAACGCCAGACGGTCGGCGGCGGTTGTGGCAGCCTTCGCCTTTCTTAGAAGCGAGGCGGCGGCAATGGCGTTGCGCTCAACCTCATCGAGCTGCGGCGCGCCGGCGGTCGACGTCAGGAAAGCGTCAAGCTCCTCTATGTTGCCTCGGCGTGAGTAGATGCTCTTAAGGTCCTGAAGGGCGAGCGTAGCTTCCGCGCTCGACGGATGACGCCTGATTACCTCCTTATAATAATCTACCGCGCGGTCCATGTCGCCTGAATTTGCGGTAAGGATGGCAAGCTGAAGGAGGGCGTTGCGTCCCTGACGGGTCGACGCATAGCTATCGGCGATGCTCTCATATGTAGCGATTGCGCGGTCGGTCTGTCCGGCAGAGCTGAAGGTCAGTGCCTTCTCGGTCAGCGCGTCGGGGCGCAGAGCTGATTTCGGGAAATTGGTTATTAGTTCCTCAAGCAGCGACAGCTTCTCTGATGTTTTGCCCATGTGCCCTTGCATCATTGCCTGTTGGAGCAGAGGGTAGTCACCCGTCTGCGGACTCATGTCGTATGCCTGACGGTAAGTTTTGAGTGCGTTTTGAAAATCCGACGCATAATAATATGTATCGGCAATGCGGTTATACGCATCGGTCTTGGCGTCGTCGGTAAGTGACAGGGTCGTTGCTTTGCTGAATTGCTCACGCGCAAGCTCATATTTTCGCTGTCCGAACAGCGCGTAGCCTAAATTATACGTTGCAACCCCACGGTTTACATCTCCTATAGAGGCGGCACGCAGAAAATCCTTGTAGGCTTTCTCCGCGCGGGTGTAATCTTCATTGGCATAATGCGCGTCTGCAAGCCAAAGTGTGGTCTGACGCGCTATTTCTGCATTTTGTTTGTGCAATTTGTCGGCTTGAGTCAACAAATCGATTGCTTTTTTGACATTTCCGGCCTGAAGTGCGCGCGAACCAAGCACGAACAGAACCTGTTGGCGGGCGTCAAGAATTTGCGGAGTGTTGGTCTTGAGTGCGTTGAGCGAGCGCAACGCTCCCTCATAGTCGTTGGTTGAAATATAGCCTTTAATAAGGTAGTCCTGAACCGTAGCTGCATAGCGGCTCTTGGGATAACGGCGAATGAAGTCCTCGAAGGTCTGCACCGATGAACCGAAGGGCACACGTCCGCCGTCAACCTGAGCCACGGCATAATTATAATATGCCATCTCGGTTGTGGCGGCATCATAATCCATCTTTGTCGCTTTTTCAAACGCGAGAAGGGCGGCGGCAGGATTGCCTTTGGAAATATATGACTGACCTATAGTCAGAGCTGCACTTTGACCCATGGCATTCTGCATGTCGGAAACCGGTGCGAGCAGTTCGATAGCGCGCTGATAGTCCCCGCGCGCATAGGCGTCAACGCCAACTATATAGCGTACGCTGAGCGGCGCGCTTTCTTCATTATTCTCCATGTAAGGGCGAAGCAACTGCAGGGCTTTTGAGTCATTGCCAAGCGCGTAATATGATTCACCTGCCACTCTGCGTGCCTCATCGGCAAATTCGGAGTCGGAGTCAATAAGCGGCTCTGCAAGCCTCAAGGCTTCCTTATAGTTACCTTCCTTAAAGCGTATTTGCGACAGATAGAAGTCGGCACTCGCACCGGGCTCGCGCGAACGGTCAACGGAGTTGAGAAGCTCGACAGCCGTCGTGTAATCCTCGCGCAGATAGGCTATGTAGCCGCGATAAAACTTTGCGGGGTTGCTGTATTTCCCTTTGCCGTCAAGACTCATGAAAATGGAGTCGGCACCATCAAAATCGCCGGTTTTCAGCATCGAGTATGCGCGGCGGTAGTCTAACTCTTCGGTCTGGGCGGGTTGGAGAGCCGAGCGGCTTATGGCGTTGAGCTCGCGCAGCGCGGCAGAATAATTACCGGAAAAGAACGTCAGAGACGCAAGCATGAGCCTCGCCTGTTCGAGTTTAACGGAGTTAGGAAATTGGGCGCAGAAAGCAGTCAGCAGCGACCGGCTGTCGCTCAGTCCGGCGCGATACGATGCCACTGCCTGAAGCCAAGAAAGTCGCTCGCGGTCAGTCGACCCCATGCGTAATGCGGTCTGACATTGGTCAATACAGCCAATAAGGTTGCCGTCGGCAAGCATCAAGGCAGCGCGTTCTGCATATCCTTGTGATTGCGGCGAATTAACCTGAGCCGTAGCGGTCAATCCGCTAAGGGCAAGTGCTAATACAGCATATTTCAGATTCATAACTTTCGAGAGTCAAATCAAATTCACCCACAAAGTTACAATTTTTAAATGAAAAATGAAAACCGCCCACCGAAAATCCCCGCCGCCACCCCTAAGGATCGATTGCGTATACCATCGTAGGGATGCTTCCCGGAGCATCCTCATTGCGCGCCCTGCCGGCGCAAAAAACAGCAGCGGAACATTCATCCCGCTGCCATTTCAGAGTGTATGTTTTTGAGATTAGATGGCTACTTTGAAGGTCTTGGAGGGGGTGGTCAGGATGTACGCCTCGCCGGATTTGAGGGTCACGGAGCGGTCAAAGCCGGTGTAGATGGTCTTGCCGCTGACGTCATATACGCTAACCGGCTCATCCTCATCGAGTCCTATGATTGAAACCGTATTGCGATTAACCGAAATACGCACCTGTCCGTCAGCCGCACTAATAGCCTCAATGTCAACGGTCGAATTGCTTACAAGAACCATATTAAGATTATTCTCGCCATGGAGCGGCTCGGTCATGAACACATTATTCTCGAGTCGGTCGGTTACATCCTCGCCATTATAAGTGACAGAGTGGATTTTCCAGCCTTCTTCAGGTTGAAGCTCAACTACTGCCTTTGTTCCCTCCTTATAAGTATGACGGATTGCGTGATTGTCAGCACCCTTCACAACCAAAGTCGCATCAGCCTCTGGCGCAAACTCAATCTTCAAAATACCGTCACTTTCAACGTAGCCTTTATAGTCCGAAATAGTCAGTATCTGGTTGGTAAGACTGCTCATAATGTCCTGTCCATCCAAGGTAATGGAGGATATAATGTTCCCATCATTAGGTACAATAAAGAACTCAAAATTGGAGCCTTGAAACGTTGTACCATTTACTAAAGGATTGAGGGTATTACTATAAACTTTGCCATTGCCAACAATTTCAAGAGAGAAACTCCTCTGCCACAGTGTGCTTTCGCTAATATAAAAGATTGAATTTACATTAGCTTTATCATATGTATGGAGGTACGGAGCATAGTTGTTCATGTTGAGAGCGCGCTCTGAGCCGTTTTCATCAGTGAATACGAAAGAAACGCCGTAGTAATCGCCGGTGTAGTAGCGAAAGTTGTTCAGTTCAATGGTGAATATCTGAGCATCGGACTCTTCTGTGGTAGGAAGAACAGTGATCTCGCCGTACTCTTCAACACCCTTACCGATATAAATATCGTTAATGACGTTATATAGAACGACCCCCCCCTCAACACTCTTGATGGTGAATACTTCGTTTGCAGACGAGTTTTCATCAACCGATGCCCAATCTTCAGCCACAGGGTCGAAAGAAAGATAAGTATTACCACGGGGATAGAAAATATTGAGTTTCATGCCGTTCATACCTGTGGTGAGCAAATCGTTAGCAGTCTTGATAGTATTTGCTACGATTTCATCTCCCTTCTCGATGATGTCATTAGAATAGGGAAGAGCCGTAATTTCATCGATACCTGCGTTAAGAACGTTAGCAACCACAGAAGGAACATTCGCAACGTAAGGCTGAATCTTTTTTGCGATTAAAGAGGAGATACATGAAACAATGTAATCATGAAGACCTTCTTCATCAACGTCAAAAATAGACCAAATTGAACCGTCGTCGTTAGCAGTGTAATAAGTCAAAGGATTGTTATATGTATCAACATTGAGGGCATTTCTATCAGATATGCCGTTAACAAAAATATTTATTCCGATGAAACGCCCGTTGTTATTGAGAACGAAACGTATAGAAACAGCTTCTTCCTTGGAATTAACGGGAGTGTTATCGGCTCCGAGATAGGTCTGTGTTGCGGGGTTATACAAATAATATGATGCAAGCTCTTCGGTAGCCTCAACTTCGTTTACATAAGTTGTACTTTCGAGTACAAAGACGGCTTCAGGATCACCCAAAGTCTCAGCCATTGGATAGGTGGTCTCACCAACTGCGAGATACGGATTTTGCTTGCCGTATGCTACACGACGCAGGTTCAGGAAAGCAATCTCCTTGCCATTGAACATGGCATTAAGCTTGGTGTTAGCCTTGTCTATGTACTCATTCCAGATAGACTTAATCTGATCTTCGTAGTCAAAAGAAACATCGAGCTTGCTAAGAGCGTCGATACCTGCGTTAAGTTCTGCTGCAACCCAAGGGACAGCTTCCGAATAATTCGCCATCAAGGTTGAATACTGCTCAACCATAGCCTTCATGTTAGACTCAAGAACTTTGTATTCAATAGAATCAAGGCTTGCTTCAATATTTTCAATATCGACATCGTAGAACCACCACTGAGTGCCTTCGTCACCAATGTTAAACCAGTTGCCGAGGAACTGAGAAGTACCCTTGATGGCATCAAGTGCCCAGACTCCATGGTCAAGAACACCGGTCTCATTCTGAAGCGAGAGACCATAGGAGCCATTACCGTTATCCTTTACATATATGTCCTGTGCACCGTCAGTGGTTGCAGTACCGCTGTCATAAGCACCTACGAACTCTGAACCGTCTCTTGTGATAAATGAGAATATATACGCTTTTTCATCACTATCTTTTGTGATATAGTTGTAGATGTTAACCGTACCTTCTTCGGTGCCGGGAACAACTGCCCATACGGCAGCCTCACTGAGTTCCTCGGCACGATAGAGGGTTGTCTCCGCTCCGCCATTGTCGAGTTTTTCCGGAGTGTACGTTACCCACGGCAGACCACGGTTAGCCTTGATTACATAGTACTTGGGAGCCTCATTTGTACCGACTTCCAGTACGTCAGCGGCAAAGGCATTACCAGCCAAAAGTACCATTGACAGAATCGCAATAGATTTCTTCATAATCTTGTTGTGATTAAATGTGAAAAGAGTTTTGTACCTCCTTGTCCCCTAAGTCGGTGTTAATCATTTGGTTTATAAACAAAAAAAGCGCGAGGACCTTACCTTCTGTCCGTTCTTACGACTTGAGGCCTTCGCTTTGCCCATTGGAGTAGAACGGACAGAGCAGAAGCCTCACGCGGATTTACACACGTATATATATGTAACCACATAAGGCGTCTATCCCTGTCTCATTCTTGACTCCAATTAGAAAGTTGCGAAGTTTCAGCAAGCCAAGAAGGAGCGTCAGATAAACGCTTCAAAAATATGTCTTTGTCAATTCCCGCCCGCTAATCCCATAACCGGGCTTCTGCTGACGGTTTGACTCCGCAAAAGTAACGATTTTTATTGAATCCGCAAGCAAAAAAGGAAAAAAATCTTGGGGGCGATACGCGTCCTCGCGTATTGAGACGCGTCAGCGTCTCCGGGAAGCCGGTTGTGTTTACTCGGGGAGCGGGGGGAGGTCCGAAGGGAGGGGGAAGACGCGGGCGGTGCGGGTGTGGGGGTAGCGGTTGAAGTAGGGGTTACGGGTGGTGAACCAGCGGACGGAGGTGATGGAGGGGTGGCGCGACAGGAGTGCCGCTATTTGGCGGAAGCATGTGGAGGCGGGGACAGCTATTCCGCTTGTGCCGTCGGAAAACTCAACGATGCCTACGATGTGGTCGCGCAGCCTGTTGTCCGTTTCTTGATCCGTGCGGGCAATGCGCTCGCTGATGGTGATATGTCGGCTCCACTCGCGGTTTATTTTATCCATTACCGCACGGAAGAAATGACCATGGGGAGCGGTGTCGGTTAGCTGATTGCAGAGAATAAGGAGATGAATCATTTCGTGGAGCAGAACGTCATCTATGGCGTCGGCTGAACGGTCGTGATAATTGCTCCAGCGCATTGAAAAGTCGCTGTAATGCCACGTTAAGTCCCGGTTACGTCGACGTTTGTAGCATATCATTCCGGCATAGGTTTTCGCATTGGTCAGCCTGACCGGAATATCCGGCAGTCGATCCTTGAAAATCTGGCGGTTTAACGCTGCGAACCGCTCCTTGATATATTCGACTGTAGCTTTCATATCTGATTACAAATTTACTGAAAAATCCGATTTTTTCGTAACTTTGTGGCATGAAATTAGTTGTTTTTGACTTTGACGGGACTATTGCCGATACTTCTGAGGCGATTGTCCGCACTTTTAAGGATGCTGCCGCAGCCAATGGTCTGGAATGTGCGCCTGACCGCGAAATAGAGCTGAGTATCGGTCTCCATCTTCGTGAAATGTTCAGCAATCTCTGCGGAGCTACTGACCCGACGCTGAATCGCAAGTGTATCGAGTCATATCTTGAAATTTTCAAGCAGAACTATAAGTATATAAAGCTCTTTCCGGGAGTGAAGGAGACCCTTCAGCGTCTACGTGACGATAAGGTCCATGTGGCAATAGCCACCAACCGCGGCGAAGACTCTTTGGTGCCGCTGATGAAGATGCTTGGCATATCCAGTCTGGTCGAGGACTATGCTACTCCGGAGAGTGTGGAGAATGTCAAGCCCGCGCCTGATATGGTCCGACTGCTTATGAAGAAGTTCGAGGTAACTCCGGATGAAACCTTGGTGGTAGGCGATACGACTTATGATGTGGAGATGGGTAAGAGTGCCGGCTGTGACACATGTGCGGTCACTTACGGAAGTCATCCTGTCGCAAAGCTTGCCGCGAGCAAGCCGATGCGTCTTATCTACTCTATGACGGATCTACATCATAGTGAATCGTAACGCCACGCAGGTCTGGGTAGTTGGAAACCATCTTGTTATAAAGGTCGCGGAGAATGGTGCGTACCTTCGACATTGACGCCTCCGGCTCGATTTTGAGCATAAAGCGGCGGATGTAGAGCGACTGGACGCGCGCCACTACCGGTTTTTCCGGTCCGCTTACTCGCGACCCGAGCAGTGCGCGCAGTTCCGCGCCGTAGCGTTCAGCCATAAGCTCAACGTTTGCCTCTTCGCGATGCTTCAGATAAATAAAAATCATGCGTGAGAACGGCGGATAGAAGTGCTCGCGGCGTTCGGCGAGTTCATGGTTGTAAAACCCGATATAATCGTGACCTGTTACGTGGGTTATTACGGGATGCTCCGGTTGAGAAGTCTGAATCATAACGCGCCCGGCGGTTTCGCGTCTGCCGGCGCGTCCTGCTACTTGCAGCAACATATTAAAGGCGCGTTCCGCCGAGCGGAAATCGGGAATGTTGATGAGCATATCGGCGTTAAGCACCGCAACAATGCTGACATCGCTGAAGTCGAGACCTTTCGTGACCATCTGTGTGCCTACAAGTATATCGGCTTTGTGGGCAGAAAAGTCATTGATAATTTCCTGATAGCCGTCCTTGTTGCGCGTAGTGTCAAGGTCCATGCGCAAAATCTTCGCTTGGGGAAACTCCTTGCCAACCTCGTCCTCTATGCGCTCGGTTCCGTAGCCTATGATTTCAATGGCGGGTTCGTTACATACGGGACATAGCGACGGCAGTGGATATTGCGTTCCGCAGTAGTGGCATACAAGGCGGTTTTCGCGCCTGTGGTAAGTAAGTGAGACATCGCAGTTCTGACACTTTGGGATGTAGGCACACGCCTTGCATCGCGCTATCGGAGCAAAGCCGCGACGGTTGTGGAAAACAATAGCCTGATTTCCGTTCGCTACCGTTGCCGCTATGCTTTTCTCTACCGCCTCGGCAAGCGGACGGTTGGTGCGGAACTTTTTCCACTCCTTCTTCATGTCGACAACCTCGATTTCCGGCAGACGTACCCCGCCGTAACGCTCCGTAAGCTCAACGAGTCCGTAGCGTCCCGACTGTGCCTTATAATATGTCTCGACCGAGGGCGAGGCACTCCCGAGCAACACTTTCGCGCCGTGCATTCCCGCAAGCATTATGGCGGAGTCACGCGCGTTATATCTCGGCGCGGGGTCAAACTGCTTGAAACTCGGCTCGTGCTCCTCATCAATCACTATCAGTCCAAGCCGCTGAAACGGGAGGAAAACGGATGAGCGCGCGCCGACAATTACAAGCGGTTCGCGGCTATGGAGCAGGCGGTTCCAGATGTCAACGCGCTCATTATCGGTAAATTTGCTGTGATAAACTATCACTTTCGAACCGAAAACGCGTTGAAGTCGCTCCGTAAGTTGAGTTGTAAGCGCGATTTCCGGTACAAGAAACAGGACTTGCCTGTCGGCGCGGATTACTCGGTCAATCAGGTGTATGTAAATTTCCGTCTTTCCGCTCGATGTGACTCCGCGAAGCAGATTGACCTGCTTGCCCTCCTTTTCCCAAAGGTCAAGCAGTCGGTTGCGCGCTTCGGTCTGCGCGGGGCTGAGTGAAGGCAGGGGTGCTACGGGGATGCCATCCTGTGCGGCAAAGCGGTTCAGGACTTTAGTTGTGGTTCTTATTATTCCTTTTGCTTCAAGAGCCTTGATAATAGCCGGAGATACTTCAGCTTTCTCTAACAGGAGTGACTTTTCGACCTCGTGCTCTCCTATGGAGTGGAAATGAAGCATGGTAAGCAGGAGTTTCTCCTGTTTCGGCGACCTGCCTATGATGGCGAAAGCCGAGGTGCGCCAGCCTTGTTCGCCAGCTTCCGGCGGCAAGGAAACAAATGTCTTTTTAAGCGTGCGGTAGCGTTCAACCACCTTCTCGCTAATCATGGCGAGTCCGCGGTCAATCAGACCGGCAACTGCACGGTCAGGCGCAGCCGTCAACCCTGTTTTTTTTGACAAATCGCCTAATGAAATGCGCCCTTCGTTAGCCAGAACCGCAAACATCAGGGCTTCTTCATCGGAAAGTCCGGTAATGTTTTCGCGGTCGGCATCGGATACAAGTTCGATGAATGTCTCGCTCTCAAGTTTCAACGCCGATGGGAGGGCGGCGCGCATCACTTCGCCTATGGAGCAAAGATAATAGTCAGCCATCCATCGCCAGAACTTCAGTTGCGGATTTCTGAGAATAGGCGTTTCCGCCGAGTCAATGAGTCGCGTAATGGGTTTTACCTCAAAGCCTTGTGGTGCTAACGGGGTAAGTGATTCAACTATGGCGGTATAGAATTTGCGGCGTCCGAACGGAACAAGAACGCGGCTGCCAACACTGATTTTGCCGCGTAATTTTTCCGGAATCGAATATGTAAACACCGCGTTAAGCGGCAGGGGGATTATAACCTCCGCAAACTCCATGATAAAGTTAAATTAACGTAAAAGAAATTTTAACATTCTGAATTAACGCTTTTTAGCGAAAAATTCTTGACAAGTTAACATAATTATCGTAACTTTGCATAACTGAAATCGGTTCAACTGAACTATTTCAGGCATCGTTTTGTTAGACAATAAGAATTATATACTTGAATTTTGGTTATGAGGGAGGTGCGTGTCTGTGAAGATGCGCACTTTCGTTTTTTTAGATGCTCTCCTCGCCAAAATCGTTAATATATATTGTAGTATCCTCAATTCCGGCTTCGGCAAGACTTTCGCGACGTTCGCGGCAGGTCCCGCACACTCCGCAATGATGCTCTCCGCCTTTATAGCAGCTGTAAGTCGTTGAGTAGTCAATGCCCAGCTCCTTGCCGCGCATTGCAATCTGCGCCTTGGTCATGTTGGTATAGGGCGCGCGCAGTTCGATTGCTTCATAGGTTCCGGCGGCTATTGCGTGAGCCATGGCGTCGATAAACTCCGGACGGCAGTCCGGGTAAATGCTGTGGTCGCCGCTATGGTTGGCAAGCATGACGGCTCTCAGCCCGCGGCTCTCGGCAAGTCCGGCGGCGGTGGCAAGCATGATGCCGTTGCGGAACGGAACCACCGTAGAGCGCATGTTTTCGTCCTGATAGTCTCCCTCGGGAATCGCGTCGCCTCCCTCAAGCAGCGATGAGTGGAAATACTCGCCCATGAAATCGAGGTGGATTTCAAGTAGTTCAATGCCGAGTTTGTTGCAGTGGAGGCGCGCACACGCGAGCTCACGCATATTATGATTTGAGCCATAAATGAAATTTACGGCAAGGGCTATGCTGTCTTTCTTGTCATAGAGGAGCGTCACGGAGTCCATGCCTCCCGAAAGAACTATAAGGGCGTCTTTTCCCATAATTATATATAGTTTCGTTTAAGAGCGGTTTATCATTGATGACATCCAAGCCGACATGCGGGTCTGGAGCAGCGACTGATGGTCAGCGTCTGCCCATTGTGCAAAGGGGCGGATAGAAATGCCGCCGCGAGGAGTGAAAAGTCCGGCTACTTCGATGTATCTGGGATTCATAAGGGCAATGAGGTCCTTCATTATAATATTTATGCAGTCCTCATGAAAATCGCCGTGATTACGGAAGGAAAAGAGATAAAGTTTGAGACTTTTGCTCTCTACCATTTTCTCGCCGGGAATATAATTGATTATTATGTGTCCGAAATCGGGTTGCCCTGTCTTAGGGCAGAGCGACGTAAACTCCGGACAATCGAGTGTGACAAGATAATCGTTCTCCGGATGCTTGTTGGGAAACCATTCAAGCAGTTCGGCGGAGTAGTCGGTGGGGTAGACGGTCTTGTTCGCGCCAAGCAGCGTTACTCCTTCCAGTTCTTTCTCAGTTCTCATATATTACAGTTCGCGGGTTTTGAATTTGTCGCCGGTTTCGTTGACAATCGAGCGGAAATAACGCTCATTGTAGCCACCATATTCCGGCTGAACGGGCAGATTGGTCTCGCTGCGCTTGAAGCTTCCGTCAGGATTCTGTTTCTTAATGTTTCCGTCAAGGAACTTTACGGTCAGGAAGTCATTGAGCGCAAAGAAAGCCTGAGTCGCGCCGTCAGCCATCTGATGGCTTGCCCAAGTCAGCATTTGTCGCTGCTCGTCAAGCGGTTTGTCCTTGATTATCTCCATAACCTGCGCGTGAGTCATATGGTTATGGTCTTCGCGCTCTTTCTGTACGCGACGTATGTCAGGAATCATCTGGCTATAGCGGTTATATGCCTGATTGGCTACAAGGTTATGCGCCCAGAAAGCGGCATCGCGACTTATGGTGTAAAGGTCGCCGTTGCCCACCTCAAAGCTCCTTGGAACCTCAGTCATTGAGCTATAGACGGGTGAATAGACCGTGGTGTTGGCGTCGTCACATCCAAACCAGAGTGTGGCGCGCATTCCTTCAGGCACGGTGTCGTTACATTGTGCTACAAACGAGAATCCGGTCTGCTGAGTGGCTATGGCGCGTTCATGGAAATAACTTACCGAGTCAACCTCGAAATCCATAGGACGCCAGCGGTAAGGAACGTCAAAGGGTCCTGCGCCTATGTCCTGAGTCATATCCATGGGTGTTCCCTCGAAGTGGTCGCGCATTGCCCACTGCATTGCGCGTACATCTACCGGCTTTTCCGGTTTTACCCAAAGGGGCATCGGTTCGCCTTCGCCATACATTGCCCATGGCAGATAAGGAGCTGCCGCCTCAGGCGCAAACATATTGAAAAAGCTCCAAACACGGGCATCGCAGGCACGCACCGCGCTTTGGTCGTAGACCTGATATGCCTTTGAGAAACTGAAAAGCGAGTCGGGACCGGAATAATAACCTTTTTTGCGGGCAAAGTCAATTACGTCGGGCGAATAGAGTGTCTCCGGGTCATTAAGCGGGAACTGATGGATGCGCGGATTGTTGGCATGACCTGAAATGTAGCCGTCGGGAATACGGCGCGCTACCCATACGGCACCTTTTTTACCCGGACCTTTGCCAATCATTTCCATAATCCAAGCCTCCTCGGGGTCAGCAATGGAAAATGATTCGCCTTCCGAGGCATAACCGTATTCATTGACTAAGTCAGTCATTATTTTTATGGCTTCGCGGGCGTTGCGGGCGCGTTCAAGCGTAATATAAATCAGCGAACCGTAGTCAATGCCGCCGTTGTCGGTGTCCCAGAGTTCCTCGCGTCCGCCCCATGTGCTTTCCGCCATTGCGAGACCATGTTCATTAATATGCCCTATGGTAGAATAAGTGTGGGCAGGCTGAGGAATCTCACCCAGGAACTTACCTGAATCCCAGTCAAACACTTTACGCATAGCTCCGGCACGATGGTCGGCTGCTGCCGTCGACGGCATATCGCCATAAAGCGTGTGGGAGTCTGCAGCATAAGTAATCATCACTGATCCGTCAGGGGCAACACCCTTGGCGGCAATAAGGCTGGTACAGGGCATGGCGGCAACTGCCGTCATCATCAGTACCACTGAGGATATAAATCGTAGCGTCATAGTTATTCAATCGGTTTATCTCCTGCAAAGATAATGAAAAAAATAGAAACTATGAAAAAACAATTCTCATCATAGCTTTATTATTACAAAAGTGTATCAGAATTTGTTAAAAAGAGTTAAAAATTGGGGGGGGTAATTATTATCAGTACATTTGCAAAAATTTTATCAAATTAACCAATAATACCACATTTTCAAATGTTTAAACACTTTTTGAAGGGACTTACGGTCCTTGGGTGTGTGGCTTTGACTGTCCCCGCTTGGGCTGCCGACGGTGATAATTCCACGAGCACCCCGTCTGAAACGAAATTCTATCGGATTAAAAGCGCGTACAGCGGTTTTACGGCAACAAAGATGATTTATGCCAATGGGCAAAACATGTCGTGGAAGACTGTTGACGCTGATGACCCCTCTTTTATCTGGTTGTTTACTCCCGGCAGTGCTGATAATAAGTTTCACCTTATAAGTGCTTATACCGGCTTATATCAGCAAACCCAGAACAGTGACAGTCAGCCTTTCATGCTGGGTGCTACCGCAACCGAGGTTACAATAACCCCGATAGCTGATACCAATCAGATATATATGACAAATGGACGCGCAGTTCATGCCGGAAGCTGGAGCGGCGGCAACATGGGCAATGTGCTTGGTTGGCAGACAACAGGAGCTGCTAATAGTGCGTCGTCTTGGTATATTGAGAGTATTGATAACGATGATGTCGTTATTGAAAAGCTGAAGGAGCATTATCTTTCGGCAATTGCACACCTTTCCGCAGCAAATCAGGCTAAGTTTGCCGCTCAGGTAGCGGTTATTAATAATAATGCGTCCACTCCCAAACAGATTGTCGACGCTTATGTGGCGATTGCAGAAAAATTGCCCTCAGTATTTAGCGTTACTCCCGTTACAAGCGAAGCAATGCTGCAGTCCGGCGGCAAATACGTTGTCGGCGTTGTCGGTGTCAACCAAAATGTATGGCAGCCCGTCAATCCTCTTTGCTATAAGGCAAATGCAGATGGCACAACATATGATTTCGAAAGCAAGCCCGACCTTGTTTTCTCACCGGATTTCATCTGGACGGCTAATGTAAACGATGCTTACACTTGCGCCAATACCACTGCAGACCATAATGGTTCCCATAAGGTACTTCAATTGTCTCAGGAATTTAACGGTACACAAAAGGCAATCAGCATTGGTAGCGGTAGTGCAAAAAACCTTGCAGTTTTAACAAATTCAACTACAAATATTGAGTTTGTTCCCACAAGTTGCGCTTCTTTTGCAGGTGAATGTCTGTTCCAGTTACATGTAGATCCGACTGCGAGCACTTTCCAGCGTATGCACGCTGTCCTGCCTAACGGTAATCGCGGATATTATTCCAAAGATAATAATATATGGCTTGCAAATGCCGGTTTTGATTTGACCGGTGCCAACAGTGCTGCCGGCAGTTCATATTCCGGTCTCCATCGCGTATATATGGTAATTGATTCCGAGGATTTTGCCGGAGCAGCCACTGCCGTCTGGAATGCCTTGAAGGAAGAAGAATGTGCCCTGTCTCAGTCTGAATCCTATATTGAGCAGGTTAATGCCCTTCCTTTACCGGATATCACACACTATACTGATGCTTCCACTTTCGTCAATGACCTGCGTAGGGAATTCAATAAGGAATTATTCTTCCTTGAATCCGAATATATGGCAACTGTAACTCCCGCTACTGTAACATATAGCAGCGGAAATGCAACTGGATGGAACCATACTCTTCTGGATAACAAGGGCGCGTTCGCAAAGATAATCGCTCACTCCGGAACATCTACCGGTTTGGCTGCAAATATTAAGAAACTGGATGACAATACTTTCGATTTCCGTAATGGAGGCGTCTATAGGTCTCGCTATGTAGTTGAATGTTTCAACCCTGCTTTCAGCATAATCGGCGTTTCATTCAAGGCGTCAACTACCGCATCGGGCGAGTATGTTACCGTTGACGGCGAAGATATCCTCCTGACTTCAACCCCTCAGACCATCGTTTCCACAACTTCTACTTTTGAATTCCATGGCGCAAATAATGAAGTTAGAGTAACTGACCTGAAGATTAAATATCGTCGCACCTCCACCGTATCGGCAATTCCTGCCGAGAGCGGATGGTATTCGGTCCTTTCAACTCATAATCTGACTGCTTACGCCGGAAAATGGGCTGTAAACCTCGAAAAAGATGTAAAGCAGGACGCTACCAGATTTTATCCGTTAGCTGTTTCTGATGACTTCTCAGATGCCCCTGCATCTAATCTCATCTATATTGAGGTTAGCGGAAACAATCGTTACGTGAAATCCGCTAATGGTCACTATGTAAACGAAAACTGCACAGCTTCAAGAACCCGCGGAAGTGTTACTCGTTTCCGTGACTATGAGGCGACGACCAATTCGATGTCGGTTGGCGCATACTGGAGTACCTATCAGCCTACTGTAGGTGGTGTTGCATATAACCTGATTGGTCAGACCGGTAGTGCTTCAGCTAACCGTTGGGCTGTATTCAAGGAAAATCCTGAAGAACTCTACGATATCTGGACTGTAAATATTACCGGCGCACCAAATGCATCCGCTCTTCAGGATGACGTAAGAGTGCAGTGCAACAATGCTGCCAACAAGGGTATCTCCAAGGTTTATAATGGCGGTAACTTCTTCTTTACAAAGGGTGCGACTGTAACGGCAAATGATTTTGTTGCTGATGAACTCGCTGATGGCAGCAAAACTCCGGTTATCACCGTCAATAACAGCACAAAAACCGTTAACGTAAACTACACTACCAAGGCTGAACTCGTAGCGTTGTATTACAATACGGTTGAAAACGGCTATACCGCATATCGCAACGTAGGTCTCTTCGACAGCGAGGTGATTGACGCAGTAGTAGCCGAACATAAGGCTAAGGTCGATGCTGCTGCCGGCGAAGATGAGGCTATCTCTATAGAAGAGATTGCTGCTATGGATGCTGCAGTTGTTGCCGCATCGTTTACCGACGGATACAAGCAAATCCGCGTTTCAGCCGCAGGCAAGCTTGTTCAGTTCAAGAATCTTGACCACGCAACCTTATACCTCAGTGTTGCTCCCGTTGAGGCTGAAAGCTACTCATATCGTGCAGTGGGTGTGACCGATAAGACCGACATCAGTACTTTATGGCAGATTGAGCTCGCCAATGCTGAACAGGGCACTGTCTACCTCAAGAACTACGGTACCGGACTCTGGTTGCAGAATTATGTGCGAACTGTGGCTAACGGCGGTGAGTATGATATCCCTGTAGCTGAAACTGACCCGGTTGCGTTCGAGTTGGAGGCTTATAATGTAGGCAATCCCGCTACTCCCGTTATTGGTTTCAAGGATACAGTAAGCGCAAACTACTGTTATCTGCATCAGACCACTAATACCGGAAACCGTCTGGTTAAGTGGAACACCCCCGTTAACTCCCATGCATCCGCTTGGTCTGTAATGGCTGCCGACGACGATGAAATTTCCGATACTTTCGAGGTTTCATTCGACAAAACGGTTGAGAACGGTCATATAATGGTACTTAGCCATGCCAATGGTGTAAGCCTGCACGAAGCTTACTGCGATGCTCACCACAGCATTGTAATCAGAAAGGCTGCATCAGAAATGCGCAAGGTTCAGGCTCGTGACGGCGAGAGCGAAGGTGACATCATTATTTCGCCTGACAAACTCTCCTATGATGACGCCGAAGGCACAGTATCGTTCCCCATCAACGAAAATGGTCAGCTTGAAGTAGGTCAGTCATATGTGGCAACAATCCCTGCCGGCATTGTCAAGATTGGCAGCGATAAGGTTTCGAAGGCAACCACCCATACGTTTACTTACAACAATGACACCACCACCGGCATTGAAGTCGTAGAAGATGCTTCAGCCGATAAGGTAATCTATGACCTGCAGGGACGTCAACTGACAAAGGCTTCCCACGGAGTCAACATTGTAAACGGTCACAAGGTAGTTGTGAAATGACCTTGATAGTTTATTAATTGATACATATATTGATTTGATAGGACGCAGCGTCGGGAGACGTTGCGCCCTTGTTTTTTGGATTTTTGGATAATTGGTCAATATTTCGTAATTTTGCGCGTTATATATAGAAAAACCAATCATTCCATAGAATTTCCGCTCAGATAAATGTAAATGAAAACCCTGATATTTGATATGGACGGTTCAGTCCGTGTGCTTGCTGATTCGGCTCTTGGTCGAAACCGTCAGCCATGGTTCATTCCTGAGTTTGGAAAAGATTGGCGATGGCATGTTGCGCCAGCTGTGCGTATTTCGCGTCTTGGTAAGGGTATACGCCGCGAATTTGCCGACCGGTATGCCTGCGAACGCACCCTCGTCTGGATTCCTGAGGCGGAGGATAATCTCGCTGCCGGATTTATGGATGGAGCAGCCGTTGCCGGTGACTGGATTGCCATTGGTCCCGAAGGGCTTACCGACGCGGAACGTCAGGCAATTTCCGCGGCGGCGCGTTACGCCACTCTAAAGCAGGGCGACATTATAGTGACCGAAACAGAGCCCGCACCGCGCACTCCGCTTAAAATTAACGATAAAATTCACATAGACTTCGGAGGCAAGACCATTCTGGAGTTTAACATTAAATAATCATATAAAACAACTCACAAAGAAAGTGATTTCAACAATAAGAAAATTTTTCAGCATTGCGGTGGTTTCGCTGACAGCCACTCTGACCGCTGCTGCAACTTTGACCGAGCCGACTACTTCCGCACTTTCAACCGGAAAGTGGGTGAAGATAAGGGTTGAGTCAGACGGCGTTTATCAGTTTACCGAGGCAGAGCTTCGGGAATTGGGCTTTTCATCTCCGGAAAAGGTGTGTGTCTACGGTTATCCGCCAAATATGCTGCTGACTCATGATTTCAGCCTGATGCCTGTTGACGTCAGCCAGATTGCGTCGCTCTATGATGGCGGCAAACTCGTTTTTTACGCTAAATCGAATGTTGACCTCGAGCCGGAGATATGGCGATATGAAAAATATAAGGCATCTGCCAGTCAGACTACCGAGGAATATCCCAAGTCGAGCCAGTTCGAGCATATCAGGCATCCGTTTTCGCGTGGCGCGACATATTTTTTGAGCGATGCGGACGCATTGCGCGCCGTTCCCGCTTCTATTTCCGCTCCTGATGATGCTCCGGATATCGCTGCCGCGACATCCCATGTTGCAATCCAGCACTACGAACAAGATATCAACCAGTATGGAATTGGAGGCACTCTTTATGTCGGCGACGTGATTAATTCGCCGGGCAGCACCGTTACATATCCCTTCAGTGTTGAAAAAGTTACAAACAATGGTTCTGCTCGCATAATTTTTCAGGGAATGGACAACATGGGTGGTAAATATGCGCCTCTGTTGACTACTTTCAGCAGCGAGATTAACGCCCAGCCGTCGGAGGGCGCGCAGATGGCTGAGGTAATCACCTCAACCACTCATCAGCTCTATGCCCTTTATCGCCGTTTCCAGAATATACAGTTGCCTGTCAGTAATGCCCGTCGTGAGTATTCGGTGACTTTCTCGGTCAATCCGGCGTTTACACGCTTCAGCCTGTCGGCAATCGACTACTGGACCCTGCTTTACTCGCGCACCAATGACCTTGGCGGCGAAACGCAGCGCATAATGTGTTTTGATACCAAGCATGCTATCGGCGACAAGCGTTTTGTGGTCAATAATATGGCAGAGCAGTCCGACTGGCGGTTCTGGGATGTTACAGACCCGCTGAATATCCGTGAGTGTGTGATGGCTAACCGTCATGACGGGTCTTTCGTCGGTCAGTTCTCCCATCGTCCCGAGGCTTATGCGGCATCTTATGTCGCAGCTTTCGATATGTCTGCCACGTTGCCCAGTCCCGAGGTGGTCGGTGCAGTCGAAAACCAGAACCTCCACGGAATGACTACGCCCGATGCCGTGGTGCTGACCTCGGCAATGTTGGCTGATGTTTCCGAGGAACTGGCTGACTTTCACCGCGACATGCAGGACCTCGACGTCAGAGTAGTTGACCAGCAGCTTATTTTCAATGAGTTTGGCTCAGGAAATATATCGCCCGAGGCCGTTCGCCGTTTTCTTGCCCATCTTGACCGTCAGAACCCCGGCAAACTTAAGGCATTGATAATTGTAGGTCCGTCAGTTGTCGATAACGCCAAAAATATATCGCCTGACGCCCCCTTCGTTGTCTCCGCTCAGAATGAGAGCGATGAAGATTCCGGCTATCAGGTGCGCAGCTTCTATTCCGATTCTTTCTATGGACGTTTCAGCTCGCCCGTGACTACCGGTAACTGGGCGGTGCGCCATCGTTTCTATCAGGTGTTGGGCAATGAACAGCGCATCGGTGTCGGTCGTTTGCCTTTCAGCGACGCAGATGATGTCCGCGCTTATATCAAGAAGATGGAAGAATATATGACCCTGCCGCGCACCGTGCCGTCGCTTGGCACTATTGTAGGAATGTCGGACTATGAAGGCTCATCCACCTCAGCCATGCACTATGCTGACTGCGAGGTCGCTTTGAAGCCGATTGCCGACCGTCTCGGCAAGGAGCTGACCATTGTCCGCCCCGCGGCTAATTTCTATGACAGCAAGGACTCCAAGATAATTCGCCGTCTCTTTATGAACACGGTGCGTCAGGGTGCTGACCTGATGCTTTATTTCGGTCATGGACGCCCCGATGCTTTCGGCTCGTTCTATGCCAGCTTGATTTTAACCGCGTCTGAAGCCGCTACCTATACCTCGCCCGGTCATTACCCATTTGCGTTTATCGGCTCATGTAATACGGCGCGTTGTGATATAAACCCTAACAACATCATAACCTCTTTGGTAAGCAATCCTCATGGTGGCATGATTGGCGTAATCGCTGCTACGCGCGAGGTTTATCAGCAGGAAAACAGTGTGTTGGGCATTCAGGTGGTGCGCGAGTATGATAATGCGGAAAACGGAGAATATTGGGGCGACGTTTACCGTCGTGCCGAGTCGAAAGCCATTTCCGTTGGCGCGACTAACCGTCGTACCGTCCTCAACCATCTCTGTTACACACTGCTTGGCGACCCGTTGGTTCCTGTCTACAAACCGTCTGCAACTGTGGATATCGAGACTGTCAATTCCGACAATGAGCATCTCTATGCCGGAGGATCCAATACTGTCAGCGGCTCTATCAGGAATACTGACGGAGAGGTTGACACCACGTTTGACGGTACCGTCATTCTGACCATCTACGATGCTCCAACTGTACGTAAAAACCTTATCAAGCAGGGTTCGACCTCCGATGCGGAATATATTTCTGAAATAACTGAAGATTTCTCCGTCTTGGAGCAGATTGCCGCACCCGTTAAGGACGGACGCTTCACTGCTGAGTTTTCTGCGCCGAAGCCGCTATTTAGCGGTACGCAGCGTATTCAGGCGTATGCTTATTCCGCCGAGGGCTCTTCGAGCGCGCTTGGCTATATCGCCGGCCTGACTACCGAGACTGACCCGTCAAGAGATCCTTTGGCTTCCAAGGGTGCGATAAAAATCAGCCGTCTTGAGGCGGACAATGCCGACTTCGAGACCTCCGGCAATGGTTCTACCCATATTGAGGCAGAGATTTATGCTCCTAACGGATTCAAGCGTGTAGGCGGATTTAGCGGTCCCGTACGTCTTACCATTGATGGCGTTTCTCATCCCGAAGTTGCACTCCAGCTTGCCTACAAGGGAAATCAGACCTACTATCTTGTTTACGAAACGAGCAGCCTGACGTCGGGCAGACACGTCATTGAACTCTCTGTTGCCGATGATTGTGGCGGCGAGGATAGCCGTTCGCTTGAGTTTGCCGTCAACGATGCCCCCGAGGTCGAACTAAATGCCAAGTACATAGGTAACGGAAAAGTGACCGTTGACTGTCATGGTGTCGAAAGCTCTCAGGTACGTGTTATTGTTGAAAATCTTCACGGTGACCTCATAAAATCGGTCAATACCGAGACTTTGCCCATTACCATTGACGGACTCTCGGATGGTGTTTACCGAATTTACACCCAACACCACGGCGAACGCTTCTACGCCTCCTCCCCCAAATCCATCGTCATCGTCGACTGATAAAAATACTACATTATCTTTGCCGTGAAAAAAACAAAACCCGATAGCTTGATATACAGGGGCTACCGGGGATCAACACTGCAAAGATAGTGTATATTTTTCATTAAAACAAATTTTAGAACAATAAAGTTGCCTAAAGTGGTGAAATTCACTGATTTTCAAAATATAGTATCATCCGAACGGATGCAGCGTTACATTGATGCGTGCGATGGAGACCATATAAAAACTCTGGCTCTCTATCAAGCTAATGTCCGCGTGTCGTTGGAAATGTTTGCTATTGTGGGGGCTTTTGAGATTGCTCTTCGTAATGCTATAGACAAGGTGATGACATTGAATTTTGGGCAAGATTGGCTAAGGGATGCTGTACTTCCCGGAGGTTTCTTTGATGTTCCACAATGCCGAGACCATGCACAAATCATTCGTTTTGCTTACAATAAGTTGATAGGTAAGAATATCTATTCCCATAGTCATTTGCTCGCCAAGATGGAATTTGGCATTTGGAAGTATATGTTTTCAAGCCCACAATATCGTGCTGCCGGTCGTATTCTTCTGCGCATTTTTCCAAATAAGCCAACTTCGACAAGATTAGTCCAATATAATAATTCGACGGTTTTTAATGAGTTAGACCATGTTAATTCTCTCAGAAATCGCATAGCGCATCATGAACCCATATGTTTTCCTACCGGTAAAGCGGAAATATCTACTGATTATATTCAATGGATTTACTCAAAGATAGAAATGCTTTTCGGATGGATGGGTATTGATATGAAAGAATATCTTTCGGGTCTCTCGCAGTTAGATTTATCCATTGATAAAGTTGCAAGATTGAAATGAAAAATATCCTGTATCGTCAACCTTTTGCTCGTTATGAACTTTTTGGGGGATGAAAATGTTAAATAACTGCAAGGGAAGTTAAATCCTTTGCAGTTTTTCTCTAACTCACGTTCAAAACTTAATTCAACCGTTTATGTTATTCTCTCGGACCGTAAAATCCATTATGTTGCTGACAGTCGCCCTTGCCGGCGGAGTCCGGTCGGCATATGGAGTCGAAGCTCCGGCTACCTATTATGACATTTACGGTGAACCATTGGCTCCCGCGGTCCCGGACACTACGCTGACCGAACGGCAGATTTACGAAAAACGTTTCCACCGCCCCACGCTCATACAGAAAATCTACAAGTATTTCGCTGAGTCAAACGACGTTAAACCGGCTAAAAAATTCGACTTCAGCGTAATCGGTGGTCCATATTACAGCAGCGATACCAAACTTGGCATCGGCATTGTCGCCGCCGGACTTTATCGTCGCAATCTTAACGACACGGTCAATCCCGCCGGTCAGGTCAACATTTACGGCGACCTCTCCATCACTAAGTACTATAAAATAGGTATACGCGGTTCGCAATATTTCAGCGGACAGAAATACCGTATGGCATATGACCTTTCTTTCGAGTCCATGCCTGATAAATTCTGGGGCATCGGCTACGATATGGCGTCAAAAAACTCAAATATGACCCAATATAAGCGTTGGCACGGTCAGCTCGACGCCTCGTTTCTCATCAATGTGGGCAGTCCCGCGTTCTACATCGGTCCGCGAGTCTTGGTAGACTATCTCGACGGTCGTAACATCAAGAAGCCTGAACTCTGGGACTATCAGAATCGCCGCACCTTCACGGATGCTGTCGGTCTGGCTGTCGAATATGATACCCGCGACAATGTCTTTAACGCATACAAAGGTGTCTACGCCCGCCTCGACCAGATGTTTGCCCCCCGATTCATAGGCAATAAATATGCATTCTCATCAACCGAACTGACGGTGTCATATTATCATCAGCTGTGGAAAACCGGTGTGCTTGCCGGTCGGTTCCATACCCGCCTGACCTACGGCAATACCCCGTGGGGGCTGATGTCGAAACTTGGCGGCAGCTACACCATGCGCGGTTACTGGGAAGGAAGATATAACGACAAATGTGCCGCCGACCTGACTCTCGAGCTGCGTCAGCACCTTTTCGGACGCTTCGGTGCGGTGGTATGGGGTGGTGCAGGCGAGGTATTTGCCAAACCTAAAGACTTTTTTAATTCTCACATTCTGTGGAACGCCGGCGTGGGCATACGCTGGGAGTTCAAACACCGGGTCAACGTCAGGGTAGACTATGGCTTCGGTCAGCACGAAAACGGCTTAATATTCAGCATCAATGAAGCATTCTAAAAAGACTCGTAGACAAAAAGAAAACAATAGCAAACAGGAGCAGCTTCGCGACTCGCGCGTTCTGCCGGTAGTCATGATGTGGCTCGTTCCCGTAATCCTTGCCGTTCCCGCGGTAGCTCTTTCTATTATGGGACATTATTCATGGGCGGCTGCTCTGGCTCAGGTATTGCTGCCTATGGGAGTGATGCTTGCCCTTATGGCTTGTTGGCGCAAGGTAGGCGTGACTACTCTCTGCCTGCTCCCTTTCATGGTGCTTGCCGCTTTCCAGATTGTGCTGCTGTTTCTCTATGCCGATGGCTCTATCATTGGTGTTGACATGTTTCTGAACGTTCTTACTACCAATAGCTCTGAAGCTCTTGAACTTCTCGGCAACCTCCTTCCGGCTATCTGCGTGGTGCTTGCCCTCTACCTCCCGGTGATTATAATAGCAATCGTGATTATTCACCGCGGATGGGGTGTTGCCGCCGGTCGCCGCCGCTTTGCCGCCATTACCGGATGTATGATAGCCGCCGTCGGCACCCTTGCGCTCGCTACCTCCCTCGCCACTGAGAAGAGCTACAAGATTGACGAGGACCTCTATCCCGTCAACGTTTGCAGCAACATGGTCGAAGCGTTCGTGCGCAGCCACGATACCGCCGATTACTATAAGGACTGCGCTGCCTACACTTATGAAGTGGAGAAATCGCGCCCCGATAGCGAGCGTGAGGTATATATTGCCGTGGTGGGCGAGACTTCCCGTGCCGACAACTGGCAGCTCTTCGGCTATGACCGTTTCACCACTCCTTATCTCTGCACTCTTGCCGATACCGCCATTGCCACCTATGGACGCACCCTGTCTGAAAGCAACACCACCCATAAGGCAGTCCCTCTGTTGCTCTCTCCGCTTACCTCAGAAAACTTCGGCAAGAATATAAACCACACCAAATCGGTCATCACCGCGTTTAAAGAAGCCGGTTACGACACCGATTTCATCTCTATGCAGGCACGTAACCACAGTTATATCGACTTTTTCGCTTTCGAGGCTGACTCGACCGTATTCTTGCGCGAGCCTGAGCCCGGAGTGATCAATAATGCTGTCTCTGATATCGACGCGCTCCCCCTTGTCGACTCTATCCTTGCCAAGGGGTCCGGCAAACAGCTTATAGTGCTCCACCTCTACGGCTCCCACTTCAATTACTCCGACCGCTATCCCCGCGAACAGGCATATTTCATTCCCGACCTCTGTCAGGAAGCAACGCTTGCCAACCGCGGCAGACTCATTAACGCTTACGATAACTCCATACGCCAGACTGACCATCTGCTCTACGAACTTATGGCGCGCCTTGACTCCTTAGGGTGCCGCGGTGGATTAGTGTTCACCTCTGACCATGGCGAAGATATCTATGACGATGCGCGCCATCGCTTCCTCCATGCGTCGCCGACCCCCACGTTCCGTCAGCTCCATGTTCCCTTCCTTGTCCACATGACCCCCGCTCTGCGTCAGGAGCATCCCGAACTCTGGGCTGCCGCCAAGAGCCACGAAAAAGACTTGGTCAGCTCCTCCGCCAGCTTCACCCCTACACTCATGTCGCTTGCCGGACTCAAATCCGCCAAGGTCGATGACACCAAAGCCCTCACCTCCGCTGAATATACCCAAACCGTTACCCCCATCTTCCTCAACGACCTCAACCGCGCCGAAACCCTCCAGGAAGCCGGCTTCGCCACCCAAGACTTCGACCTCCTCTCCCACCTCTAAGATTGAATGGCAAATTGGAAAGGCGGTTTCCAAACCGCCGCCAAATCCGCCAATTCCCGTCAACCCCCTTGGGGAATGTTACCGGCACGCGAGACGCACACCGTCCCCCCACCGTAGGGATGCTCCCCGGAGCATCCTCATTTCGTATACACCACAACACACCCACCTCCCGTCCACACCTCGGTGCATCGGAGTGCGCCTCTCCCCTAAGCGCAAAAAACAGCAGCGGAATGAATGTTTCCGCTGCCGTCGAAGGATATTCATATTCATTTTGTTATATCGAGAAAAAACATTAACTTTGCATCAAACATCAAGGTAATGTAATCACATCGCAAAACAAGTGAGATAGAATCGCAGAAAATAAAAGTAGCATTAGTTGAGAACGGCATAACGGGTAGATGGTTAGCCGAACAGGTTGGTAAAACTAGGCAACCGTTATCCGGTGGTGTTACAACAAAATGCAGCCCTCTCTTGATACGCTTGTGAGGATTTTAGAATTACTTAAAATTGATGTTATAGATGTAATTGTAAGCAATAAAGCATAGTCTAAGACAATAAGTATTGATAGAATCGAGAGAGTAATCTTCCATTAGTAAATCGTATGAAATATATAGACTTTCTCAAAAGATATTGGCTATTAATGTTACTGCTGGCTCTTTGTCCAGTAGCGGTAAACTATATTGTCCTTACCCCAAATTTTCTACCAATAGTTGGAGACTCTGAGATATGGTTGGCATTCTTTGGCTCTTTCATTGGTTCAGCTATTATGGCAGGAATAACACTATATGTATTACAGGAGCAGCTTCAACAGAACCAAGGTGAAAATAGACAAAACCGAGATGATAATAGAGCCGAGAATGAAGCAAACAGGTTGCAATCTCAGAAATTTAGGTTACAGGAAATTGAATTAAAATGGTTTGACGATCTTAAGCAGGCTTGCTCAAAATTGTATTCAGCCTTTAGTTCAAATGATGTAGTTATCGCGAGCGATTTAGATCCGTTGTCTGATGGTTTTCATGATGAGGTGACGCGGCTTATAAATCGGATGAATGACGCCTATTTCAACTTTCAATTAGTTGTCAATTATCACAAGAATATTGTAAATAGAGCTGAGGCTAATAAAATAAAGCATTTAGTTGTTGAATATCTTGCACTTCTTGGTGATATGCAAGGTCTACATATTTATGGAATACATCTAAAAAAAGGACTTGAGGAAGTAGATTACTCACCAGAGGAATTAGATGAACGATTTAAGCGTTTTATCCTTAAATCTAAAAAGGGAATGGAGTTCCCAAATATTACTGAAAACAGAGTTTGGGATTTATTGATTGATGAGAAATTTGATAAATTAGAATATATACCTCAAATCCTTAATAAACTTCGGCAAAGAATTGATAAATTCGATATGCTTATTGTCGGAGATTCAATTACTGAATTAGTTAAAACCGAATATCGTAAGGTAACGGAAATCCTTTCCAACGATATCGATTAAATTTGACGTATTATGATTACAGGACAGATAAAGAATCAGATAGACCGGATTTGGGATGCCTTCTGGGGCAAGCAGTCCGGTATTACCAACCCGATAACGGTGATGGAGCAGATGACGTATCTGTTCTTTATGAAACTTCTCGATGATGCACAAAGGCAACGAGAGGCCATATCCAATGAGCTTGAACTTGACTATGCTTGCGATGATACTTTCGCATATGGGAGTTGGCATAATCCGGAAACAGATGAAGATATTCCGTCTGACTCACTTCGCTGGCACGTGTTCAAACACTACGATGCTGACAAGATGCATCGCCACATCCAGCGTAACGTATTCGTTTATATTAAGACCCTAAATCGTGGCGAGGATTCGGCATATTCCCGATTCATGAGCAATGCCGTGTTTATGATAGCCTCGCCTAAAGCGTTACAGACTATCGTTGACGGTATCGACAATCTACCTATGACCGACCGTGATACGATGGGTGATGTCTATGAATATATCCTCGGTAAGATGGCTTCAAGTGGCAAAAACGGACAGTTCCGTACTCCGCGCCATATTATCCGGATGATGGTCGAGCTGATGCGTCCGACTCTTGAAGATACCGTCTGTGACCCGGCGATGGGTAGCGCAGGCTTTATTGTTGAGACTGCCAAGTACGTCAAGGAGCATTATGGGAAAGAGTTGATGAATCAGCGCAATTATGACCACTTCCGCAACACGATGTTGCACGGCTTTGATACCGACCAAACCATGCTCCGCATCGGCGCGATGAACCTTATGCTCCACGATATCCATAATCCCGACGTGGCTTTCCTTGATTCCCTTTCAAGTGACAACAAGGATAATGAACGTTACTCGCTAGTACTTGCTAATCCGCCATTCAAGGGCAGCCTTGATCAGGAGAGCGTAGATAAATCACTGACTGCTATAGCAAAGACTCCAAAGACAGAGCTGCTTTTCCTCGCCCTTTTCCTTCGTATTCTCCGCACCGGCGGTCGCTGTGCATCCATTGTACCTGACGGAGTCCCTTCCGGCGATAAAAAGGCGTTTATTGACATCAAGAAGGCTATTGTCGACCGCAACCGACTTGAAGCCGTAATTTCAATGCCCTCTGGTGTGTTCAAGCCATACGCAGGAGTTTCGACTGCCATACTTATCTTTACCAAGACAGGAGCCGGTGGCACAGATAAAGTTTGGTTCTACGATATGCGGGCTGATGGATTCTCGCTCGATGACAAACGCAAGCCCATAGAAGATAACGACATTCCCGATATTATTGCCCGTTGGAACAATCTTGCGGAGGAAGAAAAGCGTCAGCGTACCGACCAATCATTCTTTGTTCCCATAGAAGAAATTCGTGAGCACAACTACGACCTCTCGTTCAACACCTACAAAGAGACTGTCCGTGAAGTCGTTGAATACGAAGCCCCCGAGATAATCATAGAGCGTACCGCCCGTCTGCTCAATAAAATCTCCGAGAGCGTTCTTTCCCTCCAATCCTTTATCGCCACCGACCATGAAGCATAACTGGGAATACCAACCATTGGGAGTCCTTTGTGAAATAATAAACGGTTTTGCTTTTAAAAGCGAATTATTTAGAGATACAGGGAGCCCGATATTGAGAATCGCGAATATTCAAAACGACTCAGTTGTTACTGAAAATGTTACGTATTGTAATCCAACTGATTACAATACGAATCTATCAAAATATATAGTTCGAACTAACGATATAGTAATGGCTCTGTCTGGTGCTACTACCGGGAAGGTTGGGATAAATAGCACAAAGACAGAATTCTATCTAAATCAACGTGTTGCTTTATTTAAAAACTTCTCTGCAAATAGGAAATATGTATTCTATTTCTTAAAACACGAAAGTAATAATATCCTTAACAAAGCATACGGGTGTGCTCAGCCCAATATTAGTACATCGCAGTTAGAGTCTATAATTATTCCGGTGCCACAGATGGAAGTTCAGGGGCAGATTGTAGCGGAATTGGACAAGATAAACGAGATAATTAGCGATTGCAAGGGAGCAATCTGCAATCTTGACAACCTCGCCCAATCCCTCTTCTACGACTGTTTCGGCGACCCCATCACCAACCCCAAAGGTTGGGATGTCAAGCCTCTGAGTGATTTAGTTGAAGGAAAGTTAGAGTATGGCTCCGGGGCATCAGGTGTTCCTTTCGATGGGAAAATTCGTTATATTCGCATTACCGATATTGATGAAAATGGAAATCTTAAACCTCAAATAGCTTCCTCTCCGTCAATATATGAGTCAAAATACGATCTCCACGATGGAGACATATTGTTTGCAAGAAGCGGAGCAACTGTAGGAAAGACATTTTTATATAAATCAAGGATTGGGAAGGCTATAAATGCAGGTTATTTGATAAGAGCTACTCCAAAACAAGATACCATTAGGTCATTATATTTATATAACCTCACAAAAACATCTTATTACCTTGAGTTTATTAAAAAATCTATATATGGAGCAGCGCAACCGAATGTAAATGCAAAAGCATATGGTTCTCTATTGGTTCCCCTTCCGCCGATGGAGTTGCAGGAGAAGTTTGCGGCTCGTGTTGAGCAGATTGAGGAGCAGAAGAAGGGATTGGAGGAAACGATTGCGAATATGCAAACGCTCCTTGATAGTCGTATGGATTATTGGTTTAACTAAAATGTGAGACGTGTCTCACATTTTCACTAAGAAAAGAGATTATGGCAAACATTGTAAATGAAATCAATTCGTTAGATATACCTCAACAAGAATATGATACACTTGTTGAGAGGATTGATAATCTGTGGTCGACGGCTCGCAACCGCGCAGCTGTTGCCGTTAATACAGAATTGCTTGATGCCAATTGGCAAACGGGACAATATATTGTTGAATTTGAGCAGAAAGGCAAGATTCGTGCTGAATATGGTAAACAATTGCTTATAAGACTTGCCCGAGACTTGACTGCGCGGAGAGGCAAAGGATTCAGCCGTTCTAACCTGACATATATGAGAAAGCTCTATCTGGTATTTCCAAAATGTGAGACAATGTCTCACGAATTGACTTGGAGCCATTATTTTGAGTTGCTGAAATGTGAAAATGAGATGGAACTTCAATTCTATCTGCATGAGGCCATCAATCAGAAATGGAAGGTAAGAGAGTTAAAACGTCAAATAAAGTCTTCTCTTTTCCAGCGTATTGCACTAAGTAAAGACAAAAAGAGTGTGTTGGTATTGGCACAACAAGGACGCTCTATAATGACTGCCGACGATATTATTCATGACCCATTTGTTCTTGAATTCACCGGTATCCCTACGAAAAAGCGATACAAAGAGGGCGAACTTGAAAAGGCTCTGAAAGACAACATGGAAAAATTCCTGCTCGAACTGGGCAGAGGTTTCGCTTTTGTTGGACGACAATATTCAATGCCAATCGGTGGTCGTAATATGAGGGTAGATTTAGTGTTCTACCATACCATCCTAAAATGTTACGTACTAATTGATTTGAAACGCGATGAGATACAACACGGTGACATTGGTCAAATGAATCTGTATCTCAATTATTTCAAAGCAGAGGTATGTATGCCCGACGACAATCCGCCAATCGGAATAGTTTTGGGGGCGCGACGTGATGAAGTATTGATGGACTATGCTCTTGGAGGGATAACCAACAACCTGTTTGTGGCTCGTTATCAACTATATCTTCCTAAGAAGGAGGAACTGCAAGCACAACTTGATAAAATTCTAAACGAGACAGAAGAAGATAGCTTATGTTGAATTTCGATTACCTCAAAAATATTCCTGAACTCAGCGAACTTCATCGACTTTGTGACTTGTGTGAGCAACGACAGTCCACTGAGCCGGATTCTTCAGCTATCTATGCCCGAAAAGCACTCGAATGGCTCGTAAAGGCTATCTTCATGATGAAAAATGAAGATGTACCGGAACGCGCAACACTTTTCACTTTAACCATCTCTCCAGTATTCACTGATTTCATTGCTGATCCGGAGCTGATGAAAGCCGTTCACTGGATAAGAAAAATCGGTAATCTCGCCGCTCACGACGGAACGGTGACCAAAGGAGATGCCTTTTTCACGGTTCTTAACTTATATAATCTTGTCGGTGGTGTACTCCTCAAACTCCGGGTGCTCAGCAGTCTTGCGCCGTTTGACAGGTCGCTGTTGCCGACACGTCCTACATCTCCAAAAATCATTGTTCCCTTACAAACAGAACCGACGCCCGAGGAATTTGTAGCCACAGTCGAGCCGGAGCAAATTGCCGAGGCTCCTGCGGTTAATGCAAATGTTTCGTGGGGCGATATATCCGAAGCAGAAACGCGCAGGCGGTTTATCGACTTGATGTTACGCGAAGCCGACTGGGAGGTTATGGAGACCGAAGGGGATATTGTCGGAGGTAAGGCTTGTATTGAAGTCGAAGTTGACGGTATGCCAAATACGACGGGCAAGGGATATGCCGATTATGTGTTGTTTGGGACGGACGGAAAACCTCTTGCAGTAGTGGAAGCAAAGAGAACAAGCGTAGACCCCAATGCTGGTAAACATCAGGCAGAGCTTTATGCCGATGCGCTGGAACGTCGCTACCATGTGCGTCCTGTAATCTACTACACCAATGGTTTTGAAATTTACTGTATTGACGGTATGGGCTATCCGCCACGTCGATTGTTTGCGTTCCACACGGCAAAAGATCTGGAACTCATTATATCCCGACGGACTTCTCGCGCACATATCACCGATTTTTCGGTAACGCGAGAGATAACCGACCGCTACTATCAGGAGCGAGCCGTGAAATATATGAGCCAATGGTTTAACGCCTATCATCGTCGCGGTTTACTGGTAATGGCTACCGGTACGGGTAAAACACGTACTGCAATCTCGCTTGTCGACGTACTGCAGCGCAACAACTGGGTTAAAAACACTCTTTTTCTTGCCGACCGCACATCTTTGGTAAATCAAGCAGCACGAAATTTTGCAAAACTTTTGCCGAACATCAATATAACAGTACTGAGCGACAAGACAACAGAGACAGACCCCAATGCTAGAATCGTATTCTCTACGTATCAGACAATGATTAACTATGTCAATACAGATGATAAACCTTTCAGCATCGGGCGTTTTGACCTGATAATCATTGATGAAGCGCATCGCTCGGTATTCGGCAAGTTTGGCGACATATTCCGCTATTTCGATTCTTTGCTTGTTGGTCTGACTGCCACTCCGCGCGATCAAGTAGATAAATCGACCTACGAACTCCTGCACTTGGAGGGAGGAGAGCCAACTGACTATTACGAATACAAGACGGCGGTTGAAGATGGCTATCTTGTAGATTACAAGGGATTAATCCGAGGCTCAAAGATAGTCAATGAGGGTATTAAATATGATGACCTGTCAGATGAGGAGAAGCAAGAACTCGAACAGGTGTGGGAATATGAACAGGTGAACAAAGACCCTGATGAGGAATGGCAACCACGCAACATTGACGAAAAGGAGATATTCAAATATATATACAACACTGACACCATCGACAAGATGCTTCAGGACCTGATGGAGAATGGGCTGAAAATTCTGTCCGGGGACCTCATTGGCAAGACTATCATTTTCGCCATGAACTCAAAGACCGCGAAGCTGATTGTAGAACGATTCAACATCCTTTATCCGGAATACGGACCAAAGTTCTGTGAACAGATTGACTATTCCATTAATTACTCTCAGGACCTAATTAATAAATTCAGTCTGCGTGATAGTCTTCCACAGATTGCTGTATCCGTCGATATGCTTGATACAGGCATAGATGTTCCCGATGTGCTTAATCTTGTATTCTTCAAACGTGTGCGCTCCAAAATCAAGTTTATGCAGATGATTGGTCGCGGTACTCGTCTAAGCGAGAACATATTTGGTGAAGGTCAGCATAAGGAACATTTCTACATCTTTGACTGGGGTGGCAACTTCAAATACTTCGGCGAAAATCCTAAAGAAGGGAAATTGCTAAAATCAGCATCTTTAACCGAGCGACTGTTTGGAATCAGAGCGGACATTGCTTGTGCATTGCAGGCTCCGCAATATCAAGAGGATGAGTTTGCCAAACACTTGCATGATGAGCTTAAGGAGACGTTGAAGCAAGAAGTTTTGAAATTAAATGATGCTCATATTTCGGTAAGAAATCACTGGCCTACGGTTGACAAATTCAGAAATTCCGACACATGGCAATATATTTCAGAAGTGGATGTGCTTGATTTGAAAAATGAGGTTGCTCCGCTACTTCCGAAGTCAATGGAAAATGAGCTTGCAAAGAAATTCGACCTGCTATCGCTCTATACTCAGCTCGGAATGGTTGATGAGTCTTTTGACAGTCATCGACACGAATCTCAGATTACCCGCATTGCGGATGCTCTGCGAAAAAGAGCTACTTTGCCGGATGTTCAAGCTAAGATGCCGTTGTTAAATGAAATAATGACTTCCGCATTCTGGGAAAACAAGACTCTCGCCTCTATTGAGAATATGAGACGTGAGTTAAGGGATTTGATGAAATATCTAAAAGGGGAAAGCGGTAAGACTTTCACCGTTAATATTGAAGATGATGTAACTGATGGAGGTGAAGCAGGAGAGTTCAACACGACTATGACTTATCGTGAGAAACTTCTCGACTTCCTGACGAACCGTCGCGACCATCCTGTTTTGCAAAAAATCCATAATCTTGAAAATTTGACATCGGATGATATTGAAGAACTTGAGAAAATTCTATGGCAGGAACTCGGCACTAAAGAAGACTATGAACGCTATCTTCGAAGGGAGAGGATGACTGCTGATATTCCTGTTGCAGCGTTTATCAGAAAGGTTGTCGGTCTTGACCGTAAGAAAGCTATCAGCCTGTTTACAGAGTTCATTTCTGCCAACAGCCTGACAGCTGAACAAGAAGAGTTTATCAACAATATCCTTAATTACGTTTGTCAGAACGGAGATATGGAGAAGAAAGTATTTCGCGAAAATCGCATATTCCGCGACTCACTCCTACGCTATTTCCCTGACAAAGCTGCAAAGGTGGCTCAATTCGTGACTATGCTTCATGATGCAATAACCGCGGCATAATTGAAAGCACTCTTTAATTTTTCATTTTTAATTTATCATTTTCTTTTTTCATTTTTTTGTGTTATCTTTGCGCATAATTAACCAAAAATGAAATTTTGAGATATGAATCGCAAATTGAAGATAAGAGATTTGACGTTGCGCGACGGTCAGCAGTCGTTGTTTGCAACCCGTATGCCTCAGTCTGAAATCGATAAGCTCCTCCCGCTTTATAAGGATGCCGGTTTCTATATTATGGAAGTATGGGGTGGCGCGGTGCCTGACTCAGTTATGCGCTATCTGGATGAGAGCCCATGGAACCGCCTGCGCACTATTTCAGAGGCTATGGAGGGCAAGTCGCTCCTCTCTGCCCTGAGTCGCGGTCGCAACTTGTTTGGCTACGTACCTTATCCCAACAGTGTGCTTGAAGGTTTCTATAAGGAAGCCATCAAGAACGGACTGAACGTGATGCGTATTTTCGACGCGCTTAACGATATCGACAATGTGCGCGATTCAATCAAGATGATTAATGAGCTTGGCGGCATAGCCGACGGTGCGGTATGTTATACCGTCGACCCCAAGGATGAGGAACAGAAATCATTCTTCGCTAAGCTTTTCGGCTCCAAGCCCAAAAAGATTTTTACCGACGAGTATTTCGTTGACAAAGCAAAGCAGATGGAGGCTCTTGGCGCAAAAATCATCACGCTCAAGGACATGGCGGGTCTTGTGAACCCGAGCCGCGCAGCTTCGATTATCTCCGCGCTGAAGGCTAACGTCAGCGTCCCCGTTGACTTCCACACTCACTGTACTCCCGGCTACGGTCTGGCATCGTCAGTAATGGCAATTCTTAACGGTGTTGACATTCTCGACACCAATATCTGGTATTTCGGCGGCGGTTCCGCAGCTCCGGCAATCGAGTTAATTTATGTCTTTGCCAAGAAGCTCGGCGTAGAAGTTGAATGTAATATGGAGGCTGTAGGCAAGATTCGCGAAGCATTGGTTGACGTGCGCAAGAGCCTTGCGGCGTTTGACCTCCAGAAAGACCACTTCCCCCGCGCGTTCAACCCGCTCGACCCGAAGGATATGCCGGCAGAAATCGACGCGCTGTTTGACCGCGCCATCGAAGCCGGAAAGGCAGGCAACGAGCAGGAAATGCTCGACCTCTGCCATCAGATTGAGGACTATTTCGGCTTCCCGAAGCCTAACGAGCTTGTTAGACAAGCCGAGGTTCCCGGAGGAATGTATTCAAACATGGTGGCTCAGCTCAAACAGCTTGGCGCAAGCGAACTGCTTGACGACGCCATGCGCCTGATACCTAAGGTACGCCGCGATGCCGGTCTGATTCCGCTGGTGACTCCTACTTCGCAGATTGTTGGCTCACAGGCTGTTTCGCTCGCCCTTGACCGCAAGAACGGCAAGCCCGATTACTCTACTCCCTCAATGCAGTTCACCTCATTGGTAAAAGGCGAGTATGGTCATACCCCCGTAGCCATCGACCCCGCGTTCCGCGAAAAAATCACCGGCTCGCCTGAAGAAAAAGCTTATGACACCTCTAAATATAAGGAGCCGCAGAACCCCACGCTCGACGAGTTTGGCGGCGTGAAGCTTGCCGTAAATCCCGAAGAGGAGCTGCTGTTGGCTCTGTTGCCAAACGTGGCTAACGGCTTCCTTAAGAAGCGTCGCGCCGAGGAATATCAGGCTGCTCAGGCTGCCATTGCCGCCGAAGAGGAGGCTCGCCGCCTTGCCGAAGAGGCTGCCAAGCCTAAGCCCGAGCCTATTACCGGCGAGGTGCTTCAGGCTCCCATGGGTGGTACCATCATTTCCATCAACGTCAAGCCGGGCGATGAAGTCAAGACCGGTGACCTTCTGCTCGTTTACGAGGCTATGAAGATGGAAAATGAGGTTGAGGCAGAACATCCCGCCGTTATCAAGCGCGTGTTTGTCGAGCCCGGTCAGGTGGTTGGTCTTGAAGCTAACCTGATTGAATTTGAAGAGAACTGATGATTCGTCGGTTCCTTCCCATACTTATTATACTTTTCGGATTGGTCGGTTGCCGCAATAATGCGGTGACCGACAAACCGATTGTAACGGTCAGCATTGAGCCTCAGCGATGGGTTGCCGAGCGGCTTGTTGGCGACAAAATGGAGGTTCGTTCCCTGCTTGGACGCGGGGGCAATCCGGAGAGCTACGAGCCGTCGTTCAGCCATTTGGCGTCGCTTGAGCGCAGCCGCGTTTACATGACCGTTGGCAATCTTGGCTTCGAGGACGCTATCATCAAAAAGATTTCAGCCAATAATCCTGATTTGCGCATTGTATGCACTTCTGACTCCATCAGGCTGCTCCACGCCACTCACGGCGACCATGACCACGGGGCAGACCCCCACGTATGGAGCTCAGCGGTAAACATGCGCGTCATGGCGCGGAATATGCTGCAGGTTCTCCTTGAGATAGATCCGGATAATGCCGAAACCTATCAGCGTAACTATGAGTCGCTTACCGCGCATATCGACTCCGTCAATGCCGCCTGTGACTCCATTCTCGCCCCGGTGAGCGGCGCGACATTCCTTGTCTGGCATCCGTCGCTGAGCTATTTCGCGCGTGACTATGGACTTACGCAGCTTTCGGTCGGCGCAGAGGGCAAGGAACACTCTGTCAGCGAGACCAAGGAGCTCCTTGAGCGTGTCAGCGCGACCGGAGCCGACGTTTTTCTTATCCAGAAGGATTTTGATTCATCGCAAGCCCAGACCTTGGCGCGCGAGCTCCGTACCGTTGTTATTGACCCAATGAATTATGAGTGGGATACTGAAATGCTCCATACCGCCCGAGGTATTGCCGGGAACTGACTTGCGCCCCGAGCTTATGCGGGTGAGCCATCTTGAAATGGTGCGCAACGGCAAGCGAGTGCTCGAAAATATCAACTTTTCGGTGCGTCGCGGCGATTTTTTTGCCGTAACGGGTCCGAATGGAGGCGGAAAGACCACGCTTATGCGCATAATTCTCGGACTTTTGCAACCTTCTGCCGGACAGGTCGAGTTTTTACAGAAAGGGTTGCGCACCGGCTATCTGCCCCAGAAATCGCGTGTCGATTCCCGGTTCCCTATTTCCGTCCGCGAGGCGGTTGCCTCAGGGTTGCTCGGCGTCAAGGGGTTGAGCCGCACGGAGATAAACGGGCGGGTAGGGGAGATGCTCAATCTTGTGGAGGTTGCCGACCATGCCGACAAGGCGTTTGGCGCGCTGAGCGGCGGTCAGCAGCAGCGTGTGTTGCTTGCGCGGGCAATAATTTCCCGCCCGGAGCTGCTGGTGCTCGACGAGCCGCTGAGCTATGTCGACAAGCACTTTGAGCAGCGTATCTACGACATTATCCGTGAGCTGTCAGCCCATACTACCATTCTCCTTGTCAGCCATGAGATTACGGCTATCGCCGAGATGGCAAACAGGCATATCATCATTGACCGTACATTGACCGAATGTCACTCTGCAAAACACTTTGTGCGCATGAACTGGGTTTGAACATTTCCCGCCATAGTAGCGTTATATAGGTAAAAATAGATGAATATTTAACCGATTTAACCCTTAAAACTATGGCAAACAACAAGATTAAAAACCAAAAGACATATCCCGGTGCTGGAATTGACGCCGTTAATCCCGGAAAGGTAGACGCTTGTCTCGAAGAGCAGTATACCCGCGAACTCAACAACAATCCCCGCAATCAAGGTCAAATAGTTTAATTAATACCACTGCATCATGTCGGCGGTCGATGACCGCTTGTCGTACTTGAGGTCCGATAGGAGCGACGACTTTACCGCAATATGGAAGTTGTAGCTTTTATACGGACCTAACGGCACAAAGCTTGCAGTCATGGTAAAGCAGTGGAGGTCTCGGCTTATATTGCAGTTCATATATGCGATTTTTTTCAGATCGAAGTTATATGATGCCGAGAATGAGAAATTCCAGTTAGGCGTGGGGTTGATACTTCCGCTGAAACTGAGGTTCTGGGTCCACTTTCCGTTATACTCCATGGTCTTTTTATTGAAAGTGCCGTAACCGTAGTTTACGGAGTAGCTTACCGACAGATTCCACGGGAATGCCCAGTGGAGATAGCCGTCGGCATCAAATTCGCCCGCGCCCGAGGCGGATTTTTTCTTTTTGCTCTTACCCGTAGTGTCCGACACTGAGTCTGCGTCCTCATCGGTCTGTTCATCTGACTTCTTGCGGAAACGGGCAAAGAGTTTCTTAAACGTATCGTTATTGAAATTATAGCTGAAACTGGTGCCGGTCGAGGATAGGCGTCCCCAGCCCTTGCCGGAGGTCAGTCGCAGGGTGTTGCTGCGGTATGGAGTGCCGTACTGGTTTAGCTTATAGGTATATACGTCCCATACCGCCGAGAGGTTGAGGTTGAATCCCTTGGTCAGACGCAGCAGGATTGACGTGTTAAGGTTTGACCAGTTGAGCGAGTCGGCGGCAAAGTTATAACTCTGACCGAGCGAGAGGTTCTCGATAAGCGAAATCTTGCGCTCGCCCGTAGAGTCATTGTCGCTTTTAACCTTCATTTCAAGATTGTTGGCAAGACTGAAACTCAAAACGCCCTGCCGTCCGCGGCTCGGTGTGCCGAACGATGCGCCCGGGAAGTATGAGTATTGATTTATCTTGGTCTCGCCGTTCTTGTCAACATAAGAATACTCGCCGTAATAGCCCCAGAAGGGTGCCCCGAAATCAGGCGCGCCTGACATGCTGATGGTGGGGGTCATCACATGGCGAATCATCTTGATTTTCTTGCCGAAAATGCCGAGCGGCTGCCAGAAACCGTAAAGTTTCGTAGAGAAACTCAGCGAGGCGGAAAAGTCAAACACATTGTAGAAATTATATGTCGTATCGCAGACCTCCGCAGCCGCGTTGGGGTCCCACTGGCGGCGCACCTTCTGCGTGTACATTCGGTCCGTCAGCGAAATACTCGGCGTAATGTTTATGTATTTCAGTAGCTGGAAGGTAGCAGAGATAGGCACTGAATGGCGCATGCCGTTTTTCCAATCCTTTATCAGCGATTTATGGAAAAACTCATCCTGTTTCGCCATTAGTGAGTTCTGGAGTTGTCCGGAATAGGAGAGCTTGATTTTCTCATACCAGCGTTCGGCTCCTACGGGGCGTTTGCGCTTGAACGGCGCGGTCTGCGTCATGGTCAGCGTGAGGTTAGGGAACGATACGTTAAGCATCTCATCCGATGACCGCTGAGTGATGTTCAACGACGCAGATGCCGACCATTTCGACCCCGGAAAACGGTATGTCACATTGACCGTCGAGCTCTTGGTGTTTTCCGTAAAGTTATTGCTGTAATAAGAGTTGACATCCTTACGCGAATAGCCGCTCGTTGCAAAGTTGACCGAGGCTGAGAAGGTCATGTTAGGGTTGAACTTCGAGTCTTGCTGATGGCTCCATATTACCTGAAAATTCGTTGCCTTCGAATAGTCGGGCGAGCCCTTTTCGCCGTCAACTGTCCGCAGGTAGCTTACCGAGACGTTACCGGCAAATTTATAGCGTTTTACGTACGATGACCGTGCATTGACGCCCCATGTCCCTTTGGTATAGAGCTGACCCGTCAGCGCGAGGTCGACGTTGTCGTTTATCGCGAAATAATATCCACCGTTGTCAAGATAAAAACCGCGGCGGTAGTCATCGCCCACGGTAGGGAAGATAATGCCCGATGAGTATTTCTTCGTAAAGGGAAAATAGCCGAAAGGCACTGCGATAGGCAACGGCAGACCGGCAAGCACCATGTATGCCGGACCGGTAACGATGTTGCTGCCCGGCTTTACCTTACCCTTGGTGATTTGAAGATGGAAGTGGGGATGTTCGTGGTCGTCACAGGTAGTATACTTGCCGTCTTTGATGTAAAACTCGCCGTTTTCAATCCTTTTTGCCTGTCCGCCGGTAAGATAGCCTTCGCCCTGCTGCGTGATTACGTTGGTAATGTAGCCGCGTTCGGTCTTGAAATTGTAGCTCATTATTTCCGAATCGTAGCTCTCGCCCCCTTGCGAGAAATTAGGCAGTCCCTTTGTGATTCCGATAGAGTCGGTCACTCCGGAGGCGTTGACATTGCTTGTCTGAAGATCAAGGTCAATGTTTTCGGCGGTGAGCGTCAGGTCGCCGTAGCTTACCTTGCTGTCGCCGAACATGAAAGTCTTGTTTCTGCCAATGACAATCATCGAGTCTTGAGCCGAGAAATTGACCTGATTGTCAAGGTCAGCCTTCTCCCTGATGATTCTTTTCTTGATTACTACGGGTATAGAGTCCTGTGCCGCAGGGTCCAATAGCGAGTCGGTCGGTTCGGCGGCGGATGCAACTAAACAGACTAAAAACGAAACTAATATATATATAATGCGTCGGCGCACGACTTTTTATCACGTGAAAATTCACGCAAAGTTACGCATTATTAGTGAAAAATAAAAAATGAAAAATGAAAAATAACTTAAACTTTGCTGCTTTCTTTGCGTTTTTTTGCGGTCGAAGGGGGCGAACGGCGTGTAACTTTGCACAAAAAAACACTTATTTTGATTATGGCAAAGAAAAAAATTGACACCCCGCGCTCATTCGCTCACGACTCAAACGCCCGTAACTCCGCAAAAATCATCAAACTCCGCCTTGCCCACGGTGCCGCCGGCTATGGAGTCTATTTCATGCTCCTCGAACGCCTGCGTGAAAGCCCTGACTATCAGGCGGAGATAGATTATGATGTCCTCGCCTACGACCTTCGCGAGTCTCCCGAACTGATTCGCTCCGTAATCGAAGACTTCGGACTGTTCATCATCGCTGACGACGGCAAGACCTTCCATAGCTCCACCATGACCATCCGCATGACCGCCCAATACGTTGTCTCCGCTCCCGTCGAGGCGGCACCCGCTCAGTCTGCAGCTCCCGTTGAGATTGCTGAACCTGAACCCGTCGAAGTCGCTCCCGTCGATGACATAGTCCCCGAGGCAAGCCCTGACGCTGCGCAGCCAGAAGAAGAGCCAGTAGCTGACTTGCAGACCATGATTGACCGAACCTGCTCCGATGGCAGATGGCTGGCAGAAATTGCCGCCAACTACGACTGCACCACCAAATACGTCGTCAAAAAACTCCGCAAAGAAATCCGCACCTACTGCCTCACCAACGCCGTTACCCCCGCCTCCATCGCCGACCTCCAAACCATCGCCCTCGACTGGTTCGATGGCAAAATCTAACCCCATCGCACTGGCAACATTGCTTGGGGGCGGCATGCGTCCTCGCGTGCCGGTAACCTTACTAATTCTCAATTAATTATAGGCGCACGAGGACGCTTTACTTATATCGAATATCCCAACAGGTCGGCAATTTCAAACAGAGCCATTAAAAAAGGAAAGGCGCACTCCGCTGCGCCGTCACCCCCGGGTATTGCACAAACGCGGAAAATTCACTATCTTTGCGGTATGGAAAAGGTTTATAAATCAAAGGTGGCAAAGTGGTATCTGTGGTTTTGCATAGGTATGTCCTTCGCTTTCGTGGGCTCGATATATCTATGTTATAAGTCTACTTGGGTCCTTCTGATTGATATAGTCCTGATGGGGATTTGCCTGATTATGCTGTATGACATGCTGCTGCATACGGATTATACCATAGATGGCGATAGACTGCATATAAGGTGTGGCGTTTTATTCCGGATGGATTTGCCTATTTCACAAATCAGCGAAATTGCCCATAAGTCAACAATCCTTTCGTCCCCTGCCTTATCCGCAAAGCGCATAGGAATAAGATACGGCAAAAAGCGATGGGTGTACGTCTCGCCCAAAAATCAGGAAGAATTCATCTCCGACCTGAAATCCATCAACCCCGCAATCGAAATCAGTTAACCTCGCGCCATAAAAATCGGCGTTTTTTGCCGATGCAAAACATTTTTCATCCTTAATTTTTCATTTTTCATTTAATTTTCGTACCTTTGCAGCCAGTTTTCCAGACGTGTGATGGGAAATTTAACGTAATGTTTAATTTTGAGTAACACAAAACAAAAAGCAAAATGAAAACTTTTGAACTGACCGCCGAACCCCGTACTGACCTCGGCAAGAAAGCAACCAAGGCTCTCCGCGCCGAAGGTAAAATCCCCGCAGTTATCAACGGCGGCGAAGTTGTAACCCTTCCTTATACCGGCACTCTCAAGCCCGGTGAGAAACTCGTTGAAATCGAGGATGGCAAGGGTCTGATTACCACTGATATCGTTGTAACCAACGAAGCAGTGCGCAAACTTATCTACACTCCTGAAATCTACGCTATCGACCTCGAAGTTAACGGCGAAAAGCGTCACGCAGTCCTGAAGGAGATTCAGTTCCACCCCGTTAAGGACAACATCCTCCACATCGATTTCCTTGAAGTTAACGACAAGAAGCCCGTGGTTATCGAGGTTCCCGTTATGCTTGAAGGTCACGCCGAAGGTGTTAAGGCCGGTGGTAAGCTCCAGCTCAACATGAAGAAGCTCCGCGTTCGCGCTATCTACACCAACGTTCCCGAGAAGCTCGTTATCAACGTTGATAACCTCGGTCTCGGCAAGACCATTCAGGTTGGTGACATCCACTTCGAAGGTCTTGAGCTCATCAACGCCAAGAATGCCGTTGTCTGCACCGTGGCTCTGACCCGCGCTGCCCGTGGTGCCGCTGCCGCTGCTGCTGCCGGCAAGTAATCTTCCCGGTAACCGCCTATGAAGTATTTGATTGTTGGGCTTGGAAATATCGGCAACGAATATCACCAGACTCGCCACAACATAGGTTTTATGATATTGGACGCTCTTGCCGGAGCGTCCAATATCTCTTTCACGACCGAGCGTTATGGCGACGTTGCCCATGCCCGCCTTAAAAACAAGCAGTTGGTCCTGCTTAAACCGTCGACCTATATGAATCTCTCTGGCGAAGCCGTCCGCTACTGGGCGCAGCGCGAAAAGATAGAGACAGACCATATCCTTGTGGTGGTCGATGACCTCGCGCTCCCTTTCGGAGCCATCCGAATGAAGGGCTCCGGCTCTGATGCTGGTCATAACGGACTGAAAAATATCGCGGCAATGCTTGGCACACAGGCATATCCCCGCCTGAGGTTCGGAATAGGCTCCGACTTTGCGCGCGGTCATCAGGTAGATTATGTCCTCAGCAAGTTCTCTCCCGAGCAGATGGAAGCTATGCCGGCGCGAATTGACGTTGCCATCGACGCCATCAAGACCTTTGTTCTTGCCGGGCTGCAGACCGCCATGTGTAACTATAATAATAAGTAGTTTATAGTTTATGGATTGCAGAGTAGATAAATGGCTCTGGGCGGTAAGAATCTTCAAGACCCGCTCGATAGCTACCGACGCGGTTAAGAAGGGGCGCGTCGAGGTCAATGACGTCCTTGTCAAGCCATCGCGTATGCTGAAACCCGGCGATGTGGTCAAAGTGCGCAAATCGCCGGTTACGTACTCATTCCGTGTCCTTCAGCTGGTTCAGAACCGTCTCGGAGCGAAGCTTGTGCCGGAGTATATGGAAAACATTACTCCCAAAAGCGAGCTCGACCTTCTTGAAATGGTTAAGATTTCCGGTTTTGTGGATCGTCGAAAGGGTCTGGGCAGACCTACCAAGAAGGAAGGTCGCGAACTGGAGCAGTTTACCTCCGACCTCTGGAGCGATGATTTTGACTTTGATGATGACGATGAGGAGGAGGAAGATTGACCGTTTTGGCGAAATAGTCGAACATTAGGGAACTTTTTTTGGTTTTTAAATTGGTTATTGAAAACTTTTTCTTAAATTTGCAGAATAAATTCATAACCTTATAAAATTTAACATTAGTTGGGGCGTGATGCCTCACGATTTATTCAACTATCAACACGTTAATACTCCATTAACATCATGGAAACCAACCAGAACGGCGAACAGAGAAAACCTAAACGCCCACGCATTGGAGCAAATCCGTACTCCTCAACACCCTCAGACTCACGTTTCGAGAAGGTAAATTACGGTAGCGACTACAATCACACTCCTAACGCCGAAGGCGGCGAGCAGGATGGTGAAGGTCAGCCTCAGCGTCCCTATCAGCCGCGCCCGCGCTACAATCAGCAGTATGGCGGCTATCAGCAGCGACCCTATCAGCCGCGTCCGCGTTACAATCAGCAGCAGGACGGCGAAGGTCAGCCTCAGCGTCCCTATCAGCCGCGCCCGCGCTACAATCAGCAGCAGGGCGAAGGGGGCTACCAGCAGCGACCCTATCAGCCGCGCCCGCGTTACAACCAGCAGCAGGGCGAAGGGGGCTACCAGCCGCGACCCTATCAGCCGCGCCCGCGCTACAACCAGCAGCAGGACGGCGAAGGTCAGCTTCAGCGTCCTTATCAGCCGCGCCCGCGCTATAATCAGCAGCAGGGCGAAGGGGGCTACCAGCCGCGACCCTATCAGCCGCGCCCGCGCTACAATCAGCAGCAACAGGGCGGAATGGGTCGTCGTCCCCAGAACGGACGCCCCGGACAGAAACCTTTCCAGCGTCCCGGCAAAAGCTTTACTCCGCGCCCCAAACAGATAGACTATGAACTGCCCGAAGTTGATCCGAACGAAGAAGTACGCCTGAACAAATTTATGGCTAACGCCGGCATCTGCAGCCGTCGCGAAGCCGATGAATTTATCAAGGACGGAAAAGTAAAGGTAAACGGCGAGGTAGTTACCGAACTCGGTACCAAAATTACCGGCAAGGATGTCGTTGAGTTCAATGATGAAGTAGTGGTTGCAGAACGCAAGTGTTATGTGCTTCTCAACAAGCCGAAGGACTGCGTGACCACCAGCGATGACCCCAACGGCCGCACCACCGTCATGGACCTTGTCAAGAATGCTTGCAAGGAGCGCATCTATCCCGTAGGACGTCTTGACCGCAACACAACCGGTGTGCTACTGCTCACCAACGACGGCGATTTGGCATCCAAGCTGACCCATCCCCAGTATGTGAAGAAAAAAATCTATCACGTATGGACCGACCATGATATTTCTGAGGACGATATGCAGCGCATTGCCGACGGTATCGAACTTGAGGATGGTCCTATCCACGCCGATGCAATCAGCTATGCAACCGAGACCGACCGCAATCAGGCAGGCATCGAGATTCATTCCGGCCGCAACCGTATTGTGCGCCGCATTTTCGAATCGCTCGGCTATCATGTGACCAAACTTGACCGCGTTTACTTTGCCGGTCTGACCAAAAAGAACCTGCCTCGCGGACGTTGGCGTTACCTGACTCAGGATGAGGTGAATTTCCTCAAGATGGGTTCGTTTGAATAATTCAAAAGTGATTTCTATTACCAATCATTAAATATGAAACGTACTAAAATCGTAGATATCTTCAACCCTGAGCTTATCGGCAAGGAGGTAAGCGTGATGGGTTGGGTTAGAACCCGCCGCGGCAACAAGCATGTACAGTTCGTGGCTCTGAACGACGGTTCTACTATCAAAAACATCCAGATTGTTTTTGATATGGCTAAGTTCAGCGATGAAGAGCTGAAGCTAATTACCACCGGCTCGAGCATCCACGTGACCGGCACCCTCGTAGAGTCGATGGGTAAGGGTCAGAGCTGCGAGGTACAGGCTGAAAAGCTTGAGGTTTTCGGTACAGCCGACGTAGAGACCTATCCGCTCCAGAAAAAAGGTCATACCCTTGAATTCCTGCGCGAAAAGGCTCACCTGCGCCCCCGTACGAATACGTTCGGCGCAGTGCTCCGTGTCCGTTCCGCTCTGGCATACGCCATTCATAAGTTCTTTCAGGAACGCGGATTTTTCTATCTCAATACTCCCCTGATTACCGCGAGCGATGCCGAAGGTGCCGGCGCAATGTTTCAGGTTACCACCCTCGACCTCAATAACCTTCCCAAGACGGAGGAGGGTACTGTTGACTACTCGGCAGACTTCTTCGGCAAGCCGGCTTCGCTTACCGTAAGCGGTCAGCTTGAAGGCGAGCTCGGAGCTACCGCTCTCGGTGCTATCTATACCTTCGGACCAACCTTCCGTGCCGAAAACTCCAATACTCCCCGCCACCTGAGCGAGTTCTGGATGATTGAGCCGGAAGTTGCATTCTATGATATAGAGGACAATATGGACCTTGCCGAGGACTTCATCAAGTATTGCGTACAGTATGCGCTGGACCACTGCAAGGATGACCTTGAATTCCTCCAGCAGATGTATGACAAGGACCTGATTTCGCGCCTCGAGGAGGTTGTCAAGAGCAGTTTCGTACGCCTGACCTACACTGAAGGCGTTGAAATACTCAAGGCTTCCGGCAAGAAGTTTGAATTCCCCGTTGACTGGGGTACCGACCTCCAGAGCGAACACGAGCGTTATCTGGTTGAAGAACATTTCAAGCGTCCCGTAATCCTGACCGACTATCCCAAGGAAATCAAGGCATTCTACATGAAGCAGAACGAGGATGGCAAGACCGTCCGCGCTATGGATGTACTCTTCCCTCAGATTGGCGAGATTATCGGCGGCTCCGAGCGTGAGGCTGATTACCAGAAGCTGCTTACCCGCATCGAGGAACTGCATATCCCCATGAAGGACATGTGGTGGTATCTTGACACACGCAAGTACGGTACCGTACCTCATGCCGGCTTCGGTCTCGGTTTCGAGCGTCTGGTGCTCTTCGTGACCGGTATGACCAACATCCGTGACGTGATACCTTTCCCCCGTTATCCCGGAAATGCCGAATTCTAAAAACATTCGACAGTAAATATTGTTTAATCAATAGGGTTGTGGTCCTACACAACCCTATTGATTTTAAAAACATAACCAAAATATGAGTACATTTGAAGAACTTGGCGTCGCGCCTGAGCTGCGTCGCGCCATTGAAGAATTAGGGTTTGAAAACCCTATGCCCGTTCAGGAACGGGTAATACCCCATCTGTTGACAAAGGATAACGACGTTATCGCCCTTGCCCAGACCGGTACGGGTAAGACGGCGGCGTTCGGATTGCCGTTGCTTCAGCGTGTCAATACGGATAGCGACGCCACTCAGGCTCTGATTATCGCTCCGACTCGAGAGCTTTGCCTGCAGATAAGCTCTGACCTTGCCGATTTTTCGAAATATATCAAAAATCTCAGGGTGCAGCCCGTATATGGCGGCTCGTCAATCATGAGCCAGATTCGCGCGCTGCGTCAGGGCGTGCAGATTATTGTTGCCACTCCCGGCCGACTGATTGACCTTATCGAGCGTAAGGAGGTAGACCTGAAGGACGTGCATACCGTGGTGCTTGACGAGGCTGACGAGATGCTCAATATGGGATTTCTTGACAGCATCGATGCAATTCTTGCCCATGTCCCCGAGGAGAGAAAAATGCTGATGTTCTCGGCAACGATGCCTAAGGAAATCGGTCAGATTGCGAAGAAATATATGCATTCGCCCGAGGAGTTTGTTATCGGCACACGTAATAGTGGAGCAGAAAACGTACGCCATATATATTATATGGTAAAGGCGCAGGACAAGTATCTGACCCTTAAGCGCGTTGCTGACAATACGCCTAACATTTACGGCATAATTTTCTGCCGCACGCGAAAGGAGACTCAGGAAATTGCCGACCATCTGATTCAGGACGGTTATAATGCTGACGCGCTCCATGGTGACCTGTCGCAGCAGCAGCGCGACATTGTGATGAAAAAGTTCCGCGACCACGTTCTGTCGCTGCTTGTAGCAACCGATGTTGCCGCCCGCGGTCTTGACGTGGATAATGTTACCCATGTAATCAACTACGGACTGCCTGACGATACGGCGGTCTATACCCACCGCTCCGGTCGTACCGGACGCGCCGGCAAGGCCGGTGTCAGTGTCGCCATTATCCATTCGCGCGAAAAAGGTAAGCTCCGCGAGATAGAAAAGAAGATAGGCAAGACATTCGAGCATCGCGACGTGCCCACCCCCGACCATATTATCGAGAAGCAGCTTTATAATCTGGCTGACCGTCTGGAGAAGGTGGAGGTAAGCGAGGATGAAATTTCAAAATATCTGCCCGGAGTCCAGCGCAAGCTTTCGTGGCTCAGTGGCGAGGACCTGCTCAAGCGCGTGCTTTCGTTGGAGTTCAACCGCCTGTTGAACTATTACAAGGATGCGCCTGTAATTGAAAATCTGTCAGACGCCAAGCCTAAGTCCAAGAAAGGCGAAAAGCCTCGTCGCGAAATCCCTACTGATGAGGAAAAGGACCGCCGCTCGGCTCCGAGGGGCATGGCGCGCATTTACGTCAACGTAGGTAAAAAGGACGGATTCTTTGCCGGAAACCTGATTGATATGCTTAATCATACCGTAGAGGGCAAGCGTGTGGATGTAGGGCGCATTGACCTGATGCCCGCTTACTCGCTGTTTGACGTCAAGAAGGCGGATGCGGCGAGAGTGGTCCGCGGACTGAAAGGCGCGGAATTTTTCGGAAAGCGCATCCACTGCGAGGAAGCGGGAGCGGAAAAGGATTATGCCCGCCTTTCGGCGCGCAAGGACCGTCACGCAGCCTCGGCAAACGGAAACTTCGACAAATTCATAAAAAAGAAACGCCGCTAAAAAACAGGATGGAAAGGCGGTCTCCCGGCCGCCGGCTATGTGATCGCATGTGCCGACCAAGTGGGCTGGCGGCCTAGAGACCGCCTTTCCACTTGCCCGCCCCGGCGTTAGTATTTGAGGGTGTAGTGAGTGGAGGGGAGGTGCTTGGGGTTGGAGCGGATGTAGGAGATGTAGTGTTTGAGTTCATCTTCGTTGCGCACGAGGCGGTCAAATGATTCTTTCATCCAGAGTGGTCCCGTGCGGCCAAGCATTACATTAATCTGACGGGAGGAGTAGCTTTTGACTGAATGAAGAATCCGTTCAATCGTGTTTTCTCCAAAGGGCTGGATGAGTAAATGGACATGGTTGGGCATTATGACATAGGCAATGATGCGATATTCAATGTCGTTTTTAAACTCTAATGCATTTGATAATATTTCGCGTGCTTTGGCTTCACGAAGTATACAACTGCCATATCCGTTGTCGAGCATGCGCTCTTCTGCCGGTCCGACAAGGTTCCAGTATTGACGTTTTGTTGCTTCATCCCATGGCTCGGGATGAGCGGATTTGAAGATTGATATTTGATGATGTAGTCTTTGCAGGACGTTTTGAGGTAGAGAATCAGCAAGACGGAAGGTTATGTATTGGATTTTCCCATCTTGATGCCAGTGCGGTAGGTTGCCTCCTGTTTTGATGGTTATTTCGTCTCGTTTGTTGAGGAACATATGTATGGGATGTTATGTTATTTATAGCCGGCGGCCTTTCCATTTTGGGCCGGCGACCTAGAGACCGCCTTTCCATTCAGACGGCGGCCTAGAGACCGCCTTTCCACCTGTGTTGATCGTCGCCCCACTAGAGGAGGGCGAGGATATAGGCAATGTAGCCGAGGGTGAGAACCGCACCCTCGGCTCTTGTTATAGTGCGGGTTTTGAAGAACCAGCCGAACAGCCAGAAGGCTACGGAGGCGGCAAGGAGGGTAAGCAGGTCAAGGTTGCCTATGGTGCCGAAGGGGAGCGGCGTGATTGTGGCGGAGAGTCCGAGAACCATCAGTACATTGAAAATATTGCTGCCTATTACGTTGCCTATCGTCATGGCGGGTTTGCCCTTGACGGCGGCGACAATGGAGGTGGCGAGCTCGGGCAGGGAGGTGCCCGCTGCAACTATGGTCAGACCGATTACTGCCTGACTGACGCCGAGCGATGAAGCTATGCCCGACGCGCCGTCAACAAACAGGTCACCGCCGTAAATCAGGGCGGCGAGTCCGAGAATTACGTAAATGACTGACCTCCATACCGGCATGGACTTGACAGCCATGGTATCATCGGTATTGGCGGTGTTCTCCGGATTTTTTGCCGATGCAAACGTATAGCGCATGAAAAGCAGGAAGAGAATAAGCAGAAAGATGCCGCTCACGCGCGATACCTGATTTATTCCCGTGCCGTCGACCACTCCGCTGTTACCGAGCAGCAGGAGAATGAGCGAGGAGAGAATTACCATGGGGATTTCAAGCGACATCACCGAGCGGGAAATGACCATGGGGCGTACCATGGCGGTGACACCTATGATTATGAGTATATTGAAAATATTACTACCCACCACATTGCCGATGGCGAGCGGCGCGCTCCCCGAGATAGCGGAGAGGACGGAGATGGCAAGTTCAGGGGCGGAGGTGCCGAAAGCAACCACCGTCAGACCGATAATCAGGTCACTGATTCCGAGCCGGCGTGCAATGGCTGACGCGCCGTCGGTAAGAGCGTTTGCACCACCTAAGATGAGGGCAAGCCCGATAAATAATTGTAGAAACTGAATAAACATAATGCACAAAAGGAGAATTTTGGCGCAAATTTAGAAAATTTTATTAACTTTGTACGCAGAATTAATCATAAATTGCATTGGAAACCTCTGTTTATACAATGGCTGAGGCGATAGCCGAGGCTAAACGCTGCCTGAACTGCAAGGTTCCGCAGTGTAAGAAGGGTTGTCCGGTCGAGAATGATATTCCTGACTGGATTCATGAATTGTCGATGGGCAACCTTGGCAATGCCATGAGTATCATTAACCGTAAAAGTAACCTGCCGGCTGTTTGCGGACGTGTCTGTGCCCATGAACGTCAATGTGAGGGTCATTGCGTGTTAGGAAAGAAGGGTGCGCATGTAAATATCGGAAAGTTGGAGCGATTTGTGGCTGATTTTGACAGTGAGATGGGCGTAATGCGTCAGCCTTTGGTTCAAAAGACAAGGGGCAGCGTCGCCGTTATAGGCAGCGGACCTTCGGGTCTGACCGTGGCGGGCGAGCTTGCGCGCAAAGGCTACAGTGTGGATATTTTCGAAATGGAGCCTCAGCCGGGCGGGGTGCTTACGTTCGGTATTCCCGAATACAGACTTCCCAAGGACATAGTAAATAGCGAGATAGAGAAAATCCGCCAGTTGGGCGTAAGGTTCTATTGCAATGTGACTGTCGGTCCGGATATTACGATTGACGGACTCTTTGAGAAAGGATATGACGCAATCTTCATGGGTACGGGTAACGGTAAACCGAGAAAGCCGGAAATTCAGGGCTTGGAAAAAATGCCCGTGCGTCAGGCATTGTATTTTCTGCGCCGTGTGAGCCTCTATCAGGCGGGATTTATTCAGCGTGACGAGGTGCCGATGAAGGAGGGCGACAGAATATACGTGGTAGGTTGCGGCAACACGGCGATAGATGCGGCGCGCACCGCCGTCAGGATGGGAGCGTCGGAGGTGACAATCATTTACCATAGGGATATGGAGCATATGTCGGCACTCCGGGCTGAGTATGATGATGCGGTTAGCGAAGGCGTAAAGTTCCTTTGGAATACCTCTGTGAAGATTGCCCATGAGGACCGCCGCGTAACGGTCGAGACCGACGGCGAGACACGGATACTCCCCCCCGGCAAGCTGATGATGGCTGTCGGCAGCCGCCCGGCAAGCCGCATTGTGTCGACCACCGGAGGCATTGAGGTAGATAATAACGGCTATGTAGTTACCCGTGAGGTTCCTTTCGGCATGACGACGCGTAAGGGTGTGTTTGCCGGCGGCGATGTGTCGGGCAATCAGGCAACTGTGGTCCACGCCATGTCGAACGCGCGCGCCGTTGCGGAAGGTATTTCTCAATATATTGATGCACTTACGCTTCTGCGCGCCATAGACTCCTGATTTGGTCTGCACACTTTGCGGCATATAGTGCAGATGGTTAAATTGCCCTAAAATGGGCAATAAATTGGAAAACTTTCGTTATATTTGCAGCATAAAGTATCAAAAAATCAACAAATTTAATAATATGGCTAAAGTAATCGGCACAGTTGAGATAAATAGTGCCAAGTGCAAAGGGTGTAACCTTTGTGTGGTTGCCTGCCCGACAGATGTACTTGCGCTGCGCCCGAAAGAGGTCAATGACCGCGGGTATCATTTTGCCTATGCCGCTGACCCCGATAAGTGTATAGGGTGCGCCTCATGTGCGCTTGTATGTCCCGATGCCTGTATAGAGGTCTATAAAGTGGTGCTTAAGTAATCAGCTGATTTGCCGCCATAAAAGATAATGGAAAACAAAGAAGAAGTTAAACTGCTCAAGGGTAATGAAGCGATAGCCCATGCCGCCATCCGTTACGGAGTTGACGGTTATTTCGGTTATCCTATCACACCACAGAGCGAAGTTCTCGAGACACTGGAAGCGTTGATGCCGTGGGAAACCACCGGTATGGTAGTCTTGCAGGCAGAGAGCGAAGTCGCCGCCATCAACATGGTCTATGGCGGTGCGTCATCGGGCAAAGCCGTGATGACTTCATCATCGTCGCCCGGCGTAAGTTTGAAGCAGGAGGGTATAAGCTATATCGCAGCCGGTGAGCTCCCCGCGTTGATTATCAATGTGATGCGCGGCGGTCCGGGACTGGGCACAATCCAACCCTCGCAGGCTGACTATTTTCAGGCAACCAAGGGTGGCGGTCACGGTGACTACCATCTGATAGTTCTCGCTCCGGCATCGGTTCAGGAAATGGCTGATTTTGTCGGGCTGGGTTTTGACCTTGCGTTTAAATACCGCACTCCGGCAATGCTGCTGGCTGACGGTGTAATCGGTCAGATGATGGAGAAGGTAGTCCTTCCGCCGTCGAAGCCGCGCCGCACCGCCGAGGAGATTGTCGAGCAGTGTCCGTGGGCAACCCGTGGCAAGCACGGTCGCAAACACCGCAATGTGTCGACCACACTGGAGCTTGACCCGCTTGCAATGGAGAAGAACAACATCCGTCTGCAGGAAACTTATGCCCGAATTCAGGAAAACGAAGTAAGATTTGAGGAATACATGACCGAAGATGCGGATTATGTCATCATAGCTTTCGGCTGTATGGCACGCATCTGCCGAAAGGCTGTTGAGGATGCGCGCGCTCAGGGTCTCAAGGTAGGACTTCTCCGTCCTATTACCCTCTGGCCCTTCCCCACGAAGGCTATTGCCGCTCTGTCGGAGAGAGTCAAGGGTATACTTGTAGCCGAGCTTAACGCCGGGCAGATGATTGAGGACGTAAGGCTCGCGGTTGAAGGCAGAACACCGGTACGCCACTTCGGACGCACCGGCGGCATTGTTCCTAATCCTCAGGAGGTGCTTGATGCACTCCAAGCGGATTTTAATGTAGAAAAGGAGGCAGCAAAATGACAAAAGAAGAGATAATTGCCGCCGGAGGCAGTAAGGTTTCGACCAAACCGCGCCTGCTGCTTGACGTCAATATGCACTATTGTCCGGGTTGTTCCCACGGTGTTGTCCATAAGATTCTTGCCGAAGCTATCGATGAGCTTGGAATGGAAGATACCGCGATAGGCGTTGCTCCGGTAGGATGTGCAGTATTCGCTTATAATTATATCGACGTAGACTGGGTTGAGGCAGCGCATGGTCGCGCACCCGCCGTGGCTACCGCACTCGCACGCCTTAATCCGGAGTCAACCGTGTTTACATATCAGGGCGACGGAGACCTTGCCGCCATAGGCACATGCGAGACCATCCATGCTTGTAACCGTGGAGAGAATATCGCCATAATATTCATAAATAACGGTATTTATGGTATGACCGGTGGACAGATGGCACCCACTACGCTCGAGGGCATGAAAACGTCAACTACTCCCTATGGACGCCGGGTGGACCTCAACGGCTATCCGCTGCGTATCACCGACTTGGTAAAGGAGCTTGACGGTACCTGCTACGTTACGCGCGAGGCGGTTCATACACTTGCTGCGGTACGTAAGGCAAAGGCTGCCATCAAGCAGGCGTTGATTAATGCGCGCGACAAGAAAGGCACATCGTTTGTCGAGATTGTTTCGACCTGTAACAGCGGTTGGAAAATGTCGCCGGAGAAAGCTAACAAATGGATGGAGGAGAATATGTTTGAGAAATATCCCCTCGGCGAACTCAAAAA
>CAZPHN010000004.1:0-103365 GCA_964586765.1 uncultured Bacteroides sp.
GTGCTTGCCTTCTCAACCATCTCCCAGATTGCATTCATGATGGTTTCTCTCGGTGTTGCCCGTCCTGAAATCCATGAAGGTCTCGGCTACATGGCATCGATGTTCCATCTGTTTACCCACGCAATGTTCAAGGCTCTGCTCTTCCTTGGTGCCGGTGCCCTGATTCATGCGGTTCACTCTAACGACTATACCGCTATGGGTGGTCTGCGCAAGTATATGCCTATCACTCATATCACCTTCCTCATTGGCTGTCTGGCTATCGCCGGTATTCCTCCTTTCAGCGGATTCTTCTCTAAGGATGAAATTCTTTCTGCCTGCTATGAGAACAGCTTCATGTGGGGTGCATGGATGAGCATGGTTGCCGGTCTGACCGCGTTCTATATGTTCCGTCTCTACTACCTTATCTTCTGGTGGGACGAACCCGATTACGGTCACCACAAGCCTCATGATGCTCCTTGGCCCATGTCGCTTCCTCTTATCTTCCTTGCTGCGGTAAGCTGCTGCTGCGGTTTCCTCCACTTCGGCAAGTTCGTTACTTGGAACGGCGAGCCTTATGATATCCATATCAACTGGACCGGTGTCGCAATCCCGTCAATTACCATCGCCGTGCTTGCAATCGCCCTCGCCACTGTGATGTATCGCAAGAAGAACGACCTCCCCGCCAAATTTGCCAAGGCAAGCTGCGGACTCTGGACCGCTGCCCACCACCGTTTCTACTGGGACGAGCTTTATCTCTTCGTAACCCATAAGATTATCTTTAACTGCATCTGCCGTCCTATCGCATGGTTTGACCGCCATATCATTGACGGAACCATGGACGGTCTCGCATGGTGTGCCCAGCGTCTGAGCATCACCATCCGCCCGCTCCAGAGCGGCAGCGTTCAGGCATATGTCTATATTTACCTCTTCGGTGCCCTCCTTCTCGGTGGAATTACCGCAGCAGTTGTTCTCCTCTAAAATCAATCACCGAACCAATCAAGATTAATAGTTTGCTATGTTTTCAAATCCTCTGATATATTTTGTGGTAATCCCGGTGATTATGCTGCTGGGTATTTACCTCTGTCGCAATATGGCGCAGATCCGCACGGTCGCAGTTACCGGTTCGCTCTGTCTGCTCGCCCTTAGCGTGTGGCTTCTTGTCGACTATCTGGGGCTGCGTGCCGCAGGTGCCGATGCCCCGATGCTTTATCGCGGTGACTGGACATGGTTCTCCGCCCTCAACGTGAAGCTGAGTGTCGGTGTTGACGGTATCTCGATCGCCATGCTTCTCCTGTCAAGCATTATCTTGCTGACCGGCTCGTTCGCATCATGGAAAATCAATCCGCTTCCCAAGGAATTCTTCCTTTGGCTGATTTTGCTTTCAATCGGTGTGTTCGGCTTCTTCATCAGCATTGACCTCTTCACCATGTTCATGTTCTATGAGGTTGCGCTTATCCCGATGTACCTTCTTATCGGTATCTGGGGCACCGGACGCAAGGAATATTCCGCAATGAAGCTCACTCTGATGCTTATGGGCGGTTCCGCTTTCCTGATGCTCTCTATTATCGGTATATATTATAATGGTACTCCCGAGGGTGTTCCCCATACCTTCAATCTTCTTGAGATTGCAGAGTATGACGCAATTCCTCACAATTGGCAGTATTTCCTCTTCCCGATGGCATTTGTCGGTTTCGGTGTGCTCGGAGCCATGTTCCCCTTCCACACATGGAGCCCTGACGGTCACGCCTGTGCGCCCACCGCGGTTTCGATGCTCCACGCCGGTGTGCTTATGAAGCTCGGCGGCTACGGCTGCTTCCGCGTGGCTATCTACCTGATGCCTTTCGCTGCCAATGAGCTCGCTTGGATTTTCCTCATTCTGACCGGTATTTCGGTTGTCTACGGCGCATTCTCCGCTTGCGTTCAGACAGACCTTAAGTATATTAACGCTTACTCTTCGGTAAGCCACTGCGGTCTGGTGCTTTTCGCAATCCTGATGCTCAACACTACCGCCATGACCGGTGCCATCATGCAGATGCTCTCCCATGGTCTCATGACTGCCCTCTTCTTCGCCCTCATCGGTATGATTTACGGTCGAACCCACACCCGCGACATCCGTCAGATGGGTGGCTTGATGAAGATTATGCCTTTCCTTGCAGTCTGCTATATGATTGCCGGTTTTGCATCGCTCGGTCTTCCCGGTCTTTCCGGTTTCGTTGCTGAAATGACCATCTTCGTCGGTTCGTTTGAGAATACCCACACTCTCAACCGTGTGTTTACAATCATTGCCTGCTGCTCTATCGTCATCACCGCGGTCTATATCCTCCGCGTTGTCGGCAAGCTCCTGCTCGGTCCGGTTTATGATAAGCACCACGAAGAACTCACCGACGCAACATGGTGGGAGCGCACTTCAACCGTGACCCTCATCCTCTGTGTTGCCGCTATCGGTTGCTTCCCCAATTTCTTTGCAAATCTCATCCGTACAACATTCTCGCCCGAGATTTTTAAGGTGCTCGGAATGTAATTACTGAAAAATAGTTATTTGACCAATGGATTACTCACAGTTTTTAGTAATGAAACAGGAAATCTGCCTTTTGGTTGTGTTCCTGCTGGTATTTCTCTATGACACCTTCCTGTCAAAACGGGCTCTCAATGCCATTTCCGGTGTGACCGTTGTCCTTTTCGGTCTGTTGACCGTCTGCGGTTTCTGCTGCTGCACTTCCGGAACTGAGTCGGCATTCGCGGGAATGTATGTGACTTCCCCCGTGATTGCATGCATCAAGAATATACTTAATGTCGGTGTGCTGATTGTACTTATCCAGTCAATCAAGTGGAACAATTCGGACAGTCAGGTTATTCGCCGCGGCGAGTTTCTTGAACTTATCCTTGTGACGCTCTTCGGCATGTATCTGATGATTTCTGCCCGCCACTTCCTGCTCTTCATCATCGGTCTTGAGTGCGCTTCGCTTCCCCTTGCCGCTCTCGTTGCCTTCGAGAAGAACAAGTATGAAAGCCATGAGGCAGCCATCAAGTATATCCTGACCGCAGTGTTCTCGAGCGCAATCTTCATGATGGGTCTCAGCTATATTTACCTCCTGACCGGTTCGCTCTATTTCGACGCTATTGCAGCGTCAGTTGCAACCCAGAGCGTTTCAGTCCTGCTGATTGTTGCCCTCGCGTTCGTAATCTCCGGTGTTGGCTTCAAGCTCTCGCTTGTTCCCTTCCACCTCTGGACCGCCGATGTATATCAGGGTGCCCCCACCTCGGTTACCTCTTACCTCAGTGTTATCTCAAAGGGCTCTGCCGCTTTCGCCTTCCTTGTAATCCTTACTCAGGTGTTCGGTGCAGTTTATTGTCAGGTTTGGGAGTGGATGCTCTACGCACTGATTATCCTTACCATCACTGTCGGTAACCTCTTTGCCCTGCGTCAGACCAACATGAAGCGATTCCTCGCTTTCTCGTCAATCTCGCAGGCCGGCTACATTATGCTCGGCATTGTAGGCAATAATGAAATGGGCATGGCTTCGCTGATGTTCTACATTCTCGTTTACATCTTCTCTAACCTTGCCGCCTTCGGCGTTATTCAGGCTATCGAGAATGCCACCGGCAAGCTTGACATGACTGACTATCGCGGTCTCTATAAGAGCAACCCACATTTGAGCTTTGTGATGATGCTTGCCATGTTCTCGCTGGCTGGTATTCCTCCCTTCGCCGGATTCTTCTCGAAGTTCTTTATCTTTGCCGGTGCGCTCAGCGGAACTACCTCGATTGCTCTCTATGTACTTGTGCTGATAGCGTTGATTAACACTATCGTGTCGCTCTTCTACTATCTGCTTGTGGTCAAGGCTATGTTCCTCAGCAATGACGAGCCCGTCATTCCTACCTTCAAGTCAGCTTGCTCCGAGCGTATCGGAATGTGGGTGACTGTTGCCGGAATTGTATTCCTCGGTATTGTCAGCTGCTTCTACAATGACATACTCCTGCTCTGCCAGCAGTACGGACTGATGGGCGGTCTCGCATAAACCTCCCCTCACGTTTCAACTACAGACACGTTTCAACACCCCCTCATATCCAAAATCGCGGCAACCCATCCTTTTCGGACCGGTTGCCGCTCTTTTTTTACAAAAAACATATGCTAATATCAAATTTTTTGTAAATTTGTGCATTATAAATATTAAAACATAATGATAATGAAAAAATTTTTGTTGCTTTTTGTTCCGTTTGTGTGCTTGGTATTGTCAGGGTGTAACAGTGATGAACCGGAAGTTGGTAACTCCACAGGTTATCTGATTGTCCATTTTCAGCAGGAGGGTGATGAAGATGTCGATTTTTCAGAATATGGGTTTGCCATTATCCCCAAGCAAGGTTTTATTCCGAGTGCTCAGGTAAAGGACATAACATGGCCTGTCCAAGTCTTTGTCGGTACATATACGATTGCGGCTGCCTCTCCGTATATTTCCGAGACAGAGACCTCGGTAACATATTATTATGGTGAAGCTAAAAACGTAAAGATTAGCAAAGGCGAGACAACCGAAATCACCCTGACGCTTACTCTCAAGCAGGATAACCTCAACTAACCTATCCTGATTATGAAATTTGCTTCAATCTTGTGCCTTTCGGCTTTGTTCGTCTCTGTAACACTCCATGGCGAGGATGAGATTATCACATATAAGACATGGGATAAACCCATTTCGGTCTCTGATAGCCTCTATCACGCATATACCGGCGCAAATGACACCGTTAAGATATATCATGGAGGAAACCTGCTTGCCTATAAGGATAAACTGTTTATTGAAGACCTTAAGTCAGGCAAAAAGATTATCCATGCTGTTGAAATTCCATCCGGACGCTATGTCGGTGCTTTCGGCAAGTATGGCGACGGTCCGGATGAAATATATACTCCCGGAAATCTTTTCCCCTTGTCGGATGGTCAGATTGCGTTGATTGACTATGGCGACTGGTGTATCAAGGCGTTTAACGTTGACTCTGCATTGACTTTTGAGTCCTACGCGCCTCATATAATCCGTAAATTTTCTGAAGATGAGTGCAAGTCAGGATTTCCGGACCGTGTCGTGCCTATACATAACAATCATGCTGTAGCGCGCTGCATACATCCCGGCAGCTACGGCGGATATACACAGTCATTATGCGCCTTTGATATTGTCGATGGAGTTATCGAACCTTTCGGTACACAGGAATATCCGGGAGGATTAAGAACTTCGGTTGCTGCGTCATATTCGGATAGCATCGTGGCTGAAGTGTCGTCCACTCAGGATGTCATTCGCCTGTATGACCTGCGGGGCAATCTTAAGCGTATAATCCATGGACCGTCATATGAACCGACGCCAAGTCGCGACAGCGTGTTTTATTCAAAGGCTATTATTGCCGATGGCAAACTATTTACGGTCTATTCCGGTAAAAGCAGACGTGAGGCACCTTCCGGAAAGCAGATTGTCGTGTTTGACTTGGAAGGCGAATATCTATACTCATATCTATTACCGGCTCCACTCGGAGATATGGCTTATAGCGACACCTGCAAGCGATTGTATCTTAGTCTGTCAGATAAGAACAGTTATGTGTATTTCCCGATAGGAAATAATGGGTTAGATAACTCAAATCCGGTATCACCCAATGCGTTTTCTACTAATATTGATAAAAAGGAGAAATATAATGATGCGCTGCCTCCGCTAACGCTGATAGACCCCGATAATAAAATGAGCAGGATTGTTGTGTCAGAAGCGCGTATCAAACCGTATAGACCGTCGGATTCCGAGGTAGAATATTATATACCGCTGTTTAATCAGTCGCCTGTTGATACGATTCGCATAGATTCAATCGCAGCCGATATTCCATGCATAATCCGTAGTGTTCCGGATTTTCCTATGATTCCCGGTCTGTTGGTTTCCTTTGTCGTAATTCCTGACAGCATTCCGCTTACCAAAAATGACGTTACGATAACCGTCTATTATGATGAGGATAAACAACAGAAACTCTTCGTTAAATTGCTCAATTAAAACGCCCTTGACATAACAAAAAATTGCAACTGCTTAAGCAGTTGCAATTTTTTGTTGCCTTGGAAGGATTCGAACCCTCACAGGCGGAACCAGAATCCGACGTGCTACCATTACACCACAAGGCAGGGTTCTTTGTTGTTTTACGGGTGCAAAGTTAGGTAGTTTTTTTTATGTGTGCAAATTTTTGGCTAAGTTTTTTCCGATTTTTTTCAAAAATTCGTAATTTTGCAGACGTATGAAGAAATATATTAAACCAATCGTTGCGGCATTGATCGCTGTCGTTTTTCTGGCAGTCTATCTGGGACCGTATGAGTATGTGTCTTATTTTTATGAGCAGCACCACCTGTTCCGCTATACTTGGGCGTATGTGCAGGAAACTGTCCATCAGTTCGGTATATGGTATCTGCTGACTGAATTCGTGGTCCAGTTTGGATATTATACGTGGCTCTTGGCCATTATTTGGGCGGCTCTCGGAGTGCTGACATATTTGATGGCTACAGACGTAATCAGGCGTTTGACCGGACTGCGTGACTGGCTCCAGCTTGGGGCTATTCCTGCGGTATATATGCTTTTCGGAGCCGGAAGTGTTGACCAATTCCCGGTTGCGGTAATCAAGACGTTTGTGATAACGCTGTTTGTGTGGATTGTGGCGCGGATTATTGTGCGTTTTGTGCCATTTTTCAGCAAGCGTTATGAAAATTCGCTTAAATCCCAGTCCGGCGCGTGGTGGAAACCGCTGGTTGTCGGAGTGGTTTGTGTCTGTGCGTACATCGGTATCGGATATAATATCTCTACAGCTCCGATGTCGGTACAGCTTCCTTCAGGTAATATGCGCGAGCTCAGTCGCGAGGACCGCAAACATCAGCGCGAGACTGAGCGCATAATGGTTGAGGCTGAACGCGCTGTTAAGGCTAAGGATTGGGATAAGGCATATGAAATTTGCGAGAATTATGCCAAGCAGGGTGAACGTAATCATCTGATGTCGTATTTCCGTTCTATGGCACTGTATCATCAGGGTAAACTTTTGACCAATCTGCTTGACTATCCGCAGACATTTGGCGTCAATTCGCTGTTTTTCTCGTGGAAGGCAGACCGTAACCGCGCCGAGTTCGGCGGATACGTATACGAACAGCTTGGAGCAGTAAATGCTGCCAACCATTGGGCGTTTGAGGCCTTGGTAGGGTGGGGCGAAACCGCCACCCACCTGACAAACCTTGCCCGCTATTCCGTTGCTAACGGAAAAATGGCTCAGGCACGCAAGTTTATCGCTCCGCTGAAACACACTCTGTTTTATCGTGGACGTGCTCGTGAACTTGAAAAAATGGTAGAGACCGGTGTGGTTCCTGACTTGAAAAACTCATTGGCGGATACCCCGCAAATTCCCGCGCGCTGGGATAATGTTATTAACCTTGGCGCGGATTTGAGATATATCCTTTTGTCAGACCCTGATAATGAGATGGCGCGCGAGTATATCGTGGCACATTTCCTGCTGGCTAACAGCCTTGGCGTTTTTTATAGCAATTTGAAGGATTTCTGGCCTATGCCTGAGGAAGGCTATCTTCCTCCCATGGTCGAGCAGGGATTGGCTTTGGTGCGTCTGCAGATTGGCGAGGCGCAATTTGCTGCCGACGGCTATCGGATATCTCCTAAGACCGAAGAAATGTTTCGCTCGTTTATGACAGAGCTGCGCAAGGGTGATCAGGCTCATTATTCGCCCGAATTGCGCCGCACATATTGGTATTATGTTCAAAAAGTGAGTCCTTACGGAAAGGAACTTATTTATTAATTATGAAAAAGTTAGTTTTTATATCCGCAATATGTTGTTTACTCGTCGCGTGTTCCGGGCGTAAGCCTATCGACGGGACAACCGACGCTCAAATTAATATGACGCCCGACTACCGTGGTGCCACTTATCCCGCAAATATTGCCGCGCCTTCATTTCGACTTGATGCTGAAGGGGCGAAGGATTTTCAGGTTGAAGTTGGTCGTGAGGGCGAAGACCCTGCAATTTGTGTCGGGGCTGATTCAGAGGGGGGAGTGTCACTTCCTTTGAAAAAGTGGCGCAAACTTCTTGACGAATCACGCGGCGGAAATATTTATTTCCGCGTGTCTGCCGATTTTGGCGGAAAAAGGCTTGCCGCCCCCGATGTCCTTTCGCCTATCAGCGATACTTCTATCGACGGGTATCTCTGTTACCGTCTTTTATATCCCGGCTATGAACTATGGACCGCTATAGGCATTTATGAGCGTAATCTTTCGGATTATGAGCAGACTCCTATACTTGAAAACAAGGATTTTGACCAACAGTGTGTCAACTGTCATAATTTTTCATCAAACAGCCCGGAGCAGGGTATGATGATTCATGTCAGGGGGGCTCAGGGCGGAACTTTGATTTCGCGCAACGGTAAGGTCGAAAAAATCAATTCCCGTTTTACCGGTGGAAACCATGGCGCGACTTATCCCGGATGGAGTCGTGACGGTCGTTTCATAGCTTTCTCCGCCAACGATGTCGGTCAGGTTTTCCATTCATCGGGCACAAAACCCATCGAGGTGGTTGACCGTGCTGCCGACCTTATGGTATATAACGTCGAGACCCGGACCGCTTATTCCGATTCTGCAATTTCAGGCGACCGATATATCGAAACCTTCCCTAACTGGTCACCTGACGGTCGCACCATATTTTTCTGTCGTACCAACGGCATAACCGACAGTTCTCCGCTCGATTCGGTGAGATATGACCTCTGTTCGGTTGATTTCAACCCTGAAAACGGACGTTTTTCAAATGTCAAGGTACTATATGACGCGGCTGCTGATTCCGCATCGGTTTCGTTCCCCCGTTGTTCGCCTGACGGCAGATGGCTTATGTTTACCCGCTCAAGCTATGGTAATTTCTCTATATGGCACCCCGAGTCGGAGCTCTGCCTGATGGATTTGACCACCGGAGAGTGGCGCATAATGGATGAGGTTAACTCTGAAAGTATTGAAAGTTACCATAGCTGGGATTCATCGGGCCGTTGGTTCGTGTTCTCCTCCAAACGTCTTGACGGTCTGTGGGCGCGTCCGTATATCGCCGCCTTCAATCCTGAGACCGGAATGGCGGCTACTCCGTTCTGCTTGCCGCAGAAGTCACCGGATTTCTATGATGAGTTTACTCGTACGTTCAATATCCCCGAGTTGATTTCAAGCCCGGTAGTGAATATGGATGCGCTTCTCCACGGGATTATTTCTCAGCAACCCATCGATATCCAACTGCAGACTGTAAAATGAACATCACACCCGCCAGCGGTTCTCAGCTCTATCTGCGCGATACGGCATTCAATCGCCTGATGCAGCGTCGAATCTTCAATGTGCTGTTTATAGCGTCGCCTTATGACGCATTTATGATGGAAGAGGACGGACGCGTAGAGGAACAGCTCTATTTTGAGTATGTTTCACTTAATCTTTCGTCTCCTCCGCGAGTTACTCGCGTTTCCGACATAGGCGAGGCACTTGAAACCATGGCGGGTAAACATTTCGACATAGTCATAGCCATGCCCGGTCCTGACTTGAGTGACACCTTCGACGGCTTGCGCTCAATCAAGGCTGCCGCGCCTGAGACGCCTATCGTCGTGCTCACGCCGTTCAGTAAGGAAGTGTCACGTCGGTTGGAAAAGTCGGACCTCTCGTCGGTCGACTATGTTTTCTCTTGGCTTGGAAACGTTGACCTCCTGCTTGCCATCATAAAGCTGCTGGAGGACAAGATGAATGCCGAATATGATGTCAATACCGTAGGAATCCAGACCATTATGCTTGTTGAGGATTCCGTCAGGTTCTACAGCTCCGTGCTTCCTCACCTCTATAAATTCCTGCTCAAGCAGAGCCGTATTTTCAGCACTGAGGCACTGAACGAACATGAGCAGATGCTCCGTATGCGCGGACGTCCTAAGGTAATCCTTGCGCGTGATTACGAGGAGGCTTGCGCTCTTTATGAGCAATATGGCGAGAATATGCTCGGCGTAATAACTGACGTATCGTTCAAGCGCGAGGGAGTCAAGGATTCGCAGGCAGGTCTGAAACTCGCCCGGATGCTGCGCGAGCGTGACCCGTATCTTCCTATTATCGTTGAAAGTTCAGAGTCGGAAAATGCCGCTCGTGTTGGCGACTTTAACGGAATATTCCTTGACAAGAATTCAAAGAAGCTTCCCGTGGATTTGGGCGATGCCATAGCCAATTATTTCGGCTTCGGCGACTTTATTATGCGAGACCCCGATACCGGTCAGGGAATAATGCGCATTACGTCGCTCAAGGACTTGCAGTACAAGATGATGGAGATTCCTGACAAGACGCTCTATTATCATGCCATGCGAAACGATATTTCCCGCTGGCTGTATTCGCGCGCAATGTTCCCCATTGCAGAGGTCATCAAGGAGCATCGTACCCGCTCGATTGATGATGTGCCGGCGGCGCGACTCCATTTCCTCGATGCCATTGTGCGCTATCGGCGTATGAAAAACCGTGGCGTGGTGGCTGTGTTCCGTAAGGACCGCTTTGACCGGTATTCCAACTTTGCCCGCATTGGTCAGGGGTCGATGGGGGGCAAGGGGCGCGGACTTGCGTTTATAGACGCGATAATAAAAAAGCATCCGCAGTGTGATGCCATAGCGGGAACCGAAGTAAATATATCAATTCCGCGCACTGTAGTGCTCTGTACGGACTTGTTTGATGAGTTTATGGCGGAAAATGACCTCTATCCGCTGGCTCTCAGTTCTGCCCCTGACTCTGAAATACATGCGGCGTTTATTGCGGCGAAACTCCCTGACAGGCTTACCGAGGACCTGAAGGCACTCCTCGAGGTAATGGATAAACCGCTTGCCATCCGTTCGTCTTCACTTTTGGAAGATAGCCACTATCAGCCGTTTGCCGGCGTATATTCCACCTATATGATTCCAAACTGGACGGGGATGGGCGAGGAGACACTCCGAATGCTTTCCGACGCGATAAAATCAGTCTACGCATCCGTTTTCTATGCCGATTCAAAGGCGTACATGACCGCTACCTCTAATGTTATCGATCAGGAAAAGATGGCGGTGATTATTCAGGAGGTGGTCGGCGTGATGCACTCGGATCTTTATTATCCTTCATTTTCCGGAGTGGGTAGGTCATTGAACTATTATCCGCTCGGTGCGGAGAAGGCTGAGGACGGTGTAGTGCAGGTGGCTGTAGGTCTCGGTAAGACCATTGTTGAAGGCGGAACCGCTTTGCGCTTTTCGCCGCGCCATCCTTCTAAAGTACTCCAGACGTCAACTCTTGACCTCGCCCTGCGCGACACCCAGACGCGAATGCTTGCACTCGACATGACTCCAACGGCTCCTACCGATTTTACTGCCGACGATGGTTTCAACATACGTTCCCTGCGCGTTCAGCAGGCGGCTCAGTCCGGTTCGCTAAAGTATATGGTTTCAACCTACGATGTCAATGACCAGATTATACGCGACACCGATTCCGGTCCCGGACGCAAGGTCGTTACTTTCGCCAATATGCTGAACCACGGTGCGTTCCCCTTGGCGGAGGCAGCTGATTTCATGCTCCGCATCGGACAGAAGGAGATGGCGCGACCTGTCGAGATTGAATTTGCCGGAGTGGTAAACGGTGCGAACAGCGGCACAATCTATTGGCTGCAGATTCGCCCCATTGTTGATAAAAAAGAGATGGGTGATGAAACCATTCTTTCCCTTTCTGACTCCGAGCTGCTGCTGCGGTCCACTACCGCGCTTGGCAACGGCAATATTGACAACGTGCGGACGGTGCTCTATGTCAAGCCCTCGGCGTTTAATTCAGCCAATACGCCTGTCATAGCCCGCGAAATCGAGGACCTCAACCGCAGTCTTGTGGCTGACGGCGAACCATATCTGCTCATTGGTCCGGGGCGATGGGGCTCATCTGACCCTGCGCTCGGTATTCCGGTCAAGTGGCCTCATATTTCCGGTGCGCGCCTCATTGTTGAAAGCTCCTTACCCGGTTATCGTATAGAACCGAGTCAGGGTACACACTTTTTCCAAAATCTTACAAGTATAGGTGTCGGTTATTTCACTATTGACGGCAATTCCGGCTATTATGATGTGGATTATCTTGATTCGATGCCTGCCGAGGTTGAGACAGACCATCTCAGACTGGTAAGATTTCCTGCTCCGCTTTCAATCGCGCTCAATGGTCGCAAATCGCTCGGTGTGGTTGCTAAACCGCGTGGTAACTGAGTTATTTCCTGTGCCGCCGGCGGTTTATGTAAATCCAATAGCCGGTAATTGGTAGCGATGCGCCGATTATGACGGCGATGAACCAGAGTATGCGTAGCCCCATTCCGCCTATGCGACCTGTGTGCAGTCCGGATATAATATGGAACAGCGGCTCCGATGTATGTTCCTCGAACAGATAATAGACCGCATCGCGAAACCAGCCGAATGACCATGTCATACCGGTCAGCGCGCATAGCAACAGGATAATCATTACGTACACTCCTAAAGTTACGTGCATTCCACGGAGCGGAGTAGGGAAGACTACGTTTAGACTCTTGCGGAAATTATGGCGTGCACGCTTAATCCACATTATCAGCCCTGACAGAAGTATAATAACGAATGCAAGGGTTGAGTAACCTATAATGATTTTGCCCAATGAGCCGATGCAAAGTGAACGGTGAAGCGAATGTACCGCAGCGAAAAAAGGTAGCTTTCCTACAGCGTCGGGAGCAAACGCAGTCGATATTTCGCGCTCGAACGAGAGCAACGCACCGCTTAAACAAATCAAAAAAATAAAAATGCCGAGCGGAATTGACATCCACTTATGAATTCTGTGCCAAATCATTGATAAATCTCAGTAGAATTACTCTGTTTTAGTTAATATGACTATGTATTCATTAGTCATTGTAGTTGATATCACGCCGGTTTTATTTGTCGGACTGTTTTTTGACGGCATTCTTTTGTTGGGAATTTCACGCACTATTGTAACGTCATGTTTAAATCCACATTTCTCAAACATTTCAGCCGTGAAATAATCCAGATCAATCTGGATGGACTTGACGCGTCTGTTGCCGACTACGTAACATACCCTTCCACCCTTTCTGACTGCAGTCGCTACATTCCTGATGGAATTCCAATAGTCATTAAGAAATGAAATCACCTCAAAATACCGTTTTTCATCTAAACGCTTTATTTCAGCTAATTCTTCCTTAATGCTGTCTGACTCAAATACGGCGGTTTTGGACTTGACTCCGCCCATTAAAATATTATCAAGTGATTTAGCGTTCTCGAAATCAAACCATTCGTTTGACCATCGGCTGAATTGACCGTATGCTACTGTAGTATGGCTATCTCCGTATGGCGGCGATGTGATGACCATATCAACACTTTCTTCCGGAAGAATATCCCTTGGTATACCGATAGATGTATTAAAGTCAAATATCGAGGCTAATTCGCCGTTGCTGACAGAATTAAATGACTCCAAACCGTTGCGGTTTCTGTGAACTTTTCTCTCAAATAATTGAAAAACATCAGGATTAAACTTCTCAATCTGTTTTTCGGACATTTTATAACGCTTGAATTCCCCGTTACGTGTAAAGCTGACTTCTCTTACCGTTTCTGATAAACATAATAAGAAGAAATCCTGTACCTCGGGTTTCAACTCGAGGATAATCTGATTTATATATGAGAGTTTAAGCAGATTTTCTAAGGTATACCAGAATTTATAGTTGGAAATCCTGCTGAAATCGGTATTAATCACCTTTTCCGGAGAATATAGCATAATGCTTTCTATAACATAGGTGATTGAAGCGTTAATGTCAGCAATATTAAAATGCTGATTTTTCACTTTACTCATAAACCGGGCGAGCGGATTGAGGTCCGTACCAACGGAACGTATTCCTTTAAGTGACGCTTCGACTAATGTCGTTCCGCTACCCACGTAAGGGTCAAATATCAGGTTTACGCCCCCTTCCGGAGCATAGTCATCAATCAGCTTCCTCGCAATCTGGGGAATCATCATAGCCGGATATATATGGTAGCAGTGGGTATATTCTTTTGTATCTGCAGTTCTGAAACTCCAGAAATTATCGGTTACTCTCTGATACATTGCGTTATATCTTGCTATATCTTCGCTGGTTGTGATGATTTGTGTGCAAAGTTACTAATTTTCTCTCAAATTGAGGGGGATTTTGAGTTAAAAAAGCGATAAATTTGCTCTCAAAATGAGAGATTGTGAAGAAAACTGATTTTCAAAATGAGGTTGTAAACCGCGTGCGGCAGCTAAGAATTGACAATAAAGTCAGCCAAGTAGGGTTAGCTAATATCATTGATGTTAGTAACGGACAGATAGGGAATATTGAAAGCCCCAAATTTCAACATAAGTATACCCTTAAGCAACTTTACGTGATATCGCGGCATTTTAATGTCACGCTTTCTTATCTGTTGACCGGAAATGATGATATTTTAGATAATGATTCTTTTGTAAAGGTTTTAATCAGATATGATGAATAAGGATAAGATTATAAAGGCTTTCTATAATGTTAAGGCCATGGGGTGGGTTAAAAGCCATCGGAGTAACAATACCGGAATAGGAAAGACATTTGAAGACTGCATTGGAGTATTGGAAAACAATCTCAAGAAACCGGACCTATACGGGTTTGAGATTAAAGCACACAGGGGTGAATCGTCATCGTATGTCACTCTCTTTACCAAGTCACCCTCTTTCCCCAAAAGAGGAGCTAATGCCTATTTGAAAAATAAATTCGGCGATAATTATCCGGGCAGTGATATGAAAAAACTGCATACGTCAATCTTTGCCAATGGGTTCAATACGTATATGGGGCGTTACTCGTTCCGGCTCAACCATAAACCGGAGGAGAAGAGGATTTATATCGGCGTGTATACGTTAAATGGTGAAACCTTGCTCGATGAATCGGTCTATTATACATACGATGATATCCAGAATGCTTTGACAAAGAAATTGCATAATCTTTTCTATGTAAGGGCGCAGCGTAGACATTTAGAAGAAGGGAAAGAGGAATTTTTATTTGATTATGCGGAGATATACACAACTCCCTCTCTCCAAAACTTTTTGGATATGTTGGAGAAAGGGGAAATCATGTATGATATAAGAATGGGTGCTTACCAGAGTGGAAAGAACAAAGGCAAGCCTCATGACCATGGAAGCGGTTTCCGGGTACGCAAAGAAAATATCAGCAAACTCTACTCTTATCGCGAAGAAGTTAAATAGCCCGCATTTTTTCAGTTTGCGTTGAAGTCAATTTGCGGAATGGCAAAGGGCGAATAGTTTTCCGAACCATGCGGCCAATGGAGCCGGTGCGCTGAGGAGACCGCTGTTATATTGAAGATTTAACAGCGAGAACCTGACCCTTAAATTCGGTTCATATTTTTTGTTGTAAAGGGCAAGACTGTTGCCATTGATGTTTCCGGCGGCTTTCACCTCGATAGGAATGATTTCAGACTCCCATTGTATTACGAATTCAACTTCGGCTGTTGCTTCCGATGTCCAGTAGGCAGGGAGCTGGTTGTCAAGCATCGGAATTATATTTTGTAAAACGACATTCTCGGCCAGTGCTCCTTTGAACTCCACATAATTTGCAACGGGGTCGAGGATTATTGCTGCCGGAAGTCCGGATAACCGCCGGAGCAGACCGCAATCTGACGCATATACTTTAAAGATGCTGCTCTCCTTATACATTGACATCGGTATACCCGGGCGCGAAATATGCTCTATCTGGTAAATCAGACCGGCGTCTTTAAGCCACATGAGCGCATCTTCATAGTCCTTGGAGCGGGCTCCGGTTTTGATGACTTTATAGATAAACTTTCGGTTTTCTTTGGCTAACTGGGCGGGCAGAGAATGCCATATGGCTCGAATTCGCGGAATTTCACGTGGCTCTGCATATTTCGCGAAGTCAAGCTCATATAAATCAAGAATATCTTGGAGAATGGTATCGACAGCTTCCGTTCCCTTGTTTTCAATCATTGCGACGGCTGCTTCAGGCATGCCACCGCAAACCTGATATCTGCGATACGCCACGGTCAGTTTATTAAGGATTATCGTCGGAAGGTGTTCAATAGAGTCTAACTGTTCGATGAAGTTAAACGTGGAAGTGTCATCTGCCCTGAGGAATTCCTTAAAGGTAAACGGATACATTCGCATTAGTGTGACTTTTCCGACCGGAACCGTCATCCGCCTTCTCTTTACGGCAACGCCAAGCAGTGACCCGGCCGCGATAATATGATATTGCGGAGCATCTTCATAAAAATATTTCAAACTGTTGAGCGCAGCCTCACACTCTTGAATTTCATCAAATATAATAAGGGTTTCACCGGGGAGTAGCGGTACGCTGCTGTATAACGCCAGTTCACGTATTATTCGCTCAGGCTCTTTGGTCGTTTCAAAAATACTCTTCAGTTCCGGTTGACGGTCAAAGTCAAATTTTTGGACGTAGGTGTAGCATTCGTGTCCGAACTGCTCCATGGCCCACGTCTTCCCTATTTGGCGTGCGCCCTGAAGGAGAATCGGTTTTCGGTTAGGCGAGTCTCTCCATCGCTTGAAATCTTCAAGGATATAACGTTCAATTTTCATATGTTTTTGCATCGGAAAGTTTGATTTTGTGTGTAATATTACATTTTTTCAAACTTTCTGATGCAAAATTATGTGTTTTTTTAGAAAAATCCAAATCCGGAGGGGATTATTCGTAGCGGAGGGCTTCGATGGGGTCGAGGTTAGCGGCTTTCTGGGCGGGATACCAGCCGAAGAAGACGCCGGTGATGGTGCAGACGGCAAACGAGAGGATTACAGAATAGGCTTGGATGTAGACGGGCCAGTGGGCTATCACGTTGACAAGCCATGAGGCAAGCACGCCGACAAGTATGCCTATGATGCCGCCGCTGACGCTTATGATTATAGCCTCGATGAGAAACTGCGAAAGTATATCGATTCCGCGTGCGCCGATGGACATGCGCAGACCTATTTCGCGTGTGCGCTCCGTAACGGACACGTACATTATGTTCATGATGCCTATGCCGCCCACAAGGAGTGAAATTCCGGCGATGCATGCCAGCAGCACGGTCATCATGTCGCTGGTCGAGTTCATCATCTCGCTCAATTCCTGCTGGGAGCGTATTTCGAAGTCATTGTCGGCGTCGGCTTTCAGGCGGTGATTTTCGCGTAGGGAAGAGGTTATGTTTTCGATTGTCTCTTCGGTTTGTGATTCATCGGTTGCGCTCGCAAAGATTCCCTGAATGTAGTCGATGGCGAGAATACGTTTCATGACGGTAGTGTACGGAGCAAGAACAACGTCGTCCTGATCCATACCCATGGAGTTCGTACCCTTGGACTCAAGAACGCCTATTACGGTCATAGGAATCTTGCCGAATCGGATTACGCGCCCTATAGGATCTTCGCCGTTGGGGAAAAGGTTATCAACTACGGTTTTTCCGAGAATACATACTTTTGCTGCTGATTTTATGTCTTGTTCGGTAAACATTGCGCCATCTTTTACCTTAAACTTGCGTATTTCGAGGTAATCGGGCGTAATTCCGTAAACCGTCGACGGATAGTTGTTATTGCCGTTGACAAGCTGACCGCCTGAGGTTACCGACGGAGATATTGCCGCTACTCCGGGGAGTTCCCTGATAGTTTCGACATCACTGACAGTGAGTGTCTGCATGTCATCGGCACTCTGGCGAACACCTCCGCGCTGCATATTTCCGGGATGAATCATAATCATGTTAGACCCCATTTCGGAAATCTGAGCCTTGATGCTGTTCTTTGAGCCCTGACCGATGGCAAGCATTGTGATTACCGACGCTACGCCGATAATAATGCCGAGCATTGTAAGGAAACAGCGAAGTTTGTTATTGTTGAGTGCTTTGAGTGCTATTTTGAGAAGATTGACAATATTCATCAGTCAGGGTCGGTTGGTAATTTTTCAAAAGCCTCGCGGGCAGATGCCGGTGAGGGGTTGAGAGTGTCAGAAATGATGTGACCGTCGCGGAGCACTATGTTTCGCGATGAGTATTCCGCCAGTTCGGGGTTATGGGTAACGAAGATAATCGTGCGACCGCGCGCGTGCAGCTCCTGAAAGAGAGTCAGGATGCTGAATGATGTGCGTGTATCAAGATTACCCGTAGCCTCGTCGGCAAGGATTATCACCGGGTCGTTGACCAGAGCGCGCGCAATCGCCACACGCTGCTGCTGACCGCCTGACATCTGGTTACTCTTGTGGTTCAGGCGTTCGCTGAGCCCTACGGCTTCGAGGGCGGAGATTGCGCGTTCGCGACGCTCCTTTGCCGAAACCTGAGAGTTATAAAGCAGGGGCAGCTCCACGTTCTCAATGGCGGTGGTTTTAGGCAGAAGGTTATAGTTTTGGAAAACGAATCCAATCTTGCGGTTGCGCGTTATGGCGCGTTGATTTTTTGACATGGAGCGTACTGAAACTCCGTCAAGAAGGTAGTCGCCCGATGTGGGAGTGTCAAGACACCCGAGAATGTTGAGTAGCGTCGATTTTCCGGAGCCTGATGTGCCCATGATGGTCACGAATTCACCCTGACGGATGGAGAAGGAGACCCCTCGAAGGGCTTTGACCTTTTCGCCGCCAACAATGAACTCCCGCCGTAGTTCTTCAATCCGTATTATATCCTTCATGTGAAAAAAACGGGTATACAACTTTATTTTTTGTTCTTTCTGCCCGGAGGTTGGGGCGCGAACGGACTCATTTCTCCCTGTGCGGGCATTCCGCCGGGAGCTGCCTGAGAATATCCTACCGCCACTCGGGTACCTTCAGTCAGCCCTGAGATGATTTCGGTTTTTATGCCGTTGCTTTGACCTATGGTCACTTCGACGGGACTGATAGAGTCACCTTTGGCAACCCATACGATACGCCGGTCTTTTCCGTCGGGGCGCGGTGCGGTTTTGCCGTCGGTGGGTTCAAAGGCAAAGGCTTTTGCCGGAAGGAACAGGATATTTTCCTCGCGGAGAACGTAGATGGTAAGGTTTGCGGTCAGTCCGGGTATGAGCTTATGGTCGGGATTCTTAGTCGCTACCACTACCTCATACGTAACCACGTTGCTCTCCGTTGTGGGGTTGAGACGGACCTGAGTGACACTGCCGTCAAACAGTTCATCGGGATATGCGTCGACAGAGAATGTTACGGGTTGACCTACTTTCACTCTGCCTATGTCGGCTTCATCCACATTGCCTATTACCTGCATATTGTCGAGGTCGGCAATAGTGTACAGGTTTGCTACGTTCATGTTCGAAACCACGGTCTGACCTACCTCTACGTCGCGCGAAATCACAATGCCGTCAATCGGCGAGTAAATTTCGGCGTAGTTGAGGTTCTTGGCGGCACGCACGCGATCAGCTTTCGCTTTGTCGAAGGCAGTTTTTGATACCTGAAGCTCCTTTTGTGAGGTCTGAAACTCATAGTCGCTTATGAGTTTTTTCTCATGGAGAGCCTTGTCACGCTCAAAGTTTGTCAGATTGTACTCATAGGTAAGACGGGCGGACTCCACGTTAGCTTCCGCGCTGGTCAGTTCGCTCTGGAGCAGCGTCTTTTCGATTTCAGCAATTAGTTCGCCTTTATGGACCACAGAGTTATAGTCGACATAGAGCTTGTCAACGATGCCGGTCACCTGAGTGCCGACGTCGACCTGAGTGACGGACTCGATGGTGCCGGTGGCTGTGACTGTTTCGGTCAGTTCTCCGCGCTCGGCAGTTACCGTTTCGAGGCTTACGGTTTCTTTCTTGCCACACGACGACACACAGGCGAGAATCGCGGCGGCGAAAATCAGTTTTTTCATATATTTACGGTTGCGGTGCGATAAAATTCAATCATTTTCATTCCTAAAAGTGCCATAAACTTCGACTGAAGCAGCGAATGTTGCGCTTCAATAAGCGAATTATGCGCAGTAAGGAGTTCAATCGGGTTTACGTAGCCTACGGCAAATTTTTCATTGGCGAGCTCGTCGGCAAGGCGTGCGGCGTCAAGCTGACTTTGGGCGGCAAGAAAGCGCGAGCGCGCCGCCTCGGTGTCGACATAGGCGTTTTCAACGAGTTGAGCCAGTTCCGTACGCCGTTTGTCAATGTCAAGTCCGGCGTCAAGTTGAGCCACTTTTGCGCGGGCTACCGCAGCTTTGGTCCTGCGGTTGTCAAGAATAGGGATGGAGAGCGTCAGCCCCACCTGCTCGTTGAGGCGTCGCTTCATGGAGTTGCCGAAGGACTCGCCCGGAGCGTTATATCCGGTGCCAACTCCGGCGGTAAGACGCAGGTTGGGCATTTGTCCGGCGCGCGCAATCGCGACGTCAAGTTCCGATGCCGATGCCTCAACTTCTAATCCTCTGATTTGAAGGTCGGTCTGGATGGCAAGAAGATAGCTCTCATCCATTGCGGGGAGCGGAGCCATAATTGTGGCAGAGTCCAAGCTGACGGCTGCGGGAACAATTTCCGCGTCAATTCCAAGCTCAAGCAGTTGTTTCAGTTCCAGAAGGCGGGTGCGGTATGTACCGCGCGCGTTGACAAGCGAATAGCTGTCCTGTTCCGCCTGCGAGCGGAGCTGGGCATACTCTACGCGTGAAAGCTTTCCCGAGTCCATGAGACGCTCGGCGCGATCTGCCTGCGCCTGACTGAGCTTTACAGCCTCCTCATATATTCCGATGCTTTCCTGCGCATACAGAATGTTGAGGTAGACCTGAAGCAGGACAGTTTCGATGGAGCGCATTAGCGCACCGGAGTTGAGGCGCGCCTGTTCGGTCCGGAGACGGTTCTGCTTGATGGAATTTTCGCGCTCGCCGCCGTTCCATATGGTCCACGCTGCGTTGAGCCCGTAGGAACTCGAATATGAATTTTTTGGCGAGTCGCCCCACGGATAGTTGGTAAATCCATGGGTTGTGGCGAAATCGAGCGACGGTTGCCACTGCCCTTGTGACTCGCTCAGGTTTGCCTCGGCGGTCTGCTCGGAGAGTCTGGACTTCAACAGGCTGATGTTATGCTCGCGCGCATAATCTACGCAGTCCGAAAACGTCCACTCCCCGGCCATCGCGGTCGAGGAGCAGAGCAGTATTGCCACACAAATGAATAGCTGTTTCATAAAACACTGTATTTCTATTATCCGGCGCAAAAGTAGACAATACCTTATTTAAAATTCAAAAAAATTCAACGAAATGCCCCGTTTATTCAACGAAAAGATACTGATTTTTGAAAAACCGGATAAGAGTGGTTTCCGAATGAAAATTTATGTAACTTTGCGCAATGAAAGATAAAGTTCTTAGCGGATTGAAGATTAAAGAGCGGCGCACGGAGACGTTTGTCTATGTCTGTTTGTGGCTCGGAGCCATCGGGCTATATCTGTTGGATATAATGCGGACGCGCGCGCAGTTGTCCGAGCCATTGGTCGACGGTGCGGTTCTATGTCGCGTAGCGGGAACGCTGCTCCCTTTTTTTGTGCTTTTTCTGGTCAATAACTATCTGCTTATTCCGCGATATCTGCTTCGCAACCGTATCAAGGTTTATTTCAGCGTGACTGTTTTAGCAGTAGTCATTCTCTGGGTATGGCAGTATTATGATTTTGTAAGCCATGCGCGGCAATTTCCACGACCGTTACATCATCCTGAGGTTCATCCGCTGTTGCCGCTCCCGCTTTTTCTTGATTTCACTTATGCCCTCTTGGTGATCGGAGCGAACATGGCGGTCGCGCTTATGTTTCAGCGTTTCGATGACAAACTTGAGCGCGAAAGTCTGATGAAAAGTAATGCGGAAAGCCGACTTACCTACCTGAAAGCGCAGATAAATCCTCATTTCTATATGAATATGCTTAATAATATTCACGGGATGATTGAGATTAATCCGGAGCGTGCGCAGTCAATGGTTATCGATATGTCTAATCTGATGCGTTATACTCTGTATGACAGTTCCAGACCGCGCATTCCGTTGACCGATGAGGTAGCTTTTCTGCGCAATTATCTTCACCTAATGCGCCAGCGTTACCCGGAAAACCGCGTTGCTATCAATATTGACTTTCCTTCCGAGACGGAAATGAGAGGAATAACGCTGCCGCCGCTGCTCTTCCTCGTGTTTATTGAGAACGCATTCAAGCATGGTGTCAGCTATCGTGAGGCTTCGTTTGTCGATGTCAGACTTGAGGTCGGAGCGGGAGAATTGACATTCATATGCGAGAATTCCGACCATTCCGTCCCCAATTCCGGACATGAGGGTATTGGTCTTTACAATATCTCGCAGCGTCTACATCTCCTTTATGGCAACCACGCCACGCTGAAAATAACGAAAACAGACCGTAAATATTCGGTAAAACTTAGAATTCCTACCGCTGATGAAGCTGCGAACACTGATAATTGATGATGAGCCTATTGCGCTTGAAAAATTGCGCAATTATGTGACCAAAACGCCGTTTTTGGAACTCGTCGGCGAGTGTCAGAACGGATTTGACGCCATTGACTTTCTTGCTCAGGCTGAGGCTGATTTGATAATCACCGATATCAATATGCCTGACCTGAACGGACTGGAGTTTGTCAGGGCGTTGCCGTCGCCCCCGGCGGTAATTTTTACTACTGCCTATTCTCAGTATGCGGTAGATAGTTACCGCGTTTCGGCTCTTGACTATCTGCTTAAGCCATATGACTATGCCGACTTCCATCGGGCGGTCAGTAAGGCTCTGGAGCGCGGTCGGCGTACTCCAGCCCAGCCGCAGCAAAGTCAGTCCATATTCGTTAAGGTTGACTATCGCTATGTGCGCGTCGACCTTGCCGACATTCAGTATATAAAAGGTTATGGCGAGTATCTGCAGATTTATTTGCGCGACTCTGATGCCCCTCTGCTTACTCTCAGCTCCTTTGCCGCCATCATGGAGCGACTGACGCCGGATTTCCTGCAGGTCCACCGCAGTTACATAGTCAACATGAACCATGTCGCGCAGATTGAGCGCAACCGCCTTGTCATTGCCCCCGAAACCTACATCCCCGTGAGCGACAGCTACAAACCCGCCCTCCTCGCCAAAATCGCCGGTCCCCAGCCCTAATCACCACATATTTTTATTGGGTATATTTATTTCGCGATTTTTTTCGTAAATTTGCGCAAAAAGAGGATGAAGAAAATTTTATTTTTTATATTGTCTTTGTTTGTCTTTGTCTCATGTGGGAAAGATGAACCGTGGTCTCCTAACGATGATTTAAAAGATTTTTTATTAAAAAATCCTTATGGGGTCGTTTTTGAGAATGCAACCTGTGATGATCTATTCATCAAGTGTGACAAGCTATCCGCCAATATAATTGTAGTCAAATCTGGGGCTATTTCTGACTCATATCATTCTTCTGAACCGGGTGTCATAATAGAGTACAGCGGGGAAGGAACCTATTGGACTAAGAAAACTAAGTATATTTTTTTGGAAAAGGACAAAATTACCAATGTCACATTATCATATCCTTAAAGTTTAGGTCGGGGCTTTTATGTCTTGAAACTTAGGTAGTCGAAATTTTCCTAAAACGCATCTGTAAGTATTCCAAACGTTCAATTAGTGCTTCAAACGGCAGCTTTTCACCATAAATCATGGATGTTTTCATAGTTTCATAGTCAAGCCGCATTTTATCTCGTAATTCTCCTTCTGGACAAAATGTAATGGTAGCAGGATGATTGAGGTCATAATTTACACCTCCGACATGATAGAATCGCTGGCGATGCGTTATGATTTCTTGATAAAGATCCATGTCAGCAAGGGCAGCATTCGCAAAAGATGTATCCATCAATCTCTCTAAATCGTAGAGGTGACGGCTCATACGGTCTGTACGAGGAGAACGACGCTGATACTCCTCGTTGAGCAGGAAGGCTTTCTCAAGAAATGTACGTGTCGGCGTTATGGTTGGTATCTCGGCAAATGTTTCATCATCAATCTCCGGGAAAGCGTCACCGACGAGTGAGGAGATTAGCTTAACCTCATAGGGCTCTTTCATCGAGAGGCAACTTATTTCAATCTTTACCACGGGACGAACGTATGCATCAGACTTTACATTGACCGGATAATGAATCTCAATTACTACCGGGTCACTGTCATGATCAATTGGTGAACCATCCGTCTTTTTTGTTATAGCTTCTACGATACATTCGCTTAAACCAACTTCGATAAGTTTCGATTTTAACTCATCGGTAAACTCTCCATGAATATAATCGCGGTTTGCAATGCGCAGCTTTTTGACTTGATTGTTGGTCTCAGCTTTAGCACAATCCTTGCCATGTTCGTTGAGGTAGAAGTCACGATAAAGTGCAATGTCGATATCTTCTGAGAAACGGTCTATAAGGTTCCATCCTTTACTGAGACTTGTTCCACCTTTGAAAAACATATATTTTGCAGGCGAAAGGGTGAAAAGGACTTTTAGAATGGCGGTAACCCACCAATCCTTCTCGACCGCTCCCTCGCTTATATCTTTATGTTGGGCAACAGAGGAAGCGGTTATTTGAATTTCATCTGTAATTGCATCAATCCACTTGCTCATTATTTCTAATTCTTTGTTTAGTGTTTATAATAATTTTACGAATCCAGATAGGAGCAAGTTTAATATCGCCCTCCCATGTTGCTTCCTCCGGATTATTTTTTAGCACACCATAAACGGTAGCAAGAGTATCATCCGTCACATTATCTTTACCAATAGATTTAAGCGCAAGTACCAAAATAGGCATTGTTTTTCCTTTGTAAGAAAAATTTGTTGGGACTCCATATTTAAATGTTAGTGTACGGTTGCCAATCTTCAGTTTTCGCGATGCACCATTGGTTATATACACGGCATTCATGGGCACCTGAGTCGAAAAGCCAAGATAGTTTTCGGCAACCGGACCGCATGGTAATATTTTAGCATGGTCGCGTTTCGCAATTATCTCCGCTATTTCGTATAATGAAGGCATAATAGGTCCGAATCTTGTTATTTTAGGTTTCAAATAGATGCCTTGAGATACTCTAATTAACATTCCTTCTTTGACTAACTGACCTAATACATTAGATGCGTATTGGACATCTATGGGCAAGAAGCTATCCGGCAGGAAGATTGTACCCTTCTTGCTTCGATTAATTTTGGATATTATGGCTTTCTTTTGTTCCATATTGTTTGTATGGGTGAAAATATTATAAAAATTTTCACTTTTCAGTAGTGCAAATTTAGTATATTATTTCCAATTAAACAAGTATTTACTGGTAAATATAGTAATTGTTACATGACTGTATAACTAAGGATGTGATTTTACATTCAGCGAACCTTTATTGCATAATTAAGGAAGTTTAATTATTTTTGCGGTATCTATTCCGGCGGTTGATGGGGGTCTCGCCGGCGGAGTATATCAATTACACAATTATGCAGACCCCCCATAACCTAAATCTAACATCATCATGAAGTTTGTTAGTTTTTTTGTGCCGGCTCTGTGCATGATTAGCGGTGCGTTACAGCTAAGGGCAGAGCTACCACAATCGGGGACTGACGAATCCCCTCAGTGGTATTACATTCAAGTGGTTGGCGAGGACGCACGTCGCGACCGAGTGTTTACAGTCCGTGAGGGCTCGACCAATGTTTATGGTGAGCCGATTATCGACAGGGCGGACATGGGTGAAGTTTCAAATCAGTTATGGCGTTTTATCCCTGACGGTCAGAAGTATCAGATTGTCAACAAGGGGACCGGTTTGAGCCTTAATGTGGCATATGATGCTTCGCTTGACATCAGCCGGGCGGTCCTGACCCAGAATTCTGATGTCAGATTTACTCTTGAGCCTAACGGCGGGGAGTTTCGTATTGTGAGCAGCAAGACTCCCCAAGGTGGCGATTCTTCTGAGATTTATCTTCATCAGGGCAATGGCGGAAACCGCGATTATTCGGTCATGATGGTCAGCAGCTATTGGTCAAACGACCTTAACTCTCAGTTCCATTTCCTTGCTTTTGATGATTTCGAGATTGAATATTCAACCGATAGTAATGCGATTTACTATAAACTTTTCAGCGGTAATCCTGCGTTTGCAGGCAAGTGCCTGACCTATGATGTTAACGCCGATTATCCGTTGGTTTTGCGCGATGAGATAGCCGCTGACGCTCGCCAGCACTGGTCAGTCAAGCAAGCCGGCGGTAACAAGGTTTATCTTATTAACCGCGCTACCGGTCATGTAATCAAGAACGAATCCGTGCGCCACGGAGGTTTTAACCGTCCGCAACTCAATGACGAGTCCGGAAATGACTCCGGATGGGCTCTGAACTATGTAGGCGGTTCGCAGTATATGCTCAGTGCGGTTGAAGAAGATGGCGTGGAGCGTATGCTGAACGCATCGGCTGGCGAGAAGCCCGAAACCTTCCGCGCGGATGAAGTCAAGAACTCCGGTTTCGGGTGGAAATTCCGCAAGGTGACCGAGAAGGAAGTGTCAGGCACCGACGAGATTTCCGTTCCGGATAACGTGCGCGTTGAAGATGGCAGAGTGATTGCTCCCGAGGGCGTGGAATTCCGCGTGTACTCCATAAGCGGACATCGCGTTGCCGCCGGCGAGCGTCTGCAGTCCGGCGTCTATGTAATTGAGGCTGCCGGTAAGGCAAATAAGGTAATAGTTCAATAAAAACAATTATTAGCATAACGATAAACCATGAAAAGAATCGCTTGTTTTCTGCTTGTATTCATTAGTGTGCTGATAATGCAGGCTCAGGTTATAATAGTTTCATCAGTAGCTCCGAACGGAAGTTCGTGGCTCACGGTTGATGAAAACGATGCGGCTGTGATTTTGCCCGCCGATGCGTCGGTCGCAGAGGTATCAGTCGATTCCAATATAGAATATGAATTTACTGTCGATGCAGACTGGTGTAAAGTCTCCAAAGTAGAAGATGGCATAAAGATTACGGTTGACAAGAATAGCGGAGCCGATGTGCGCACCGCCGAGGTGACCCTCGTTGCCAAAGATAATCTGAGTCAGACGGTCAAAGTTAGCCAATTGGGCGGCGCACCCGCCATATTGGTTAAACAGAGCGACGTCAGGATTGCCGAGAACGACAATCTGACCTTTGCCATCGATGTATGCTCTAACGTGCCTTTTGCGGTCTCTACTCCGGAGTGGATTAAGGCGGAGCCCGCTGAGTTTGAAAGCGGCTACCATTCTGTTGAATTGGTTGCCGAACCGCTCGAAGCCGAGCGTTCACAGCGCGAAGGCATCGTTAAATTTGCTGCCAAGTCGGGCAATGTTGCCTATGTGGAGGTAAAAGTGACCCACGTATTTAGTGGCTATCCCCGCTTTGCCGTGATTTCAGATACTCATTTCGGCAACAGTTGGGATGAAGGTCCTATGGTAAAGGTGCCCAAGGCGTTGAAACACATCATTTCACATACTCCGCGCGTAGACGCTATATTTATCTGTGGTGACCTTACCGACTGGGGTAACCCGAGCCAGTATGAGCAGTTCCAGACCGTGTTCAACAATACTGACGTTGTGCCTGCCGACCTTCCCGTTTACGTGATGATGGGCAATCATGACAACTATGCCGACAATGCCATCAATAACTACCTCGTACTTAATCAACCCTATCACCGACTTATTGACATCAAGGGCTATCCGTTTATTACCACCAGTATGGACGGTGGCGGTTGGGATGACTATGCTCCGGAAGAAATCGCGGCTCTCGGCGAGAATCTCCGCATTGCTGCTGAAAAGTATCCCGGCAAACCTATCTTCGTGTTCACCCATGTGCCTCCTATGAATACCGTCTATGGCACTTGCGATGGTGAAGGCGGTTGGGGCTCAAATGTGCTTACCTCCACCCTGAGCAAGTATCCTCAGGTTATCCTCTTTGGCGGACACTCCCATTTCCCGCTTGCCGACCCCCGCTCAATCCATCAGGGCGTATTTACTACGATAAATGACGGAAGCACCACCTATAGCGAAATCGAGCCCGGAGTTGTAAACGAAGGCATCCACCCCTACAAGGCGGGTTACGTTACCGAAGGTTGTATAGTTAACGTAGATAAGGATATGAACGTAGAGATTGAGCGTTGGGACACCTATCGCGATGAAGAGATTCTTCCCCGCTGGAATGTCAAGGCTCCCCATGACGGCTCGCAGTTCGTTTATACTAACGCCCGTACCGGCGGTTCGGCTCCTGTATGGACTTCGGGCAGCAAGGTCGAGGTCAGCGATGTAAGAGACCAGACCTGCAAGGTAACATTCCCTCAGGCGGTAGATGATGAGAACGTTCACCATTATGTAGTTGAAATCGTTGATGCCGAGACCAACGAGGTCAAGAGCACCGGAAGCATCTTCTCCTCTTTCTATCTTAATAGCGATACGCCTTCAACTCTGTCTATTACCATATCCAGAGTGCCTGATGGAGCCGAACTCTATGCCCGCGTAAAGGCTCTTGACTCTTATAAGAATGTTTCCGAAGGTTTAGAAAGCGATGTCTTTACGACTAAGGAATATGAACCCGCTCCCGGTTCATCGAAGCCCGTTGCCGATTTGTTTGACATTCAGTTCAGCGAAAGCGGAGCTTCCGATGTTTCCGGTCGTAATGTCAACGTAGTCGTTGGGTCTGAAGCCCCGATTACCGCCTTCAATCAGCTCTGCAACCGCTGGACCGCCAAGTTTGCAGGCAATAGCCGTAGCTTCTACCGCATTGACTATGCTGATGACGCCGCTATTAAGGACGCTATGCAAAAGAGCTTTACCCTCGAAGTCATGTACAGCACCAACAACACCAACAACGTTTGCCCGCTTAGCGGACAGGAAGGCGGCGGCGCAGGTATCGAGCAGGCAAGCGGCGGCGAACTGCAGTTCTATTGCCACGTTGGCGGCGGCTACAAGACTATCAACAGCGGACTGAAGGTCAATACCGGCGAGTTCTATCACGTTGTTGCAACTTACGATAGCGACGCGAAAAAGACCACCATGTATATCAACGGCTCGCTTGCCGGCGAACTTAACGCGGAGGGCAGCTTCGGATTTCCCTCTGACAGGGATGCCCATTGGTTCGGAATTGGCGGTGACGCAAATCCGAGCGGAAATACTCAGTTCCAGCTTAACGGCGAGGTGGCTATTGCCCGCATGTACTCCCACGCCGTTGACCGCGATGAAGTTTATTGGCTTTATAAGGACGTTCTCGATACCAAAAACGAGTATCAGCCGGCTCCCGGTAGCTCTATGCCCGTCGCAGACCTGTTTGACGTTGAATTTGCCGAAAATGGCGTTGCCACGGATGTTTCTGAGCGTCATATAGACATTAAGACCGGTGAAACCGTTCCTGCTACTGCCTTTAATGCCGATTTCAACCGATGGGCGGCTCATTTCAACGGTAGCAGCGATGAGTTTTATCGTGTGGACTATGCCGATGATGCCGCTATCAAGAATGCTCTGACTAACGGTTTCTCGCTCGAGGTACTTTACAGTACTAATAATACCAATAATGTTTGTCCGCTGAGTGCTCAGGAGGGCGGCGGCGCAGGTATCGAGCAGGCAAGCGGCGGTCAGCTGCAGTTCTACTGCCACGTTGGCGGCGGCTATAAAGTCCTGAAAAGCAATGTGGCGGTCGAAACCGGCAAGTTCTATCACGTTGTGGTAACCTACGACCGCAAGGAGGCAAAGACCCGCATGTATGTTGACGGTAACTTTGCCGGCGAACTTGAAGCCGAAGGCAGCTTTGGCTTCCCGTCTGATTCCGCTGCCCATTGGTTCGGTATTGGCGGTGATGCCCATCCGCGAGGCACCGCCCAGTTCTCGCTTAACGGTGATATCGCTATTGCCCGCATGTACTCCCATGCCGTTGACCGCGATGAAGTCTATTGGCTCCACAAAGCCATCAGCAAGTAATCATTTCAAGCAAGCGCAACAAAAAAAGCGACTGTCGGTTGACAGCCGCTTTTTTTTGTTGGGATAAATTCCTTTGGAATTATTTTACAATGATTTTTTTGCCGTTGATGATGTTGATGCCCTTGATGGGAGCGGCGAGCTTGCGACCCTGCAGGTCATAAACTGCGCCGGCAGCGGCGTTCTCGGCATTGATTTCGGCAATCTTTGTGGTACCGTCATTTGAGTTGGCACTTACAAAGCTGATATTGTAGCTCTTATCATCTACGGGAGTGTTATCTGCCGCATTAACAAGAGATACCTTACCGAGTTCGGTGGTGGGTTGTACGTGGAATGCGGTTACATCGTTGATGGTGAAGGGAACGGCTGCGGTATCGTAGTAGAGAGTTACGGGAGCAGCTTCTTCCTCACCTTCGTGGCTGTGGCTGAACGAAATGTTGCCGTCTTCATCAACGGTAGCTACCCAGTAGCTGTAAGCCGTTTCATCGATGGTGAATTCGCCAACGAGGTGTTCTACACCATCGGTGTAGTGAACATTGCCCTCGGAGTCAGTGATGCTGTAAACGTGACCATTGACAACCTGACGCTTTTCGGCGTTCTCGAAGGTGTTCTGAGCATTCAGTGCGCTATAAAGAGCAGCTTCCTTGTCGGCGTTCTCTTTGGCTGCGTAGATTGAGTTCATGAACGCTTCAACAGCTTCGGGAGTGTGGTGACCTACGAGGATACCCTCTACGTCAGCTTCCCATTCGAGGACACTGATAGCGTCAATTTCAGCATTAACCTTTGCAAAACCGGCTGCTACAGCTTCCATCATCTCAGCATCTTTATCGGTGTCGCGAACCTCAGTCAGGATGAAGCCTGTGCCGTCAGTGATACTGCCTTCGCCAAGCGAACAAGGTACTTTAGTTGTATTATTATTAATAATCATCATGCCGGCGGGGTTAGTGTTGTAAGACTTACCGCCTTCGATGGTGAATAAATTTTCTGCAAGAGCAGCCTGAGCACCAAATGCGCGGTTGGTTAGACGGATTGCAGTGGGAATCTCGCTTACAGACCATGCGTAGGTTGCGGTGCCACTTGTGCCCTCACGTGGAATATAAGCGGATGCGAATTTTTCGGCTCCTCTATTGTAGAGGTAATAGTGTTCGCCAACCTTCACGAAGCCCCAGAGGTGGTCGTTATTCTCAGTGTCAACGGTAGAGGCGGTTGAAATGAGACCGGTTTCGGAGTCATGGATAAGGTAGCCGCGGTTGTCAGATGATTTAATCGTGTATAGCTTGGTCTGAGTCATGATGTAGTCAGGATAGTAGACCAAAGCCTCTTCAACGACTTCATTAATTTTGTGAATTTTCTGCTGGTTTTCATCGGAGACGGGGAGGTTGACGTTACCATTGAAATTATAGTTAGATGCCCATGCGGCGAGACCATCTTCATCTTCTCTGTTAAGTATTTGCAATGCATCAGTATAAGCGGAGGATGAAGCACGTAATTCTTCGCTTAACTCCCAGTTGGTTATGAAATTATCCATGTTTGTAACAATGACCCACTTTGAACCGGCATCATTGCTATATGCACATACGAATCGATTGTTAGCACCGCTATTGGCATTGTCATTAAAGAAGTGGTAGCCGGCGGTAGATGAAGAAGGAACGTCTCCAATCCAATCCATATAATCATCGGGAGCGGCTTGCTTTCCTGTGTAGTATTTAACAGGTGTATTTGTAAACTCAACCATGGGAACTGCGGAGCCTGATCCTGCAAGGTTGCCTACAAATTTTTGTTCTACTTCGCTCCAAATAGCGAAACCACCGTCATTACCCATTGGTACTTTATAGAATACCGATGTCGGGTCATCGCTTGACGCAACCTGACGGAGACCATTGTTAGCGATATTAACGAATACAAATTGACCTAATGCCTCATAGGCGCGCTTATTGAAGATTCGGAATTCTTCACCTTTGTTCATGATATAGGTTGCAGCCGAATTGTTTTCGGCGATAGTTCCTGTAGTCTTCAATGTAAAGCCTTCGTATTCAGGGAATTCTGTAGTGGAGTATACAACCTCGCGCGTTTCTACGAACGGATTGGTGTCGTCCTCGCTGCGCTTGAAGGTTAGTGTCAATGTTTTCGAGGAAACCGGAATCAGTTCCCACATACCATAATTTGCATTGAGTTCGCTGACACTATAGTTCGCATATAATCTAAATTCTTTGTCTCCCTTATCTTTTCCGTATCCCAAGAATCCTTTGTTGCCGGTTGTGCCTTGATAGAGAGTAACAACCGGATTCTCTGTATCAAAGTCACCTGATGCAAGAGACGCTATCCAATAAAATGGCGATTCACTTGTTCTACAATTCCAACTTGATGCACTAAGAGTATTACCTGCGTCATTTTGTTCCTGAATACGCCATTCATTTAAAGCAGAGGATGGTTTTGCTGTTACATAGACAACAGAACCAACTTCATCAACAAAAGCATTGTAAGTTGTTTCATTACCCAGTGAACTATTGGATTCTACATTCATATTCAGATAGCGATTGCGAGTATCTTTAATTGATTTAAGACGATAAAAACCGCCATCGGTAAAAAGCGGTTTATACTCTTCTACCTCATAGAATGAATAAGTATGTCCCGAATTGTTCCATTGTGCCATTGTATATGTATCCGCGCCATTACCATCCCAACGAATATTAGTAGCATCGACATTGGCAACGTAGAATTGAGTCGTGGTTGACTCGTTCATTGGTGTAAGGGTAAATTTGCCGGCAGTTGAGGACATAGTAACGGGAGATGTATTTCCGGTGGCAGCTGGAATATACAGATTGTTAGCAATATTTTTGAATTTCCAATTATCACCGTCTGCTACAGCTTCCCAAACATAATTGGGATCGAAGCCCTGAGATCGGGTCGTTGTCGTTACATGTTCGCCTCCAACTTGGTTGTTTGATTCATTGGCAAAGCGAAAAGCTCTGCGGTCACCACCGCCAGTTCCGTTGAAGTTGTCGTACATGACATAGAGTTGCCCATCTTGGAGAGATGTGACGGCATCACCGGTCGCAACCTCCCCAGCATATACATACTTCGCGGCATTCTGGGCAAAAGAAGATGCGCCGCAAAGTAAAAGGGCTGAAAGTAAAAGTGTTTTTTTCATTGTGGTTTTTGTTTATTTGGTTTATATTAGGATTGTTAAGGCATAAAAATAAGAGCCATCTGCATTCAGGGGGAAACCTGAGCGCAGACGGCTTGAATTTGCAGAAAAATGTAAGGTTGTGGAGTTAAAACCGCGCTAATTAAAGCGTGGCGGTATGTAAAATGGGGGGGGTAATTGTCTGTGGGTGAGTCACTTAGTGTTGGTGATTAGATTTGATGATAATTAGTGGCTGACTGCAAATATAACTATTTTTTTGATATGAGTCAAGAAAATCATCACAAATTATCATCAAATCTAAGGCACTAAGTGCGATTAGTAGTTGAAAGTGCCGTGGGGACCGTGGATGGTCAGTGAGGCGGGTTCGCCGGGGGTAGCTTCGACGCAACCGATAATCTGCGCCGGGATGCCGAAGGCGGCGGCTGTATCGATTACGGTCTGTGCGTCGGCGGGGTCAACGTAGATTTCCATGCGTGTACCGAGGTTAAAAACCTTATACATTTCCGCCCAGTCGGTACCCGATTCGCGCTGAATAAGGTTAAACAGCGGGGGGATAGGGAGCAGATTGTCCTTGATGACCTTTAAGCCCGGGGCAAGGAAATGGAGAATCTTGGTCTGTGCGCCGCCCGAGCAGTGAATCATGCCGTGGATGCGCGGACGCATCTTGTCAAGCAGAGCCTTGATTACCGGAGCGTAGGTGCGGGTAGGGGAAAGCACTAATTTTCCGGCGTTGACACCGTCGACTTCCGTCGCGTCGGTCAGTCTGACCGAGCCGGAGTAGACAAGTTCGGCGGGGGTAGCTGAGTCGAAGCTTTCGGGGTATTTTTCGGCAAGATATTTCGAGAAAACGTCATGGCGCGCGGAGGTAAGTCCGTTTGAGCCCATTCCGCCGTTATATTCCGTTTCATAATCCGCCTTACCATATGATGCGAGTCCGACAATGACGTTTCCGGCAGCAATATTTCCGTTGTCGATAATCTGGTCGCGGCGCATGCGGCATGTAACCGTGGAGTCGACAATGATGGTGCGCACCAAGTCACCTACGTCGGCAGTTTCGCCGCCGGTAGAGTGGATGTCTATTCCGTGGGAGCGAAGTTCCTCCAATAGTTCTTCCGTGCCGTTGATGATGGCGGCGATGACTTCGCCGGGAATTAGATGCTTATTGCGTCCTATGGTGGAGCTTACGAGTATGCCGGAGGTGGCACCGACGCAGAGCAGGTCGTCGATGTTCATTACCAAGGCATCCTGAGCTATACCTTTCCATACGCTCAGGTCGCCGGTTTCACGCCAGTAGACATAAGCGAGGCTAGACTTGGTTCCGGCACCGTCGGCGTGCATTATGTTGCAATATTCCGGGTCGCCGCCAAGAATGTCGGGTATAATCTTACAGAAAGCCTTGGGAAAGATACCCTTGTCAATATTCTTGATAGCTGAATGAACGTCTTCTTTCGTGGCGGAAACGCCACGGAGGTCATATCGCTGGTTACTCATTATATTATATATGGTGTATTATCTGCGTTTTTTAGCCTGTTGTTTCTGCTGCTCGCGGAGCATTGCCTGCTGTTGACGCTGTGCCTCTTCGAGACGCGCCATAAATCCGGATTTCTTACGGGGTTTCTTGGCGTTGGCTGCCATTTCAGCGCGAACCTTATCCTCATCGATAACCCAGTGGCGGATAGCATAGGTCTGCAGGATGGTGATAAGCAGCGAGAGGAAGTAGTAGTAGCTGAGGCCGGCGGCATAGTTGTTGAACCAGAAGAGGAACATCAGCGGCATGCCGTAGGTCATCAGTTTCATGCCGGGCATGGTCTGCGAGCCGGGCTGCGAAGCCATGGTGATTTTGCTGTAAATGATGTTCGTAACGGTCATCAGCAAGCAGAAAAGGCTCAGATGGTTGCCGAAAATCCACGAAATGACGGGGATATTGGCTTTCCATGTGATGATGGCGTCGGGAGCGGCGAGGTCATGTGCCCAGAGGAATGACTGACCGCGCAGTTCGATTGCGCTCGGGAAGAAGGAGAACATTGCAATCAGGATAGGCATCTGGAGCAACATGGGCAGACAGCCGCCCATCGGGTTCGCTCCCGCCTTGGAGTATAGCTCCATGGTTTTCTGCTGGCGAATCATGGCTTGGTCCTGACCGGGATACTTTTCGTTGATTTCCTTGATTTCAGGGGCAAGGACCCGCATCTTTGCCTGACTCTTGTAGGTCTTGAAGGTGAAGGGGAAGAGTACAAGCTTGATGATGATGGTCAGCAGCAGGATAATTATGCCGTAGTTTACAATGTATTTGCTGAGGAAGGTAAACAGCGGGATGATAACGCCGGTATTAATCCAGCGGAAGGCTGACCATCCGAGGGGAATTACGCGGGTAAGCTGAAGGTCTTCCGAGGGCGATACGCGGTCCATATCGCGCAAAACGGGGTAGAGGTTCGGACCGAGATACCAGTTGAAAGAGGCAACCGAGTCACGGTTAACCGAGTAGTTGACCTGAGTAGTGGCACTCATGTCCTTTAGCGCGGTGGCTGAATCCTTGAGGTCAATGGATTTCAGTTTTGTTCCGGCATTGAAAGAGCCGTCGGCAATCAGGATAGAGCTGAAGAACTGGTTTTTGAAGCCAATCCATTTGATGGGAGCCTTGACTTCCTTGTCGGCATCACCCTGAGCGGAAAGGTCGTCGGGTTTCTCGCCCTCTTCCTTATAATATATGGCGGAGTTGCGCTCTTCAAACATGCGTCCGCGCTCGAAACGCTGCATGGTCTGTTTCCAGTTGAACTCCATGGTGCTGACGCCGGCGGGAATTACGCCTGCTTCAAGCATATTGTGCTGGACAATATCCATCTTGACCACATATCCGTCTGCCTCGGGGAGGGTATAACGGATTCCCCACCATGCGTCCGATCCGAGGTCGAGCTTCATCAGCACGGTAGAGTCGTTTTCAATGACCGGGTCAAAGAAGAATGATGCCGACTCGAACTTCTCGCTGTCGCTGCGAAGGGTGAACGAGTAATTATTTTGCGTTTTGTTCCAGAGCTGGATGAGGGTGGTGTCAGGCTGTATGTAACATTTGTAATCTTTCAGTACAACATTGCTGATTTGACCGCCATAAGTGGAAAGCTGGAGCGAAATAACGTCGTTTTCCAATCCAACAATGGTGTCCTGACCGCTAAGGTGTCCGGCGAAACTCTTGTAACGCGCAAGCTGCGTTTTTGCGTCGAGGAGCGAGCGCGCGGCATCGGCTTTCTGTTTTGCGCCAAAAGTTTCGGGATAAGAGCCGTTTATGACATCATTTACGCTGATTGCGCCCTGAGGGGTCACGATTTCGCCCTGAAGGGTGGAGTCGTTGACCAGACGCAACTCGTAGGCATCGGTTTTGAACTGGCGTGAGCCGTCAGCCTGAGCGCGACCATAGAGTGCGAGTCCGTTGCGCAGGGCAGAGAGGTCGGCGTCGGTAATGTCAGGAATTGTAAGAGCCTGCTGTTCCGCTTCGGCGCGGCGACGCTCTTCGTCGGCTGCGCGGTCAGCCTGTTCCTGACGCTGGCGTTCAATCTCTTCAGCCGACGGCTTGTTGAGATACATGAATCCGAAGATGATGGCACCCATCAGAACGATGCCTATCAGAGTGTTCTTGTCCATTTGGTTGAGTTAAGTCTATGCTTTTTTAGCTTCTTTTTCGTTTCGATATAAGATTGCAGACTTTACAAAGTCTATGAAAATAGGATTGGGAGAGAGAACGGTGCTGGAATACTCGGGATGATATTGAGTGCCGATAAACCAACGCATCTGCGGAATTTCCACAACTTCTACGAGATGGGTTTCCGGATTTTCACCTACGCAATGCATTCCCGCCTTTTCAAAGGTCTCGCGGTAGTTTCCGTTGAATTCAAAGCGATGGCGATGACGCTCGCTGACTTTGGTCGAGCCGTAGGCGTTGGCTGCGCGCGAGTCGGGGCGCAAAACGCAGTCGTATGCACCTAAACGCATAGTGCCACCCTTGTCGGTGATGCTTTTCTGCTCTTCCATTAGGTCGATTACGTTATAGCGGGTCGCGGGATTCATTTCGGTAGAGTTCGCGCCTTCCAAGCCAAGTACGTTACGGGCAAATTCAATTACCATACACTGCATGCCCAGACAGATGCCAAACGTAGGAATGTCATGCTCGCGACACCATTTCAGGGCAGTAAACTTACCTTCAATGCCGCGTGAGCCGAAACCGGGGGCTATGATTACGCCGTCCATCCCGCCGAGCAGTTCGCCGACATTCTCTTCGGTTACTTTCTCGGAGTGGATTGACACTAAACGGAGGCGGCGGTCATTGTAGGTAGCGGCTTGAAAGAGAGCCTCATTGATTGATTTGTAGGCATCCTGAAGCTCTACGTATTTTCCCACTAAGCCAATGGTTACTTCCTCTGTGGCAGATTCCAGACGGTAAAGGAAATGATTCCAAGCGGACATGTCGGGTTCCGGAGCATCCTTTACGTTACATATGCGGAGCAAAATCTCGTCAAGGTGCTGGCGATGCATCCTGACGGGCACTTCGTAGATGCTCGGCGCATCGGCACTCTGCACTACGGCGTCGGGTGCCACATTACAGAACTGCGCTATTTTGCGGCGCATTTCCATCGGAATATCCTTTTCCGTTCTCAAAACGAGAATATCCGGTTGAATTCCGAGCTGCTGGAGTTGCTTTACGGAATGTTGGGTCGGTTTTGTCTTGAGTTCCTTGGCTGCGCCGAGGTAAGGAACATAGGTCAGATGGACGCAGCAGGCGTCATCGCCAAGTTCCCAGCGCAACTGACGCACGGCTTCAAGGAACGGAAGCGACTCGATATCGCCCACTGTACCGCCAATTTCGGTGATTACGAAATCGAAATTGCCGGTTTTGCCCAGTAATTTGATGTTTCGTTTGATTTCATCCGTAATATGAGGGATAATCTGGACTGTTTTGCCAAGATATTCGCCGTGGCGTTCCTTGTCTATGACATTCTGGTAAATGCGTCCGGTGGTTATATTGTTGGCGCGTGTGGTGCGCACATTAGTGAATCGTTCATAGTGACCGAGGTCGAGGTCAGCTTCATGGCCGTCGATTGTTACATAACATTCTCCGTGCTCATAAGGGTTGAGTGTGCCGGGGTCAATGTTGATGTAAGGGTCAAATTTCTGGATGGTTACGCGAAAACCGCGCGCCTTCAGCAGGCAAGCAAGTGATGATGAAATGATTCCTTTGCCCAAGGAGGAAACTACGCCTCCGGTAACAAAAATATACTTTGTATCCACGGGATTTGAACAATTTTAAGGCGCAAATTTACAAAAAAAAACTGAAAAATCCCGCTCCCCCTCAAAAAAACATACTACAGGCATATCAGAATACTCAGAATATTCAAAGTATTCCGATATATCCGATTTACAAGAAAGCGGCAACCTTGCGTATACGGGCGATGCGCTCCATAAAAGAGGAATTCTTACGAGCCACCTGTTTATTGTAGGTCTGCTGAAGATTAAGCCAGATATCCGCGTCGATTCCCAAGGCAGCTTCGAGAAGCATGGCATATTCAGTTGAAACGGCGCGCTTGCCGTTCAACACTTCATTCAGTACCGAGGGGGGAACTCCGATTTCTGCGGCAAGAGCCTTTTGGGAAATACCGCGAAATTCGATTTCATCCTTTATCATTTCTCCCGGATGAATGGGTTCACTCGGATAGAGATTATTTGCTATATTTTTGGGGTCAATGCCCTCAACCTGTATATTCATTTCGTTTTATTTATAATGATTTGATAAATCAATAATATTACATATGGTAAACATCGGTTCCTGATTATTCACACTAACCGAAAACTCAATTCTATACTGATTATTCACCCGAACGGAACAAAGACCGGTCTTATCGCCTGAAAGATATTCAAAATTTAATGAATTAATCTTCCATAGTGACTCAATCGACGGCGCACTTACAAGAAAACCTATAGCTTTCTGATACCGTCTTATTATATCAGGTTGGAAACGATGTTTTTTCTCAACGCACCGTCCCTCCTCATACAGGACTCTAAGGTATTCCTTTTCAAATGCTATAATCATGGACTGATTTAATTAATCATTGCAAAGTTACGATAAAATTATCAAATTCGCAAATTTGATAATTGGATGTACATGAATTAGCGGAGGAGGGCGATGGTGATGGGGTCGGCGCGGAGCCAGTCCGGTTCGCTGATGCGCAGGCGTCCGTCGGGGGTGGGTTGGAGCAGGGTACGCGCTGTGGCTAACTCCTGAGGGGTAAGAACTGACGGGTCAAGTCCGCGAGAGGTTCTCAGGGCGGTCATAATCATGTCGTTATGGCGTTCCGTGATGGTTTCTTCCTCTATGCGAAATGATGATGCGGGGTTTTTCATGTATTCCCCGAGGTTAGGCGGGTTGAAGCTCCGGACGTTGCCATAAAAGCTGTGAGCACCCGGACCAAGCCCAAGATAGGGCGTTGAGTCCCAGTAAGATGAATTATGGCGAGAGTGAAATCCAGGCATGGCGAAATTAGAGATTTCATAATGTTCCATGCCGGCACTATGGGTATTTTCACAAAGCGTTTCGTACATTTCGACAACATCATCTTCCGCAGTTTCGCGGATTTTGCCTGTCAGCAGGCGGGTGTGAAGCAGAGTGCCGGGTTCGTAGCTGAGCGAATAAGCCGAGAGATGTTCAGGCTTCAAGTCAAGCACACCTTCGAGTGACTGTAGCCATGAGTCAGGGGTTTGTCCCGGCAGACCGTAGATAAGGTCAAGGCTGATGTTTTCAAATCCCGCTTGACGCAAGGTGCGGAATGCCTCGATAGCCTGAGCCGCGGAGTGGCGGCGACCAACTGCGGCAAGTTCGCTGTCAATCAGCGACTGCACACCCATGCTGACTCGGTTCGCGCCTGCTTCGAGCCATTTGTCTGCCGTTTCAGGGGTGATATCTTCCGGATTAACCTCGACTGTGCGTTCTCCACTGCTGAGCCGGAGGAAGGGCGCGAGCAGTTGTGGAGGGATGGTGCTGGGCGTCCCGCCGCCAATGTATACTGTATCGTAACGGTCATGACGGCTGCGCGCACTGAGTTCTTCCATCAATGCCGCAGCATATTCTTCGGCGCGGAAACCTCGCAGCGGTCCCGAATAGAAATCGCAGTAGGCGCACTTATGCCGGCAGAAGGGTATATGAATGTAAAGTCCAGCCAATGTCTCGGTTTCTCTATGTCAACGGTTCAGCGTGACAGAACCGCTGGAATTTACAGAATTTACACATGTCGTTGTTGGAAGTACGCCGGAACGGTATGTCGGGATTGAAAATCTCGTCGATAAGGTCATCGAATTCCGGCTCGAAAAAGTCTGCGACCTGAGCGTATGACTCCAGCGGATTTTTTCCGTAGGTCAAATCCGCAAAAGTTCCGCTCTTGGGGATTGATTTCAGCGTATAAATAAGCGGTTTCAGCTTGTTCGGGTCTGTTCGGGGATAACGGGATATGTAAGCGTAACAATATGTGAGCAACTGGAAAATTCCGGAGCGGAGCGACGCGCTTTCTCTTACCATGATGTTCTTTTCGGTAAATGAGGTGCTGTCTTTGCCGGTTTTGTAGTCAACAATGCGTAATATGTCGCCAGTTTGGTCAACACGGTCAATTTTCATGGTGAAATTCAGTTCCTTGCCGTTTTTGAGTTTCCACGAAAAAGTTTCTGACATTTCGCCGGCTATAAAACGGAACACATCCGGCTCTGCAAGCAGCATGTCGATAATGACCTGTCGGATTGTTGGCTCATAGACTTCCGCCTCTCCGTGAAGAGGGGTATCGCTGACCGCAGGATTGGGAATGAGGTTGTCGCTGTCAGGGTCCTTGACCATACGCGGAATGCCGACAAAGTTGGCGTTGAACGAGCGTCTTACCTCGCGTTCAAGCAGACCGTCATACCCGTTGTTGATAATTTGGTCAATAACGGTGCGGGTTATGTTTTTGTCGGGCAGTTGCTTGTAGATACGTTCGGCAACCTCATGGATAATATTACCGATTAGAACCGCATCGATATTTTCCTTGGGCGGGTCTGCTGGACGGATATCTTCCACTCTTTCCAGATAGAACTGGAAGGGACAGTGAAGATAAGTCTTCAGACTTGATGCGGAAAGTTTATATTTTCTGACGTTTTCTTTAGTCGAATGGTCAAGATAGCGGTTCAGGCGTTGCAAAACGCGTCCTTCTTTCTTTATTTCGGTATCGACGGCAATCAGTGGCTCAGGGTCGGAGTCTACGGCAGCAAGCGTTGAAGTGAATACCGCGTCGGAGCAGGTTATCTCTACCCCGGGGAAGCCTACGTTAAGAATCTGTTCGATAAATCGGCTTTTCTCGCCGGAGCGCAAACCTCCGCTGCGCGAGTCGTAAATGAGGGTCAGACGCTCGGCGTGGGAGAGAATATGGAAGAAATAGTATGCGTGGTCCGACTCGTAATGTTCAGCCGTCGGCATTCCGTAGGCGCGCCGTAGCGATTCAGGAATGAATGATTTTGAATTGAAATGACCGGGGAAAACGGAGTCGTTCATCGAAAGTATTATGACGTTCTTGAACCCGAGCGCACGGGTTTCGAGTACGCCCATTATCTGCAGGACGTCAAAAGTTATGCCGCTCAGTGGCAGTCCGCGCTGAAAAACGGCGCGTTCAAGCAGATGGAAGAAGGTATTGTCAACCATTTTCACGCCAAATTCGGCGGAAAGTTCACGCAATTCATCTATTTGCCCCCGCAGGGTGTCGATTGCTGCACGGTCAATGCCGGTTACGATTGAATTCTCCTCCAATGTTGTCAACGTCCGGTCCGTATATTCCGCCACCTCATTCATATCACCCGGATTTTTTACCGGCGACATTAGTCCTGACATTATCGGAAATTCATCGGCTCGGTCTGCTATTTCATGCGCGGGCAGATTATAAAGGTGGTGCTCCTTCATCAATGCCTTTATGGCAGAAAGCTCGTCGGCACATGCGGCACGCAGTAGCGGATGGGCAAGCACGCGCATAACGTCATTGCGGAAAAACTCTATCATTCCGTTTGAATGGCGGCGTGCGCGAATCTGCATCATGGCAAGCGATGAATACACTTGCGAAAGCTGGGAGAAACGCATCGGATACCCCATTGTGACGTTTATCTGCTCAAATTGCTCCGGAACAGATGCAATAAGCGGCAGTAACATATCGTCGGCGGGAAGAACTACAGCGGTATCCTCGCGCGTAAGCAGTTGAGCGGCGACCTTAGCCTGACCAACGCTCGAACCTACGCCTATAACCTCGACAATGTGCTTCCCTCCTCCCGCCGGCAGAGTGACCGCCGGCAGCGATGAACGGAAATGCTGGGCATTACGAGAAATAAATCTGCCCGATTTGTTGCCCGTTTCCGGATTCATAAGAACTGGGTCATAATCCCAGTAAAAATGAGCCATGCCGAGGCGTTGAAGCTCATCCATGACAATATGTTCGGAAGTTGTCAGGCGATGAAATCCTATAAAGACATACTTTTTAGGGTTAAACGGGAGTCTGCCCGTCGCTTTAAGGGCGCGGACCACTTCGCGGCAAGCCATGCCCGGATAACAGAGTTTTTTCTCACGGAGCATCCGGTTAAGTTCGCGGTAGATGGGGAGCAACATTTCCCATAGCTGCATGAATTTGCGTGCCGGTTCGCCATCCTTTTTGCCTATGTGCGCCCAGAAAGGCACTTCTTCCGTTTTCGTATTATCGTCGGCGTAAAGTCGACCCCAATAAGGGTCATCGCCCCAGAAATCGCGGATAATTGATTTCTGTTCATCCGTAAGATAATATGATTGAATTTCCTTGTATTCGCTTATGTTTCTAAACAGTTGCGCCGGGTCAATCAGATAGCGGTCTGCTTCATCGAAATCCTTTATCAGCATCTCCGCCCAAAATCGGAACCGGTCAAATTCTTCCGGTTTGAAATCGGGATTAAGCTCGCGAGAAACCTTACAGTAAGCGGCGTAGACCGACATTTGCAGCCTATTTTGAGATGCACGTTTAAGTTTGGCTCCTTTTTCAAACAGCTCTGACATGGTAAGGCAGAGCGTCCTCAGGTTGCGTCCCTCGAAATCTTTCTTCTCGCCAAGGTAATTGCTGAAATATTTTGCGGAACGCGAATTTGGAAAAACAAAGGTATATGACGTTATATTTAACCCTTCGGAACGGAAATAGCCGTCGGCTATGCTGCGAAGAAATTCATGCATAGTATTGAACGAAAGTATGGAGAAAATCAGGCTTTGAGAAGCATAATCATTTTAATGGCAAGGTCGAAAAGTACGATTTTTGCATTTCCGTTGCCGCGAATGTCAATTTCCGCTTCGTTGAATTCTGAAATAATCTGTTCGACATTGCGTTCGTTTATGAACGGGCAGAAACGCGCGCTGAACTGCTGTTCGGCTCCGGTCATGTAGTTTAGCTCGCTGACATGGAGGTTCAGGATGAAATTTTCGCGTACCATCCGTTGGCAATAGTCCAAGAACCGACATTCGGCGTCTCGTCCTAATTCGGCGACTTTTTCGCTCCATTTTTTCAGTTCGCCGATTTTTCGGGCGTAAGCCAGACGCATCAGCTGCATGAAAAGCTCCAGAAACTCCTGCGATGAGCGTGAATCGGTCAGTGCCTCGCGCCCGGCAATCACATTTCCCTCGCTGAGGTGTGCTGCCGCAATATGGTTGGCGTCAGGCACGCCCCCTTCTGCAAGTACGTCAGCCACGTCCGCGTCAGCCAAGCGTCGCAATTCTATGCGCTGACAGCGGGAATAGATGGTGGGAAGTACGTCAGCCGGCGAGTTGCTGACAAGGATGAACATTGTGCCCGGTTCAGGCTCCTCTATAAGTTTCAGCAGCTTGTTGGCGGTTTCCGGCTGCATTTTTTCCGGCAGCCATATCAGGGCGATATTGAGGTCCGAGCTGCGCGCCGACAGGTTCATCTTGTGGCGCAGGGCTTCGGCATCGTGGACGTAGATTTTCGGTTGTCCGTTAGGGTTGCCGAGACTTGACTGCCAGCGGCGGAAGTCCATCCACGGGTCATGCTTGAGAAAGTCGCGCCAGTCGTCCATCCAGTCGTCGCTTACGGTGTCCTGACTTTTCTTCTTCAGCACCGGGAAAATGAAATGGAGGTCGGCGTGGTTAAGGCTCTGGTGTTGCAGACATGACGGGCAGTGACCGCAACTGTCCGTGTCGCCGCTATGACGACCGGTACAGTGGATAAACTGCGCCAGCGCGCGTGCAAGCATCATCTCTCCGCTTCCTTCCGGAGCGGAAATCAGCAGGGCGTGCGGAAGTCTGTCTTCCGCCACCATTCTTACCAGACGGTCTTTTACTCCTGAATGACCTATGACATCGGAAAATCTCATACACCGCAAATTTACGATTTTTTCCCCATTCCCGCAACTACGCAAAAATAATCCCGGAGAAAAACCGAGTCTTCTCCGGGATTATCAGGTCTGGATCTAATGAGTATTGGTTATTTAATCTTGAATTTGCCGGTCAATTCGCCTAAGCCTTGCTGTTTGTTGAAAATGACTATTTTTCGGTATACCTTGGCTTTTTTCGGCACCAACCAGACACAAATTTCTTCATTATTGCCTGACGCCTTAAGGATAAGTTCACATTTTTCACCGGCGGTCATTATTGCTTCTTCTATCTTTTTCCTATCTGCTTCATCGCAATTCTCAAATTTCAAAGTCTTTAACCCGTTAATTTCCATTTCCATGGTGAAAGGTAAATCAATATCCAGCTTATCGAATGTTAATCTTGCTGACTCGAAAGGTTCTATCTTAAAGGTAACATCGTTGGCATATTCAACTCCATCGACGTTTATAAACTTCTTAAAGACATTGTCAAATCCTTTTGCCGAAACGGCAATCTGTCCTGCAATCAGCAGGGCGATGATAGTGATTAATTTTTTCATTGTGTTGTTAATAATTAGTTGTTAATAATTTAATGTACGTTATTTCTTTTTAGGTTGGATATTGAGTCGGTAAATCACGTGGAGCATTGCGTAGCGGGGCAGGGTATTGTAACGCGTTTCGGTTCTGCCCTGCGAGTTCATGGTCAGGCGGACGTTGCTCAACTGACCGAGAATATCGAAGCCGTCAAGGGCGAAGGTGATGTTGCCGTGCATGATGCTCTTAGCCAGTCGGGCATTCCAGACAAGGTCGTTGGTGTTCAGACGGCGATCGTTGTAGCCGCGGCGCGAGTGCATCATGAGGTCGGTTGTGAAACTGATGTCCCACGGCAGTTTTACGGCGCGGAAAATGATGCCGTAGTCAAAATCAACCGCGCTGATGGGATTGAAACCCTCCATCGGCGAGGTGACCTTTCGCCAATCGGCGTTGCCGTTGGCGGCGATTTCCATACCGTCCTTTATTTTGTAGGTCAGTTTGGCTTTGCCGCCAAGGTTGAAGTTGCGGACGGTGCTAAGGTCAAGTCCGATGAGATCGACGGAGTTCTGATACAGGGCACGCAGCTCGAAGTCAGGCTGCCACTTTCCCATTTTTCTGAAGCAATAAGGTGCTGACATTTTCGCGGAGATATCCCAGTTGCCGTTTATGTTTACCGGCTTGTATGTTGTGACACCGGTGGTCATGTTATAGTCGGCAGACTGTGCTATCATGTTGTCATACTTGTTGTAAGTGACTTCAAGTGAGGGACCTTTCGGGAAAAGGTCATATATTTTCATTTTCACCTCATGGGTGCGCGTAGTTTTCAGTTCGGAGTTACCCAAGAAGATAAACAGCGGGTTTGCCGCATCGGTCACGTCAAGCAGATTGCGCAATCCCGGCAATGTGGCATAATAGCGATACGTAATCCAGCCTACATCACCCATTTCAAACCAAACCTTGGGGTCGACATAGAAGGGGTGGCGACTTGCTGAGTAGTTCTGGTTGAATTGGGTATAGGATATATGTCCCGGAACATAGTTTATATTTGCTTCGAGCGACATATTGGGCTGATAGTTATTTTTGTAAAGGTGAGGGAAAAAGCTTCCTAAGCTTAGTTTCAGGGTATGCTTATCTTCACTGAGCACATAGTCATAGGAGTTCGACGGGATAAACCCGGAATTCTGAGCTGCCTCGGCAACCGATGGTAACACATCTTCGTCAATCTGACGCAGATAGTAGTCTCTCGTGCTGTGAACGCGCAGATGATTATAAGTATATTCCGCGTTAAGACGCGCGTCAAAAATTCTGTTCTTAAACGATGGCGTCTTATACGAAACATTAGCTGATGCGGTCAGTTTCTTTTCCGGCATGAATTCCTGAGGGGCGGTTCTGTCTACCTGTGCCGATGTTTCAGGGAAGAAGAGCTCGCGCAGGCGGGTTGACTCGCGGTTGCGCTTGTTCCAGTTAACCGAGGCGGAGAAGTTGATTACTTCGGGTCTCATGGGCAGTATCCAATAACCCCAAAACCGTGAGCCGACATCCCACTGTCTGTTGTAGACCAATCCGGTTTCATCGAGCGAGTTGAGAAGCGACTGGGCGGTCTTTGTAGCGGACTGTTCAGATTCGTTGGATTTTGTCCTTTCGTAAGAAAAATTAGGAGCTAAAAACAATCTTACCCTCGGAGTATATAGCTGAACTTTATCATCGCTTGAAATACGGAACTGGCGCGAATCGGCTGAACTTACCGAGGTACCGAACAGATTGCCGCCCTCAAGATAGCGTTCGCTGAGCGATGTGGTCTCAATCAGTGATTTTTTCTCCTTAGCCATCAAGTTTGCCTCCACTTTCCACACTCTCAGGCGCGAGTTCCATAGAAAGTCCAATCCTCCGGTCAAGGTCTCGGCGCGCCCGGCGGTTTGCCAGTTCGGGTTCCAGTTGTCGGTCTGTCCCGGCTTGCGGTCATCGTTGGTGTTGTTTACGTTGCCTACGACAGCCAATCGGCAATCACGCGTAAACAGCATGCCGAATAGCCGTCCGAGATAGCGGTTTGCGGTTCCGTAACCCGCTTCGGCATTGGCAATCCACCCCGCCTGAAACTGCTTTTTAAGCCTTACGTCCATAACCAAGGGTAATTCATTAATCGGCTTTTCGCTGCGGAATTCGTTGCGGTGATATACCTGTATATCCTTTACCATATAAGCCGGAAGGTTTTCCAAAGCAATCTTGGGGTCTCCTTTGAAAAAGTTATCGCCGTTGACCAGCAGGTCCTGAACAAACTCTCCGTTAATGAATATTCTGCCGTCACTTTTCAGCTCCGCTCCGGGCAACTGGTCGATAAGACCGTCGAGCATAGAGCCTTGAGCCAATGCAAACGCATCGGCATTATAAGTAATCGTATCACCTTTGACCACCATCTTGACCCGTGATGCTGTAACCGTTACCTCATCCAGTTCTTTAGGCTTGAAGAAAGGGATGCGGTTCAGTCTTATAGGCTTAATGATGGCGCGGTGTTCACGTGGACCGATTTTAGGAAACGGAATGTAAGCGGGATAATAACCCTCATGGGTCACATATAAATAGCCGCCAGTCCGGGGTATGCTGTCGATCTGCAGATTTGCCTTCCGGTTCTCATAATTGATGTTTTGGTCAGCCAAATATGTTTTGACAAGCGTTGAATCCGGACGCAACACATCAACTTGCGCCCCCATGATGAGTTCACGGCTGTAGCTGTCGACAATATCCACAATCAGGTATGGATTGCTTGCAGATGCGACGGTAGTCAGCGAGCAGAGAATACATACCATAAGGGTATAGACTTTCTTCATCGGTTCTGTTTCTTATTGGGGTTGATATTCAGTCGGTAAATTACGTGGAGCATCGCGTAGCGTGGCAGGGTATTGTAACGCGTTTCGGTTCTGCCCTGCGAGTTTATGGTCAGGCGGACGTTACTGAGCTGACCGAGAATGTCGAAGCCGTCAAGGGCGAAAGTGAGGTTGCCGTGCATGATGCTCTTAGCCAGTCGGGCGTTCCAGACAAGGTCGTTGGTATTCAGCCGGCGGTCATTGTATCCGCGGCGGGAGTGCATCATTAGGTCGGTTGTGAAACTGATGTCCCACGGCAGTTTTACGGCACGGAAAATGATGCCATAGTCAAAATCAATCGCGCTGATGGGAATGAACCCTTCCATCGGCGAGGTAACCTTTCGCCAATCGGCGTTGCCGTTGGCAGCGATTTCCATACCGTCCTTTATTTTGTAGGTCAGCTTGGCTTTGCCGCCAAGGTTGAGGTTGCGGACGGTGCTGAAATCGAGCCCGATAAGGTCGACTGAGTTCTGATACAGAGCGCGCAGCTCGAAGTCAGGCTGCCATTTCCCCATATCCCTGAAGCAATAAGGCGTGGAAAGTTTTGCCGATAAGTCCCAGTTACCGTCTACGTTTACGGGCTTGTAGGTGGTTACGCCGGTGGTCATGTTATAGTCTGCCGATTGGGCTATCATGTTGTCATACTTGTTGTAAGTGACCTCGAGCGAGGGACCTTTCGGGAACAGGTCATATAGTTTCATTTTAATCTCATGGGTGCGCGTAGTTTTCAGTTCGGAGTTACCCATGAAGATAAACAGCGGATTTGCCGCATCGGTCACGTCAAGCAGATTGCGCAGTCCCGGCAATGTGGCGTAATAGCGATACGTAATCCAGCCGATACCTGAAACGTCAAAACCTACGGTCGGGTCAACATAGAATGGTTTCCGGCGTGCACTATAAGTCCGTTGGACCTGAGAGTAGACTATGTGTCCGGGAACATAACGGATATCTGCCTGAAGCCTGATATTGGGTTGACAGTCACCGTTGTACCACCACTGAAAGAAATTACACAAATCAAGTTGCAGCAGGTGACTGTCTTCATTTAGCGTGTAATTATAGGAGTTTGAGGGTATAAACCCGGCATTTTGCATAGCATCGGTGACCGACGGGAGCGCAGTGCCATCAGGTTGGCGCAGAAAGTAGTCGCGGGTGCTGTGGACGTTTGAATGTTTGAAATCATATTTCGCATCAAACCGGAGATGTGCAATTTTAGAGTCCGTAAACCACCATGCAGTGGTCCATACGGAGCCGGTGGCAGACAAGGTGCGCTCCGGCACAAACTCCCAAGGCGACGAAAAGTCATGATTTTCAGACAGCAGAGGAAAGAAAAGCTCGCGCTGGCGGTCTGACTCGTAGTTCTTCTTAGTCCAGTCAACGGAGGCTGAGAAATCAATTTGTTCAGCTCGCATGGGGAGCTTCCACATGCCGTTGAATTCGGCTCCCACTTTCCAGCGGCGGATATATACCATACCAGTTTCGTCAAGCGAGTTCAGCTGCGTCGTGGCGGTCGCGGTTGACGTGGTTTCAGCCTCGCCGGACTTAACTCTCTCAAACAGAAATTTCGGATTTAACTTTAATTCCAGCCGAGGCAGTGAATACGTGATTCTGTTATCGCTTGAAATGCGGAACCGGCGTGAATCAGCCGTTTTCGTACCATACCTGAAGATATTTCCTCCGGGGCGATAGAATTCTGACACGGCTGACTCCTCAAGGAGTGACTTTTTCTCTGCCGCCATCATGTTGGCGTTGATTCTCCATTCTCTGAAACGCGAGTTCCATACATAGTCCACTCCGCCAAGCCGGGTTTCGGTCCGCCCGGCAGCCTGCCTGTCCTCATAGCGGCTTCCGCTTTGGCTCGGAGTGCTTTCGTCGTTGATATTGTTGACATTGCCTACTATGGCAAGGCGTGAACTGCCGGTATGCAGCATACCGAACAACCGCCCTGTATAGCGACCGGCGGTGCCGTAGCCTGCTTCGGCATTGGCTATCCAGCCCCTCTGATATTGCTTTTTGAGTTTTACGTCCATAACCAAGGGCATATCTTCCCGAGGAGTCCCTTTTCTGCCGCCATTGCGGTGGAACACCAATATGTTTTTTACCAGATATGCGGGGATATTCTCTAATGCCATTCGTGGGTCTTTGCGGAAAAAGCTGTTGCCGTCAACCAGAAGTTCGCTGACAAATTCGCCGTTGAGGTAGATTTTTCCATTGCTTTTCAGTTCCGCGCCGGGCAGCTGGTCAATCAGTCCGTCAAGCATCGACCCCTGAGCCAGCGCGAATGCGTCGGTGTTATACGTAATCGTATCGCCGCTCATAATCATCCTGACTCTCGATGCCTCTACGCTAACCTCCTCAAGTTCCTTGGGCTTTGAGAAAGGCATGCGTGTCAGTCTTATTTGCGGAATTATTGCAATTATTTCGCGTGGTCCGAGCTTCGGAACCGGTACATAAGCCGGATAGTAACCTTCTCTGGTTACGCTGAGAAAGCCGCCGGTGCGGGGAATGCTATCAATAATCAGGTTGACTTTCCGGTTAGAGTACCTTCCGTTCTTATCGGAAAAATATGAGGCGATTAGCGTCGAGTCCGGACGCAGCAGATGAACCTGTGCATCCATAATGAACTCATCGTTGAAACTGTCAACTATATCAACACCCAAAGAGGGTGGATTATCTTTGGCAGCGACCGAAAGCAAACAAAATATATTGATAATAATCGCGATAAATCTCTTCACTTATTTCTTTTTAGGCTTAATGTTGAGTCGGTAGATAATGTGGAGCATGGCGTAGCGCGGCAGGGTGTTGTAACGCGCCTCGGTTCTGCCCTGCGAGTTCATGGTGAGCTGCACATTGCTCAGCTGACCGAGTATGTCGAAACCGTCGAGGGCAAACGTCAGGTTACCGTGTATGATGCTCTTGGCTATGCGCGCGTTCCAGACAAGATGGTTCGTGTTCAGGCGCGAGTCGGCATATCCGCGGCGCGAGTGCATGATGATGTCGGTGGTGACGCTCATGTTCCACGGAAGTTTGGTGGCGCGATAAACCAGACCGTAGTCAAAATCGACGGCGTTGATGGTTGTGAAGTCGGGTATGGGCGACGTCACGCGGCGGTAGTCGGCGTTTCCTTTGGCTGATATTTCCATTCCGTCTGTGATTTTGTAAGTAAGGGCGAGTTTTTCGCGCAGATTGAGATTGCAGACGGTACTTTGCTCCATATTAATAAGGTCTACGGAGTTCTGATAGCCGAAGTTGGTGTTGGAGCTGATTTGCCATTTCTTCTGGGCTCCCAGCTGGCGGCTGAAGTCTACGCTTGCCGATACGTCCCAGTTGCCGTTGACGTTGACCGGACGGAATGTGGTTACGCCGGTGGTCATGTCGTAGAAAGCCGACTGTGCAACCATGTTTTCATACTTGTTGAAATCAACATTCAGCTGAATGCCATATTGATAAAACCACCAGCTGGTAAGGCTGAGTTTATGTATACGGGATATCTTCAGATCCGGATTTCCGGCATAGATATAGAGCGGATTGGCTGCGTCCGTGATGTCAACGAGGTCAAGCAGGTTGCTGAGTCTGGACTCATATGAGTAGCTTCCGTAGAACAGAGCAAAATTGAAGCCAATCCTTGGTTCGACATACCAAGGGGCACGTTTTGCAGTCAGGATATTTCCCTGAGTATGGTAATTGATATGTCCCGGTGCATAGCTCGCCTTGACATCAGCTGAAATGTTGAACTGCTCTTTGCGCTTAAACAGCATGACATGAGGAAAAAAGTTGCCAAAACCGACCTCCACCGAGTGGGTATTTTCAACTGCCAAGTAGTGGAACGAGTTCGAGGGTATCAGCGTTAGGTCGCGCTCGAAGTTCGAAGGTAAATCGTCGGCTGATTCTTCATAATAGTGACGCGTACTGTTCAGATTATCATGTTTAAACGTGTACATTGCATGCCACCCGCCATCAAATAAATCCAAAAAACGGTAATCACATTCTAATTTGACTTTTTCGGAGATTTTGAGCCTACGCTCGGGCAGAAATTCCTGTATTGTCTGACGCTCGTTTAGGTCCGTCTGTTGCGGAAACAGCAGGTTGCGGTCGGTCAGAGTTTCAAATTTGCGGTCATTCCATTGAAATCCGAATTCATCACTTATTTTAGTCGAAGACTGGGGCAACTGCCAGCGTGCGTCGAAATCCGTGCCTACTTCCCAGAGCCGGCGGTAGGTATCCGATGTCTGGTCAAGCGAATTCAGGAGATTTGCCATGGCGTCAGAGGTAGTTGACGCGCCGGTATTGTTCGCTTTCTCCCTGATGAATGACGCCTTGGGTTTCAGGTTGACCCATACGCGGGGAACATGGAACGAGAATTTGTCATCGGTAGAAAATCTCCACTGGCGTGAAAGCGAGGAGTTTTTCGAGGTGCCGAATAGGTTTCCGCCGTCAAGATAGCGTTCCGAGACCTTTTGTGACTGCAGGTCGCCGCGTTTATGTTCAGCCATCAGGTTGGTCTCGACTTTCCAGTTGCGCAGACGTGAGTTCCAGAGGTAGTCTATTCCTGCCTTTGCTATGTCGGCGCGTCCTGCCGTCTGCCAGTTGGGGTTCCAGCTGTCTGTCTGACCCGGCTTGCGGTCATCGTTGGTATTGTTTGCATTGGCTACTATGGACAGACGCGAGTCGCGGGTAAACATCAGTCCGAAAAGTCTGCCCAGATAACGGTTGGAGGTTCCGTAACCTGCCTCCGCATTTGCAATCCAGCCGGTCTGATACTGTTTTTTCAGCTTGACGTCCATTACCAACGGAAGATCATCAAGCGGCTTCCGCTCCATAAATTCGTTGCGGTGATATACCTTTACGTCGTTGACCATATAGGCAGGCAGATTTTCGAGAGCTATTTTCGGGTCACCCTTGAAGAAGTTCTCGCCGTTTACAAGCAACTCGTTGACAAACTTGCCGTTGACATATATCTGACCGTTGCCTTTCAGTTCAACGCCCGGCAGCTGACTTATCAGCCCGTCGAGCATCGAGCCCTGAGCTAAGGCGAAGGCGTCGGCATTATAGACGATAGTGTCGCCCTTCATAACCATTTTCAGTTTCGAGGCGGTAACCGTGACTTCTTCAAGCTGCTTGGGCTGATAAAAGGGTATCCGGTTCATCATTATAGGCTTTAGCTCTATGCCGTGTTCCATTTTTCCTAACTTCTTGATGCGCATGTATTCGGGATAATATCCTTCGGCGGTAACATAGATTATGCAGTCCGATGGCGGAAGGCTGTCGATGTGCAGGTTCATCGGCTGATTATAGGAGTACATCTCCGTTGCAAAATATGATTTTATCAACGTTGAATCGGGACGCAACAGGTCGGCGCGGAACTCTTTCATTAATTCGCGACTATAGCTGTCGACGACTTTTCCGCAGCCATAGGGAGGGTAATCACGGGCAAAAGCTTGTGAACTGACAACAAAACAACTTATAAGTAAGAGTATAATACCTTTTTTCATGGTAATGCGATGAATGCTGTGATAATTATTTGCGTTTTATTCGCTGCAGATCCTGTTCGGTCATGGTGCCGGTAATCTGAATGATGGTCAGCGAATTTTCTTTCTCTATTTTTAGCGCGAATTCGTTGAGCTTATTAGGTAGTTTGCGCTCATATATGGTCAGGTGTTCGCCTTCATCATATATTTCGAGAATGACTTTATAGTTGTCTTTTTTTGAAAAACCTCCTGATATCGTGCTGTACCAGTTAAGAGTATCCATTTTTTTCTTACCCTCAGCGGTAATAACGGAGAGATCTTCGATTTTGCCGATAATCTTTTCAAAGGCATAGTCGCCGACGTTCAGATGTTTGCCTTTGACCATTCCCATCATGGTTTTACCTATATATACAGTCTTGAACTCAGAGCCGAATTCACGACATCTGTCGAGAAGGGCGGTTCGTGATGCCGGAACGTATTCTTTCTCACTGGCAGCGTTTGCCACGGGCGACAATGCAGAAATCACCAGAACGATTAAAGTGAAAAGCACGTGTTTCATAAGTCGTTGAGTTTATCAAGTTCTTCAAATCCGCGGTCAAACGCGTCGGAAAACATCATCAGGGCGAGCCGGGTCTGTTCCGTAGCTTCCGCAACCGTCATTTCCGTCTCCATGGTCGGAGCGGGCTGACGGAACAGGGAGCTTGCGGCAATAAGCACGATGGCTACGGAAGCGGCGACAGATACCCATTTCATCGGAGTGAACATACGGCGACGCGAAGCCCGGCGCGCCATCTTGCCGAAGTCAGGCAGCGGGGAGTGGAGCGTGCAGATTAGTCGGCGGTCTGCATCGTAACGCGGGTCCGTGTTCTGGCTTAGAAGCTCGGCAAGCCGGGTTTCCTCTTTGCGCGAGGTCTCTCCTGCATAATATTTGTCCAATAATTTATCTATCATATTCTTCAAAGTATTTGCGGACTGCGGCGCGTGCGCGGCTCAAAATCACACGTGCGTTGCCGGCAGTCAGGTTTAACTCCTGTTGAATTTCTTCCATTTCAAGACCGTTGATGTCGCGCAAGGTGATGACCTCGCGCTGGGGCGAAGGGAGCGTTTCTATTATCCGGAATACTGCGGTCAGACGCTCGCGCTCATTATTATCATCCTCTTCATCCGGGGCGGCGACTCCGGAAACTTCATCCAGACCATATCCCGGACGGCGGCTTTCAATCAGGTCGAGCGCACATCGGCGCGCTGTCGCCGTGGCATAGGCCTCCCTGTTTTCGGCTCCCGCAAAAGAATCCAGCCTCTTCCAGAGTCGGCACATTGCCTCCTGAACCGCATCTTCGGCATCCGCCTCTGACCCGGTCACGCGGAGTGCCGCCATATACATCCGGCGACCTGTCCGCTCCATCAGTGTCCTGAATTCTGTTGCTGTCATGTACTTGAAAGACGGCACAATTTATAAAATGTTACACTTAAACACAAAAAATATCGTATTTTTGAAAAATATTGCACGTAATTACGTTTTTGTGCAAAAATATTACTATATTTGCGCACAATAAACTAAAAATCTGTATCCATCACATTAAAAATGTCATTTCCCATTCTAACGGCTGAAGAAGCCGCAAGCCATATTGAAAATGGAATGGCGATTGGCCTCAGCGGTTTTACCGCCTCCGGCGCGCCTAAAGACACTTTTGACGCTGTAGCAGCCTTGGCTGCTGCCGAACATGAAGCCGGTCGCCCGTATAAAGTTGACCTTTTTACCGGTGCATCGACAAACCGCCATGTTGATGGCGCACTTTCACTTGTTAACGCCATTGGTCGTCGTACTCCTTATCAGAACACCCCTGATTTGCGTAAGCGCATCAACTCTCACGATGCCCACTATTTCGACCTTCATCTCTCTGAACTCGCCCAGAAGTTACGCTACGGGTTCTATGGTCTGCTTGATGTTGCCGTAATTGAGGCTGTTGACGTTCAGCCTGACGGTCGTCTCGTGCTTGGTACCGGTGCTGGTATATCGACCACCATCGCCCAGATGGCAAAGCATATAATCATCGAGCATAATACCGCAATCTCTACCAAACTCGAAGGTCTGCATGATCTCTATCTTCCCGCCGATCCTCCTCATCGCCGCGAAATACCTATTTATAACGTAAACGACCGTATCGGTTCACCTTATTTATATGTTGACCCGAAAAAGGTAATCGGCGTAGTGGAAACCCACTGTACCGATGAGGTTCATCCCTTCTCCGCGCTCGATGAAGTTTCAGCAAAAATCGGTGCTAACGTCTGCGATTTCTTGGTTAATGAACTTAAGCACGGACGTCTGCCCAAGGAGTTCCTGCCGCTGCAGAGCGGTGTGGGCAATGTCGCTAACGCAGTGCTTTACGGACTTGCCGACGCCCATGATATTCCCCCCTTCTCGTTCTATACGGAAGTGGCTCAGGATGCCGTACTTGACCTCATGGAGCGTGACCGCTGCCGTTTTGTAAGCACTTGCTCGCTGACAATGAGCGACGAAGCTCAGGCTCGCCTGTTTGCCCACGACCGTGATTTCTGCCGACGTATCACAATCCGTCCCTCTGAACTCTCCAATAATCCCGAAATCATCCGTCGTCTCGGCGTAATCGCTATGAATACCGCTCTTGAAGCCGATATATTCGGTGCGATTAACTCAACCCACGTGCTTGGCACAAAGATGATGAACGGTATTGGCGGTTCAGGCGACTTTACCCGCAACGCTTACCTGAGCATCTTCTCCTGCCCGTCAGTGACGAAGGGCGGTTGCATCAGCAATATAGTGCCGATGGTAGCTCATCAGGACCACTCCGAACACTCCGTCGACATCCTCGTTACCGATCAGGGCGTTGCCGACCTCCGCGGACTTGACCCCGTTCAGCGTGCCGAACGCATCATCGAAAACTGCGCGCACCCGGATTATCGCCCGCTGCTCCGTGAATACCTCAAACTTGGCAAGGGCGGACAGACCCCCCACGTGCTTACCGCCTCCTTCGCGTTCCACAACGCCTTCAACGAAACCGGCGATATGCGCAACGCCAAATTCTAACCCATACGAATATTAAAAACAAAACCGAGGAACTGTCTAACAAGTTTAGACAGTTCCTTTTTATGGGGGTGGATATGGCTGCTTGGGGGCGGCATGCGTCCTCGCATGCCGGAAATATCGCTCAAAATATCTAAGCCTACCTGATTTTGTCGTGTTATTCGCGGCGACGGATGGTCAGGGGGTGGGCACCTTCGGGTAGCGGTCCGTCAATGACCAGCGCGAGATAGCCACCACCGCCGGCTCCGCTCAGTTTATGGGCAAGCGAGAGTGGAGCGTATTTGTCGATGTATTCCTGTAAGCCGTCGGCAATCATTGCCGGGAACATGGAAATCTGAGCGGCAAATGAGTCGGCAAACGCGCGTGCGAAGTTGCCGAGGTCACGACGCATGATTGCGTCCCAGCAGCGGTCAGCCGCTTCTGCCAATGCCTCAACTTTTTCGGGGTTGATATCTTTGCCTTCAACCACCGAATAACCCGGACGACGCGGGAATGTCGGAACCAGACAAAGGTGCTGTTCAAGCCACTGTAGGGTTTCTTCATCATGGCAAGACTCGATTTTCGAGGGCCAGTAGGTGTTGTCGTAGAAATGACGGTTGAGACCGCTCATGCAGATACCTATCGAGTCCTGTGCGCCGCTAATGTGACCTTTGTCCTGTTCCGGGTCATTTTCAAAGCAGAACAAAAGGCGTGCAAGCATTTCTTCGTTACCGGCGGGCAGTTCGTAAGGCCATATTTTACGTGCGGCATTGCGGGTTGACGTCGACATGCCGGCGCGTTCCATAAATTCTTCAGTCGGTTCAAGTGATATGGTCAAAGCCCATCCGGGATGATGGCAGGAAACGTATGGCTGGTCAATCCATGTGCCGGCAAGGTCAAGTCGATAGGGAAGCCCGCAGCGGTTCGCTGTACGCAATGCGGTGGTTGAACGTGCATCAAGTCCTTCGTCGGGTATGCGTTGCAACTCTACGTATTCAATTCCGCGCTCTTCAAAGAATTTTCGCTTTATGTCTGAGCCTCCATCTGTGTTTACTACGAAAACGTCGGGCTGAACTTTGTCAATGGTCTCGACAAAGTCCATCATGCCGGAACCGCTGTTGATGTAGGCATCTGTTACATATCGGATAGCCTTGACCATATAGAGTCGCTCGCGTTCGCTGTAAACCGTGCGTCTATGTTTCAACTCCTGAATGGTAGAGTCAGAACCTATTCCTACATAGAGGTCGCCATAAGCCGATGCCGCTTTAAAGAAAGCCACATGACCTGAATGGAGCATATCGTAACAGCCGCTGACAAAAACTTTCTTGCGGGCTGAGGTGGTGTTATTTTCCTGTTGCATTTTGAGTGCTTGCGCTGACAGCGTAGATTAAAATGATTATAAAACAGATAAGAGGAACGAGGAAAGAAAGCGAAATGGAGTGGCTCATATCGCTGACGTAAGCCTGAACGGGCGTAATAAGCGCGCCGCCTAATATCGCCATGATTAGACCTGATGCACCGAGTTTCGCATCGGAAGGCGAAAGCGCGTCGAGTGCTATTCCGTAGATAGTCGGGAACATGAGGCTCATGCACGCGCTGATGGATATAAGTGCGGCGATGGCTATTACACCATTACCGAAAGTCACGATGGAGGTAAACACGATGGCGGCGAGGGCTGCACCTACCATGAGTCGTGACGGTTGGAACCGTTTCATCAGTGCAGTAAAGATGAAGCGGAATGCTGTAAACGCAAGTATGGAGTAGAGGAATATGTCAGATGCGGCAGCTTCACGGCAATCCGTTTCTGCCATGACTAAACGGATGGTAAATGACCATACGCCTGTTTGCGCTCCGACATAGAAGAATTGAGCGATTACACCGTTGCGATAACGCGGAGTGTGCCAGAACCGGCTGAGAATTGAACCTGCTGCTGGTGTATGTGAGCCGGTTTCCTCCGCATCCTTAATCATAGGCATCCTTACAAACCTGATAATAACCATCAGGGCAAGCAGGACAATGCCTATAAGCATGTATGTGCCGGAAATCGCGCTCAGTTCATGTTGCTGTATGGCTTGCAGAGCTTCGCGCGGCATTTCTGCGCGTGCCGCCGCATCGGCATCCTGAAGTTCGCCGAGAATGAACATACGGCTGAGGAGAATACCGATTATCGCGCCGAGTGGATTCAGGGTTTGCGCTATATTAAGGCGACGGGTAGCTGATTCGTGCGGACCCATGGCAAGGATATACGGGTTTGCCGTGGTTTCGAGAATAGCACATCCACACGCCATAATATATATGGCGAAGAGGAAGAACGGATAGCTTGCGGTAATTCCGGCAGGATAAAAGAGCATGGTGCCGATTGCGTAGACAAGTAATCCGAGCAATATGCCGCTTTTATATGAGTATTTGCGAATAAAGAGGGCGGCAGGAAGCGCGATGCAGAAATATGCTCCATAAAAAGCAAACTGCACGAGCGAGGTCTGCAGGTCGCTCATCGACATAATGCGTTTGAAAGCAGCCAGCAGTGTGTCATTCATGTTGTTGGCTATACCCCATAGCAAGAAAAGCAGGGAGACAAGCGCAAACGGTAGTCCGTATTTTTTGATTGTAGACATAATGTGATTTAAGGAGAAAAGCGGATAGTCTCCTTTTGACTATCCGCTTTTTGGTTTAGTAGCGAATCCGGGACTCGAACCCGGGTTTCCGCCGTGAGAGGGCGGCGTGCTAGACCACTACACTAAATCGCCATCGATTTTGAACGGTGCAAAGTTACGACAAATATTTGACCCGTGCAAATTTTTGCGTAAAAATTTTCAAAAATTAGTCGCGTTGGAAAATATCGCGGGTATAAACCTTTGACCGTACATCGTCAAGACACGTATCATAACGGTTGGCAAGAATAGCTTTGCTTTCCTGCTTGAAACGCGCAAGGTCGTTTACAACCTCAGAGCCGAAGAAAGTAGTTCCGTCTTGTAGGGTAGGCTCATAAATAATTACTTTTGCGCCTTTGGCTTTGATGCGCTTCATCACACCCTGAATTGATGACTGACGGAAATTGTCGGAATTCGATTTCATGGTCAGACGGTAAACGCCTATGGTTACCTGCTCTTCCGGTGCCGCACCGTAGGTGTTGGCGGTGGAGTAGTCATAGTAGCCTGCCATACGTAGGACCTGATCGGCAATAAAGTCTTTGCGTGTGCGGTTGCTCTCCACGATGGCTGTCATCATGTTCTGAGGCACTTCTGCATAGTTGGCAAGCAGCTGCTTGGTATCTTTGGGCAGACAGTAACCGCCGTAACCGAATGAGGGGTTGTTGTAGTGCGAGCCGATGCGCGGGTCAAGTCCCACTCCGCGGATAATCGACTGCGAATCCAGTCCCTTGAGCTCTGCATATGTGTCAAGCTCGTTAAAGTAGCTTACACGCAGTGCCAGATAGGTGTTTGCAAAAAGCTTTACCGCTTCCGCTTCTTTCATACCCATGTAAAGGGTGTCGATATCCGTTTTGAGAGCTCCCTGCTGAAGGAGCGCGGCGAAGGTTTCTGCCGCCTTGGTGATATGATCGGCGGAGGTCAGTTTGCGGATAGCTTCGTTTTCAGCTTCATAGCGCGGGTCGGCAATGATTTTCGGCAGACCGGCAATAATTCGGCTGGGGTAAAGATTGTCATACAGAGCTTTGCTCTCGCGCAAAAATTCCGGGAAGAAAAGCAGATTGAACACTTCCGCTCCCTTTTGGGCATATTTTAAATAGAGTGAGCGGCAGTAACCTACGGGTATGGTCGATTTGATAACCATGACGGCTGCAGGGTTGACGCTGCGAACCAAATCGATTACATCCTCAATATGGTGGGTGTCAAAGCTATTGGTCTGCGAATCATAGTTGGTTGGGGCGGCGATAACCACGAAATCGGCGTCGCGATATGCTGCTGCGCCGTCAAGAGTCGCAGTCAGGTCAAGTTCCTTTTCGGCGAAATATTTTTCGATATATTCATCCTGAATGGGAGACTCGCGACGGTTGATTTTCTCAACCTTTTCGGGTATGACGTCAACTGCAGTGACATGATTATGCTGCGCGAGCAGTGTAGCAATGCTCAATCCGACGTAACCTGTTCCGGCAACGGCAATATTATACTTTTCTTTCATAAATTTCGCGTTTATATGCGCAAAGATAAGAAAAAATCTTATTATTTAACAATTTCGTTGCAGATTTCATCCAAAACCGGCATATCTGCCCGGTGGAGGCGGCTATGGAGCGTAAGGGTAGGGGATATGATTTCAACTCCGGGCAGCGACTGCAGTTCCGTTGACATTATGCGTGCCGCCTGCGGTGCCCACGACCCGTTCTCGACCAGCGCGATGCGGCGGTTTGCTAATTTTTTGCTGCAAATATGGTGAATGAACGTATGCATGGCGGGAAAAATTCCACCGTCGTAGGTCACCGAGCAGAGAACCAATGACGACAATCGGAATGCCTCGCTCACGGCAAACGACACGTCGCGGCGTGTAAGGTCAAAAAGAACCACATCGCCGGCATCCGGTTTCGAGCGCAGCCGGTCGGCAATGCGACGCGCAGCCTCGGCGGTGCCGCCATAGATTGACGCATACGCAATAAGTACGCCCTTGGTTTCCGGTTCATATCCGCTCCATTTTTCATAAAGATTCCAGTAATGAGACAGGTTTGACGTAAGAATAGGTCCATGTAGCGGCGCAATTACGTCAAATTTCAGTCCTTGAATCTTTTTCATCAGCATTTTCACACTGTTGCCAAACCGTCCGACAATATTCGTATAATATCGGCGCGCTTCGGCATCCCATGCCACCTCTATTCCATCATCGCTCATGGCGAATGAACCGAACGCATCTGCCGAGAATAAAACTCCGTCGGTTTCATCATAAGTCAGCATCACTTCGGGCCAGTGGACCATCGGGGCGGTTAGAAACCGGAGCGTAGTATGTCCGAGCGAGAGCGTGTCTCCATCAGCAACGGTGACAACCTTGCCGCTGAAGTCTACGTCCTCGAAATAGTCACCGAGCATTGACGCGCCTTTAGCAGTGCATATAATCTTTACTTCCGGGAACCGATTCATCAGGTGGGAGATGCTCCCTGAATGGTCCGGCTCCATGTGCTGTATAATAAGGTATTCGGGCGCGCGCCCTTCGGGCAGGGCATCAGCGAGGTTTGCAAGCCAGTCATCGGTGCGTCGAAGGTCTACGGCGTCAACTATGGCGATATGTTCGTCAATAATCAGATAAGAATTATACGAAATTCCGTTAGGAACGGGATATTGACCCTCAAAAAGGTCCAGATTATCATCATCTGCGCCTATAAAGCGAATGTTTTCTGCGAAATCTTTCATGCTGTTTAATTTAGACGTGCAAAGTTACACAAAAAATATTGAAAGCCGCAATCCTTTTTGGTCGGATAGCGGCTTTCATGGTCAGGCTGTGCTTTTTTAGAATGTCAGAGCGAGCTGCGCCTGTATGCGGTTGGAGTGGAGGGGTGACCCTGCGAATGACTTGGTGTGACCGTAGTCATATTCGATGCCGGCTCTCACGAATCGGTTGACATTATAGAGAATATTGGCGGCAACATAATCGCCATAGCGGTACTGGTCAGGCTGAGCCACGGCGTTATCGCCAAGCCAGTTTGTGACGTGGCTGTAAACCACATTTGCAGAAACCTTGCTCGAGAAGTTGAAAGAGAGTCCGCCGGTAAGACCGAGCGTGCGCGCCATGGTCATCTCTCCGGCCTTGACAGATGGGGTAGCATCCAATCCGAGTCCGTTGTCATCCTGAATGTAGTCGGCAATACCGCGACCGTAGGCGGCATTATAAGTAAATGAAACCGGTCCGGCGATGTTGGTGATACCGGAAAGCTGTACGCCGAGACCTACAAGCGTTGAATTATGACCGGCGTCCAAGTTGCGGTACTGCATGGGGCGAACCAGACCTGACAGACGCACGTGGTCGTTGCCGCCGTTATAGCCGTACTGTACGTAAAGAGGTACAGCCGGTATGCGCTGGCTTACATAGTCTGTGCTGCCGGTCGAAGTGGTGAAATCGGCGGTCGGGGCATCAATACCTATCGCTCCGCTGAATCCGCGACCGAAGTTCTGTGTCCAATAGGCGGTAAAGAGTGTTACCGAAGGATATCCGTTAGGACCTTCGTTATCGATGGTGAAGGGCATTGCGTCGCCGTCGGTAAACGAACTATTGGTATAACCGGCGGTCAATCCGCGATATTTTGCATAGAGATGAGAAACCTCAAAATCGCCTCCTGATGAGAAGTCGCCTTTAAAATAAAGACCTAACTGATTGTGGGTGTTAGGCATCGCAACAAAGTTCAAGTTGATTGACGATGACTGCCAAGCAAACCCTACCGAGCTGCCGTTGCCGGGAGTGCGCGGCGTCATTGATGATGGAGTGAAATTAAGGGTAGACGGCATATTGTCGCCCCAGTTATAGACGGCTTCGCCAAGAAATTGCGCACCGATACCTAAGTAAAACTGCTTTTCTCTACCTACAATGGCAAATCGAGGCAGATTTGAGTCATTAGGAGTGGAAGGGGCGTTCGCCCTGAAGGCTTTTTCAACATTACCCACTGAGTCTGCTTTTTCGTTTACAACGATTGTTGTGATGCCTTTTTCAACGTGACGCCCGTTACGCGGGGCGGCTACGGCTGTGAAGGTCGTTGTGAGACCGGCAAGTGCGGTCATCAGGAGGATTTTCTTGTCCATAATAATTAAATAACGTGTGTTTTTTATAGTTTTTTCTATTATATACAATTAAGGAGGCTGTTTTGTTAGAAAAATGCCTTTTTTGAACTTTATATATTCCAGAGCGTTTTATTTACAAACACACGAAAATAACACTATTTAAAACATACAAAACTCATAACCAAAATGGACAAAGTAATTACACACAGCCAAATTAAGGATGCTGTGCAGCAAGCTTACGAAGAATGTAAGGATATTACCGGCGGTCACAACGCCGACTACATTCCCTTCCTTGCTAACATTGACCCGAATCTTTTCGGTCTGAGTGTTACACTCCCTGACGGTACCATCTTCAACGTTGGCGATACCTCATATAAGTTCGGTATCGAGTCCGTATCGAAGGTGCTTACCGCAATTCTTGTACTCAAGCAGTTTGGTGCTGACGCAGTGCTGAAACAGATTGGTGCAGACGCAACCGGTCTGCCGTTCAACTCAATTTTCGCAATACTACTTGAAAATGACCATCCTTCAACCCCGCTGGTAAATGCCGGTGCGATTACCGCCTGCTCTATGGTCGAGCCTAAGGGTGATTCATGGGGCAAGTGGGAAGCGATTATCAACAATATCGCTGACCTTTGCGGCTCTGAGGCTCAGGTTCTTGATGAACTTTACAAGTCTGAGAGCGAAACCAACTTCAACAACCGCGCCATTGCATGGCTGCTTAAGAACTATAACCGTATCTACGATGATGTTCCCATGAGCCTTGACCTTTATACACGTCAGTGTTCAGTAGGTATTACTGCAGAGCAGCTTTCAATCTGTGCCGCTACCATTGCTAACGGCGGACTCAACCCTGTGACTAAAAAGCAGATTTTTGACCCTGAACTGGCTCCTAAAATCACCACTCTGATTTCTTCGGTAGGCTTTTATCAGAACACCGGTGACTGGCTTTATACTTCCGGTATTCCCGCAAAGAGCGGCGTAGGCGGCGGTGTGCTCGGTGTAATGCCCGGTGTGATGGGTATTGCCGCATTTGCTCCCCCCTTGGATGTAGCCGGTAACTCGGTTAAGGCTCAGGCTGCGGTCAAGTCTGTAATGAAAACCCTCGGTCTGGGTGTGTTCAACGGTGACCGCGTAACCGTCCAGAAGGATTAATCTAATATAACACAAAAAAACACTCACTTTTAAAACTTTTCAACTATGCAAGTAAAAACAGGTAAAGGAACAATCTCGATGATGGTTGTCCTCGCAATCTGGTCTCTGTCGCTTGCCGTCGATCTTCCCGGTTTGGCAGTGACTCCTATTGAGGGAAGTTTGCGTTCTATCTTCCCCGACGCTACTGATTTTAAAATCCAGTTGCTGACCGTGCTCCCTAATTTGGTGATTATCCCCTTCGTGCTTCTTTCAGGTAAACTCTCCGAAAGTAAGCATAAGGTAGCGGTTATCACTCTCGGTACTGTTGCTTACATCATTGCCGGTGTATGGTCAATTTTCTGTAACTCACTTTCGGGCTTGATTTGGCTCAGCTGTCTGCTTGGTGCAGGTTGCGGTCTTATCCTCCCGTTCTCAACCGGTCTTATCGCCGACGTATTTACCGGCAAGTACCGTATGAAACAGATGGGTATTATCTCCGCTATCGGTAACATTGCCCTTGTGCTCGCTACCTTCGCTGTCGGTTTCCTCGTAGCTGGTAATCTCGAACACACTTGGCACCGCGCCTTCTTCGTATACCTTATCCCGGTTCTGTCGCTGATTTTGATTCCGTTCCTTAACAAGATTCCTAAATCAGACTATCAGTCAGACGCTCAGCCTGCTCAGGCAAGTCAGACTAATCAGACCAGTCAGACCAGTCAGGCTACCGTGCCCGCAGTTGACGCCGACGGTTTCTCAACCAAGGGTCAGACAGTCAAGGGTGGTTTCTACGTAGGACGTACCGTATGGTTGCTTCTCGCATACTTCTTCTTCGTGTTCGTTACCTGTATCCCCTCTTATTACTTGCCTAATATGTCGTGGATTTCTACTGAAGATGCTTCGACCATGACCTCGGTATTCTACTTTGCCATGTTCGTAATCGGTCTGGCACTGACTCCTGTAATGAAGATGTTCCGTCGTACTACCTTCATTGCCGCCACCGCCATGATTCTTATCAGCTTCGTGATGTTTATCTTCACCAAGTCCGTTGCCTCCTATATTATAGCTGCTGCCCTTTGCGGTCTTGGTAACGGTATCGCCCAGCCTATCTTCTACACCAAGGCTACCGAAGTTGTCACCACTGACAGCAAGTCGACCCTCTCGCTTGCCTACCTTCAGGTTGCCAACTATGTAGCCATCTCTATGGTCCCTGTGATTATCGGCTTCGGTGAAAAGATTTTCCACACCACCTCAACCCTGTTCCCGTTCATCTTCGTAGGCGTAGCAACCGCCATCGTGATGGTCTTCGTAATCATCCGCTCACGCAACTTCGTCTTCGGAATGTCGAAGAACTACTACGAATAAAGTCTCAACTCGGAGTTCTCGGAGCACTCAGAGCTTCCGGAGAACTCCGATTTCCCTAAACCCTAAACTATAAACCCTAAACACTAAACTATAAACTCTCTCATGAAACCTCGTATACTGATTATTTATACCGGTGGTACAATCGGTATGGTCGAGACCGCCAACGGTCTCCAACCTTTTGACTTCTCTCACTTGATGGACAATGTTCCCAAAATCGGAAACCTTGGCTACGACATTGAGAGCGTCCAGTTCCCGCAGCCTATTGACTCTTCAAATATGAACCCCACATACTGGGGGCAGATTGTAAAGGATATTGCCGACCGCTATGATGACTTTGACGGTTTTGTAGTCCTTCACGGCACGGATACTATGGCATATACCGCTTCGGCTCTTGCCTTCATGCTCCGCAATCTGCGTAAGCCTGTTGTCATTACCGGTTCGCAGCTGCCTATCGGCGATACCCGTGAGGACGGTACCGAAAACCTTATCTCAGCCCTGATGGTCGCTGCCGCCAAGGATGAAAACGGCGACCCGATGATTCAGGAGGTTGTAATCTCCTTCCAAGACTACATTGTGCGCGGCGTCCGCTCAACCAAGTTTACCTCAACCGGCTTCCACGCCTTTGAGAGCTTCAACTATCCTAATCTCGGCACCATTGACCTTCATATCGATTACAACAAACCTTATCTGCTCCGACCCTCAACGTCGCTGCCCCTCGACCCGTTCTATGCCATGGATCCGTCAGTCCTTGTCATGTGGCTCTATCCGGGCATAACCGAGGACGTTGTCAAGGCTCAGCTCGCCACTCCCGGAATCAAGGCTGTAATTCTGCGCACCTTTGGTGCCGGCAATGCGCCCACCGAGCAGTGGTTCCTCAATGCCCTGACCGATGCCGTAGGTCGCGGACTGATAATATTCAACGTAACCCAGTGTCTTAACGGTGGCGATGAACAGAAACGCTACTATACCGGCGATATGCTTGCAAAGGCAGGCGTTATTTCCGGCTACGACATTACCGTCGAGGCTGCCGTTACAAAGATGATGTATCTGCTTGGCTCCGGAATGTCAGCCGACCAGATTAAACAGTATCTTACCACTGACATTGTCGGCGAAATGACCGTCGATTAAAAACTGAATAAAATCTCCGTTTAGAGGGGAGCTTTCGCCAAAAGTCGGCGAAAGCTCCCCCTTGTGTTATAAAATGCTGATTTTGGGACAAGGGCTTGGAGGTTTGGGAAAATTTTTGTAAATTTGCCGCGCCTATTATTGTATAATCACTAATAAATCTTTCATAAAAATGAAAAAGTTCTATTTACTCGGCGGAATGGCTGTTGCTACTGCATTGATTGCAGCCGCAACCACTTTCCCCACCTCCTTCCCCGGTCAAACCGGCGAAGTGACCTACGCCGACGCGGCACCCAAGCCGAAATTGCCGGTCTCCCTACTCCCTATAGCAGCACTCCTGCTGTGAGTGGTGCATTGGCTCCCGGTTGGTCTGTTATTAACCATACCGAAGCTGGAAATGATAAATATTGGAGTGCAAGTGGTACAGATATGACACTTAGCTATCACAGAAATTATCCTAAGGATGACTATCTTATTTCTCCGCAAATACAATTTGAAGCCGGTGTTGAGTATGTGATTTCATATACTTGGAAAGGTGGTAGTTCAAGTTACCCGGAAAAGGTTTCGGTATACCTTTCGCCCTCTAACACTGATGTCAGCATAATTAAATCATCCACCTGCCTTTATAATGCAGATGTAGATGGTAACCTTATGTTAAGTAGTGCTACAAAAATTACCAAAAAGATTACTCCAAGCGAATCTGCCGGTCTGTATGTTGTGTTTTATGCTTATACTGATCAAGATAAGCTGTCAATTACGGTTAGTGACCTTATGGTTGCTAAGAATGAGTTTGCTCCTGCCGGTGTTACCGGTTTGAAAGCAACCCCTGGAGCAAATCGCGAATTGTCATGCAAACTTGAGTGGACTTTGCCCACCAATGACATTTTTGGCATAGCCATTCCTGAAGATAAGCCTATCACTGAAGTAAAGGTTTATCGTGATGGAAAGTTGGTTGAAAACACGAATCTTGATGGAACAGCAACCTCCTTTACTGACACAGAATCAACCGGTTTGACCTCTGGTAAACACACTTATGGCGTTTCTGTAGTGGCCGGTGACGTTGAGGGTGCCCAAACTCAAGTTGGTCCCACTGCTTATGTTGGTCCGATTACCCCGTTTAATCTACCCGTTAATTTGTCAATTAACTCAGCCGATGATTTTGGTCTGTGGACCACCGCCAAGGGTACTTCTTCAACTGATGATAAAGATTGGACATATTCAACCTCTCATTTTGCAGAATACTCGGGTAAATATCATGCTACTGACGATAGCTATTTAATTTCAGCTCCCGTAATTATCAGTGAAGCCGGTTACTATCGTTTCAATTTGGAGATTAGCAAGAATAACGCAAACTTTGAGATGAATGTTACGCTCGAAATGGGCGAATCGGCAGACCCCTCTGCTCTGTCTCCTATTTGCGATGCTTTTGACCTGCCCAACGATGCAAGCTCCAGTCCCTCTCCCTTTAAGACTGTTAATCGTGACATCAAGATTGAAACCCCCGGAACTTACTATTTCGCAATTCACGGCAACTCTTATTACAGCGGGGGTAATGGTATTAAATTCCGTTCGCTTTCAATTGAAAAGACAAGCCTTTGCCCGAATCCCGTAACCGACTTGACCGCGAAACCTGATGCAAATGAGGACCTGAAGGTAAATATTAGTTGGACTAATCCCACCAAGAGCACGAGCGGTGAAACTCTTGCTGACTCAGATTATCAAGTAGAAATCTATCTTAATGATGACAAGGATCCAGTCAAGACTGTTGACGGCGGAGTTAAAGAAGCAACCATTGAAGTCCCTGAAGCCCAGGTATACACGGTTACTGTTAAGGCTGTAGGAACTAACGGTGGTGCAATTGCCCCCGAATTTCCATCGGTTAAGACCACGTGGGTTGGACCGCGCACCGTACCTGTACCTTATACAACCGAATTTGCTGAAGAAGATGGCACTCGTGTTATTTGGGAATCTCACAACCTTAACAACGATAAGGTTGGGTTTACCCTCGGTAAATACAACTACAACCCGTATTACTGCTATTTTGAACTGAAGGGCGGCGATGGTGCCAAGGACTATCTTGTTTCTCCGGTATTTGATCTCACTGCTGGGCTCTATAAGGTCAACGTGGGGGCAACCGGTAGTTATGGTCGCGTTCGCAATCCGATTATCGGTCTTATTAAGAACGGTACGTTCAACTCTGAAAACGTTAGTTCAAATTTCGTAGAGTTTAAGCAACTTGGTGAAGTTGAGGGTTCTTCTATCATTGAGTCATCCTTTACTTTCCAAATCACTGAACCCGGTAAGTATCAGATTGTCTACGGTATTGAAGATACAAATAATAGCGAGTTCAGACTCCGCACTTTCTCTATTGCACCTGAAGAAGCTACTCCGGCCGACGTTACTGACCTGAAGGCGGAAATTAGTGAAACGAAGGAAAATACTGTTGAGCTCAGTTGGACCAACCCTTCGAAGATTTATGACACCGACTATAACCTTTCTTCAATCGGCGGTGTTGTGATTATGCGTGATGGCGAGGAAATTGCCACTTTGTCGGAAGGTTTGACTCCCGGAACCGCGGCTTCGTATACTGACGAAAACGTAGATGCTGGCGTTCACACCTACACCGTATATGTAACTCTTAATGGTAAGGGTCACATCGGCGAATATCCCTCGGTTAGTACAAGCTGGATTGGCGGCGGACTCACCGTAGGTGAAGCCGGTATCCACCATGAAGGAGCTGTTTTCCCGGGGTGGACTACTGAAGACGTAGACGGCAATAATGGAGTAGAAGGCGTATACTCATGGAAATATAGTGACAATGGTTATTGGCAGCTGGATGTGAAGTCATATAATGAAACCAGAACGAATAATGACTATTTGGTCTCTTGCCCCATCAAGGTAGAAAAGAATGCCATATATAAGGTTACTTATGACTATAGACCGCCGTCGTCAGGCTATAGTCAGTCTAAAGCATGCACCATGTCAATCAAGATGGGCTCTGACGCTGACCATAAGAACTTTGCCGAAGTCAGTCAGTTGCCTTTTGTGGCAAATCAATCTCAATGGACCGTTGCTCACCATTCATTCTATTTTGCAGTGGGTCCTGATAAAGAACAAACTGAGCCCGAAGACCAAATTATGACTCTCGCAGAAGGTGACCCGACACCGGAAGAACTATATGCTCAGGCTGCTAAGGTACAGGAAGGAGATAATCGTATTGCTATTCATGCCAATAGCACTACCGGTGGTCAGATTCGCGGCTTCCACGTTGAGAAGGTTGCTGCCTTTGACCCGACCACCGAGATTGAGGAAGTTGGCATTGACAGCACTGTCAAGAGCATTTACGACCTCAACGGCCGCAAGTTGAATGCACCTACTAAGGGTATCAACATTATCAATGGTCAAAAGGTCATCGTAAAGTAAACACCTGACTATAACTTACTAACCTGACTGAAACGGACAGCCTACCCCGAAAGAAAGGGGAGGCTGTTCCGTTTTCGGCGTTAAAAAGAGAATACATAAACCAATCTATAAAAAAATGAACAGAATCAAGTCTATTCTTGGCGTATTGCTGCTCGGAGCGACCGTTACCCCGACATGGGGCGCGGGTCCGGCGGCTCTGCGTAAGGCTCCGGAGGCGTTGACTCCGCCGGAACCGGCAACGGTGCTCTGTGGCATTATGGTGAGCAATGATAACTGGACGTCGACTGATGAAGCCGGGGTCTACACCATCGAGGTGAAGCCCGACGGCGCAATCAAGTGTCTCCACCGGAGTGCCGACATGGCTAACACTGCCGCAGCATTGCTCCATAATAATATAATGTATACGGTAACCGCCTCAATAGAGGATGGTTGCTATTATAACCAGTTCTCACCCTCGGACTGGAAGCGCACCTCACATGAGGCAATCGATGAAATCAACGTTCCCTCCGACTTGACCTATGACCCCGTAAGCGGCAAGACCATAGGCGGATTCTGGAACAGCGATTACGGCGGTTATTCAATCATCGCCTCGTTCGGACTGGGCGATGCCGAATATTCGCCTTTGGTCGGCTACTGGGATGAGCGCGATTACCGTATGTTTGCCGCCACACCTGACGGAACGGTATATACCATTTTCAGTTACGGTCGCTTAGGTAAGATTAACGTAACCAACCGTAAGGCAAACGAACCTATAATCACCTCAATCGGCACCATAAAGCTAAGCGACGGATTCTCTCCTGAAAATAAACTGATGGAGGGCTATGTTTCCTCAATGACTTATGATGCGGCAAATGACCGCCTTCTTGCCGTGATAGCGGCTTTGAATGAGAAGCGTGTCAATGGCGAATGGGTTAAGACTTGGGGCTCGTTTTTAGTCTCGATTGACCCCAAGACGGCGGCTTGTACCGAAATCCGGCGGATGCCGGGCAATGCCTGCTTTGCCGGTATTTATGTGATGGAGGCGGTGACAGACCCGATGGCTCCCGCTGCGGCAAGCGGTCTTGCAGTAGTCCCCGCTGCTGACAATCCCCTTAAGGGTACGGTTTCATTTTCGGTGCCCACCGTGACCTTTGGCGGCGCGGCGTTGACGGAAAAAGTCATGGCTATTGTCGACGTCAACGGCTCGCAGAGCGTACATGGTTATTACTCTGCCGGCGAGACGGTTGAAATTCCCGTTGACTTCGCCGAGGGCGACAATACTGTCAGAGTCACCCTTGCAACTGACGCCCTTCGCGGCGAGTCAGTCGAAAAGAGCATCTATGCGGGCGAGGATATGCCTCAGTCCGTGAGCAACGTTAGCCTGACCATTGATGGCGGAGTGGCAACTCTCAGCTGGGACGCTCCCGCCGGTGGCGCGAACGGCGGAGCAATCATTCCCGCCAATGTCCGCTATACTGTTACGCGTATGCCTGAGAATAAGGTCGTAGCTACAAATATCGCTGAAACCTCACTGACTGACAGCGAGCTGCCTCAGACCGCCCGCGCCATTTACTATACCGTAAAGGCTTCGAACTCCAAGGGAGAGGCTCCGGCTGTCGAGTCAAACCGCGTGCCTGCTGCCGGTTCGTTCGGCGTTCCGTTCACAGAGACGTTTGATTCTGCCGACGATTTCGCTCTATGGACTGTAATCGACCCCAACGGCGGTCCCACATGGGCGTTTAACGACGGTCAGGCTGATTATCTCAACAATCCCGGTCTGATTGAGGGCGACGACTGGCTTGTCAGTCCCGCAATCAGCCTTGAAGAGGGAAAATCATACAAACTCCACTATGAATACCGCACCGGCGGCTATAACAAGGCGGAGAACTTTGAAATCAAAGCAGGTACAGCCATCTCGCCCGAGGCAATGACCGTTGAGGTGGCTTCCCACAAGGGTGTCACTAACACGAAATATACCGCCGCCGAGGCATCATTTAAAGCCACTGAGAGCGGAAAATGGTACATTGGTGTGCATTATGTAGGTCCGGCAGCGAATTATCGCCTGCTGATTGACAATATCAGCCTTACCGAGTTTGACGGCAGAGTTCCCGCTACGGTCAGCGACCTCACCGTAACTCCCGCCGAACCCGGCAGCCTGAATGTGGAGGTTAGCTTTACCGTACCGACCCGCGACGCCGACGGCAATGCCCTGACCAGCGTCTCAAAGGCTGAGCTTTATCGCGAGGACGTTTCATCGACCGAGCCTGTCAAGGTGTTTACCGACATTACGCCCGGAATGAAGCTTACGTTTGACGATACCGTTGGCAAGGCTGGAGTCTACTCATATGTAGCTAAAGTCTATAATGCGAATGAGGCAGGCGTTGCCGCATCCGTAGCCACCTTCATTGGCGAAGATAAGCCCGCGGCTCCCACCGCGCTTACCGTCACCGAGGAGGGCGGACACCCCGTGGTCAACTGGACCGCCCCCGCTGTGGGCGATAACGGCGGATGGTTTGACCCCGCCAAGCTTTCATATCTCGTTTACCGCAACGCTACCAAGGTAGGCGAGGGTGTGACCGCCACCACCTTTGTTGATGAGGCATATAAGGTTCCGACCGACCGTCAGGACGCTGTCACTTACATTGTTATTTCATGTTATGACGGAGTGTCGGCTCGCGGCGCGCAGACCGATGCAACCGTAGTTGGCGCAGCCTATAAGGCTCCCATCGCCGAGACCTTCCCCGAAGCGGGCATGAATTATTACCCGTGGCTTGCCCAGAGCTTCATGGCTCCCACCTATGCGTGGACCCTTGAGACCTCAGGCGTCAGCACCGTGGTTGCGGACCATAGCGGCGACCGCGGACTTGCGTGCTTCTATGCCGTAGGTGAGAAGATAGGAACTGTATCTTATTTCTATTCGCCTAAATTTGACATTTCGGAGCTTACCGCGCCGGTTCTGTCATTCTATATGTATCATACACCCTCGGTTGAAGGCAACGGTTCGTTGCAGCTTGCCGTCTCCGTCGGCGGGGCTGATTTTGTCAATGTAGGCGAGCCAATCGCACGCTCCGAGGGCGAGGCTGACGGCTGGGTCCGCCACACTCTCGCGCTCGACGCCTACAAGGGCGCGAAGGACTTCCGCATCTGCTTTGCAGGAACCGGCGACGCTGCCGCCAATATCTTTATTGATGACGTTAAGATTGATAATATCGAACAGCGCGACGCCGCTATCGCCTCCTTCTCGGCTCCCGCTCGCGTAGCCGCCGGTCAGCCGTTTGCTGTTGAAGTGGCTATTGAAAATGTGGGTATCGACGCTCTCAGCGGTCTGACGCTCGAGGTTAGCGACGGCACCGGTGTTGTCGCTACCAAGACCGGCATCGACGTAGCCGCTAACGAGACTGTCAGCGTTGACCTTGACGTTGAGTTCGCTACCGAAGGCAGCCGCACGCTTACCGCCTCAATCAGCGGTGACTCCAATACAGGCAACAACAGCGCGACTGCGGTTGTCAAGATTGTCACCCCCGTGGTTCCCTCCGTATCCGGACTTGAGGCAACCGTTAGCGGCGATGATGTCACCCTCCGCTGGAAGGCTCCGTCGGAGCGCGGCGCGGTTACCGACGATGTCGAGTCATACAAGGACTGGGCTATTGACGGCATAGGCGAATGGACAATGTTTGACGGCGAATATGCTCCTACCGTTTACATCAACAAGGACCTCGGACAGTATGCCAACGCTACCGACCGCAAGGCATTCCAAGTATGTAACGCCTCGACCCTTGGAATTGACATCTGGGAGGAGGGCAAGCCTCATTCCGGAAACAAGATGTTTATGGCTGTCGCTTCCGTTGGATATGTTAACAATGACTGGCTCATTTCGCCGCGACTCAACGGCGCGGAGCAGTGGATTTCATTCTTTGCCCGCTCGTTTACCATTCAGAATGTAAATCCCGAGCGCATGAAGGTATGGTATTCAACCACTGATACCGATCCGGTCAACTTTACCGCCCTGACCGCAAATTATATCGAACTTGGCGCAACTTGGCTCGAATATCGCTTCCTCCTTCCCGAAGGCGCGCGTTATTTCGCCATAAACTGCGTCAGCGACGATTCATTTGCCATGTTTGTCGATGATTTGACGTTTAATGACATGTCCGTGCCTGTATGGACCCTTACCGGCTATGAAGTGACATGCGACGGCGAAACCATCGCCACTGTTACCGAGCCTACGTTCACCCACGCTAACGGCGGGGGCAAGTATGCAGTGCGTCCGGTCTATGCCGAGGGTGTCGGCAGCTTCTGCGAGGCTCTTGACGTAAATCAGCTGTCAATCGCTTCTGTCGGCGCGGGCGTGAGCGTCACCACCGTTCCCGGCGCAATCATTGTCAAGGGAGCTGACGGCGACGTTTCCGTCACCAACATGGCGGGCATCACCTTCACCACTTCCGCGGGTACGATTCCCGTTTCACTGGGTGTTTACCTCGTAACCGTCAATACCTCGACCTTCAAAGTCATCGTAAAATAATCACTAATCTCATAAAACAAATACGCCCCGAATTTCATATGCTGGATTTCGGGGCGTATTTGTTTTATATCGGATATTCATATTTTGATAATTTTGTCAATTAGAGCATATGGTTTTATACCTGTCCCCCAAAATAATTCGATTGGATTGTACCCAAGAAACTCAACGTATTTCTTTATCAAATCCAAATTATGTTGAGCATAACTTAAGTCAACCTTACCTGATGAGTTAAAACAGATTGCTTCGTGGTGGGCAATTCTATTTCTAAAAGATTTTATCTCTTGTAATTCATTAAAAATTGGACGTTGGGCAAGTCCATATGTTCTATTTGGAAAAATCTGTAACAAGTTCATCCCGCCGTTCCTAAAAGGAATACGGTTGAATAGATAGGTCCAAAATCCAAAAGTTACAGATGAAACCAGTCTGTCATTAGAAAACTTTCCCTGACGTTCCAATGTTATGACGATTCGTTCAATCTCAGCTTTTTGAGGCGCGCTTTCAAGCATTCCGCCTTTTTCGCATTGATGTCTAATCCAGTCATCGTCATTAAAGTGCTTTTTATAATGGTTATTTATGGCATTTCGGAGTACGACCTCAAAGATATTGAGCATACCGTAAAATTTTTGACATAATTTTACGTTGAGCCTATACAGATATAAAGCTTTATTGCGATTTCCGTTATAAGCAGCTAAGTACTTATTTAGTCGGGCGGTTGAGAAGGCTATCTCGTATTCGGAGTATTTCACTGGATGAATTTTAACTGAATGATGTTGCAAATTTAAGAATTTATTATTAACTTTGCAACGGAATCCCCCGAGTGTCCCTGTTTCTAAACAAACCTCGGGGTTTAGTTTTGTTTCCCAGATTTCATTCATTTCTGACATACTTGAGATGTAAAGAATATTTGGATTTTTTTTCGTAACTTTGCGGTCTAAAATCGAAACAAAAGTTTTACTGATGAACGAACTGCCTACCAAGTATTCTCCCGCAGAGGTTGAGGACCGTCTCTATCAGTTCTGGATGGAGCATGACCTGTTTGCGTCGAAGCCTGACGCGCGTGAACCCTATACAATCGTTATTCCGCCGCCAAACGTGACCGGTGTGCTCCACATGGGGCATATGCTCAACAATACCATTCAGGACATCCTTGTGCGCCGCGCGCGTATGGAAGGCAAAAACGCGCTCTGGGTGCCCGGCACTGACCATGCCTCAATCGCTACGGAGACCAAGGTTATTGCCAAGCTTGCCGAACAGGGCATCAAGAAAACTGACCTTACCCGCGAGCAGTTCCTTGAACATGCATGGGACTGGACCCGTACCCACGGAGGCATCATCCTTCAGCAGCTCCGCAAGCTTGGAGCAAGTTGCGACTGGCATCGCACCGGCTTCACCATGGATGAGGTGCGTTCCGAGTCGGTTACCAAGGTGTTCTGCGACCTTTATGACAAGGGTCTTATTTACCGCGGTCTCCGTATGGTTAACTGGGACCCCAAAAACCGCACTGCCATTTCAGACGATGAGGTAAATTACGTTGATGAGCACTCAAAGCTCTACTATCTTCGCTATTACGTAGCCGGAGACCCCGATGGTCGCTATGCAGTCGTTGCTACCACACGTCCCGAGACCATTATGGGCGATACGGCAATGTGTATCAACCCCAAGGACCCCAAGAATGAATGGCTCAAGGGCAAAAAGGTAATCGTTCCGCTTGTTGGTCGCGAAATTCCCGTGATTGAAGACCGTTACGTTGAGATGGACTTCGGTACCGGTTGCCTCAAGGTTACTCCCGCCCACGATAAGAACGACTATCAGCTCGGCAAGACCCACAACCTCGAAACCATCGATATTTTCAACGAGGACGCGACCCTCAACGAAAACGGCGGCAAGTATGCCGGCATGGACCGGTTTGCCTGCCGCAAGCAGATTGCCGTTGACCTTCAGGAAGCCGGTCTGATGGAGAAGGTCGAGGACTATAATAATAAGGTAGGTTACAGCGAACGCACCAAGGTTGTCATTGAGCCGAGACTGAGCCAGCAGTGGTTTATCCGCATGAAGCACTTTGCCGACATTTCGCTCAGCCCCGTGATGGAAGACCTTATCCGCTTCGTTCCCGAAAAGTATAAGACCACATATCGCCTCTGGCTCGAAAACATTCAGGACTGGTGTATCAGCCGTCAGCTCTGGTGGGGTCACCGCATTCCCGCATATTATTATGCCGACGCTCAGGGCGAGCAGCAGATTGTCGTTGCGCCCACCGCAGCCGAGGCTCTCGAAAAGGCGCGCAAGGCGTCCGGGCTTGACCTGACCGAGGCTGACCTGCAGCAGGATGAGGATGCGCTCGATACTTGGTTCTCCTCATGGCTCTGGCCCATCACCCTGTTTAACGGTATCCTCGATCCCGGAAACGAAGAGCTGAAATACTATTATCCCACATCGACCCTCGTTACCGGTCCGGACATCATCTTCTTCTGGGTTGCCCGCATGATTATGGCAGGTTATGAGTATGTTGGCGAGATGCCGTTCAAAAATGTTTACTTTACCGGCATTGTGCGCGACAAATTGGGTCGTAAAATGTCAAAATCGCTCGGAAATTCGCCCGATCCGCTCGAACTTATCGAAAAATACGGTGCAGATGGTGTCCGCATGGGCATGATGCTTGCCGCTCCCGCCGGCAACGACATCATGTTTGATGAAAAACTCTGCGAGCAGGGTCGTAACTTCTGCAATAAAATCTGGAATGCGTTCCGCCTGATTAAAGGTTGGGAGGTAGATGAGAAAGCCGAGCAGCCTGAAGTTGCGCGGATTGCAACCAAATGGTTTGCCGCAAAACTTGACGAAACCGCGGCTGAAGTTACCGATTTGCTCTCGAAATTCCGTATTTCTGAGGCTTTGATGGCAATTTATAAGCTTTTCTGGGATGAATTCTCAAGCTGGTACCTCGAAATGGTGAAACCCGCCTATGGTTCGCCCATCGACGGATACACCCTGCGCGAAACCCTCGGATATTTCGACACCCTGCTGCGTATGCTCCATCCCTTCATGCCGTTCATCACCGAGGAACTCTGGCAGCATCTGGCTGACCGTCGACCCGGCGAGAGCATCATGTACGCGCCCGTGCCTATGGCTGGTACACCTGATGCGGCAGTGCTTGCCCTGATGGACCATGCCAAGGAAGTGGTCAACGGAGTGCGCGGCGTGCGTGCCCAGAAGCAGATTGCGCCCAAGGTGGCTCTTGAGCTTCAGGTGCTCGGCTCGCTTCCTGCGGAGGAAATCGCTGTTGTCAAGAAGCTTGCCAACGTGAGCGACGTACAGAGCGTTAGCGCGAAGGCTCAGGGCGTAGCCGTATTCATGGTTGACAGCCTTGAGTTCGGTGTGCCTATGCAGGCTGCCGGTGTAGACGTTGAGGCTGAGCGCGCCAAGCTGCAGAAAGACCTTGACTACGAGCGCGGCTTCCTCGCATCCGTCGAGAAGAAACTCGCCAACGAAAAGTTTGTCAACGGTGCTCCTGCTGCCGTAGTCGAAGCCGAGCGTCGCAAACAGGCGTCCGCCCTCCAGCGCATCGCCGCCCTCGAATCCTCCCTCGCCGCCCTGTAAGTCGAAGATATAGTTTATGTTTTTTCATCGGAGTTCTCATGGTACTTGACGTACTCGGGGAACTCCGATGAACTTTTGGGAGGGGAGGGGCGTTTTATTGGTGTAATAATGATTGAATGATATAATTAATTTAAGCTATGAAGAAACTTTTGATGAGCTTGGCACTGATTGCCGGCGTTACACTGGGCGCATCTGCCCGCGATGAGTATAGTTATGATGCAGCTGTACTTCCTGAAACCGCACAGAACACTATCTCCAATAATTTCAGCTCTGATGTGAGCGTGATTAAGATTGACCGCACTCTCGGCGTCGTTTCCGAATATGAAGTAACCCTTGCCGACGGTACTGAAATCTCTTTTGACCGTCATGGCGACTGGGAAAGCGTTGAAACTAACACCGCTAAGTCAGTTCCAGCCTCAATCGTTCTCAAACCTATCACTGAATATGTTAATACTAATTATGGCGGTGCAAAGATTGTAAGCGTTGAGCGTGACCGCCGGGGTATTGAGGTTGAACTTTCAAACGGTCTGGACTTGTACTTTACCCATGCAGGCAAGTTTATCCGCGCAACCAAGTAAAAATACAAAATACAGAATACATAATAGAAAATGTAAAATAAAAGCTCCGACGCTAAAAAATGCGCCGGAGCTTTAGTTTTATGAAAAATTGTATTATTTCAATTGGATTTTTTTGCCAATGTTCAGTTTTGATGAGGTGGTGAGACCGTTAAGGCGACAGAGCGTGCTGACAGTTGTGCCGTGGCGAGACGCTATGCGTGAAAGGGTGTCACCGCGACGTATGGTGTAGTATTTCGAACCGCCGGCTGATGTCGGTTTGGCAGGAGAAGACGCCTGTGCGTATGTTGCCTGATCGGGAGCATAGTCGCGGGCGTTCATGTATGTTGTCTTGGTGAAGGTATAGCTGTCGGTGTGGGTCGTGTGGTTGTTGAAGTCGAAAATCGCTGAGGGGTTGATAGCATAACCCATGTAGCGGGTCTCGAAATGGAGGTGAGGTCCGGTTGAGCGTCCGGTATTGCCGCCAAGGGCGATGGGGTCACCTGCCTTGACGTAATCGTCAGGTTTTACGAGGAATTTTGAGAGATGACCGTAAACGGTTTCCATTTCGTTTGTGTGGCGGATTACTACGTAGAGACCGTAGCCTTTGCGACGACCTTCGTTGCGGACAAGACGTACCTTGCCGTCAAATGCAGCATAGATAGTATCGCCAATCTGGACTTTGAGGTCAACGCCTTTGTGCATGCGGCGGAAACGGCGACGGTAGCCGTAGGGTGAGGTCATGTATGTCGGTGCGGTAGGCATATGGAATTTGCTTACATCGAGAGTAGCCATGTCCGGCACGTTTACTCCAGAATAGCAGTTTACCGCCTGACTGTTCCAGCCTTCTTCGTAAATGTCCATTTCAGGTTCTTCTTCTTCAGGGAAGAGAAGGTTGCCAAGAAATGCTTCTGTGTCCTGTACCTTGATTTGATTGCCAATGTTTAGCTGACCTGCGATGAGGTCAGAGTGTTCTGCGTTATGGGCGGCAGGGGGGACAACAACGTCGGCAGCCGATGCCGCCATCAAACAACCCGCTGTGGCTACAGCGGTGAGGAAGATGTTCTTTAGGTTGTATCGCATTACGTTTTGTCTTTTCGTTGGATTGGTTTATTTGTGTGAGTTGAGAGGTTTATCTGCCGGAGGTTAGAGGAGCTCGGCGGGCTCGTAAGTGTATTTTAGGAAAGTCGGCTCATATGTGAAAATTTCTTCAGGTTTGAAGAAACGTTTGAGCTCGATTTCCGCGTTTTCAAGCGAGTCGGAAGCATGGATAATATTTTCCTGTCCACTCATGCTGAAATCGCCACGGATTGTGCCGGGAAGAGCCTTTCGACCATTGGTGGCTCCCGTCATCAGTCTTACCACTTCAACGGCATCTTTTCCCCAAAGTGCCATCACTACGACGGGCGACGCTTTCATTGATTTTACCAAATCAGGGAAGAAGGGGCGGTCAACGAGGTGAGCGTAATGTTCGTTCAGGATTTCATCTGATAGCTGCATCATTTTCATCCCGCGGATAACGAGTCCTTTCTGCTGGAATCGGGTAATAATCTGTCCGGCGTAGCCGTGGAGAATAGCGGAGGGTTTGAGGATTACGAGAGTGGTTTCCATGTCAATTTAAAATAACTTCTTGTTTTCTAATGCACAAAGTTACGTATTTATTGTGTGCTGACCAACCATTTGCGGTTAAAAAACGTAAAAAACGAGGAAACCTGCACACTGTATTACGCAGTGTGCAGGTTTTTTGAATCCTTTTTGTGGAGTTTCCGATTAAGCTTCGGCAACCTCGGCGATAACCTCAACGGGGATTTCGACAGCCACTTCCTTGTGGAAACGGATGGTGGCGGTGTAGTTGCCGATTTCCTTAATGGTGGTGTTGAGGGTGATAAGCTTGCGGTCAACTTCGTGACCGAGCTTAGCAAGAGCCTCAGCAACGCTTGCAGCGTTTACTGCGCCGTAGATGGTGCCGGTTTCGGCGGTCTTAGCGGCGATTGAGAGCTTAACGTCAGCCAGAGCGGCAGCAGCGGTTTCGGCAGCAGCCTTGATTTGGGCGAGCTTGTGAGCGCGCTGACGCTGGTTTTCAGCAAGAACCTTAAGTGCGCTTTCAGTAGCGATTACGGCTTTCTGCTGGGGAATGAGGTAGTTGCGGCCATAACCGGATTTAACCTCAACGATATCGTCCTTGTATCCCAGATTGGGGACATCTTGAATAAGAATCAGTTTCATAGTCTATATTGTCTCCGTTTTTGGGTTATTTCATCAGGTCGGTTACATAGGGAAGAAGGGCAAGGTGGCGAGCACGCTTAACAGCCTGAGCCACGCGACGCTGGAACTTCAGCGAGGTGCCGGTGATACGACGGGGAAGGAGTTTGCCCTGTTCGTTGAGGAACTTCTTGAGGAACTCGGGATCCTTATAGTCGATATACTTGATGCCGCTGCGCTTGAAACGGCAATATTTCTTCTTGTTCTTGTCTACTGACAGGGGGGTCAGGTAGCGGATTTCTGAATTCTGTGCCATTGTAGTAATGCAGTGGTTTTTTATTCGGCTGCGGGAGCCTGTTCAACTTCAGTTGCGGGTGCTGCAGGAGCGGCTGCCTTGCGGGCGCGACGCTTGTCAGCATATTCCTTGGCATATTTGTCAAGGCGGAAGGTGAGGAAGCGGATTACGCGTTCGTCACGACGATAAGCTGTTTCGAGCTTTTTGATAACTTCGGGGTTAGCGTCGAACTCAACGAGAGTGTAGTAGCCGGTTGACTTCTTCTCGATGGGATAAGCGAGCTTGCGCAGGCCCCAGTTTTCTTCGTTCACAATGGTTGCGCCGTTGTCGGTCAGCACCTTGGTGAACTTGTCTACCGCTTCCTTTGCCTGAACGTCAGACAAAACGGGAGTCAAAATGAAAACGGTTTCGTAGTTGTTCATCTTTTTGATTAGGTGAATAATTAATTGGATAAAATTTGATTTTTGCTATTAAAAGCGACCGCAAAGGTACGAATTTTTTTTGTCTGCTGCAAGTGTTTGCTCAAAAAATCAAAATTTTGTGCGTTTGCATCAGAAAAGATAGCCCACGGCTATACGGAAGTCGCTGTAGTGCACACTGCCATAAGTGGTACTGCTGCTTGTACCGGCATCAAAGGTGATGCGCTCGTAAGGCGGAGTGACAAACATCGTGAAGTCAAGAGTCAGTTTTTTGTAAGCGACTCCTATGCCGATAGGAAACTGGATTCCGGCGGGCTCCATTGAAACTTTCTTAAAATGTCCCTTGTTGTGCATAACTGCCTCCGAGCAAGCGTAGATTGATATACCTACGTTGATATCGGTCATAAAGTCGGAGAACCGTGCGCGCCAGCCAAAGGAGGTAAGTCCGAGGCGACCGCCGACCGAGGTTGTCGTGCCACCCTTGCGGGTAGTGGTGTGGCTCACGCGGGTGTCATAGTAAGTAGCGGATTTGACTTTGGCTCCGGTTGTGAACATTGCCAAGTCCATTCCCCAGTACCAGCCGTGGCGACCCATACGAAGCTTGAAGCCGAGGTCAAGGTCAAATCCGGCTGTCGGGTTGATGGGTAAATCTTCATTGTCAACCGAAACTGGAACGAGTACACCCATCCGGCCGTACCATTGGCACTTTTTCCACGGGTTGGGGTCGGCTACCTTTTCTTCCTTGGTGATGGTGGTTTTCTTTACGTATGACTTACTTTGGTAAATCTGCGCCGACATTGCGGGTGCAACGAGTGAGAGAACGAGGGCAGCTGCAATATGCTTAATATGTTTCATGGTTTACTTGCTGATAAGTGAGTTAAGGGCGGATTTGGAGCGAACTTCGACTTCCTGAACACCTACGGTGCCTTTGACGGTGCGCTTGGTGTCGGTTTGATTGCGGTCATACTGAATCCAGCGTTCAAACTCATCGAGGGTAGCTGATTTCCAGTTGGTATAAGCGGCGGGATAACCTGTGAAGTCGATTACACAGCCATTCTGGTTGAAGGTCATGTTAAACAGCGGAGCGACGATTACGTCACATTTCAAGGCACTATGACCTATGGGAGCCTGAGTGCCGACAGAGGCTTTATAGATAGCATAGCTCTGCAGGTTCTGCTGTGAATTTTCCATGTTGATTTCCCCGCGGCTGTCCATGTCGAGGCGCGACTCATATTCGGTGCCGCTGATTTCAACGTGCCATGAAAGACGCTCCTCGGTCAGGAGCTTGAGGTCAACAACGAAGGGACGGACATAGAGGTGGGCATCGCCCTGAACCATACGGGATTGCGAGGTGTCATAGTTCCACTGTACCTCTACGTCATTTTTTGCGTTCGCGCTGAGGAACGCGCCTGCTGCCAGCAGGAGGGTAAACACAGTCTTTTTCATAATGAAAGTGTTGAAAGTGAGGGTTACGCCTGTCAATCCTCCAAACCGGCAATGATTTAATATGTGATTACGAAAAAAGGTGCGAGGATTATACTCTTCGCTCTTGCCCCTCTTTTCCGGTCTTGGCTTACCTTCAGCAACAGGCAAGAACAACAGCCCCACACCTATGCTGATTTATCATTGCACTTTCCGGCTTTATGAAGAAAAAAGTCGGAAAGCGACCTGAAAAATCGCCGATGAGGGTGCTATCATTCGCTCTGTCTTCGTTGCTGAATTCTAACCGCCAAGTTTGAAAAGAAGAAGACTCAAACGTCAAATAACACCTTGTGTTAAGAAAATATTTGGATAGAGGCTGTCTCTACAGCCGTTTGTGATTATCCGCTGCAAATTTACAAAAAAATGTAAATATCAACGAAAAAAATCAGAAAATAAGTTTTTTAGAGCCTTTCGCGCTTTTGCTTATCAGGATTTTGCCCTTTTGGGGAGTGGAGACGATGCGCCCCTGCAGGTCAAAGAGCGTAGCGGGTGCGTTGGTGTCGGTTCCGATACTCTCGATTGAACTGTTGTCATTGACTTTGACGTAGTCGCTATATTCGGCGCGCAGGGTGTTTATCTGCGCTCCGCTTTCAGGGTCATATTCTGAAACGGTCCATGATAGCGGGTATCCGTATTCTTCATCATATTCAACCGAACCTTCGATGCGGCTGAGTATTTCCGTTCCTTCGTCGGTCGTAAATACTGCTTCTTCGAGTAGCAAAAGCTCCTCGGGGCTATAGTTGTATGTATAAACGTATTGCTCTGTGTTGTAAGGCTTGCCGTCATTAAGATAGCCCATTGAGATTACAACGCGGCTGCTGCCGTATGAGTCCGTGGGGGTGTACTCGATTTTCTCTTCGAGTTCCATGTCCATGTCTTCATCAAAAAGTGTGCGCCATGATGTCCAGCTACCATCGTCGGCATATTCGGCGGAAATATGACATTCCTGTCCGCTTATGGTCGCGGTTGCTGACTTGATGCGGTTCGCTCCGTCAAAGAGATTGTCGATTGAGACAATCTGTCCGTCGGTTGATTCCCAGATGATGTCCTTGTAGCTGGTGCCGGGTTTCCAGTAATATGACTGCGTGGGGTAGTCATATGCGAGGTCTTCGGTAGTGATGGCGGTTGCTTTGCCGTCCTCGCCATATTCTATATTAATATGGAAAGTAGGGTCATAAATACCCATAAAATATACCGCGCGCTCCATCTGCGTTATGTTCCCGTCGGCATTGCGCGTTATGGTCTGCTTATAGCTGTTGGATGGAACCCATTCCTTGTTTTGATATATCAGCTGGTCATTGAAGGTGATGAACGATGTCAGCCGGTCATCATATGTGCGCGTAAGGCGTTGGGTCTGCTGAAACGCGGCGGTTGTTGAACGTGCATATTCTTTCAGACGAGTTTTCAGCATTCCGTTAATATCCCATGTATAGGTCTCGCGATTGACCGAACCGTCAGCGTCCACGACTGTCTGCGTCGTTTTTAATCCCGTTATGCTGTTATAGGTGTTGCGGTAGGTTTCGTCGAGTTGCCATGCGGAGCCGTTCCAGCCATAGGCTTTCTGGGTTTTCGCAACCCATTTTGCCGACGCGCCGTTGGAGAAACAGAAGAGAGAAACGAAAAGAATTGTAAATAATTTATACATAGGCTTAGAAATGTGAAATTTGGCGCAAAAATAGCGAAAAAAATTGAAATTTTGGCGGTTTGAGAAATTTTTGCGAACTTTGGAGTCGAAGAATCGTTAAAATTCCATGAAGATGAAAAGTTTCGTATTTTTAGCTCCCGGCTTTGAGGAGATTGAGGCGGTCTCGCCTATTGATATAATGCGTCGCGCCGGTATGGACGTAGTTACCGTTGCCGTTACTACCGATGGCTCTGAGGCGGTTGAAGGCGCGCATGGTGTCCCTTATGTAGCTGACGTACACATTTCCGAGCTTCCGGCAGAGCTGGAGGCGGAGTGGCTTGTGCTTCCCGGCGGAATGCCCGGAGCGTCAAATCTTTATGCCGACGCGCGGCTGCAGGCTCTGTTGCGACAGACCCGCGGCGGAATTGCCGCTATCTGCGCGTCGCCCGCGGTGGTTCTCGGTCAGATGGGCTTGCTTGACGGCAAGCGCGCTACCTGCTATCCCGGTTTTGAGGAACTATGTGCCGGCGCGGAAATGACCGGAGCTCCGGTTGTGAGCGTTCCCGGTTTGATTACCGCCAAGGGTCCGGCGTTTGCCATGGACTTCGGTGTGGCTATTGTCCGAGCCTCTGTCGGTAACGAAAAAACCGAGGAAGTGACTCGCGGAATGTTGTTTTGAAACTTTATTTAACACCGAAAATTTGCACTGAGTATTATTTTTACGTAATTTTGGCGTTGGATTCAAGTAAGAAACCGAATTCAAGTAAATTATAACCTATAAATATTCAAAAAATCATGAAAACAGAACAGCACGAATGTTCCAACGAAATGGAACAGAAAATCCGTGAAGAATTCTCAACCCGCTTTGGCGGCGAAGGCACTCTCTTTGCTTCGGCAGGTCGTATTAACCTGATTGGCGAACATACCGACTATAATGGCGGTTTCGTTTTCCCCGGCGCGATTGATAAGATTATTGAGGCTGAAATCCGTCCTAACGGAACAGACCGCTGCCGCGTTTATTCTATCGATATCAAAGAAACTGCAGAATTCGGTTTGACCGAAGAAGATGCTCCCGAACAGCAGTGGGCACGCTACATTTTCGGTGTTTGCCGCGAAGTTCAGAAGCGTGGTTTCGTAGTTAAGGGCTTCGACGCCGTATTTGCTGGCAATGTTCCCCTCGGCGCAGGTCTCAGCTCCTCTGCCGCTCTTGAAAGCTGCTTTGCATTCGCCATGAACGATCTGTTCAACGACAACAAGATTGACAAATTCGAACTCGCCAAGATTGGTCAGAGCACCGAGCATAACTACTGCGGCGTTAACTGCGGTATCATGGACCAGTTCGCTTCCGTATTCGGCAAGAAGGACAACCTGATGCGCCTTGACTGCCGCTCCATGGAGTTTGAATATTTCCCCTTCAAGCTCGACGGCTACAAACTCGTGCTGGTTGACTCTCGCGTTAAGCACGAACTCGTTGACTCTCCTTACAACAAGCGTCGTCAGAGCTGCGAGCGCGTTGCCGCCAAGCTCGGAATCGAAACCCTCCGTGACGCTACCATGGAAGACCTTGACAAAATCAAGGACGAAATCAGCGAGGAAGATTACAAGCGCGCTGAATACGTTATCGGCGAAAAGCAGCGTGTACTTGACGTCTGCGACGCCCTCGAACGTGGCGATTATGCTACCGTAGGCGAGCGCATGTATCAGACCCACGAAGGCATGAGCAAACTCTATGAAGTAAGCTGCGAAGAGCTCGACTACCTGAATGACCTCGCAAAGGAGTGTGGCGTTACCGGTTCTCGTATCATGGGCGGCGGTTTCGGCGGTTGCACCATCAACCTCGTTAAGGATGACCTTTATGACCCCTTCGTTGCCGTAGTTACCAAGAAGTTCAACGAAAAGTACGGTCACGAACCCAAAATCTATCCCGTGGTTATTTCTGACGGTGCCCGTCGAGTTGAGTAATCCCGATTAATCTCTCCTTAATATAATAGATATGCAGATTGAAAAGAAAACAGTGGCGTCGTCGAAGGGCGACGTCACCTTGATAACCCTGACAAACGCCAAGGGCGCGAAAGTTACCCTCAGCTCCCTCGGTGCGTGCATTGTAGGCGTTGAGGTGCCTGACCGCAACGGCAAGATGGATGACGTGGTGCTCGGCTATGCCGATGTTACCGACTATTATTATGACGGTCCCTGTGCAGGCAAAGTGCCCGGACGTGTTGCCAACCGCATTGACCGCGGTCACTTTGTGCTCGACGGCAAGGACTATGAACTTGCTATCAACAATGGACCCAATGCGCTCCATGGCGGTCCCGAAGGTTTCCAGAACCAGATTTGGGACGTCAATGTCGATGCCGACGGTAAAGTCAAGTTCACCTACTTCTCAAAAGATGGCGAGGAAGGCTATCCCGGCAATCTGACAGCTACGGCTGAATATGAGTGGACCGATGACTGCGAACTCCGTCTGCAGCTTGGTGCCACTACCGACGCTCATACCATTGTCAACCTGACCAACCACGCTTACTTCAACCTTGCCGGTCATAATTCCGGCTCCGTGCTTGACCATACCCTCAAGCTTGACGCCCATCTCTTCCTGCCGACTACCGACTCGCTGATACCTACCGGTAATCTCGAGGCTGTCAAGGGTATCCCGATGGACTTCACCAAGGCAAAGACCCTTGGCGCGGACATTAAGGCTGAGTTCCCCGCGCTGGTTTTCGGCAAGGGTTATGACAACTGCTACGTCATTGACGGCTGGAACCCCGGCGAACTGCGCCATGCGGCTACCCTCGAGGACCCCAAGTCTGGCAGAGTGCTCGATGTGCTGACCACTCAGCCCGGCGTGCAGATTTATACCGGTAACTGGCTTGCCGGTTCGCCCAAGAACAAAGCCGGTCGCTCCTATGAGGACTATGACGGCGTGGCAATCGAATGTCAGGGTCTGCCTGACTCCATCAATCATCCCCAGTTCCCCTCCGTGGAACTCAAACCGGGTGAAACATATAGCGAAACAATCATTTTCAAGTTTTCTAACAAATAATGAAACCTACTCTTTTTGTACTCGCTGCCGGCATGGGCTCACGCTACGGTGGCCTTAAGCAGCTCGATGGCGTAGGCCCTCAGGGTCAGACCATCATGGACTATTCCATCTATGACGCAATCCGCGCCGGTTTCGGCAAGGTTGTCTTTGTTATCCGCAAGGATTTTGAACAGGATTTCCGCGATAAGGTGCTCAGCAAATATGAGGGTCATATCCCCGTTGAGGTTGTTTTCCAAGACCTCCATGACCTGCCCGAAGGCTACACATGTCCCGCCGACCGTACCAAACCTTGGGGTACCAACCATGCCGTACTCATGGGCAAGGATGTAATCAAGGAGCCGTTTGCTGTTATCAATGCCGATGACTTCTACGGTCGTGACGCATTTGCCGTAATCGGCAAGGAACTCAGCAAGGAGCATGACCGCAAGGGTGACTACTGCATGGTAGGTTTCCGTGTGGGCAACACTATGACCGAAAATGGTTCCGTTGCTCGCGGCGTTTGCTCTGACAAGGATGGCTATCTCTCATCTGTCGTTGAGCGTACCGCTATCAGCTACGACCCCGAACACCGCATCGTTTTCACCGATGAAAACGGCAAGGAGCAGACCCTTGACCCCAATACTCCCGTTTCGATGAACCTCTGGGGCTTCACTCCTGACTACTTCGATTACTCCGAGCGTGAATTCAAGAAATTCCTCGACAAGGACATCAACACTCCTAAGAGCGAATACTTCATTCCCCTCTGTATCGATACCCTCATCAACTCCGGCGAGGCTACCGTCAAGATTCTTGACACTGACTCGAAGTGGTTTGGCGTAACCTACGCAGCTGACCGTCCCGGTGTTGTCGAGAAACTTGCTGCTCTCCACGCTGCCGGCGAGTATCCCGACGAAATGTTCAAATAAATCGCTGATACTTTTTTTGATAATCAAATTCAGAGTCGGTCCGACAATTTTTCCTTGTTGTCGAGCCGACTCTAATAATCATTTTGCTGCTTGATGATGGAAAATAAGCTGAAGGAAACCTCTGTATCATCGTTTGACTTCGACCTGACATCGCGTTGGCTCTCCGGTATACCTTATGAGGTTGCATTCTGGCGCAGCTACTACCGGCGCAAACGCTCGCGCGACGTCCTGATGGGGTGGTCAATGCTTGGCAAGGAATGTGAACTTGACCACTTTGACATGGTGGAGTTTGTCCGCGGGCTTGACCGTGAAAACCTGCAGATTGTCGACGTCGGGTGCGCGCTGAGCTATATGTTTGGAAACAAGATTGACGGTAAGGAGTATCCCCTTATCTATCTTGATCCGTTGGCTCCATTCTATAATGAAATCCTCAGTGATTATTCGTTGGATTATCCGCGTATCACCTTCGGCATGGGTGAGACCCTCAGCCTTCTCTTCCCCTCAGATAGCGTTTCCTTCTTCCATATCCGCAACGCCCTTGACCATAGCGCAGTGCCTATGATGGTAATCTGGCAGGCACTGATGTGTCTCCACGTTGGCGGAGTCCTCTATCTTAATCATAAGCCCAACGAGGCTGAACATGAAGCCTACATAGGCTTCCATCAGTATAACGTTGACTGTCAGGGCGGCAGACTCATAATCTGGAACAAACAGAATAGTGTAGACGTAGCGGCTGAACTTGACGGTTATGCCGACGTCAGGACCTCAGTAACAGATGAAGGTCGCATTGTCGCTGTCATCACAAAGAAAAAATCACTCCCCGCTGACCATAAAGTCATCAAGGAAAGCTCCGAATATGCGTCGGCAATGCAGATGGCACTGCTGACATACTTCCATCGCGCGCCAAACGTAGCCCGCTACCAGATACGCCGCGGAGCCTTCACCCTCGGTCACACCTTAATGCGCCTCCTCCCCTACGGCTTGGTCAACTCCCTCAAACGCCTCCTCTCCGGCAAAAAATAATGTCGCAAGTATTTCATCGTAAAAACCTTAGGGCGGATTTCCATGACTATTCCGGAGGTAATTATTTTGTTACCATCTGTACTGACGATAAATTGCATTTCTTTGGTGAAATTGTTGATGACAAGATGCAGTATACTCCGCTTGGACGCCATGCGTATGAATGTTTGGAGACATTAGCCAAACATTATAAATATGTTGAAGTACCGTTATTTGTAGTAATGCCTAACCATATACACGCTATCATTCGGATACTTGATGATGAATCTGTACCCAAACTTAGAACGGCACTTGGGGTTGTGGTTGGAGGATACAAACAAGCAGTAACAAGATACGCCCGGCGCAATAACATAGCCTTCGACTGGCAGTCGCGCTATCATGACCATATCATCCGCGACAATCATGACGGCAACATGATAGCCCAATACATCCGCACCAACCCCGCCCGTTGGTCCAATGACTGTTTCCATCCCAATCCATCCCCAAAATAACCGTACCCACCGTAGGGATGCACCCCGGTGCATCCTCAACCATGTCAACAAATTTTGTTCCCCCGGTTCATCCTCATCCGTGTCAACAAACTGTCCCCCAACGTAGGGATGCACCATGGTGCATCCTCAAATTTTGTCGCCCACGCATTGTCGAAAACGGAGGATGCACCGGGGTGCATCCCTACGTGTTTCGCGTAATTTTTTGTACCTTTTTTATCTGTTTTTTTTCATTTTTCATTTAATATTTGTACCTTTGCGAGCGGAATGTAATTTTGCATTCTGAGAGCGTTTATCCGCGCTTATTCTTGACAGTCTTAAATTCTCGCAAAATTTTTGTCAAAGTCAAGGGTTTAGCAACGGTAGATGCCCCAATGTAATGTTATACCTTGTTCTGTGCGAGGCGCATGGAGCATTGAGTGTGCATATACAAGCGTGGGCTTCTTACGTTGCCGTCCGACTTTGACAGGGCAATGCGAGAAGCCTAAGACTGCAGGATGGCAACCGATACAGATTCCCGCGCTCTTTCGTATGTAAATCAGTTAGTTATGCCAACGAGAGGATGACCGCGGCACAAAAATCACATTACATTCATGAAAGTCTTTCTAAACATTTTATGGTATTTCCCGTATTTCGGGTTCCTGCTTGCCATTCCAACAGCAATCGGTGGTCTACTTCTATGTTTGACTATTGTTGGTATTCCTCTTGGTCTTGGTATGTTGCAAATCGCAAAATTCCTGCTTGCGCCTCATACTTATGAGCTTGTATCACAAAAAGATATCAGTGCAGCAAAAGGCGAAGAACGTAACCAACTTTGGGTGGTCTTTTCAACTATAGTCCGGATTCTTTATTTCCCGATTGGTCTTTTTGTTGCAATTGCTTATATTTTCGATGCAATAATTTGTTTTATTACAATTATAGGTATTCCTAACGGATTGGTAATGGTCAAGCTGATTCCTGCGGTGTTTAATCCGGTAGGAAAAGTTTGTGTCGGAGGAGCTATAGCCCGCAAAATCAGAGAAGATAAGGAACAAAAGGAAGTCAACGGATATTTCGGTAATACACAAAGCGAAAATACATCTTCCGCCACACCCGTCTCTAAAGAGTCTTGGATTCCCGAAAAGCCGGATACTCCACGGTATTATACTGATGCTAAAATTGATGAAGTAATTGCAAATGCGAAACTTTACCGTCCGGAAATCATTGAGGAGTGTATCAAGGAGAAGGAGATTCGTGCTAACATAGATGAAACGCTTCCTGAAATTGAGGCTATGCCTGAGGAAAAACTCAAGGAGATAGTAAATTCTGCTGATACATATTCGCCGCTGATTGTTCGCTGTGCAGAAATAATCCTTGAAAGGTTAGTGGAACGGCGTGCAGCCGAAGCGGCTGCTGAAAGGGCACGTCAGGAAGAAGAAATTAGACTTGAGCAAGAAGCTGAGGAACAAAGACGCAAGGAAAAAATCCAGAATGTAAAGGATCTCTTGGATAAATGGAAATACGTAATTGGCGGTTCGGTCGCTGCAATCGTAGTGATATGTTTTTCTTTATGGTATACATCGGATTCTCACCGCTACAACGTTGCCGTCGATGCATACGTTTCTGGCGATTACAATAAAGTAATAGAATGGACAAGCAAAGTCGACGATAAGTATTCAAAATACTTTCAGCCGGCACTTATTCTCGGATTAAGAGCTAAAGCAAACAGTGATGTCTCAGACCCTTTAAGCAAGAAAACTATAGCTAACGCTCAGAAGTTACAAGAACGCCTTAATAAATACGTTGAGACAACTCCCTTCAATGAAAAAAGCTACTTTGCACATGTATATCAATTACAACAGATTTACAATTCTATAAACATGTCGGAACCTGATACGATTGCCGACCCTCAAAAATGGCTCAAAATTGCAAATGCATTTAATAATGCACGCTTCTCTGGTTCGGATAAGGAGTATTTCGACAATCATGCAAAGTTCACTGCTGCTTACGCTTATTTTATGGGGGGAGACTATGACCGTGCTGAAGAAATATTTGAGTCTTTAGAGGATTGTTCTGATTATACAATCCCCAGCTATGCCAAAGGTTATCTCGGAATAATGAATCTGTTCAAATTGGTAAAAAAACCTTGCTCACGCAGTGATGCTTACTCTTTACTTAGAGAAGGACCCGATGAAGGTATTTTGGCAATGTTTAAGGGTGATGCCTATCTTGTAGCTAATGATTTAAGATTGAGAGAACGCATTACCAGCGCATTGGAGAGTTATAGTTGGGCATCTGTGCCGGAGGAAAGTGCATCATATATGCTTCAGACCCGAAAAGATGTCATATATAATGTTATGAATACGCGGTCTTGGGAGTATTATGGGTATAATTTTGAAACTAGTACAGGAAGTTGTATATATTACAACGGACCAACGGCAGATTGGCACAACGATGAGCCTGATGGCTGGGGAATTTATCAAAATAAAATGAATAATGAAATTTTATCTTGTTTTTTTGGTCAATACATATATAGGAATGGTACTACACAATTTATTCACAACTTAATGTTCAATCTAGACTCCAATGATAAATTGATTTGTGCATATCAAATTAATGACAAATACCAGTGGGGAGCGATTGCCGAACTTCCCCAAACAGAACAGTATTTGTTTACCACAAATGCTACCGAATTGAGTTTGGATATGGATCCAGTTTTCTTTTACCGAACATATGATTCTCCCATATGTAATATTGACAAAGCAGATGAGCTTGAAGACAAAATAATGAAAGAGATAATGGGTGAAGATTATATGGAATATGAAGACTAACCCTCTCTTATATAAATAAAAAATTGGCTGCGTCGTTGTGGGCGCAGCCGATTTTTTATTTATGGCGTATGTTTATTTGAAGACGGTGATGTTGGCGAAATCGTTGTCGAAAGCGGACAGGATGATGATTTCGCCTTCTTTGGCATAAAAATCCACCATCAACCCTTCATTGTTGACTGACTGAAGTTTGGAAACTTTTTCTTTCTTGATGATTTTCTGGGCTTTCTTGATAAAGCCTTTCACATCCTTTTCTTCAATACAGACTGCAACTTCAACAGAGGTTATATCGTTGATATACTTTTCCGCTCCAATAGGGTTGAGCGAAACCATTAACGCCTCCTTGGCTGCCTGAGGCATTTGGTCTACCTGTGTAAATGAGTACTGATACTTGTCAAAGTCTTTAAGTATCTGACCGTTGACTGAGATGACTGCAAATATCAGCAGCCCAAGCAAAAAGCAAATTCTGTTTCGTTTCATAACTATATAAGGCTTAAATTTTGCGCAAGTTACGCATAAAATCTCAATCCCGCAAGTTTTTAAATTAAAAATCCATGTAAAATCTGCGGACTATAGTATCTGTTTGACTATGAGGTGGGAAAGAGTTGATAAGAGGATAGTAGCGAGGAGACCGATGAGCAATCGCCAGCCCCATTTGATTTTTTTAGGTAGAAGTTTGATTATGATTGTGCCGATGATTACGCAGATAGTGATGATGAAGTCGGAGGTCGAGTCGCTCATGATTTCGTTTGGGCGGATGTTTCGAGGTTTATGACTGCAAAGTTAGTGAAATTTCGTGATTTGATGGTGCTTTTCATCCTTAATTTTTCATTTTTCATTTAATCGGTTTGGTGGTTTGCGCGGAAAGTTGTAATTTTGTAGGTTGAATAGGAATACAATCTAAAAAAACGATATATAGTTATGAAATTTAACGTGCAGAGCAAGTCGCTCTATAGTCAGACTTCAGCGGTCAGCAAAGTGATTAATTCAAAGAATCCGATGCCGATTCTCAACAATTTCCTTTTGGAACTTAAAGGCAATGTGTTGACCATTACCGCCTCTGACATTGAAAATACACTGACCGCCAAGGTTCCCGTACTGGAGGCTGAGGGCGAAGGTAGATTCTGTGTGGATGCACGCCGCCTGACCGACCTGCTCAAGTCAATGCCTGACATCGGGATTACTTTTGAGATTGATGATGAAAATCTTGCCATTCAAGTTTCTTATAATGGCGATAAAGGTAAATTTGATTTCGTTGGCGTCAATGGCGACGAATATCCCACTCCTCAGGTGGCTACCGATGCCAATGCAGTCAACTTCAAGGTGCCCTCAAATCAGATTCTCAACGGTATTGACAACACCCTCTTCGCCGTGGGTAACGATACTCTCCGCCCCATGATGATGGGTATATACTGGGACATCAAGCCCGATGATTTCACCTTCGTTGCTACCGATACCCGTAAGCTCGTGCGTTATCGTAACTCCATTGCCGCTCCCGGAGTGACCGTCAGCTGCATCGTTCCTACCAAGCCGTCGCAGGTTATCAAGAATATCCTTCCGCGTGACGTTGAGGTCAGCGTCAGCATCGATGACCGCCGCGCGCTGCTCGAAACCGAAGACCTTTCATTCTCCTGTCAGCTCCTCAAGGGTAACTTCCCTGACTATAACCGCGTTATTCCGCAGACCAATCCCTATCATCTTACCATTGACCGTGTGCAGTTCCTTTCGGCTCTGCGCCGCGTAAGTGTGTTTGGCGATCAGGGTCAGAACCTTGTTAAACTGCGTATAACCCCCAACGAGGTTACCGTCAAGGCTGTCGACAACAACTACTGTACCCGCGCCGTGGAGTCCGTTCCCTGTGATTTTAACAATGATGAGATGGTTATCGGTTTCAGTGCCGCTTACGTTATGGAGATTTTCTCAACCATGAGTACCGAGGAGGTCAACGTGGCTCTCCACAATCCTTCGCTTCCCGGTGTGTTCTCTCCCGGTGAACAGAGTGAGGGTACCGACCTGCTGATGCTTCTTATGCCGATGAACGTAACCGAATTCTAATGGAACTGAATCTTACCAAGCCGATTATTTTCTTTGATCTGGAAACCACCGGTGTGGACTTTCAGCATGACCGCATAGTTCAGATCAGCTACATAAAGCTGCAGCCAAACCGCAGCCGCGAGTCGCGTACCATTTTTGTCAACCCGGAGCGTCATATCCCCGAGGAGGCTACGGCTGTCCATCATATTACCGATGCCGACGTTGCCGATAAGCCTACGTTCAAGATGATTGCCCGCGACCTTGCCCGTACCTTCACCGGATGTGACATTGCCGGCTATAATCACGTCAAGTTTGACCTCCCCCTGCTGATGGAGGAGTTTCTGCGTGCCGGTGTCACCGACTTTGACCCGATGCGCGGTCGCCTGATTGACGTCCAGACCATCTACCATAAGCTCGAACAGCGCACTCTTTCCGCCGCTTACCGTTTCTATTGCGGAAAGGACTTGGAGGGTGCCCACAGTGCCGATGCTGATACTCTGGCTACTCTCGAGGTACTTGAGGCGCAGCTTGACCGCTATCCCGATAAGCTTCGCAACGATATGGATTTCCTTGCCGATTTTTCCAGTTATAATAAGAATGCTGACATGAGCGGCAGGATTATTTTTAACGAAAAAGGCGAGGAAGTGTTTAATTTCGGCAAGTATAAAGGCAAATCAGTAGCTGAAGTCTTTGCAAAGGAACCTTCATATTATGACTGGATGATGAAAGGTGAATTTCCCGCCCATACCAAGCAGGTTATCACCCGGATTTATCAGCGTGTACGTTTCGGCGCGAAATGATTAAAGGTAAACATATTATTCTCGGAATAACGGGGGGCATTGCGGCTTACAAGAGTGCGATGCTTACCCGGTTGCTTATTAAAGCCGGAGCCGAGGTGCAGATTGTGATGACCCCGAGCGCAAAGGAGTTCATCACTCCGGTGACGCTCTCCGCACTGACGGGTAAACCGGTGGTAAGCGAATTTTTTACAGCCAATACCGGTGAGTGGCACAGCCATGTTGACCTCGGTCTGTGGGCTGATGCCATGGTTATTGCTCCCGCTACTGCGTGTACCATCGGCAAGATGGCGCATGGCGTCGCCGACAATATGCTGGTGACCACCTATCTTTCGGCAAAGGCTCCCGTGTTTGTCGCTCCGGCAATGGACCTCGACATGATGGCTCATCCGTCAACTCAGGCAAACCTCGAGCTGCTCCGCTCTTACGGCAATCATATTATAGAGCCGGCAAGCGGCGAACTTGCCTCCCACCTCGTTGGCAAGGGCAGAATGGAGGAACCGGAGAATATTCTCCGCGTTCTGGAGAATTTTTTCGCCTCCCGGTGCGAATTTGCCGGCAAGAAGGTGCTTGTCACCGCCGGACCGACCTATGAGAAGATTGACCCCGTGCGTTTTATTGGCAATTATTCATCAGGAAAGATGGGTTATGCCATTGCCGATGAATTTGCCGCCCGCGGAGCCGAAGTGACCCTTGTAAGCGGTCCTGTTTCCGTTAGCAGCCATAATCCCGGAGTCAAGGTCGTTCCCGTTGAGTCGGCGCGCGAAATGCTTGCCGCATCGGAGGCTGCGTTTGACTTCGCCGATGTAGTGGTGCTGACTGCCGCAGTGGCAGACTATGCTCCCGCCAATCCTTCCGACCGCAAAATCAAGCGCGAGGGCAATGATGTCCCCGTTATCTCCCTTGTCAAGAATCCTGATATCGCCGCGACTCTCGGCGCGCGCAAACGTAAGGGGCAGATGATTGTCGGTTTCGCCCTTGAGACTGACAATGAGAAATCAAACGCCATTGATAAAATCCGGCGCAAGAATCTGGACGCAATCTGTCTTAACTCACTGCGCGACCCCGGTGCCGGCTTTGCCGTCGACACCAATAAGGTCACAATCCTGACTGCGGGCGGTCAGGTTATTCCCGGCGAGCTTAAAAGCAAGCGCGAGGTTGCCGCCGATATTGTTTCTTATATTTCAAAATCTCTCTTATCTGAATGAAATCTCTCCGCTCACTCCTTATTTTTACGCTTTTCGCGTTCGGTTTTGTGCTGAATGCGCAGGAATTGAACTGTGAAGTAGAGGTCAACACCTCTTCCTTGCAGAATGTCGGCACATCGGTTTTTGAAACCTTTAAGGAAGCTGTTACCGAATATATGAACAATACTAAATTCTCTGAGGCGCAGATAGCCGTCAACGAGAAAATAGAGTGCCGGCTTTTTTTCACCATAAGCGAATATAAGGACGGAGTGGCAAAGGGCAGTCTGCAGATTCAGGCAACTCGCCCTGTCTATAATTCGACTTATACCACCTCGCTCATAAACTTCCGCGACACGAAAATCGATTTTTCATATTCCGAGGGTGAGCCGCTTACTTTCAGCCTTAACGGTATGGAAAGCCAGCTGACGGCAATTCTCAATTTTTATGCCTACTTTATCCTCGCCATGGATTTTGACAGTTTCGCCATGAAAGGAGGTGAGCCGTTCTGGGACCGTCTTAAAATGATTGTTCAGGAGGCTCAGTCGTCCGGCGAAATAGGATGGAAGGCTTTTGAGGACAATAAAAACCGCTCGGCGGTGCTTCAGGCATATACTGACCCGAAAACGGAGGTGATGCGTGAGCTTAATTATCGCTATCATCGTACCGGACTTGACGAAATGGCTCAGAGTCCGGACAAAGGACGCGCTAACATAACCGAAAGTCTCGACTTGCTGAAAAAGGTCTATGATGCTGACCCCATGTCGGTAGCTCTTTCAATGACCAAGGATGCAAAACTTGATGAATTGGTCAATGTTTATTCCAAGGCGCAGCAAACGGAGCGAGAGCGTGTCTACGAAACACTTTATCCGTTGTATCCTACGGAGACCAGACGGTTAAATGAAATCAAAAAAGGTAAGAAAAAGGAATGATTCGTTCGCTTCAGATATCAAATTATGCACTTATTGACTCGCTTGAGCTCGAATTTTCGCCCGGTTTCAACATAATTACGGGCGAGACGGGTGCCGGTAAGTCAATTATGCTCGGTGCGCTCGGTCTGTTGCTCGGAGCAAAAGCCGAAAGTCGCGTAATCCGTAATGCCGACAAAAAGTCGGTGGTCGAGGCTCTTTTCGACGTTAGCGGCAACGACGCGCTTGCCGGCTGGGCTGCGCGCAACGATATTGAGTGGGATGCCCATGAGTGTATTCTCCGCCGCGAGATTGCGCCGGGAGGACGCACGCGCGCATTTATAAATGACAGTCCGGTCACTCTCGCGCTCCTGTCCGAGGCAGGCGCGATGCTGATAGACATTCATTCCCAACATCAGAACCGTTTGCTCGGTTCGGCAGAGTTTCAGCGAGAAATTATCGACACAATCGGAGGAAATCTGACACTTTTGGCGGATTATCGCGAAAAATGGACTGTTTTGCGTCGCGCAGAGAAGGAATTGCAGGAAACTTGCAAGGAAATTGAAACAAATCGTGCCGATGAGGAGTTTATCCGTTTCCGTCTCGGGCAACTGGAAGAGGCACGCCTCGTAGCTGGCGAACAGGAAGACCTTGAAGGCGAACGCGAGCTTCAGGCAAACATGACCGGAATAAAGCAGAGTCTGACCGACGCGCTCGACGCCCTTTCGGAGTCAGATTATTCTGCCCTGACGCAGCTCGCTGAGGCGATGAACGCCATGGCAGACCTGAGCGAGGTGATTGACGGCGTGCAGCAGCTTTCGGAGCGGCTGGAAAGCGCGCGGGTCGAAATTCAGGATATAGCCGAGACGCTTGGCGACTATGACAATAATCTTGCGGCTGACCCCCGTGCTCTCGAGGAAATCGAGGAGCGTCTGGCTGAGATTTATTCGCTGCAGAAACGCCATAAGGTGGACTCGGTTGAGGCTCTCATTGCCATTCGCGATGACATGCGCCGCCGGTTGGACTGCCTTGAGGATGCCGATGTTGCCTTGAGTGATCTTGAAAATTCCGTAAAGGCGGCACGTAAAAAAGCCGAGGCTGCGGCTAAGAAATTGACCGCTGCGCGTCGGACTGCCGCAAAAGCCTTTGCTGCGGAACTGACAGAGACCGCGCGCCCGCTGGGTATGGCTAATCTTAACTGCGACATCGCTGTCGAGCCGGCTGAACTGGGCTCTGACGGTGCCGACCGAATTGAATTCCGTTTTGCTTTCAATAAAAATCAGACTCCTGTTGCGGTTGTCGGCGCGGCGTCGGGCGGTGAGATTTCCCGCCTTATGCTTTGCCTGAAGTCGATTGTGGCGGGCAAACTCGGTCTGCCAACTATTGTGTTTGATGAGGTCGATACCGGAGTGAGCGGCGACGTTGCCGGACGCATGGGCGAGATGATGGCGCGGATGTCTGCCGCCATTCAGGTGATTACAATTACGCATCTGCCTCAGGTCGCTGCCCTTGGTGAGAGTCATTTCAAGGTCTACAAGGAGGATGATGCAGCTGCCACGCACACACACGCGCGCGTATTAAATAATGAAGAGCGTCGTCGCGAGTTGGCTCTGATGCTGAGCGGATCTGAAACGGATAGTGCCGCGCTTGCCGCTGCTGATACTTTGCTCTCCCGCCGCTCTATAACCAAAAATCAAGAATAAATTCCAATATATATGGAAAAATCTGAATATATTTTCGGTATTCGTGCCGTTATTGAGGCGATTGAAGCCGGACGTGACATAGATAAGATTTTAATCAAAAAGGACCTTCAGGGCGACCTGATTGCCGAGTTGCTTCAGTTGGCGCGCGCCCACCGCATAGTGATGCGCCGCGTGCCCGTGCAGGTGATTGACCGCATTACGCGCAAGAACCATCAGGGCGTTGTGGCTACTCTTGCCGCCGTGACTTACCATAGGCTCGACAATCTTGTGCCGCAGCTGTATGAGGAGGGTCGACTTCCGTTCATCATAGTGCTTGACGGGATTACGGATGTTCGTAACTTCGGCGCGATAGCCCGTACCGCCGAGTGTGTCGGCGCGGATGCTATTGTCATTCCCGAGCATGGGTCGGTAAGCGTTGGCGGCGATGCGGTCAAGACCTCTGCCGGCGCGTTGCTGCATATTCCCGTATGTCGTGAGCGTTCAACCGCGCTGGCTGTACGTTTCCTTAAGGATAATGGCTATAAGGCGGTTGCCATTACGGAAAAAGCGGCGGTCAATTATACTGAAATCGACTATACCGGACCGGTTTGCCTGATTATGGGCGCGGAAGATGTCGGAATTTCACCTGAAGTGTTGAAACTGGCTGACTGCGGCGCGTCAATACCCATGTTTGGAAAAATCGGTTCACTGAACGTATCGGTGGCTGCGGGTGTTATGATGTATGAGGTGGTTCGCCAGCGTTTACAGGCTGACCTCGAAGTAATCTGAACATAACAACAAAATGTCACAAGCTGATTCCCCACAGGTGCTCGGCACCAAATCCATAGGTAAGCTACTCATGGAGTACTCCGTGCCTGCAGTTATTGCAAGTGTGGTGACTTCGTTGTATAACATTATCGACTCCATTTTCATAGGTCAGGGAGTCGGAGCGATGGCTATCACTGGCTTGGCTCTGACATTCCCCATGATGAACCTGCTGATAGCCTTCGTGATGGTGGTCGCGATAGGTGGCGCGACGGTTACGTCGATTTTCCTCGGACAGAAGGATTTTGACCGCGCGTCGAACGCCTTGGGCACGGTGTTGGTGCTCTGTCTGATTCATTCTGTGGTTTTCGGCGGAATTTCGCTCTTGCTGCTTGATGATATCCTGCGTGTGTTCGGTGCCACTGACCGCACGCTCCCTTATGCTCATGAGTTTATGGAGGTGCTGCTTTATGCCACTCCTATTTCGTTTGTCTTTATCGGGCTGAACAATATGATGCGCGCGAGCGGCTATCCCCGTAAGGCTATGATTTCCGCTCTTTTGTCGGTGGGCGTCAACGTTGCTCTTTGTCCCATATTCATCTTTACACTCGGGTGGGGTATTAAAGGTGCAGCTTGGGCAACGGTTCTGGGGCAGTCCGTTGCGTGCATATGGGTACTTATTCATTTTTTTTCAAGGAAATCGTTCATTAATTTCCATAAAGTAACTAAATGGTATACCGGTTCGATTGCAAAAAATGTATATACCATAGGACTTTCGCCGTTTTTGATTAACGTTTGTGCCTGTATCGTCGTAATGTTCATCAACAAGAGCCTGATAAGCTATGGCGGCGATGAGGGCGATATGGCGGTCGGCGCGTTCGGAATTGTCAATCGCGTTACGATGCTCTTCCTGATGATTGTGATGGGTGTGACGCAAGGTATGCAGCCTATTCTCGGCTATAATTACGGTGCCGGACGCTGGGACCGAGTCAAACGTTGTCTCTGGCTCGGCATTTATGTAGGCTCGGCAATCACGATTATCGGATTTTTGCTCACTGAGATTTTCCCGGAGCAGGTTACGCGTCTGTTTACGTCAGACGAGGTACTTATCCGCCATTCGATTGTCGGTTTCCGCATCATTCTGCTCTGTTATCCCGTAATCGGAGCGGCAATCGTCATTCAGAACTTCTTCCAGAGCATAGGCAAGCCGCAGCTCTCCATCTTCCTTAGTCTGACCCGTCAGCTTCTCTATCTGCTGCCACTGCTTTGGATTTTGCCCAAATATTGGGGCGTGGATGGCGTCTGGGCGTCGATGGCGGGAAGCGATATGCTTTCGTTCCTGACTACCATTGTGACCCTTTGGGTTGTATTACGCAAATTCAATAAATCACCTCATGCGCGAATCCCTTCAACTCCGTCTGACTCCGGAAGTGGCGTTTGAGCCGCTCAGGCTTTTGGGTCATGTTTCCACACAATTGAATGTCGATGCCAACCGGATTACGTCGATACTGCCCGTAAAGCGCAGCATTGATGCGCGTCAGCGTCGCGTGATGGTCAATCTTGAGGTGCTTGTCACGGTCGATGAGCCGTCGGTTGATCCCGCCGAGCGTCTGTCTGCCCCGGACTATAAGCCGCTGCCCGCCGATGCGCCGAGTGCCGTGGTGGTGGGTGCCGGTCCCGCCGGACTCTTTGCCGCCCTGAGGCTGATTGAACTGGGTGTGCGCCCCGTTCTGCTCGAGCGTGGAAAGGATGTCGACGCGCGCCGCCCCGATATGGCTGACATTTCGCGCCGCGGCATAGTTGACCCGGATAGCAATTATTGTTTCGGCGAGGGTGGGGCAGGCGCGTTTTCCGACGGAAAACTGTATACCCGAAGCAAAAAACGCGGTTCGGTTGACAAAATTCTTTCGATTTTGGTTCAACACGGAGCAAATCCCGACATAATGGTCGACGCTCATCCTCATATCGGCTCAGACCGCCTTCCCGCCGTAATCAAGGCTATCCGTGAGCGGATTATCGCGTCGGGGGGAGAGGTGAGGTTCGGATGTCGAGTTGACGGTCTGTTGATTGCTGACGGCGAGGTTACGGGCGTACATACCGCCGACGGCAGCGAGTTTCACGGTCCCGTGATTCTCGCTACGGGACATTCCGCGCGCGACGTTTACCGCTTCCTCGACTCGGCGGGCGTCACCCTCGAGCCGAAAGGGCTTGCGATAGGCGTGCGCTTGGAGCATCCGCAGGAACTTATTGACCGGCTGCAGTATCATTCGCCAAAGGGGCGCGGAAAGTATCTTCCTGTGGCTGAATATTCAATGCTTACGCGCGTTGACGGGCGCGCGGTTTACTCCTTTTGTATGTGTCCCGGCGGGTTTATCATCCCGGCAGCGTCGGAGCCGGGACAGTTGGTGGTCAACGGCATGAGTCCAGCCTCGCGTGGCACCAAATGGTCCAATTCCGGCATGGTGGTCGAAATCCTGCCCGAGGATGTAGCCGGCGATTCGCCGCTCAAAATGATGGACTATCAGGCAGAAATAGAGCAGACATTCTTCCGCGCGGGCAATGGCTCGCAGGCGGCTCCGGCGCAGCGGATGACCGACTTTGTCGGCGGCCGGCAGTCAACGTCGCTCCCCTCCTCATCGTATGCCGCGGGACTGATACCCTTGCGGGTCGACCGGCTGCTTCCCGAGTTTATTTCCGGCAGACTTCGCCGTGGGTTTGAAGACTTTAACCGCAAGCAGCGCGGATTTCTCACTCCCGAGGCAACCGTCATCGGTTGCGAGACGCGTACCTCGTCGCCCGTCCGCATTCCGCGTGACCCCGAAGCATTGGCTCATATCTCGCTCCCGGGGCTATATCCGGCGGGCGAGGGCGCAGGATATGCCGGCGGAATAGTCAGCGCGGCGATTGACGGCGACAGAGTTGCAACAGCTTTAGCCGCAAAATTTGCACATATCGAAAAAAATCCGTAACTTTGCACAAGATTTCACGCCCGGATGGCGGAATCGGTAGACGCGACGGTCTCAAACACCGTTGGGGCGACCC